>NZ_JAIUGP010000001.1:0-766795 GCF_020164655.1 Mesorhizobium sp. AD1-1
GGGGGAGAGGTGCCGAGCGTAGCTCGGCGGAGTGGGGGTCGACATTGGCTCAGCCCGCCAGCGCCGCCGCCATCGTCGCGTAATAGAAGGCATCGAAATTGCGCAGCGTCGGCTCGTTCGGCAATTCCGGCAGCACACGATTGACGATGAACGGCACCTCCTGCTCGGTCAGCCCGCCATGCGACCGTAGCGGCTCGTTCAGAGCCGCCAGGTCATGGCGATGTTCCGAGGTGCCGATCGTCTTGTTCTCGGTCGAGATCAGCACGATGTCGCCGATGCGATCGGCCGGCAGTTCGAAGCGCTCGCAGGCGGTCGGGCTGTCGACGACCAGCATGATGCCATCGATCTTGGCCAACCGCGCCATGATGCCGGCCTGGTCTGCGCCATCAGGCAGATAGGCGGTGGCAAACGAGCCGAGCGCGCCATGATGCACGACATAGGGGTCGGTGATCGGCAGGATGACGCGGGCGGCGTCCTTGCCCAGCCACTCGTCGAGAAGGTCCTGGACATAGACGACATCAGGCGAACCGTCCGCCTTGTGCTTGGGCTTCATGCCATGGTCGGCGGTCACGACGATCGCCGCGCCCAGCGCATCGAGCTCGGTCAGGTATTTGTCGAACATCTCGTAGAAGGCGTTGGCCTGCGGCACGCCGGGCGCATATTTGTGCTGCACATAGTCGGTGGTCGTCAGGTACATGATGTCGGGGCGGAATTCCTTCAGCAACTGGACGCCGGCGGCGAAGACGAACTCCGACAATTCTGCCGAATAGACCTCCGGCACCGGCAGCCCAAAGTGCTTCGAGGCATTGTCGATGCCGTGCTCGGCCTTGCTGGTGGTGTCGGATTTTTCAGCCGAGAAGCACAGCGCGCGGCCTTCATCGAAGGCGAGGCCCTTGCCAAGCAAGGCACGCAGCTTGTCCTTGGCGGTGACCACGGCGACCTTGGCGCCGGCATCGTAGAAGGCCTGGAAGATGGTCGGCGCGCGCAGGAAGCGCGGGTCGTTCATCATCACTTCCTTGCCGGTCTCGCGCTCATAGAGATAATTACCGCAAATGCCATGCACCGACGGCGGCCGGCCGGTGGCGATCGACAGATTGTTGGGGTTGGTGAAGCTCGGGATGACCGAATGCGCAAAGCGCACCGTGCCCTTCTCTTTGATCCTGACCAGAGCCGGCATCAGCCCGGCCTCGATCGCCTCGTCGAGATAGGCCGGCTCGCAGCCGTCAAGGCAGATGGCGATCGCCGGCACGCGCGGCCAGGCATAGGTGCGGCCGTTGACCGCGACGTTGATGGGAGACATCTGGTTCATCACAGGAGCTTTCCCTGGTTCGAGCGGATGGGAAGTATCCGACCGCTGCGCCTTGTTTCGGTTTCGGAGACAGTCTTGGACCATTCCAATCTATTTTAAAAATCGTTATTCTGAATTGAAAGCATAGACAAAAGCTATGACTGACCGACCTTCGCCAGCCTGCTTTGCAGAAGGTCACCACTCTCGGTCAGGATAGGGTAGGCAACGGTCACCAGCAGCGAATTGATCTCCTTCAAGCCGCGCGCGAATTCGAGATGCAAACCGCTGGTCTCGATGCTTTCGGGTGTTCCCGATTGCAGCCGCTTCAGGTGGCGGTCATGGCTGCGGCGTTCGAGCGTACGCATCTTTTCCTTCTCGACGACAAGCTGGCGGGCCGACGACAGGTCCTGCGATACGAGCACGTTGAGGGCCAGATGCATGTTCTCCATCAGCCGCCCATGCAATTCGGTGAGTTCGGTCCAGCCTTCATTGGAAAAGCGCATTTGGCTTTCCGCGCGCTCGGCCGCCAGCACCAGAAGGTTCTTGGCTATTATGTCGCCGGCATGTTCGAGATTGATGGCGAAGTCGGTGAGTTCGATGCTGCGTCGCGCCTCTCCGGCAGTCATCTCTCCCCGATTGACTTCCGCCAGGTAGAGCTTGATGTCGGTGTGAGCCTGATTGACCGCCTCGTCGACGTCACGGACCTGCGCGATCTCGGCAGCCGCGCCGGTGCGCAACAGATCCATCACCGGGCGCACAATGATCTCGACCAGTTCGCCCATGCGCAGCAACTCGCGCGTCGCGCTGGCCAGCGCAAGTCTTGGCGTGTCGACCACGCTCTTGTCGAGCGCGCTGCTGCGGTGTTTGAGCAGATCGTTCTCGGTCTGCTTGTCCGGAGCATCGGGGAGCAGGCGTCGGATCAATTTGTCCATCGCGCCGCAGAACGGTAGGCTGGCGACAACCAGAGCGGCATTGAAACAGAGATGGAAATTGACCAGAGCGGCACCGGGATTGGTGCCTAGCGCCGAAACCGGAAGGCCAACCGTCTCGATTGCAATGAGTCCGACGACAGCCCCCGTCGCACGGAAGATCAGATTGCCGACCGGAATGCGCTGGGCGGCGACAGGCATGCCGCGCGACAGCCAGAATGCGATGAGGCCGCCGCCGAGATTGGCACCCAATATAAGCGGCACACCAGCCTCCAGCGGCAGCAAGCCTTGCGCGACGAAGGCGACCACCATCAGGATCGCCGCGACGCTGGAATGGACCAGCCAGGTGAACACCGCACCGATCAAAAACGCGGTCAGATAGTCGTCGGCAAGATAGCCCGACAAAGACGGCAGCATGGCGCCGTTGCGCAGGGGGCCGGTGGCGGCGCCGATGAGCTGCAGTGACAAAAGCACGAAGCCGACGCCGAGCACCATGCGGCCGGTTTCCCGAACTTTCTGGCCCGAGAATTTCAGGTGCATCACGCCGCCGACAAACAGGCAGACCGGTGCCAGCCAACTGAGATCGAAGGACAGGATGCGCACCACGAGCGCCGAGCCGAGATCGGCGCCGAGCAGCAGCGCAAGGCCGGTCGAAAGCGCCAGCACGCCGCTGGCGGCGAAACCGCAGGCAAGCATGGCTACGGCGGTGGAACTCTGCAGCAACACTGCCATCGCCAATCCGCCAACTGTCGCCTTGATCCGGCCGCGCTTGGCTTCTCTCAGCAGGGTTCGGAGCGTGTCGCCATAAGCGCGCTCCATGCCGGTGCGCACCGTGTGCACGGCAAACAACAGAAGCATGGTGGCGCCGGCCAGATGCAACAGAATGACCGAAAAATGCATAGTCGGCTCCCTTCGACAGGGAAGGTCATAGTCCGATCCGGCTATTCGTCAATTTGATAGTTTCAATGAAACCATAGGCCAGACCTATGGATGGGGGACGGCCCGGCTACTTTTAATAAGCACCGACTGCATGAACGCCTCGATCTTGGGCGAATGCCTTCGCTCCATGAGACAGGCAAGCCGATACTCGGTCTGCACTGTGGCGTCGCCGATCCGGATCGTGCGAAGACGGGGATGGGCGACGAACTCGAAATCGGCAACGACACCGATGCCCAGCCCCATTTCGACGGCCTTCCAGACGCCTTCGCGACTGCCGATCTCCAGCAGCGGCTTGATGACGACATTTGCTCTCTCCGCCGCGCGCTCGAAGGCGCGCCGCGTTGTCGAGCCGGTTTCGCGCAGGATCAGCGGCTGGTCCGCCAGCTCGCCGATAGCGACATTTTCGCGCCCGTGCCAGGGATGGTCCGTGTTCACGAAAACCACGACGTCGTGGGTGCTGAAGGGAACCGAATAGACGCGCGGATCGTCGACGACGTGAGCGAGGATGGCGACGTCGGACTCCAATTCGAGAATCCGTTGCAAAGTCTGATCCGAGTTGCCGAGCAGCATGCTCACCTTGATCGCCGGATATTTCGCAAGGAAGCGTGCCACCATCTCGGTGGCGTGGAAAGGCCCGACGGCGGCGAGCCGCAATTGACCGGTGGTCAGCCGTCCGCTGCTGAGTAGAAGCTCCTCGGCCTCCTCATGCAGGCTCATGATGCGCCGGCTGATATCAAACAACGCAGCGCCGGTTTCACTCAGTTCGACACGCCTGCCGCGCCGCACAAGGAGTTCGACGCCGTAACGCTCTTCCAGTTCCTTGACCTGCGTAGTGACTGTCGGTTGGCTGATGTGCAACGCATCGGCTCCAGCCGTGAAGCCGCGATTTTCGGCAACCGCATGGAATGACCTGAGTTGGGTGAATGCTATAGCCACAGCCTATGATAAACGAGATAAATTTGTATTAGTCAATGGATCGAAAGTTCGACAGAGTTCGCCTGCCTAACAATATCAGGACAGGAATTCTGCCGTGTGGTCATATCGTAATCCCGTTGACGTTCGCTTTGGCCGGGGCAGCTTTTCCCGGCTGTCGGACGCCATTGGCGGTCGCCGCTACGCCCTTGTCACCTACGGCGAACCCTATTTCCGCACGCTCTCGGCCGAACTCGAAGCCAAGGCGGGCAAGCCGGTCCTGGTCATCGACGACATCGCTCCCAATCCCGACATCGCACAACTCGAGCCACAGACAGCGCGTTTCGCCGGTCTCGGCGCCGAGCCGGAAGTGGTCGTCGCACTCGGCGGCGGTTCGGTCATCGACTCGGCCAAGGTCTTCGCGGCGGCGCGTGGCGATTTTGCCGTCATGGATGCCTATCTCAAGAAGCGGGCCGGCGCCGAGACGATCAGCCCCTGGCCGCTGATAGCGGTGCCGACGACCGCTGGAACCGGAAGTGAGGTCACCTGCTGGGGCACGGTATGGGACAATGCGGGCGGCGTGAAGTTCTCGCTCGCGCATCTCGGCCTCTATCCGGAGTTGTCCCTGGTCGATCCCGATCTGATGCTCGGCAAGCCGCGTGATCTGACCATCCAGACCGGTCTCGACGCGCTGTCGCATTCGCTGGAAAGCCTTTGGAACCGCAGCGCCAACCCCGTCTCGATGGCGCATGCAATCGCAGCCGCGCGTGGTGTCCTCGCCACCTTGCCGTTGCTCGCCGACGACCTGCGCAATCCCGCACTGAGAGAACGCATGGCGCGCGCTGCCACGCTTGCGGGATTTGCCTTTTCCAACACCAAGACCGCGATCGCGCATTCGCTGTCCTATCCGATCACGCTGCGCCATGGCGTGCCGCACGGCATCGCCTGTTCGTTCTCACTGCCGATGATCATCCGCAGCGTCGCCGGGGAGGGCGGCATCTGCGCGGAGGGTCTCAAGGCGATCTTCGGCGAGGAAGCACGCGCCGCCGCCGACGGGCTGACGACGTTCCTCAGCAAGCTCGGCGTCGCCACCGACTACCGCCACTACGGCATTGACGACGCCGAATGGCGCGAGTTGATCGACATCGCCTTTGACGGCGAGCGCGGCCAGAATTTCATCGGCAAAAAAGAGAGCATCCTTGCAGCCGCCGACACCAACGAGAAGCTTCGCATGACTGTCGCATAACGGAAGTTTCGGGGTAGTGCGTGCGGGTGTCCCCTGCGCGTCACCTCGTCGAAAAGGTTCAAAAGGGAGGAACTTATGACCATTTTCAAACGCACAATCGCCAGCCTGATGACGGTAGGCGCTCTCATTGCATACAACGCCGGTGCTCAAGCCGCCGAGGAGTGCAAGAATCCGGATTCGCTGGTGTTCTCGATCATCCCGACCGAGGAGACGACGCAGGAACTCGATATCTACAAGCCCCTGATCGACAAGTTGAAGGAAAAGACCGGCAAGAGCGTCGAATTCTTCATGCCGACATCCTACGCCTCGGTGATCGAAGGCATGGTCAACGGCTGGGTGCAGATTGGTGTGCACGGGCCAAATTCCTATGTCCTGGCCAAGGAAAAGGATCCGGCGCTCGAAGTCTTCGCCACCTATACGAAGGCCAAGGGACATTTCCAGGAGGAAGGCCCGGGCTACCGTGCCGTCCTCGTGGTCAAGACCGGTTCCAAGTTCGACAGCATCGAAAGTCTGAAGGGCAGCGTTCTTGGCCTCGCAGATCCGGCCAGCACCTCCGGTAACCTTCTGCCGCGCATGGTATTTGGCGAAAAGGTCGGAGTCGGTCCAGACCTCGAGAAGTATTTTTCGAAAGTGGTCTACACCGGGGGGCACGACCAGTCGGCACTCGCGGTCGAGGAAGGTCGCGTCGACGCCGCTTTCGTCGCCACGCACCGGCTTGACAATGTCATCGACCGGGGTCTGGCCAAACCGGAAGACTACAAGGTGTTGTGGACGTCGGATCTCATCCCGCAGGACCCGATGGTCTACGACGGCAAGCTGTGCGAGCCGCTCAAGGCTCAGATCCGCGACGCCTTCCTGACTCTGAACGAGGATCCGGCCTCCAAGCCTTTCTTCGACGGCATCCATTCGACCAAATTCGTGGCGATGAAGGACAGCGATTACGATATCATTCGCAAGTTCGTCGAAGCCGAGAAGGCCGCCGGCAAGTGAGACACGAAACCATGATAGCCGAGGGCCGCGCACCGCGCGGCCCTGCGGTCAACCGGGCGGACGCCATGTCGATCCTCGAAGTGCGTGGTCTCAAGGTCAGGTATGGGGCGAATGGACCCCAGATCCTGAAAGGTATCGATTTCGAGGTCGGCTGCGATGATTTCTGCGCGGTCATTGGGCCAAGCGGCGCTGGAAAGTCCACCCTGATCCGCTGCATCAACCGACTGGTCGAGCCGACCGAGGGCGACATTGTTTTGTTCGGCCAGCCGGTTCGGCAACTCGATGGCGGCGATCTGCGCCGTCTGCGTCGCCGCATCGGCATGATCTTCCAGGAATTCAACCTGGTGAACCGCATGTCGGTAATGGACAACGTGCTGTCCGGCCGGCTCGGCTACACGGGTCCCGTCCGCAGCTTCTTCAAGGCGTTCCCCAAGGACGACATCGACGGGGCACTGCATCTGCTCGAACGCGTCGGCCTTCAGGATCATGTCGACAAGCGCGCCGACGCCTTATCCGGCGGCCAGCGCCAGCGTGTCGGCATCGCCCGCGCACTGATGCAGAAGCCGGAGATCCTGCTGCTTGACGAGCCGACTTCGGCGCTCGACCCCAAAATATCGCGCGATGTCATGGGCCTAATTCGTGAGCTAGCCAGCGAGTTCAAGATACCGGTGCTGTGCAATATCCACGATGTGCAACTGGCGCTCGAAACCTGCAACCGCATCATCGGCATGCAGGACGGCTGTAAGAAATTCGACGGCCCGGCGAAAGGCATGCGCAAGCAGGACCTCGACGAGATCTACGCCATGGAGGTGCTGTGATGAGCATCGCCACGCCGGTTTCCGAGCACGGGTTCGATGCCTGGCGTGCCCACAAGCGCAGCCGCCGCGTCAACAACTGGCTGCTCGTCGCCGGCGGCGCCGGCCTTCTCGCCTGGTGCTTCTGGGACACCATCATGGTCGATACCGACTGGGCGCGTATGGGCGGCACGCTGGGCATCGGCGGTACGCTGGCGCGGTTCCTGCAGATCGACTGGTCGCTGCTGCCCAAGCTCGTCGTGCCGGCGCTTGAAACGCTGATGATGGCGACACTCGGCACCATCCTTGGCTGTGTTTTCTCGCTGCCGGTCGCCTGGTTCGGCGCCGCCAATGTGACGCCGAACAGATACATCTCGTATCCGATCGGCCGCCTGCTGATGGTGCTTAGCCGCTCGATCCACGAGATCATCTGGGCGCTGCTGTTCGTTGGCGCCGTTGGGCTCGGCGCACTGCCGGGCATCCTGGCTGTCGCCATGCGCTCGATCGGCTTCATCTCCAAGATCATCGCCGAGGCGATCGAGAACATCGACCCCAAGCCGGTCGAGGCGATCCGAGCGGTCGGCGGCAGCCAGTTCCAGGTCATGTATTACGGCATCGTGCCGCAGATCCTGCCGGTCATCATCGGCACCATCATCTTCGAGTGGGATATCAACATCCGCCGCTCGGCCATCATGGGTCTGGTCGGAGCAGGCGGGCTTGGCCTCGTCTTCTTCCGCCAGATGGCGATGTTCAACTATGGCGGCGTGACGCTTGTCGTTCTGGCGGTGCTGGTGCTGATCGCCATCGGCGAGATCGTCTCCCACTACGCCCGCAAAGCTGTGATCTGAGGAGTTAAGATGTCCATGACCGCTGCCGACATCCGCTCCATCCCGGCGCCAAAGCGTGAATGGTCGCGCTATCGGCACCCGGAATCGACCATCCGCTTTGCGGTCGTCCTGGCGATCCTTGCCTTCCTCGGCTGGTCGATCGCCTTCCTCAACATCGACCTTTCGCGCATTTTTGGCGCATTCCCCCGCCTCGCGCAGATTCTCGCCACTCGCTATTTTCCCCCGGATATCGGCTACATCTCGGATGGTGAATTCGTGCAATCAGTCATTCGCACACTGGAAATGTCGCTGCTCGGCGGCTTCTTCGGTGTCGTCTGCTCGGTCCCGCTGGCATGGCTCGCGGCACGCAACATCACTGTCTCGAAACGTATCGCCTATCCGTTCGGCCGCTTCGCCATCATGGCTAGCCGTTCAATCCACGAGACGATCTGGACGATCCTCTTCGTCACCGTGCTCGGCTTCGGTATGCTGGCTGGCACGCTGGCGCTCACCGTGTTCTGCATAGGGTTTGCCGGCAAGCTGTTTTCCGACGAACTGGAGGCGATCGACATGGGCCCAGTCGATGCCCTGCGCTCCGTTGGCGCCAGCCCGCTGCAGGTATTCCAATACGCCGTCATCCCGCAGATCCGTGTCGCCTTCACCGGCATCGCCATCTACACCTGGGATGTCGCCTTCCGTGCCGCCACGGTGGTGGGATTCTTCGGCGGCGGCGGCATGGGCTGGTACCTCAAGCGCACAACCCAGCAGATGGAAAGCACGCGCGTCGCCGCCATTCTGCTGGTCATCGTCGCGCTCGTCCTGCTGGCCGAAATTGGCTCCGGCTGGCTGCGCAAGAAGATCGGCAGGATGCGCTGAAGCACGCGGGCTTATGCCGCGTCACAAACACCTTCCTCCACGGCTGTGGTCTGTCCCAGAAAATGCGCAAGCGCTGACTTCCTGGAATCCCGATCGAGCGCATAGGAGGTGTGGCTGTGAATGTAACGGCTAGTCACCGTCCCTCGGGCATGACCGACCAAGGCGGCGATCGTCGCCTCGGTGAAGCCTAGGTCATTGGCAATGCTGGCGAAGCTGTGCCGCAGAACGTGGGGTGTGATGCCGGCCAGGTCGGTCTTCTCGAGTAGCTTCGTCCAGTGCCTGGGGAAGCTCCCGAATGCCGTGTCATCCTCCCAGCCGGGAAAGACATAGTCTTCGGCACGCTGTTCCTCTTCGCGGCGATCCTCAAGGTATTCCAGGACCGGCAGACCGATCGGACGCACCGAGGCTCCCTCCTTGCTGTCGGTCAGGCGCAGGCAACTGCCCTCAACATCGATTTCGCCGCATCGTAGTCCGATAACCTCGCTGCGTCGGCATCCCGTTAAGGCGATCACCCGGATCATTTCCGCGGTGGTCTCATATTGCCCGTCCTCGACCGCCTTCTTCAGAATATCGCCGAGCGTGCGATACTCCTGCTCGCTCAGGCGTCGGGCGTTTATCTTGTCCTTCGGCTTGCGAACGCCATGCACGGGATTCTGCTCGATGATGCCGAGTTCAACCGCATAGCTGAGAATGCCGCCGAAGAGACCGATCGTTCGAGCTGCCGTGCCGGCTCCGCCGCGCACGATTGCTCGGCCACGCAATTTGTCCGTCTTGACGTTCGCACGTGTCTTGCCCGCCATGATGTCCTTCATGGCTTGGGTTACGTCGGACTTGGCCAAATCCCGCACCCGTCGACTGCCCAGTAGCGGAACGATGTGGCGCTCGACGCGCCCGACATCGGTGGAGATTGTCGTGGGCTTCTTTGGCCGTCCTCGTTTGCCGAGCACGAGCCCATTCTTGAGATCTTCGAGGTAACGGGTGCAGAGTTCCTTGACGGTGATCGCCTCGCGATCGAGCTTGCGCTCCTCGGCGGGGTTGCCGCCTCTGGCGACCTGACCCAGCAGGACTTTCGCCTCGCGCCCGCTTCCTCAGGGGTCCAAACTCCATGCAGTCCGATCGTGTAGGGACCGTTTCGGGGCACTGCGTTTGTCGTGGGCAGCTTTGCGGTCGAGCAGGCTCACGCGGCCCTTCAGCCCTTCAAAGGCATAATTCTTCTCAACCGCCAGCCAGGGCAACCGCCAGCGTTCGGCGGCGAGGGTGTCGCGAGCCCGCGAATGGGCCACCTGCGTCGTGAAGAAGGTGCACCCCTCATTGCTCGGCTGCCGGCCGGCCGTCGAACCACATGTAATAGTAGGCGATGAGCATTTGGCGCCCCTCGAACGCGTCCAGCAATGTTACCGACCCGACACCGATCGGAGGGAGTGCGCCCTATCTCCGCTTATGAGGTACCGTGCCGTTCTCCCGCGGCTGGGGAGCGCCTAGAGCATCAGATAGATGATCCGGCCCAGAGCGCCAAAAAGCAGCGCGAAGGCTGCAATCGACTGGACGAAGAAGCCGGGATAGCGCTTCAAGGGCGCGGTGCGATACCCTACGAAATATGCAATCCGACCTATCATCCAGAGCAGCCCAAGGCCGGAAGCCCACGCGGCATTCCAGTAGATCGCGAACAGCCACATCGACGGCATAAAGATAGGAAACCATTCCACCGCGTTGGCATGTGCCCGGATGGTTCGTTCAAGGAGCGGGTCGCCGGTCATTGCGGGCGCCAGTATGCCAGTCTTCTTGTGGGTTCTCGCGACCGTCACCGCCATTCCGAATATCATCAAGCTACAAAACAGCGTCACGAGAGCTACCGGGTAAAGCCGTTCCATGTTTGCCTCCTCTCATGGTCGGGACAGTAGGCAAGCAAAGGTTATCGGCAAGGGCAAGGCGCAGGCAGATCTTTCCTGACAGCCAGCGCCAATAAGAGCCGGGTTTGTCAGTTACATAATTGCCCTTTTTGTTAATCATCCGAAAACGATGGGCAAGTTGGAATGCCATCAGCGTTCCTTCCGTGGAGGCGGTGATGGCCATCGACATACCGCCGTGACCGGCCTGCTGCCGAAAGGTGGCGGCATTTTGTTGCGCGATTGACACGCTGCCCGGCGGAAGGCAAAGAGTGACACATTATTGGCAAAGGGGAATGTCGATGAAGAAAATCTATCAGAAGCCCGTTTTCACGAAGCGTGAGCGACTGTCGTCAGTGACGGCTTCGCCCAGCTCATCCGGGATTATCGATTAACCACGAGAGTTACAGTTTTGGAAAGCCCGCTGCCGAAAGGTGGCGGGCTTTTTGCTTTCTCCAGGAAACGACAGCCGATTCCGCAAGTCGGCACCGCCAACGTCAATTTCAAGTTCGGCAGACGCAACTGCCTGTGGGACCGCGTGCAGGGCAAGGTTAGCGGACCAGTGCCGAAGGCCTGAAGAAAGACAAGGCGGAATGGTTCAAGCCCGGCCTTGTCGGACGGGTGCGAAGAAATGCATCGCCATGCGAAGCTGCTGGACTACCCGGAGGAGAAGTAATGCCCGTGGTAAAAGGGCTCCCTGAAGCGCGAGAACAGGCTCTGCACTCGCGATCTAGACCATCAGGCTTAATTGCTGGATTCCTGTTGTGCCGGTAGCGTAATCGGGCTGGGGTGTCCAGCACTGGCCGGCACGGCGTGTCCAACCCCAAATTCGCAACCGTGCCGGTCTGTTGCACCAATGGAATGAATGTCTCGGGCTTCGACCTTGACCCCCTTCCGCGCAAGAATTGTCTGCATTGCCGCCATCAGCTCTTCGTCCCACTGGTCAGGTTTCCCTAACGGTCGAAGGTAAGCCAGCGCGGGCCCGCCGAGTCGCGTTACCCTACCACCCCCCGCACACTCTCCCGTTCCACCAGCGGGCACTCCAGCTTCGTGATCGGATACCGCCCCCGTCCAGGCGCCGCCGGCGCTTCCAGCTGTTCGATCGCCCATTGGCCCATCGCCATGTGCGGCAGGATCGAGGTGGTCAGCGGCGGGAACAGATGCCGGGCGATTTCCTCGTCGTCGTAGCCGACCACGGAAATGTCTTGCGGAATGTGCAGGCCGGCTTCCTTCAGCGCTTCGTAGCAGCCGATCGCGGTGCGGTCGTTCTGGCAGAAGATGGCGGTGGGCTTATCCCTGAGCGCCAGCAGCTTGACGGTGGCGGCATAGCCGGCGCTGGCCGACCAGTCGCCCTCGACCACCAGCTCGGGATCGAACGGGATGTCGGCCGTGGCGAGCGCGCGGCGGTAGCCCTTCAGCCGGTCCTGTGCCGCCTGCATCCACGGCTCGCCGGTGATGGTGGCGATGCGGCGGTGGCCGTGGCTGATCAAATGGCGGGTCGAGCTCTGGCCGCCGGCGATCTCGCTCGGCACCACGGACGGGAAGGCGTAGTCCGCCGTGTAGCAGTTGAGCAGGATCACCGGGATGTCGAGGCCGTAGAGATAGTCGGGCGCTGTGATCTCGCGGGTGAAGATGGTCATGTAGATCAGCGCCGAAATGCCCCGCTTGGTCAGCGCTGAAATGGCGCGCGGCTCCATGACGGAATCGCCCAGCGTCTGCGCCACCAGAAGCACGTTGCCGGCATTCCACGAGGCCTGGCGCGCGCCCTCGATGGCGACCACGGCTTCGGGGCTGGTGGCGAGCTGGTCGACGGCAAAGCCGATCACCCCGTCCAGCCCTTCGAAGGCCGGCAGTGGCGGGTGAAGCGCCTCGAAAGCGGGCGCGGTGTAGCCAAGCGTCCGTGCGGCCTCGATCACCCGTTCGCGGGTCTGCTGCGACAGCTTGATCCCTGGCGAATTGTTGAGCACGAAGGACACGGTCGCCTGCGAGCAGCCGGCGGCCCTGGCGATATCGATCATGGTGACGCGGCCCTTGGCGCCCTTGGCCGGCGCCTTGCGCCGCCTGGCCGTGTCGCTGGCCCGATCCGTCGTCTCGCTCATGGCAAATCCCAGTCTGGCTGGCCGGTCAGGCCGGCAAGGTGGCGTGACGCCGTCGATTTATCGGAATAACGTCAAGCTCGTTTATAACTATTAGTATGCCGGAGGTCCATCCGCCACGCATCTCCATACAAGCGAAAGCTCAATTAACAAAAGGCCTGGGCGGCGGCCCAGCGGTGAGGGCGGCATGCCGGCGGGCACACCGCGAAACCGCTGGCATTGGCTCGGAACTAATACTGTTTACTAATACAAAAATGCGCTGTACCGTCAATCGTCGCATCCGGCCGGTCACGTCCGGGGCGGCGGGAGAGTACGAAAAATGGCCCGGTGGCGAGCGGATCCTATCTCCGCAAGCCTTGTCTCGGATATGTGATATGTCAGACAAATCGGACTATTTACGAATGAAGGATGAGTCTCTAAGGTCGCTGTCGTGGCTGGAACGACGCCATTCTTTCGGTGCCGGGAACCCCTTTGAGGAGGAGGGCGTCCACGCTGCAAACGGCAAATCAGGTCAGTGCAAGATCGGCCGGTCCAACGACTGAGCCAAACGGGAGGTTGAACATGAAATCCTTGATACGCAATGCATCCGTAGCCGCGACCGCGCTGCTGCTTGGCCTGTCGGCCACGGCAATCGCGCGCGCCGACGACAAGCCGACGCTGGCCTTCGTGGTCAACGGCGCTTCCGATTTCTGGAAGGCCGCCGAAGCCGGCGTCAAGAAGGCGCAGGGCGAACTGCCCGACTATACGCTCGAGCTCAAATATCCCGAGCAGTCCTCGGTCGCCATCCAGCAGCGGCTGATGGACGATCTGGTGACCGCCGGCGTCAAGGGCATCATGGTCTCGGCCGTCGATCCCAAGACCTCGACCGATGGCCTCAACAAGATCGCTTCGGAAACGGCGCTGTTCACCACCGACTCGGACGCCCCGCAGACCAAGCGCGTCGCCTATATCGGCTCGTCCAACGTCGATGCCGGCAAGCAGGCGGCCGAAATCGCCAAGAAGGCGATGCCCAATGGCGGCAAGTGCCTCGGCTTCGTCGGCCTGCTCGGCGCCGACAATGCCAAGGAACGCATCCAGGGCATGAAGGACGGCCTCGCCGGCACCAAGATCGAGCTGATCGACGTGCGCGGCGACGACATCGACCAGGCGCGCGCCAAGAAGAACGTCGAGGACGCGCTGGTCGCCAGCCCCGACGTCACCTGCATGGTCGGCTTCTATTCCTACAACACGCCGCGCATCTATGAAGCGCTGCGCGACGCCGGCAAGCTCGGCTCGATCACCGTCGTCGGCTTCGATGACGATCCGATCACGCTGGGCGGCGTCAAGGAAGGCACCATTGCCGCCACCGTCGTGCAGCAGCCCTTCGAATGGGCCTATCAGGGCATGAAGCTGATGGCGGCCTATCTCAAGGGCGACAAGTCGGGCATCCCGGAAGGCAACCTCATCATCATCCCGACCAAGATCATCGGCAAGGATGACGTCGACGCCTACGCCGCCAATCTGAAGGCGATGGCTGGAAACTAAGACTGAAGCAGTTCAGCCGGCTCAACGTCGCTTGGGCCGGCTGCTCGCATTGACGAACACCGCGAGGATCGTCAGTCTGCCAAAAGCCAAGAGCATGATCCCGAAAAGTGGAAGCCGGTTCTCGGAAAAGATCATGCTCAGAAATTGGCCCGCCAATCGCTGTCAGGCATGATGAATTATTCCGACACATCCATTGCTGCATCCGTGACCGCCCCGTTCCTCAGCCTTGAGAACGTGCGCAAGACCTATCCGGGCGTCGTTGCGCTCGACGGCTTCTCCATGGAGGTCAGGCCGGGCGAGGTCATCGGCCTTGTCGGCGAAAACGGCGCCGGCAAATCGACGTTGATGAAGATCCTCGGCGGCGTCACCAGGCCCGACAGCGGCACGATCACCGTCGACGGCACCGCGCATGACAGGCTCTCCGTCGAAGCCAGCCTGGGATCGGGCATCGCCTTCGTCCACCAGGAACTCAACTTGTTCGAAAATCTGGACGTCGCCGCCAACATCTTCTTCGGCCGCGAGCCGTTGCGCGCCGGGCCGCTCAAGCTCGTCGACCGCGCCAAGCTGCGCACCATGGTGGCGCCGCTTTTGAAGCGCGTCGGCGCCAATTTTTCCGCCGACACGCCGGTCGCGACCCTGTCTCTGGCGCAGCAGCAGATGGTCGAGATCGCCAAGGCGCTGTCGATCGAGGCGCGGCTGGTCATCCTCGACGAGCCGACATCCAGCCTGCCGCTCGCCGAGACCGACAAATTGCTCGACGTCATCAAGGCGCTGAAGGCCGACGGCATCAGCGTCATCTTCATTTCGCACCGCCTGCACGAAGTCGAACGCGTCGCCGACCGCGTCGTGGTGCTGCGCGACGGCATGCTGGCCGGCACCTTGCCGAAGAGCGATATCGGCCACGACCAGATGGTCAAGCTGATGATCGGCCGCATGCTGAAGGAGCGCGAGAAGGCCTCGGAAGCGGCGCGTGCGCCCGGCGCCGTAGCACTTGCGGCCAAGGCCATCCGCACCCCTGCCTATCCCGGCCGCCCGGTCGATCTCGACGTCAGGCGCGGCGAAATCCTCGGCCTCGCCGGTCTTGTCGGTTCCGGCCGCACCGAGCTGGCGCGGGTGTTCTTCGGCATCGATTCGAAGCTCGGCGGCGCGCTGGAACTCGACGGCAAGCCGCTTGCGCTGGCTTCCGCGGCCGACGCCGTCGCGCACGGCATCTTCCTGGTGCCGGAAGACCGCAAGCTCACCGGTATCCTGCTCGACCTGTCGATCGCTCAGAACATTTCGCTGCCCAATCTGCCCGCGCATGCGCGCCGCTCCCTGGTGTCCTCAAGCGCCGAGACCTCCACCGCCGAGAAGCAGAAGAAAGATCTCGGCATCAAGGCGCCTTCGGTGCAGACGCGCACCGGCACGCTGTCGGGCGGCAATCAGCAGAAGGTCGTGCTCGGCAAGTGGCTGGCCATGAACCCCAAGGTGATGATCCTCGACGAGCCGACGCGCGGCATCGACATCGGCGCCAAGGCGGAAATCTACGGCCTGATGCGCGCATTGGCCGATGCCGGCGTCGCCGTGCTGATGATCTCGTCGGACATGGAAGAGGTGATCGGCGTGTCCGACCGCATCGCCGTCATGCATGAGGGCCAGATCTCCGGCATTCTCGACAAGGACCGGTTCAGCCAGGAAAACGTGCTGCTGCTGGCGGTGGGCAAGCAGCCGAAGTAGTTTTGCCGGGGTCGCGCAAGCGCGATCTGCTCAGGCATTGGGGAGACGACGATGAGCAAGAAAGATCTCGGCCTGCTGATCCTGATCCTGGTGGTCGGGGCGATCGTGGCGATCATCAATCCGCGCTTCCTGCTGCCGATCAACCTCGCCAACACCTCGAACCTGATCGGCCTGTTCGGCATCCTGTCGATCGGCCAGGCCTTCGTCATCATCACCGGCGGCATCGAATTGTCGGTCGGCTCGGTGGTCGCGCTGCTTGGAACGCTGTTCATCGACTTCATCGCCGTGCGCGAGGTGGGCTGGCCGCTGGCCTTCGTGCTGATCCTGTTCCTCGGCGCCATCATCGGCCTGGTGCATGGCTGGCTGATCACAAGGCTCAAGCTGCAGCCTTTCGTCGTCACTTTGTGCGGCCTGTTGATCTACCGCGGTGTCGCCCGCTTCTACACTGCCGACGGCACGGCGGGTTTTGCGTTCGGCCAGAATTTTCCCGAGCTCGAATTCCTCACCGCCGGCCGCTCCTATGGCGTGCCGAACAGTTTCATCGCGCTGATCGTTATTTCGATCGTCATGTGGGTGGTGCTGCACCGCTCGGTGTTCGGCCGCTATCTCTACGCCATCGGCAAGAACGAGGAGGCGGCGAAATATTCGGGCATCCGCACCGGCCGTGTCGTCATCGCCGCCTATGTCATCTGCGGCGTGTTGACGGCGCTGTCGGCGATCTATTTCGCCATGTACACGCGCTCGATCTCGCCGGCCAGCCACGGCCAGTTCTACGAGCTCTACGCCATCGCCGCCGCCGTGCTCGGCGGCTTCTCGCTGCGCGGCGGCGAAGGCTCGCTGATCGGCGTCATCCTCGGCACGGTGCTGCTGCAGGAGCTGCAGAATCTCGTCAACCTGCTAGGCATCCCGTCCTCGCTCAACTTCGCGGTGATGGGCGGCGTCATCCTCATCGGCGTGCTGGTCGACCAGCAATGGGGCGTGTTCCGGGAACGGCGGCTGATGGTCGACGCCACCCGCAAGGGCGTGGCGGGCCAGGCTGCGGAATAGCTAGCCTAGATCAGGCCCGAGATGTCGGAAAAGGCCATCGCCTTGCGCAGCACCTCGGCGAAGCGTTCGCCGGCGGCTTCGCGCGGGCCGCTGTTGTCGATCGAGGTGACGCCGGGCCCGGACAGAGTGACATTGGCGCTGCGTGCCAGCCGCGCCAGCACTTCGCCGCGGGACTCCCGGCCGCGCATCGCCAGACGCTCGGCCAGCACTTCAGGCGAGGCAGTGATCTCGACGACGGCCAGGTTGGCATAGCGTTCGCGCAAGGAGGGGATGATCGCGCGCGACACATTGGCGACAGCGACACGGCCATTGGCGACAGACCAGTCGACATCGGCGGGGATGCCGTAGCGCAAGCCGTGTGCTTCCCAGGAAATGGCGAAGGCGCCATCGGCTTCGGCTTCGGCGAAGGCAGCGTCGGCCAGCGTGTCGTGATCCTCGCTTGCGGCATCGCTCGGCCTGGTGATAACCCGGCGGACGAACTCCAGCCGCGTTTCGTCGGCAAAATGGTTGCGGGCGTAGCCGATCACCGTGTCCTTGCCGGCGCCGCTTGGGCCGACGACGGCGACGAAAACGCCATCGCGGATCGGAAACGTCTCGGCCGAAA
The DNA here is from genome assembly GCF_020164655.1 of Mesorhizobium sp. AD1-1. Taxonomy (NCBI): domain Bacteria; kingdom Pseudomonadati; phylum Pseudomonadota; class Alphaproteobacteria; order Hyphomicrobiales; family Phyllobacteriaceae; genus Mesorhizobium; species Mesorhizobium sp. AD1-1. Next base: position 17,675 of record NZ_JAIUGP010000001.1, read on the forward strand.
GTTCCCGCTCGATCAGTGCCGACACCATCATGCCACCCGGCGTCCCTGCCGCCACACGGTGCGCACGACCGGAACATGGTCGTCGACGCGCACCCGCACCAGATCGGCGCGGCGGCCCTGCTCGATGACGCCGCGGTCGGTCAGGCCAACCGCATCGGCCGGGTTCTTCGAGACCATGGCGACGGCCTGCGGCAGGGAAATGCCTTCGACGACATCGCCGAGGAAGAACGCCGATTGGATCAGGCTGAAGGGAATGTAGTCGGACGACAGGATGTCGAGCAGGCCGTCGCTGGCCAGCGTACGGGCCGAGACATTGCCCGAATGCGAGGCGCCGCGCATAACGTTTGGCGCGCCCATCAGCACACCCATCCCGGCCTCTTTCGAGGCCCTGGCGGCCTCTTCCGTGGTCGGGAATTCGGCGACCCGCACGCCCTGCTCGATCGCTTCGTCGACATGGCCCGATGTGGCGTCGTCGTGGCTGGCCAGCACGATGCCGCGCTCCTGGCAGGCGGCGGCGATCACCGCCCGGTTCGGCGCCGAATTGCGCGCCGATTCGGCCATCCGCTTTTCGCAGAACACCTTGAAGTCGCGATCGGTCAGCTTCAGCTTGCGCTGGTAATAGTAGGCATAGGTTTCGAGATTGACGAACTGGCGCTGGCCTGGCGCATGATCCATCAGCGATGCCAGCTTAACCCGCTCGTCGCCGTCGAAATTAGCGAAAGCCCTGAGGCAGTCGGGTGCCGAAACCTCGCAGCGCAGGTGGATGAAATGGTCGGCGCGCAGACGGTCCTGCTTCACACTGTCCTCGATCGCGTCGGCCAGCTTGCGGATGTCGGCCGATGTCAGGTCGGCGTCTTCGTCCATGCCGACGCGCAAGGCGTCCAGCACGGTGGTGATGCCGGCGGTTGCCACCTGCGCGTCATGGGCGAGCACGGCGGCGATCGGATTCCAGCGCACCTTGGGCCGCGGCGCGTAATGGCCTTCGAGATGGTCGGTGTGCAACTCGACCAGCCCGGGAATAATATAGTCGCCGCCCATATCCTCGCCGATGCGGCCAGAGCCAAGGCTTGCGCCGGCTTCGATGCCGGCGATAAAGCCGTCGCGCAGCACCAGCGAACCTTCGACGATCTCGTCGGCAAGCACGATGCGGGCATTGTGGAGAACAGTCTCGGCGGTCATTTCAGGCAGTCCTTCAGGCGGTTTTTCTGGCCGGGCGGCGCCCGAGCGCGTGATGCGAGAGCACCATGAACGGCGCACCCGGTTCGGTTTCGACAAATAAGGTCAGCGCATCCACCAGCACCTTCTGTTGCAGCACTTCCGCGAACAGGCTGTCGATCGCTGCGCGCAAACGCGGGCTCTCCTGTGACCCCGCCCGGCCGGAGAGCGTCATGTGGAAGCGAAAGGTTTCGAAGACATAGGGGTAGCCCCATTGGCAGAGATTGCGGAACTCGGCCGGCTTCAGCGAATCCGGGCTGCGCCGCTCGATTTCCGCCTCGCTCAGCGGTGCGCGAAACCGGTCGAAGTCGCGCACCACGTCATCGGCGAACCGGTTGAGCGCAGGCACTGGCCCTTCCGGCACCAGTGCGAAGAAGCCGTCGATCTGGCTGACCACGAGACGGGGAATGGTCACCACCGGCGTCACCTCGGCAAAATGGTCGAGCGCGGCGCGCAGCGAGACTTCCGTCTCGTTGGCAGCCAGGCGGAACGGTGCTTTCAGCGTCGCATGGAAACCATAGCGGCGCGCCGAAGCGGTGTGGAAAGCGACTTCCGCCGCCGACAGGTCGGCCACCGCTTCGACCGGCCTCGTGGCGGCGCCAAACGGGTCGCGGCCCAGCCAGTTGGCGGCAATCCGCGCCAGTGGCTCGTCCTGCCGGGGAGTGAAATAGAGGGCGTAGCGCATGGAAAGTCCTTGTCAGCTTCGCTGCCATAGGTGATTTCCATGACGAATTGACGAAGCCTTGCTGGCTTTCAGGTAACAAAACGCCGCGGCGGGGTCATTAGCCGACGATTTTTTCGTGCTGGACCAGGGAGCGAGTGCTCACGCAGCGACCGATCAGGCCTTCATCAGCCATTCATGCTCGGGCGCATTGTGGAACTTCCACGTCCGCTTCGGTCCTGCCATGACGTTGAGATAATAGAGGTCGTAGCCATGGCAGGCGGCGCAGGGGTGATAACCCCTGGGTACCAGCACGACATCGCCATCCTCGATCGCCATTGCTTCGTCGAGCGCGCGATGGCCGTTCTTGTCGGCGTCGGTGTAGACGCGCTGGAAAGCAAAGCCCTGCGGCGGGTTGAGGCGGTGATAGTAAGTTTCCTCGAGGTAGGATTCAGCGGGCAGATTGTCCTGGTCGTGCTTGTGCGGCGGATAGCTCGACGTATGCCCCCCGGGCGTGATGACCTCGACCACCAGCAGCGAATCGGCCGGCTTGCCCTCCGGCAATATGTTAGTGACATAGCGCGTGTTGGTGCCCTTGCCGCGCACCTCCTGGCCGAGATCGTCCGGTCCGATGACGCGAACCGGCAGGCGGCCGCCAAGACCCGGCGCCGAGCAGACCGCGAGCTCCAGTTCGGTGTCCGCGGTCACCGACCAGTCGGAGCCTTGCGGAATGTAGACCGACCACGGCTTGCCCTCGAAGGGCGACATGCGCTCGCCGAGCAGGCCGAGCTCCTTGCCGCCGGCTGAAGCCTTGCCCTTGCCGGTGACGAACACCAGGCAGACTTCGCGATCCTCCGTCTTGCCGGAGGCGCTCTCGCCGGGCTTCAGCCGATGCAGGTCGAAACCGACATAGGTCCAGCCGGCGCTTTTCGGCGTCACATGGGCGACGCGACCGTGGCCCTTGTCGGCTTTGACGAGCAGCTTCGACATTTTTGTCTCTCCTATCGCAAATCTTCGAGATCGGCCGAAGCCTCTCAACTTCGTCATCCTAGGGCCTAGCAGGAGCGAAGCTCCGTCGCGGAGACCCTAGGATGACGAAGTTAGAAGCACTGGAAGCTAACCGCCGACGCATGCGATCAGTCACTCCTTCGGCTCGGGCCCGACCGGAGGCCTCGCCTCGTCAGCAGGCTTGTAGAGATAAAAAAACTGCCAGACGGCGTAGCCGGCGAAGCCGAGCGCGATCATGCCCCAGAACGGCGTGCCGGTGGCGAACTCGATGATCGACCAGATGACGCAGACCGCGACGACGGCGACACGCCGCCACAAAGGCCGGAAGAAGGGGTGTTCGGAATCTTTCATCGGGCCAATCTACAGCAATCGGCCTCGCCGGGAACCCGTCGCACCAGCCATTGGGAGACTAGACATTTGGAAAGCCTTGCGTCTCGACCGTGTATCCGGCCGCCGTCATGACGCGCATCAATTCCTTGTAGCCCACTTGCGCCATCCTGAGCGGCGGGTTCTTCTTCGGGTCCTGCTCGGCCTCGACCACGAACCAGCCCTCATAGCCATGGTCGGCGAAGCGCTGCACGATGGCGCCGAAGTCCAGCGAACCGTCGCCCGGCACGGTGAAGGCGCCGAGCGCCACCGCATCGAGGAAGGACTGCTTCGTGCGGTCGAGCTTTTCGATCACCCCCATGCGGACGTCTTTCACATGCACATGGCTGATCCGGGTATGATGGTTGTCGATGGCGCGCAGCACGTTACCGCCGGCGAATGCCAGATGGCCTGCATCGAGCAGCAGCGGAATGCCGGCTCCGGAATAGCGCATGAAGGCATCGAGTTCCGGCTCGGTCTCGACCACTGCCGCCATGTGGTGGTGGTAGGACAGCGGCATGCCTTGTTCGGCGCACCATTCGCCAAATTCGGTCAGGCGCTTCGCATAGGCTTTCATCTCGTCGTCCGACAGCTTCGGCTTGGTCGCCAGCGGCTTCGAGCGGTCGCCCTGGATCGAACGGCCAACCTCGCCATAGACGATGCAAGGCGCGTTCACCGCCTTGAACAGGTCGATCATCGGCTGGATGCGATCCTTGTTGTCGGCCATCTCCCCATCGACCAGCGTGCCCGAGAACCAGCCGCCGCACAGCGTGACGTCGGCGGCCTTCAGGATCGGCAGCATGATTTCGGGGTCATTGGGAAAACGCCGGCCCATCTCCATGCCGGTGAAGCCGGCCGAGCGCGACTGGCGCAGACATTCTTCCAGCGACACGTCATCGCTGAGCTCCGCAAGATCGTCGTTCCACCACGCAATGGGGGACATGCCCAGTTTGGCTTTCAAGTCGTCACTCCGGTCCTAAAACAGTTTCTTGCTCGTTGGCGCCGCCCCTCATCTGCCTGCCGGCATCTTCTCCCCGTGTAGAGGCGGGGAGAAGGAGGAGCTTCGGCGCCTCTATCAATCGCCGATGGTCTGCATCTGCCGCTTTTCGTCATACGCCTTGCGCGCCGCGTTGACCTGCGGCCGCACTGACACTTCCGGCACCGCCACATCCCACCAGTGACCGCCGGCATCGGTGGAAACCAGCGGGTCGGTGTCGATGACGAGCACCGTGGTGCGCGTATTCTTCCTGGCCTGTGCCAGCGCGTTTTCCAGCCCGGCGATCGACGGCACTTTCTCGGCAATCGCCCCCATGCTCGCCGCATGCGCGGCGAAGTCGATGTCGGGCAGAACCTCGTGGCGCGAGTCCTTCAGCAGATTGTTGAAGTTGGCGCCGCCGGTCGCCATCTGCAGCCGGTTGATGCAGCCATAGCCGCGGTTGTCGAGCAGCACGATGGTCAGCTTGAGGCCGAGCATCACCGAGGTGGCGATCTCCGAATTCATCATCAGGTAGGAGCCGTCGCCGATCATGACGACGATCTCCTCGCCGGGCTTCGCCATCTTGGCGCCGAGCCCGCCGGCAATCTCGTAGCCCATGGTCGAGAAGCCGTATTCGCCATGGTACGAGCCGGGCGCGCCCGCCTGCCAAAGCTTGTGCAATTCGCCCGGCAACCCGCCGGAGGCATTCAGCAGCGTCACACCGGAGCCCATGGCGCGCTGCACCGCGCCGATCACCTGCGCATCGGACGGATAGGCGGCATTGGTCGACGCCGTCACCTTGGCCGCCTCGACCGCCCAGGCCTTCTTGCCGGAGGACGCATTGTCGGTCCAGCTTGCCGGCGCCTTCCAACCCTTCAGCGCAGCACCGAGTTCCCCCAGGCCCTCGGCCGCATCGGCCACCAGTGGCAGGGCGCGGTGCTTGCCGGCATCGAAGGGCTGCACGTTGAGCCCGATGATGGTCTTGCCCGAATTCTTGAACAGCGCCCACGAACCGGTGGTGAAATCCTGCAGGCGCGTGCCGATGGCCAGCACGACATCGGCTTCCTCAGCCAGCCGGTTGGCGGCAGAAGTGCCGGTGACGCCGACCGCCGCCATGTTGAGCGGGTGGTTGTCCGGCAGCGAGGATTTGCCGCCTTGCGTCTCGCAGACAGGAATGCCGGCGCCCTCGGCGAATTTCGCCAGTTCGTCCGACGCCTGCGAATAGAGGACACCGCCGCCGGCGATCACCAACGGCTTTTTTGCACCCTTGAGCGCGGCGACCGCGGCCGCCAGTTCCTGGCGATCCGGGCGCGGCCGGCGCTGGTGCCAGACGCGCTCCGCGAAAAAACTCTCGGGATAGTCATAGGCCTCGGCCTGGACGTCCTGGCAGAGCGACAGCGTCACCGGGCCGCATTCGGCCGGATCGGTCAGCACGGCCATGGCACGGCTCAGCGCAGGAATGATCTGCTCCGGCCGGGTGATGCGGTCGAAATAGCGCGAAACCGGACGGAAGCAGTCGTTGACCGTCGCCGTGCCGTCGGAAAAATCCTCGGCCTGCTGCAGCACCGGGTCGGGGATGCGGTTGGCGAAGACATCGCCTGGCAAAAACAGGACGGGCAACCTGTTTACATGGGCGAGCGCCGCCGCCGTCACCATGTTGAGCGCGCCGGGGCCGATCGAAGAGGTCGCGGCCATGAAGCGGCGGCGGAAATTGGCCTTGGCGTAGGCGATTGCCGCATGCGCCATCGCCTGTTCGTTGTGGGCGCGAAAGGTCGGCAGTTCGTCGCGGACCTGATAGAGCGCCTCGCCGATGCCGGCGACATTGCCGTGGCCGAAGATCGCCCAGACGCCGCCGAAGATCGGGACTTTGCTACCGTCGATCTCGGTCATCTGGCGCGACAGGAAGCGGGTCAGCGCCTGCGCCATCGTCAGGCGGATTGTCTTGCTCATGGTGTTTTCCTCCGCAGTCCTATTCCGCGCCTTCTTATGCCGCCTTGCGGCCGCGCGCGGCAAGCCACGCATCCGTCAACTGTTCGAAGCGCTGCGCCATGTCGGCGATCGCCTCGTCATCCGACATCCTGCCGGCCAGCCATTGTTCGGCCGCATGGACGAAGATGGTGCGGCCGACGGCAAAACCCTTGACGATGGGTGCCTTGGCGGTGGCGGCGAATGCCGCTTCCAGTTCGTCCTGCGGCGCTTCCAGGCCCAGCAGCACGACGCCGCGGCACCAAGGGTCGTGCTTCAGGATCACGGCCTCGATCTTCGCCCAGGCGCCGCTCGACGCCTGCGGCTCGAGCTTCCACCAGTCCGGCTTGATGCCGAGCGCATAGAGTTCCTCCAGCGCGCGCGGGATCGTCGTGTCGTCGAGCTTGCCATGCTTGCCGGCGATGATCTCGATGAGAAGTTCCCTGCCGACCTTCCGCGCGCCTTCGAACAGCGCGCGCAACTTCTGCTGCTGTTCTTCCTTGAGCGCGGCCGGATCGTCGGGATGATAGAAGCACAGGCACTTGATGCAGTGGTCGACCGGCCACTCGGTGAGATGCGAGCCGATGTCCTGCGAGAATTCGAAGCGCAGCGGCCGCGAACCCGGCAGCTCCACCGGCCGCCCGAGCCAGGCGAAGGAATGCCTGGCGAATTCGAACATCGCCTTGCGGCCGTGTTTCTCGTCGATCAGCATGCCGTAGCCGTCGCGGCCGGCGGCAACCTTCGCCGCCGCCTTGACCGCCAGCACCTTGAAATCCTGGATGCGTGCGGGATCGGCACCGGCCTTCGCCGCCACATCCTCGAGCTGCACGCGGTGGTCGCAGGCGAGCGCCATCATCGAGGGAATGTCGCGCCGGCGCGTCGTTGCCCAATGGATGTGGTTGATCGCCTCGTCCTTGCGCAACGCCAGATGCCTGCTGCCGTTCTTGAGGAAGAACCGCAGCTCCTCGAAGGTCGGATATTCCGGCGCGCAGAGCAGCCGCGACACGGCGAAGGCGCCGCAGGCATTGGCCCAGGTCGCCGCCGTCGCATGGTCTTCGCCGCCCAGCCAGCCGCGCAGGAAGCCCGACATGAAGGCGTCGCCGGCGCCGAGCACATTGTAGATCTCGATCGGAAACCCCTTGCCGACGACGCCGTCCTCGAGATCGTCGCTGATCGGTCCGTCATAGACGATGCAGCCCATCGCGCCGCGCTTCAGGACGATGGTGGCGGACGACAGCGAGCGGATCGTCTTCAAGGCGCTCAGGCAATCATCGGCGCCCGACGCGATCATGATCTCTTCCTCGGTGCCGACGATGAGGTCGCAGTCGGGCAGCACCGTCTTCAGCTGCGCCGAGACGCGGTCCGATTTTACATAGCGCTCGAACCCTTCGGCATGGCCGGCGAGACCCCACAGGTTCGGCCGGTAGTCGATGTCGAACACCACCTTGCCGCCCTTGGCCTTCATGATGCGGATCGCCTTGCGCTGCGCGGCATCGCTGTTGGGCCTGGAAAAATGCGTGCCGGTGACGACGATCGAGCGCGCCGAGGCGATGAAGGCCTCATCGATGTCTTCCGGCGCCAGCGCCATGTCGGCGCAGTCCGAGCGATAGAAGATCATCGGCGAGACGCCTTCGTCCTCGACCGACAGCAGCACCAGTGCGGTTAGCCGCTCCTTGTCGGTCTTGAGCCCGTCGACATTGACGCCTTCACGCGTCAGCTGCTCGCGGATGAAGCGGCCCATCTGCTCGTCGCCGACGCGGGTGAGCAGCGCCGAGCGCAGGCCGAGCCTGGCGGTGCCGACCGAGATGTTGGCCGGGCAGCCGCCGACCGACTTGGCGAAGGAGGTGATGTCCTCCAGCCGCGAGCCGATCTGCTGGCCGTAAAGGTCGACGGAAGCGCGACCGATGGTGATGACGTCGAGCGGCGCGTATTCAGCGTCCACGGCTTCGCTCATTGGAACCTCCCGTCGGCCTTGTTGTCTTGGGGTACACGCGCGAGCGGCAGCGTGGCGCCGGGAATATGAAATAATAATTCCAATCGATAGTCAATATGGAATGAGTATTCCTTCGGTGAAAAGTACCTTTTCGGCGGTGGATCAGGCCTTGCGCTTCCTGCCCATGTCGCGCCGCTTCTCGCCGACGCCGACGGTCAGTGCCATGGCCAGCGCCATTGTCGCCGACAGCGAGCGGAAGCCGGCGAAATCGGCCTCGGCAACCTCGAACCAGACCTTGGCGAACTGGGCGAGCGGCGAAAACGAGCTGTCGGTGATGGCGACGATCGGCACGCCCTGTTCCGAAATGCTGCGCGCCTCCTCGATCGTGGCGGGCGCGTAGGGCGAGAAGGAGATGGCGATGACGGCATCCGCCGGCGTGGCGAAGCCGATCATCTCGGCATTCAGCCCGGCCGCCGATTCGATCAGCTGGTTGCGGATCTTCAGCTTGCCCAGCGCATAGGCGATGTAGGACGCCACCGGATAGGAGCGCCGCTTGGCCAGCACATAGATGGTTTCCGCCTTTGCCAGCAGGGAAATAGCGTCTTCCAGATGCGCTTCGTCCAGCGTGCGCGAGATATCGTTGAGCGAGGTCGAGGCGGCGGCGACGAAGCCGTCGAAGATCGCCCGGTGGCCGGCGCCTCCCTCAGCCTTGACGCGCAGCGCCTGCAGCCTTTCGTCATAGGATGAGTTGCGCTCGCGCAGCCGCTCGCGAAACACCTGCTGCAGGCTGGTGAAACCATCGAAGCCAAGCTGCTGGGCAAATCGGATCAGGGTCGAAGGCTGCACGCCGGCCGAAGCGGCGATGCTGGCGGCGGTGCCGAAGGCGATATCGTCTGGATTGTCGAGCGCATGGGCAGCGATCTGGGCGATGCGCTTCGGCAGGCTTTCGCGCCGCTCCAGGATGGTGGTGCGCAGCGTCTCGAAATCGCGAGGTACCCGTTCGTCCATCGTCGCTCTGTCCAGGCTCATGCGTGAAGCGTCCTCTGTGCCTCATCATAGCGAGCCTGCGCAAGAACACCATAAAAAATGAGGCAGACATTCCATTTCAGGAGAAAATGGACTAATTCATCCACGCAGCGCTTCAAGCAGTGGAGAAACGGAAAATGGTCGGCGTCGGTCTCATCGGTACGGGTTTCATGGGCAAGTGTCACGCCATCGCATGGAGTGCCGTCAGCGCTGTCTTTCCCGACGTGGCCAAGCCACGGCTGGTCCATCTCGGCGAGGTCAATGAAGAGCTTGCCCGGCGCAAGGCCGGCGAGTTCGGTTTCGCCAAGGCGTCGGGCGACTGGCGCGCCGTCGTCAACGATCCCGAAGTCGACATCGTCTCGCTGACCACGCCCAACCAGTTCCACCCGGAAATGGCCGTCGCCATCCTCGAAGCAGGCAAGCATCTGTGGTGCGAAAAGCCGATGGCGCCGAGCTTTGCCGAGGCCGAGGCGATGGCGGCCGCGGCGAAAAAGTCCGGCAAGGTCGCGGCCCTCGGCTACAACTACATCCAGAGCCCGGCCATCCGCCATATCGGCGCGCTGCTGGAAGAGAAGATCATCGGCGAGGTCAACCATCTGCGCATCGAGATGGACGAGGACTTCATGGCCGACCCCGAAGCGCTGTTCTTCTGGAAGCACGAAGCAGCTTCCGGCTATGGCGCGCTCGACGATTTCGCCGTGCATCCGCTGTCTCTGGTCTCGGCCCTGTTCGGCCGCGTCGCCAGTGTCATCTGCGACATGGCTAAACCTTATGCCGATCGCAAGCTGGCCAGCGGCGGTCGTCGCGCGGTGGAGACCTACGACATCGCCAGCGTGCTGATGCATCTGGAAAACGGCATTGCCGGCACGCTGCTGGTCAACCGCTCAGCCTGGGGCCGCAAGGGCCGCATCGCCGTCCAGATCTTCGGCTCTAAAGGGTCGATCCTGTTCGACCAGGAACGATCGAACGAATTCCAGCTCTATCTCACATCAGACCGGCCGACCGAACAGGGCTACCGCACCATCCTGGTGGCGCCGCACCACAAGCCCTATGACCTCTTCGTGCCGGCGCCGGGCCATGGCCTCGGCTTCAATGATCTCAAGATCATCGAGTGCCACGAATTGCTGACGCGGCTTGAAGGCAAGCCGGCGCGGCTCATCGAGTTTGCCGAAGGGCTGGAGATCGAGCGCACGGTGCACGCGATGGCGCGCTCGTTCGAGGAAAAGCGCTGGGTGGACGTACGGTAGAGCGGCTGCTTCCCTTCTCCCCCTTGTGGGAGAAGGTGTCGCCGAAGGCGACGGATGAGGGGTGTTCCAGGGAACGCCAGCGTCTCATTCCGCTGGAACACCCCTCAACCGTCTCGGCGCTAACGCGCCGATCCACCTTCTCCCACAAGGGGAGAAGGGAAATCGCGTCAGCCGCCAACCGCGACGTTCGTCTCCCATCCATTCACCCAGACCTGCCGCAAGCGGTCGCCTTCGCCCTTGAAGCGTAACCCGGTCGCCTGGCAATCCGCGATCCGGTCGCTGCGGAAATTGCGGATCGCCTGGCGCAGCTCGCACCAGGCGACGATGTTGGCGGTTTCGGCGTAGTAGATGAGCGCGATCGGGCGGATGAGGCGCTCGGAGGCGCGGCCCATTTCGTCTCGATAGGAGAGGTCGAGCTTTTCCTCGTCGCGGATGGCGCGTCGCACCAGCGCAAGGTCGATCGCGCCGGTCGAAGGCGCGGCGAACCCCCACGCATGCAGCGCATTGGCGTCGAATACCTGGCGCAAGGGCGGCGGCACCGCGCCGGCGATCTTGGCGCTGATGCGCTTGGCCGCCTGCTTGAGCTCGCTGTCGCCGGTGCGCTCCAGCAGCGCCAGCGACAGGACGATCGCCTCCATCTCCTCGATCGAGAACATCAGCGGCGGCAGGTCGAAGCCGGGACGCAGGATGTAGCCGATGCCGCGCCCGCCCTCGATCGGCACGCGCATCGCCTGCAGGGCGGCAATGTCGCGATAGATCGAGCGCACCGTCACCTCCAGCCGCTCGGCGATCGTCGCTGCCGTCACCGGCTGCCGCGCCAGCCGCAGGATCTGGATGATCTCGAACAGGCGCGACGCCTTGCGCATTTTTCTCGCCCGGTTTCCATCACAACTGACACACCATCGTCAGTTGGGCTGACCTATAGGAGCGCCTATCGAATTGAAAATCAACAGGTTCCGCTGCGGTTTGGCGGAGCGAGGCGGCAGGCAACTGACATGGGCTATGCGGAAAATCTCTGGCTTTTCTTTATCCTGCTGTTAGGCATCATCGCCGTTCCGGGCATGGATATGCTCTTCGTGCTTGCCAATGCACTGACGGGCGGCCGCGACCGAGGCCTTGCCGCGACCGGCGGCATCATGGTCGGCGGCATGGTGCACACGCTGAACGGCGCCATCGGCGTCGGCCTGCTGATGCATTTCGTGCCGATCCTGTTCAAGCCGCTGCTGCTTGCCGGCGCCGCCTACATGGCCTTCATAGGCATCACGCTGATGCGCAGTTCCATCATCGTCGGCCAGGAGGGGCCTGCCGGCAGCCGTTCCGCATGGAAGGCGTTTCGCCAGGGGTTTGTGACCTGCCTGATCAACCCGAAGGCATACCTGTTCGTGCTTGCCGTCTACCCGCAGTTCCTGAAACCGGACTACGGTCCGATCTGGATGCAGGCGACGGTCATGGGGCTGCTGACCGTGGTGACGCAGGCTGCGATCTATGGCGGGCTGGCGATCACGGCCGGCCGCAGCCGCAACCTTCTGATCGCCAATCCGCGGGCGACCATTTTTGCCGGCCGGGCGGCCGGACTGCTGCTCTTTGCCGTGTCGGTGTTCACGGCATGGGAAGGATTAAGGGCGGCGTAATCCCGGTCACCGCCGCCCACTTCCCTATGCCCTGTCAGGCAGCTCCCTGCCGGTTGTCGATCATGGCGCGGCGTGCCGAGCGGCGCCACTCGACGGCGCCGGCAAGGCCGTGCAGCACGGTCTCGGTGGTCGCCCAGTCGATGCAGCCATCGGTGATGCTCTGGCCATAGACCAGCGGCTTGCCCGGCACCACGTCCTGCCGGCCGGCGACGAGATTGCTCTCGATCATCAGGCCGATGATGCGCTCGTCGCCTGCCGCGACCTGGCCGGCGACATCTGCCGCCACCTTGGGCTGGTTCTCGGGCTTCTTGGCCGAGTTGGCGTGGCTGACATCGATCATCAGACGGGGCGCAATGCCGATGCGGGCGAGTTCCACAGCGGCGGCTTCGACGCTCGCCGCGTCATAGTTGGGCTGAACGCCGCCGCGCAGGATAACGTGGCAGTCCTCATTGCCCGTGGTCGTGGCGATGCCGCTGCGCCCGCCCTTGGTCACCGCCATGAAATGATGCGGCTGCGCGGCGGATTTCACCGCCTCGGCGGCTATGCGCAGATTGCCGTCGGTGCCGTTCTTGAAGCCGACCGGGCAGGAGAGGCCCGAGGCCAGTTCGCGGTGGATCTGGCTCTCGGTCGTGCGCGCGCCGATCGCGCCCCAGGCCACGAGGTCGGCAATGTATTGCGGGGTGGTCATGTCGAGGAATTCGGTCGCCGCCGGCAGGCCGAGATTGTTGACGGCCGACAGCACATTGCGTGCCATCCGCAGCCCCTTGTCGATGTTGAAGCTGCCGTCGAGGTCGGGATCGTTGATCAGGCCTTTCCAGCCGACCGTCGTGCGCGGCTTTTCGAAATAGACCCGCATCACGATCTCCAGCCGGTCCGACAGGCTCTCGCGCAGCGCCGCGAGACGGCTGGCGTAATCGACGGCCGCGACCGGATCGTGGATCGAACACGGGCCGACGATGACGAGCAGCCGGTCGTCGGTCCCGTTCAAGATGGCATGGATTGCGTTGCGCGATGCGCTGACGGTGCGCGTCGCCGTCAAAGTGCGCGGTATCTCCCGCATCACCTCGTCCGGTGTGCTCAGTTCTCGGATTTCTTTGACCCGGAGGTCGTCTGTGGTGGTCAACACGGCTTTCTGCTCCTGTCGAGAGCATGATGCCGAAAAGTGTGAAGCGGTTTTCGGACGACATCATGCTCCTCTTTGATTTAGAGGGAACCTGCCGGCTGAAAACAAAAAAGCCGCCAGGTATGGCGGCTGTTCGGATCTTGTTGCTGCAATCTTCAGATCGAGCGCAATCCTCCCGCCGCCAGCGAGCTCCTAAAGTACCAATATGTGGCGGTCAGGTTGATCATGAGGCTCATATAGTCGATGCGGAGGCACTTGTCACGTGCCCTGATGCGGAGACAATTCGGGATGGCCGAAGCACCCAAACTTCGTGCTCCCTGGGCGGAGCAGGAGCGAAGCTCCGTCGCGGAGACCCTGGGATCCATTCCGTGACTTTGGCCGAATGGTGCAGCGGAGCAGAATTCCGCACCGCAGCACCGCTCAGAAGTCGCGGCATGGATCCTCGGGTCTGCGCCGCGTCGCTACGCTCCTTGCTCCGCCCGTGGATGACGAAGTGATGGGCGTTTGAGACTCGCCGGCGTTACTCCGGTGACGCCCCCGCAATGCTTTGATCGTAGTCGACCAGCGACCCGGTCATGACACCGGACTGTGGGCTGACCATGTAGCTGATCAGACGGGCAAGCTGGTCCGGCTTGACCAACTGGCCCATCGGCTGCGTCGCTTCGGCCTTCGCCAGCCAGTCGTCCGGCGCGTCGTGCCACTTCTTCTGCACGATGTCCTCACCTTCCGTGTCCATCCAGCCGGGCAGCACCGCATTGCAGCGGATGCGGTTGTAGCGATAGGCATTGGCCACGTTCTTGGTCAGCGTCATCAGCGCGCCCTTGCTGGTCGAATAGGGCGTCAGGAACGACTGGCCGGTATGCGCCGACATCGACAGCACGTTGACGATCGAGCCGGGTGCCTTCTTTTCCAGGAGATGCGCCACCACGCCCTGCATCAGGAAGAACGGGCCGCGCACATTGGTATCGAAAATCGTATCGAACAACTCTTCGGAGGTTTCGACCAGCGAACCGCGCGCCGAAGTGGCGGCGGCGTTGACCAGCGCGTTGACGGTGCCGAAATGCGAGATCGCGGTGGCGACCGCGCGCTTGCAGTCCGCCACTTTTGACACATCGGCGCTGATGAAAATGGCATCGACGCCGGCTTTCTTGAAATGGGCGACAGCCTTGTCGCCCTTCTCCTGCGAGCGGCCGATGAGCGCCAGCGCCCGGCAGCCCTCGTCGGCCAACGCTTCGGCAACGGCAAAGCCGATGCCTTGCGCGCCGCCGGTGACGATGGCGCGTGTCTGTGAATTGCGATCGGCGGATGCGCTCATCGCTTTGCTCCTGGATTGAGTTCCGGTTCTTACTTGTCGAGGCGGACGGTCTTGCCGGTGGTTGCCGACTTTAGCGCGGCGTCCGCCAATCGAAGCGCGATAAGCCCATCGGCGCCGCTGGGTGATGCCTTCTTGCCCGAGGTCGCGGCGGCGATGAAAGAGGCAATCTCGATGGCATAGGCGTCGAGATAGCGGGTCATGAAGAAGTCGTGCAGCGGCGGGCGCGTATAGCCCTTCTCATTGGCCAGTTCGATCGACACCGGCCGCTGGTTCTCGGCAGCCACCATGCCTTTCGAGCCATGCACCTCGATGCGCTGGTCGTAGCCATAGGTGGCGCGGCGCGAGTTGGAGATGACGGCCTGCTTGCCGGACGCGGTCTCGAGAATGACGCTGACCGAGTCGAAATCGCCGGCCTCGCCGATCTTCTTGTCCACAAGCACCGAGGCATGCGCGCTCACGGCAACTGGTTCCTCGCCGAGCAGGAAGCGCGCCATGTCGAAATCATGGATGGTCATGTCGCGGAAAATGCCGCCCGAGCGCTTGATGTAATCGATCGGCGGCGCGCCCGGATCGCGCGAGGTGATGGTGACCATCTCGACGGTGCCGATGGCGCCGTCGTCGATCGCCTTGCGCACAGCGGCGAAATGCGGGTCGAAACGCCGGTTGAAACCGACCATCAGCGTCGCCTTGGCCTTGTCGACCACGGCCAGGCATTTCTCGACGCGCTTGACGTCGAGGTCGATCGGCTTCTCGCAGAAGATCGCCTTGCCGGCCTTGGCGAAGCGCTCGATCAGATCGGCATGGGTGTCGGTCGGCGTGCAGATGATGACGGCGTCGATATCTCCGGCTTTCTCGATGTCCTCGATGCTGCGCACCTCGGCGCCATAGGCGCTGGCCAGTTCGGTGGCCGCCTTCTCGAACGCATCGGCAACCGCAACCAGTTTGGCCTGCGGATTGGAGCCGACGGCACGGGCGTGGACCTTGCCGATGCGGCCGGCACCGAGGAGAGCGAAGCGAACGGTCATGGGTATTTCCTCTGGGGAATGGGTTGGAGAGAGTTGTCCGCACCTTGCTTTTGGGGAAAGGTGGCAAGGCTATTTTTCGAGCGCGCCAGAAAACAGGATGACCATCCTGTTTTAGGCCGCGAGTTCCGCCTCCCCGGTCTTGGCGCCGGTGATGTAGGAGACGATATCGTTTCCGTCGGTGTTCTCCTTGCGCAGATTGGCGACGATGCGGCCGCGCCGGAACACGACGATACGGTCGCAGAGATCGAACACCTGGCGCATATTGTGGCTGATCAGGATCAGCGGCTCGCCATTGTCCTTGAGCGTACGCACGATGTTTTCGACCTGCGCGGTCTCTTGCACGCCAAGGGCGGCGGTGGGCTCGTCCATGATGATCAGCTTGGAGGCGAAGGTCGCGGTCCGGGCGATCGCCACGCACTGGCGCTGGCCGCCTGACATGTGGCGGATGGTGTTGGACAGATTGGGGATCTTCACCGCCGTGCGGACCAGCGCCGCCTCGGTTGCCTTGCGCATATATTTGCGGTCGAGGATCGAGAACGGGCCGAGGTTGAACAAAACCTTCTCGCGGCCGAGGAACAGGTTCGACGGCACGTCGAGATCGTCGGCCAGCGCCAGATTCTGGAACACGGTCTCGATGCCCGCCGTGCGGGCCTCGATCGGCCCGGCAAAGTTCACTTCCTTGCCGTCGAACCAGATCTGGCCGCTGGTGCGCTGCTCGACGCCGGTGATCTGGCGCACGAAGGTCGATTTGCCGGCGCCGTTGTCGCCCATGATGGCGACATGCTCGCCCTTGCGCAGCTCGAAGTTCGCGCCTTCCAGCGCATGCACGCCGCCATAGCGCTTGGTCAGGTTTTCGGTCTTCAGGACGATGTCTGACATGGTCATGCCCTCATTGCCCGCAGGCGTTGGCGCCACTGGTCGAGAACCACCGCACCGACGATGATCACGCCCTTGACCATCTCCTGGTAGTAGGCGTCGAGGCGCAGGAAGGTGAAGCCGGAGATGATGACGCCGAAGATCAGCGAGCCGATCACCGTGCCGATGATCGAGCCGCGGCCGCCCGACAGCGAGACCCCGCCGATGACCGCCATGGCGATGGCGTCGAGTTCGTACATCACGCCCATGCCGGACTGCGCGGTCAGGTTCTTGGAGCTCAGCACCACGGCGGCGAGCGCGGCGAGAATGCCGGCGATGACGTAGACCAGGATCTTGTGATTGGCGATCTTGATGCCGGACATGCGCGCGGCGTCCTCGTTGGAGCCGATCGCGTAACAGTGCTTGCCGTACCTCGTATAGGTCATGATCAGCTGGAACAGGATGGCCAGCGACAGGAAGATGACGACCGGCATCAGGCCTTTGCCGATGCTGGCGAAACTCTCGGTGGGAAACGAGATCGGCTGGCCCTTGGACCACCATTTGGCGATGCCGCGCGCGGTCACCATCATGCCGAGCGTGGCGATGAATGGCGGAATGCGCGTGTAGGCGATCAGCGCGCCATTGACCAGGCCGGCGAAGAGGCCGCAGGCGATCGCCACCAGCAGCGGCACGATGACAGGCAGGTCGGTCCAGCCCTGCGCCAGGAACATCGCCTTGGGATTGGGGTTGCCGTTGACCGTCGCCACCTGGGCGAAGCTCATGGCGATCATGGCGGTCGCGCCGACGATCGAGCCCGAGGACAGGTCGATGCCGCCGGTGATGATGACCTGTGTCACGCCGATGGCGATGATGCCGACGATCGACACCTGCAGGATGATGATCTGCAGGCGCGCTTCGTTGAAGATGCCGCCGACATCGCTGCGTGTGTTGAACAGGAAGCTGTCGCCGAGAAAGATGCGGCCGATCAGTTCGAAGATGACGACGAGAATGACCAGGGCCAGGAAAACATTGAACTCGGCCGGCCATGTGCGCTTCTTCGCATCATAACCGACGCCGCCGACGCCATGAGATGTCTGTGCCACGTATTCTGTCCTCCATCAGCCGCGGTCGCCCTCGCGCCGTGCCGGCGCTGAGGGAGAGAGGGGAGCGGCGCTGTCTTGATCGAGAGCGCCGCTCCGTATCGAACCGCTGGCGGCTCAGTTCTTCTTCAGGAACTTGTCGATGTTGGCTGGCGTCACCAGCTGGAAGGGCACGTAGACCTTGTGCTCGACCTTCTCGCCCTTGGAGAGCTTGAGCGCCGCATCGAGAGCGCCGGCGCCCTGGCCGGCGGCGTCCTGGAACACGGTTACGTCGAGGTCGCCCGCCTGCATGGCCGCCAGCGCGTCCTGGGTGGCATCGACGCCGCCGACGACAACCGCCTTCATGTCGATGTTGCCGGCCTTCATCGCCTGGATGGCGCCGATGGCGCTTTCGTCATTGTTGGCGATGACGCCATCGAACGGCTTGCCGGTCGAAAGCCAGTTGGTCATCAGGTTCTGCGCCTCGTCGCGGTTCCAGTTCGACGTCTGCTTGTCGATGATCTTGATGAAGCTGCAATCCGGCGTCGCGATCACATCGTCGATGTCCTTGGTGCGCTGCACGGCGGCCTGGTTGGAAAGCTCGCCCATGATCACATAGACATTGGCTTCCTTCTTGCCGGCTTCCTTGAACAGGCGGCAGACTTCCTTGGTCTCGAGCGTGCCGGAATCGGCTTCGTTCGAGGCGACGAAGGCCTGGTTGTCGGGCAGCGTGTCGACATTGACCGGCTCGCGGTTGACATAGACCAGCGGGATCTTGGCTGCGGCGGCGGCATCCGACATCGCCTGCGTGGCCGAAGTGTCGACCGGGTTGACGATGATGGCGTCGACGCCCGAAGCGGCGAAGTTCTTGATCTGGTCAAGCTGCTTGGCAACGTCGTTCTGTGCGTCCTCGACCTGCAACTCGACGCCGCTCATGCCCTTGGCCTGCTCGATCATGCCGTTGCGCAGCACGGTCAGGAAGTTGTCGTCGAACTTGGCCATCGACACGCCAACCTTGGCGGCCAGGGCGGATGAACTCATCAGCGCCGCGAAGGCGACGCCTAAAATCAATTTCTTCATTGTGTTTCTCCTCCACATATTGGTGTCCGGTTTCACCGATTTATCCGGAATCCCCGATCTCCCCGGGGAATCTCTCCCTGATGTCATTTCTATTCCGGGTGACGCTTGCCGTTGGCTGGAACGTCAAACCCTCTGTTTGAAACAGATATTCCGGAACGAAAGAACCAAAATATACAGATGATGAAATATTTATTCCATTTCACATCGGGGCGTCAAGGGCGATTCCGCGGCCTGCGGGCCGATTTACGCATCGCTCTGATGGATTCTATCATTTGCCTCGGCACCTCGCGCGGCGGCTGGCTAGATGTTTTCCGGCAGATAGATGTCGAAGGGCAGAAAGGTCTGGCCCGGAGCGTTGGCGGCGCCGGTTTCGATGGCATGCGCCATCAGGTCGACGAGCTCACGGCATAAAGCAGCGAGCGGGGTCGAGATCACCATGGTGAGGATGTTGTCGGCGAGTGCCGCGCGCGACTCGGCGTTGATCTCGTTGCAGACGACCACCGGCATAGTCGCGGGCTTCGCTGCCCGCAGCGCCGAGACCGCGCCTTCCATGCCACCGCCGGCGACGTAGCAGCCGGCAAGATCCGGATAGCGCGCCAGAAGATCGATCATCGCGTCATGGGTCACCTGGTTGGCTTCCAGATTGACCAGCGTTTCAAGCACGCTGAACTCCGGCGCATGCTCGCGGAAGAAGGAGCGAAAGCCGATCTCGCGCAGCTCATGGCCGTGGAAGCGGTGGCTGCCGACGAAGAGGGCGACCTTGCCGGGCCGCTTGGCTGCCTTGGAGATCATCCATGCGGCGGTGCGCCCGACCTTGCGGTTGTCGAGGCCGATATAGCCCTCCCGGATGCCGGCGGCAAAATCGGACAGCACCGAAAAGACCGGCTGCCCTCTCGCCTTCAAGGTTTCCACGACGGCTGTCAGGGTCGGATGGTCCGGACCGACAACGGCGATGGCCCTCGATTTCGCCGCCAGCCTGCGCATCTGCAAGGCGATCTCGTCGGGAGCCAGGGAGCTGGCGAAATCGATGCTCGCAACGCCGCGGAAGCGCTGCGATTGCGAGATGGCCAGTTCGAGTTCCCGCGCGAAGTCACCGTAGAAGGCATCGTTGCCCCGCAGCAGCAGGAAGCCCAGGCGGTACTCCGGCAACTCCTGGCGCATGCGCTGCTTGATAAGGCCGGCGGCGTGGTAGCCGATGTCGGTAGCGGTCTCGTAGACGCGGCGCGCTGTCTCTTCGCGCACCGGCAGCCGGTTGTTCAGCACGCGGTCGACGGTGGCGACACTGACGCCCGAGATGCGCGCCAGATCGGATATTGTCGGCCGCTTCACCATGCTTGCCTCGTCGGGTTTGCTCGAGCCCTTCGTAAATCATTCTGATGGGAAATGATAGAAACTATCTTTATGATGTTGAGTCTATCATCGGTCGGCGTTACTTTGACGCCTGAAGCCAAGGGATTTCATGGCATTCGCTCTGGCGGATGCCTTTGCCGAGGGAGGCAATCATGTCCACTGCGCCGTCCCGGCGTGACTACAGCCTGATCGGCCGCGACGCCAAGCTCGCCGTCGAGACCGGCCTGTCGGCGGCCGAGTGGTATCACACCGACGTACCGCGCAAGCAGATGAAGGAGCTGATGCAGCGCTCCGACGGGCCGGCGATCCGCGATACGGCGATCTGGTTCGCCGCCCTGATCGTCAGCGGCGCCGGCGGCGCCTGGCTCTGGGGCACATGGTGGTGCGTGCCGTTCTTCTTCGTCTATGGCGTAGTCTACGGCTCCTCGACGGATTCACGCTGGCACGAATGCGGTCACGGCACCGCCTTCCGCACGCAATGGATGAACGATGCGGTCTATCAGATCGCCTGCTTCATGATCATGCGCAATCCGGTTACCTGGCGCTGGAGCCACACGCGCCACCACACCGACACCGTCATCGTCGGCCGCGACCCGGAAATCTCGGTCATGCGGCCGCCGGATCTGGTTCGCGCCATGCTGGGCTTCGTCGGCGTGCTCGACGCCTGGCATGCGATGAGCGATATGCTTCGCAACGCCGCCGGCACCGTCAGCGCCGCCGAAAAGACCTTCATTCCAGAACAGGAACAGCCCAAGGCGATCCGCGTCGCCCGCATCTGGACGGCGATCTATGCCGCCACCGTCGGGCTGGCGCTCTACACCGGTTCGTTCCTGCCGCTGATGCTGGTCGGCCTGCCCAGGCTCTACGGCGCCTGGCACCATGTCATGGTCGGGCTGCTGCAGCATGGCGGCCTGGCCGACAATGTCACCGACCACAGGCTGAACAGCCGCACCGTCTACATGAACCCGATCAGCCGCTTCATCTACTGGAACATGAACTACCATGTCGAGCATCACATGTTTCCGATGGTGCCCTATCATGCGCTGCCGAGGCTGCACGAACTGATCAAGCACGATCTGCCGGAAGCGACACCGTCGATCCTGGCCGGCTACCGCGAGATGATCCCGGTCTTCCTGCGCCAGCTGCGCAACGAGGACTATTTCCTCAAGCGCGAGCTGCCGCCGACCGCACGGCCATATCGCGAGGAATTCCACAACGACACTATCGCCGCCGCGGCGGAATGATCGTGCTTCCATCCGATCCAGACTGTTTATTTAACGCAATTCCGGACGGAAAACCGCTGCGCACTTTTTTGCTTTTGGGAGGACTTGAATGAGCGACTGGGTCGAGGCCTGCGCCACCGGCGACATAGACGAGGAGGATGTGATGCGCTTCGA
This sequence comes from Mesorhizobium sp. AD1-1, assembly GCF_020164655.1. NCBI lineage: Bacteria > Pseudomonadati > Pseudomonadota > Alphaproteobacteria > Hyphomicrobiales > Phyllobacteriaceae > Mesorhizobium > Mesorhizobium sp. AD1-1. The sequence continues at coordinate 38,927 of NZ_JAIUGP010000001.1, forward strand.
CCATGGCGGCCGTACCTTCGCCATCTATCGCAGCCCCGACGACGAGTTCTTCGCCACCGACGGCCTTTGTACGCATGAAAAGGTGCACCTGGCCGACGGGCTGGTGATGGATGACATCATCGAATGCCCCAAGCACAATGGGCGCTTCAACTACAAGACGGGTGACGCCCGCGGCGCCCCGGTCTGCATCAATCTCAAGACCTATCCGGTCAAGGTCGATGCCGGCAAAGTCCTGATCCAGATCGGATGACTGACATGGCGGGGGGGATGCTCATCATCGGCGCCGGCGAATGCGGCGGGCGGGCGGCATTGGCGCTGCGCGACCTCGATTATCAGGGGCCGGTGACGCTGGTCGGCGACGAGCCGCATCTGCCCTATGAGCGCCCGCCTCTGTCCAAGGAGGCGATGGCCAGCGATGCGCCCGAGATCAAGGCGATCGCCAGCGACGCAATTCTGGCCGAGAAATCGATCCGGCATGTCCATTCCGTCCAGGCCGTCGCGATCGATCGCGCGGCGCATACTGTGCGCCTGTCGGACGGATCGGTCCTGCCTTACGACAAGCTCCTGCTGGCAACCGGTTCGACGCCGCGCAAGCTGCCGATGCCGGGCCTGGGCCCGCGCTGCGTCTACCTCAGAACCTTCGCTGATGCGCTCGCCATTCGCGCGCATCTCACCCCCGGCAACCGTATCGCCGTCATCGGCGGCGGCTTTATCGGCCTCGAACTCGCCGCCGCGGCCCGCAAGCTCGGTGCCGCGGTCACCGTCATCGAGGCGCAGCCTCGAATCCTGATGCGCGGCGTGCCGGCGGAGATCGCGGAAATCATCCATGAGGCGCATGTCGCCGAGGGCGCCGACGTCCTGTGCGGCGACGGCATCGCGTCCATCGCCGACGATGGCAACGAGGTGCGCGTCACCCTTGCCGGCGGACGGGAGATATCAGCCGACCTCGCGATCATCGGCATCGGCGCCGTGCCGGTGACCGGGCTTGCGGCCGAAGCGGGGCTGACGATCGACAATGGCATTGCAGTCGATGCCGAGCTGCGTAGCAGCGATCCCGACATCTTTGCCGCCGGCGATTGCTGCTCGTTTCCGCTCGCCGTCTATGGCGGCCGCCGGGTGCGGCTGGAAGCCTGGCGCAACGCCCAGGAGCAGGGCGCGCTGGCGGCCAGGAACATGCTCGGCGCCGGCGAGGCGCATGCGGCGGTGCCGTGGTTCTGGTCGGATCAGTATGGTCTGTCCCTGCAGATCGCCGGGCTCCCCGACGAGGGCAAAAACACCGTGCGCCGCGATCTCGGCAACGGCGCCTTCATCCTCTTCCATCTGGCTGAAGACGGCAGGCTGGTCGCGGCGAGCGGCATCGGCCCCGGCAACGCGGTCGCCCGCGACATCAGGCTGGCCGAAATGCTGATCGCCAAGCGGGCCAAGCCGGCGCCGGAAGCGCTGGGATCACAGGATGTGAAGCTGAAGTCGTTGTTGGCCGCCTGAGCCTACGCTCCCCCTTTTCGGGGGCCGCTGCGCAGCTGCGGGATGGGAGTGCGGCACCGCCCCTAACCTTCGGTCCGACCTACTACAAGGCGGAGGTAAAGGCTCTGAACCTCAGCCCTAAAACAGCGCCTTCAGCTCCGGCAGTTTGTCGTTCACCAGCCAACCATAATAATTCTCTTCCGGCAGCTTTTCGGGCTCACCGGCGGCGCGGCGCCTGTCGTTCTCCGCCTTCAACGCATAAGCGCGCTGCTCCGGATTGCCGACATTGTAGAGCGTGGCGGTCAGCCCGGGATTGCCCGAAATGTCGAAGCCGGCAATGCTTTTATAGGCATCGATCGATTTCCTGATCGTCGCGGCGACGTAGGGCAGCGTCAGGTCGGGATCCATGATGGTCTTGTAGACCGAATTGGGATCGCCGACGTCGAGCTTGGGCAGGCCCGAAACCTTGTGCACCAGATCGCTCATCTGCAGGGCGGTCAGCGGATTGAGCTGGCCGAGGCCGAAGGTCTGGCCGGCATAATAAGGCTGGAAGAAGGTGGCGCCGAAGCGGTCGTCGGGAAAGCTGGTCCCGCCGACCGACTTGCCGCGAAACGAACGGTTCCACACCTGTTCGCGGCATTCCCACAGATCGTAGCTGTCGGACATCCCCGCGCATTTCTTGAATTCCGGCCGCTGGACGAAGTCGGTGATGTCCTCGCCGTCATAAGCGAAGGACAGCTTGCTGGAGAGATAGGAGATCGCCTTGACATAGTAGGTCTGCAGCCGGTCATAAGCATCGACATTGTAGGTGTGCTCGCCGACGATGGCGCCGACGATGTGCAGGGGATCGATGCCGTAGGCGGCCGCCGCCTTCCTGATCTTGCCGCGCAATTCGGCGTCGTTCTGCAGCAGGGCATAGACCTTGCGGTACTTCGCCTGGAAGCTGGTGTTGGTCGCCTGCGTGCGCCGGCTGGAGGCGCCGGGAATGTCGGGCTGCACGGCATTGCGATTTCCCGGCGGCACCAATGTCGCTGCCTCGGCGGCGAACAGCGTCGCCGCCAGCGTCAAGCCGAGAATGACCAGGATCAGTTTTTTCATGCACCCGCCGCCCAAGCAATTCCAGGAAAAGTGTGAAACGGTTTTCCGGAATTGCGTCAACCAAGAGATCGAGAATTGCCGCGCAAACTAGGTAAAGCTCTTGGTCGAGTCGAGAGCGCCCCTTCACCCGGCAGGACGAAAGGTGGCCAGATGGTACCATCTGGCCACACATGATTTTGCTTGCCGGAAAATGTTGCCTGGACCGGCGCCGGAACGTTTCGGCGCCGTCGTTTAAAGGATGAACCGCGACAGGTCGGTATTCCTGGACAGATCGCCGACATGCTTTTCGACATAGGCGGCGTCGATAGTGACGCTCGTTCCGTTGCGGTCGGGCGCATCGTAGGAGATTTCGTCCAGCACCCGCTCCATCACCGTCTGCAGGCGCCTGGCGCCTATGTTCTCGACGCTGGCGTTGAGATCGACGGCGATGCCGGCGAGCGAATCGATGGCGTCTTCGGTGAAGGTCAACTCGACGCCCTCGGTCTTCATCAGAGCGATATACTGCTTGATCAGGCTGGCCTCGGTCTCGGTCAGGATGCGCACGAAATCGTCCTTCTCCAGCGCCCGCAGTTCGACGCGGATCGGCAGGCGGCCCTGCAATTCCGGCAACAGGTCGGACGGCTTCGAGACGTGGAAGGCGCCGGAGGCGATGAACAGGATGTGATCCGTCTTCAACGGTCCGTATTTGGTCGCCACCGTGGTGCCTTCGACCAGCGGCAGCAGGTCGCGCTGCACGCCTTCGCGCGAGGGCCCGCCGGAAATGTCCGATCTCGCCGCGATCTTGTCGATCTCGTCGAGGAAGACGATGCCGTCGTTTTCCGCGGCATCGAGCGCCCGGCGCACCACCTCGTCCTGATCGAGCAGCTTGTCGGACTCGTCATTGACCAGCAGGTCGTAGGACTCCTTCACCGTCGTCTTGCGCATCTTGGTTTTCTTGCCGCCCATCGCCTTCGACAGCATGTCGTTGATGTTCAGCACGCCGATATTGGCGCCCGGCATGCCGGGGATTTCAAATCCGGGCATGCCGCCGCTGCCGGTGTCGGCAACCTCGACCTCGATTTCCTTGTCGTCGAGCTCGCCGTCGCGCAGCTTCTTGCGGAAACTGTCGCGGGTGGCCGGGCTCGCCGTCTTGCCGACCAGTGCTTCCAGCACACGTTCCTCGGCGTTGACGTGGGCGCGCGCCTTGACGTCCTCACGCATCTTCTCGCGCACCAGGCCGATGGCGATCTCGACCAGGTCGCGGATGATCTGCTCGACATCGCGGCCGACATAGCCGACTTCGGTGAACTTGGTCGCCTCGACCTTGACGAAGGGCGCACCGGCCAGCCGCGCCAGGCGGCGCGAGATTTCCGTCTTGCCGACGCCGGTCGGCCCGATCATCAGGATGTTCTTGGGCATCACCTCTTCGCGCATCTGGCCTTCCAGCTGCTGGCGGCGCCAGCGGTTGCGCAAGGCAATGGCCACGGCGCGCTTGGCGTCCTTCTGGCCGATGATGAAGCGGTCGAGTTCCGAAACGATTTCGCGGGGAGAAAATGTGCTCATATCACTAAATTCCACTTTGCCACTGCTTGATGGCCTCGAACGGATGCAGCAGCATGATCACGTTGAGTGTCAGATTGTCCCGGATGAGGTAGCCGGTGCCGAGTTCGAAGATGATGGCGAGGCTGACGATCACCCATATAGGTAGCCTTCGCGCCATCACAAATCCCAGCACCATGGCCAGTGTGTCCGACACCGAATTGATGATGCTGTCGCCATAGTAATCGAGCGAAATGGTGCCGGCGCGGTAGCGGTCGATGATGAACGGGCTGTTTTCCAGCAGCTCCCAGCCGCCCTCGATGAAGACGGCGAACGCCAGCCTCAGGCCGATCGGCGAACGCGGGAACAGGAACCGCGCCAGCGCATAGAACAGGAAGCCGTGGATGATGTGCGAGAAGGTGTACCAGTCCGAAATGTGCTGGGAATTCTCCGAACTGTTCACCACGCCATGCCAGAGCTTGACGTAGCCGCAGGTGCAGATCGGCGTCCGCCCCATGCCGTAGAGCGCCCCGGCCTGGAAGATGACCAGGGCAAGCACCAGCAGAAGCCCCATCCGCCAGCTGTCTTCGTAGGCCGAATAGCTGTTTTCCGTGGCCGGTGTCGTCATCGGTTCATTCCCCCTCGTTTCGCGTCGCCGTCTCGATCATCACAAAGCCCTGTCACGCCTTCAGCGGCGGCAGCCGGCGGATCACGGCCGCCGGCAAGGTGGGGTTGACCACAATCCGCCGGATACGCTGCCAGCCGGCCCCGAACAGAATAATCAGCGCGCCAACAACGACCAGGATCAAGGCAAAAGGCGGGATGCCCGTCGAATCGGAGGCGGAATTCACCAGATAATAGATGCCCAGCGAGCCGAAGTAAGCCAATGTAGGAACCAGAAGCGAACGGCGGTCTATGGCCAGCGCGACATAGAGGAAGCCAAGGATCAGAATCGTCAGCATGATGGTTGCATTGGCATCCGGCGCGATATGTCCGAATACGACGTTTTGGCCGGTTGCCATGATAAAGAGCGGATGCACCAGCATCGGCGCCGAGACGACATGGAGCCAGAAAGCGCAATCGGACCAGATCTTGCGTCGATCCCTGTCGTAAATGTCAAAAGCGACACCCGTTGCGAACACGATCAGGCCGCAGATCAGCGGCATGTAAAGGGCCGCGCGAAGCAATTCGGGAACGTCCTCGAGGCGCGGCGGCGCAATCGCGCCGGTTGTCACACTGTCATACAGGATTATCGCCGTTTGCAGGAAGGCAAGCAGTGTGAAGGCGATGGCGATGGTCCCGGCAATGATGGGGACGCGAAAGCGCCAGAAATAGATCGCCGCCGCGATTATTCCTCCGCCCAGGAACAGATATCCGGCCCGGGACGCCGTCTGGCGCAACGCCAATAGCTGCCAGATGGTTTCCGGCTTGCGTATGCCGAAGCTGGCCTCCACTTGCAGCGCCAGAGCGGCCAGAATGGCGGCCATGAAAATCAGGGCAAGCACGGACGACGATAGCTTCATCCGGTGCTGACGCGTGACGATTTCGGCGAGCCCCCAGGCGAAAACCGCGAGGATGCCGGCGATCCAGAATGTCTGGCCTGGAAGCAAGGTGGTGAGGACAAAGAAGAAGCCGGCGCTGAGCAGAACGGTTCCCACGGTGACGAACAGATCGTTGCCGCCGCCGACCAGCCGCAGGTTTTCCTCGTCACCCTCGTCATCGGCGGGCCTGGCCTCGGGGGCGAGAGCGACCGCGCGTTCCATGGCCTCCAACTGATCGCGCAAGGTCTGCGAGATCAAACCTTTCGCGACTGCCTTGTCGAGGGTTTCGGCGCTGATCAATTGGGCTCCTGCGTCGCGTCGCGCGCCATCAACAGGGCTGGCCCGTACTCCGATGTTCTGGTGTCAAAGGCAACAAAGCCGGCCTTTTCGTAGGCGCGGATCGCCCTGACATTGGCGGGATCCGGGTCGATGATGACGCGCGGAACACCTTCCTCGAAAAGCTGTTCGACGAATTGGCGCACGATCGCCGAGCCATGGCCACGCCCGACCAGCTCCGGCACGCCGATCGACACGTCGATGCCGAGCGTGCCGAACGGCTGGTCGGCGTAGGGGTGGTCGTCTTCCAGATGCGGATCGTAGCTCTGCAGATAGGCGATCGGCTTGCCGTCGAGCTCGACGATCAGCGGCTCGACGGAAATCGAGTCGATATGATCGCTAATCCCGGCGATTTCCGTCTCCGGATCGTCCCACCACTCTGCAACATGCGGCTGGGCAAGCCAGCCGGCGATCATCGGCAGGTCTTTCTCCGTCACCGGCCGAAAATCATAGGTCACCACCTCTTCAGGCGGCATCGAGCGTTTCGACGACGAAATTGTTGTTGGTGTAGACGCAGATGTCGGATGCGATCTGCATCGCCTTGCGGGCGATCTCCTCGGCATCCTTGTCGCTGTCCATCAGCGCGCGGGCCGCGGCCAGCGCGTAATTGCCGCCCGAACCGATGGCCATGACGCCGAATTCGGGTTCGAGCACGTCGCCGGTGCCGGTCAGCGCCAGCGAGACTGACTTGTCTGCCACCAGCATCATCGCTTCCAGCCGGCGCAGATAGCGGTCGGTGCGCCAGTCCTTGGCGAGCTCGACGCAGGCGCGCGTCAGCTGGTCGGGATATTGTTCGAGCTTGGCCTCGAGCCGCTCCAAAAGCGTGAAGGCGTCGGCGGTGGCGCCGGCGAAACCGGCAATCACATTGCCGCCCTTGCCGATGCGGCGCACCTTCTTGGCGTTGCCCTTCATGATGGTCTGGCCAAGGCTGACCTGGCCGTCGCCGGCGATCACCACCTTGTTGCCCTTGCGCACCGTCACGATGGTCGTGGCGTGCATGGTCAGTTCATTGGACATTTCTTGGGCTCCGAGCAGCGCCATCCCGATAAGGCGATTGGCGCGGTACGAGTAACTTTGATCGGCCATATGTATGCATGGGGCCGGTGATTGCAAATCGCTCTCTGGCAAGGCCGATACCGATGCCGGAGGCAACTGGCAATCGCCGGATCATGCTGCTAGAAGGCTTTCGTTTTCAAGCCTGCGAGCGCTTGAAGCCTCTGAGCCGGTCACGATGTGAACCTCTGGACAAGGATAGAGTGATGCCGCCCCGTTCCGCCGAAGCGAGCCGTAAGACCAAGGAAACCGACATCTCCGTGTCGGTCCATGTCGACGGTTCCGGCAAGTCGGATATCGCCACGGGGGTGGGCTTCTTCGATCATATGCTGGACCAGCTGTCGCGCCATTCCCTGATCGACATGACGGTCAGGGCCAAGGGCGACCTGCATATCGACGATCACCACACGGTCGAGGACACCGGCATCGCGCTCGGCCAGGCCTTGACCAAGGCGCTCGGCGAGCGGCGCGGCATCATGCGCTATGCCTCGATCGACCTTGCCATGGACGAGACGCTGACGCGCGCCGCGATCGATGTGTCCGGCCGTCCCTTCCTGGTCTGGAACGTTTCCTTCTCGTCGCCGAAGATCGGCACCTTCGACACCGAACTGGTGCGCGAGTTCTTCCAGGCGCTGGCGCAGAATGCCGGCATTACGCTGCATGTCACCAACCACTATGGCGCCAACAACCATCACATCGCCGAGACCTGCTTCAAGGCGGTGGCGCGCGCGCTGCGCGCTGCTCTCGAACGCGATCCGCGCCAGCCGGATGCGGTTCCCTCCACCAAGGGATCGTTGAAGGGATAAGGCCATGGCCACCTACGTCGTGATGGAACCGCCAGGCCGCAGCGAAAAGGCTGATGCGACGGCCTTTGTCCGCGATGGCTTCACCTGGCTGGGCCTCCTGGTGCCGCCGCTATGGTTCGCCTGGCATCGGCTGTGGATCGAAGCAGCACTTGCCTTCGTCGTCATGGGCCTGCTTTCGATGCTGGGCCAGAAGCTCGGCCTTGGTGTGGCCGGGTCGCTGCTGTCGTTGCTGGTTTCGCTCTATGTCGGCCTGGAAGGGCAAGGCCTGCGCATCGCGGCACTTCGCCGGCGTGGTTGGCACGAGTGGGGCGCGGTCGAAGCCGGTTGGCTCGACGATGCCGACACACGCTATGCGCTGGAGGCGGAAGCGCTTGCCGATGAGGTTGTGCCGGCGCCGCGCATGGTCCCCGATGCTGCCTTCGCGCGGCCAGCGCAGCCGGGCATTGCGCTGGGGCTGACCCACATACCGGGAAGAAACTGACATGATTCCGGGAAGAAGCTGATATGCGGGTTGCGATCATCGACTACGGCTCGGGCAATCTGCGCTCGGCCACCAAGGCTTTCGAGCGCGCCGCGCGCGAAGCCGGCATCGCGGCGCAGATCGACCTGACGGCCGATGCCGAGCGGGTGCGCACGGCCGATCGCATCGTCCTGCCCGGCGTCGGCGCCTATGCCGATTGCGCGGCCGGCCTGCAGGCCGTCGAAGGCATGCGGGAAGCCGTCGAGGATGTCGCGATCGTCAAGGGCCGGCCTTTCCTCGGCATCTGCGTCGGCATGCAACTGATGTCGCAGCGCGGCCTTGAAAAGACAATTACCGAGGGCTTCGGCTGGATATCGGGCGACGTCAAGGAGATCATGCCTTCCGATCCGGCGCTGAAGATCCCGCAGATCGGCTGGAACACGATCGAACTCAAACGCCAGCATCCACTGTTTGCCGGCATTCCCACCGGGACCAACGGGCTGCACGCCTATTTCGTGCACTCCTACCACCTCGATGCGCGCAAGCCGGACGAAGTGCTGGCGGTCGCCGATTATGGCGGGCCGGTGACGGCGGCCGTCGCCCGCGACAATCTCGTCGGCACGCAATTCCACCCGGAAAAGAGCCAGGCGCTGGGCCTCGCCCTGATCACCAATTTCCTGCGCTGGAGGCCCTAGAGCATGATCCCGAAAAGTGGACCCCGGTTTTCTCGGACAAACGGTCCCGTTTGTCCCGAGATCATGCTCAAGCAAAGGGGAAACCGATGAGCAAGAAGGGTTACTGGATGGCGATGGTCGAGGTGACCGATCCGGAAAACTATCCGCTATACATTGCCGCCAACAAAGCGGCTTTCGACAAATATGGCGCAAAATTCCTGACCCGCGGCGGTCAGTCGTCGAGCCCGGAAGGGTCGTCGGGCAATCGCCATGTCATCATCGAGTTCGAGAGCTACGCGGTCGCACTCGCCTGCTTCCATTCGCCCGAATACCAGGCGGCGCTGAAGTTCCGACGTCTCTATTCGACATCGCATTTCGCCATTGTGGAAGGCGCCTGAACGGATGATCCTTTTCCCCGCCATCGATCTCAAGGACGGCCAGTGCGTGCGCCTGAAGCACGGCGACATGGCCACCGCGACCATCTACAACGATGATCCTGCAGCGCAGGCGCGGGCCTTCGAGCAACAGGGCTTCGAATGGCTGCATGTCGTCGACCTCAACGGCGCCTTCCAGGGCCAGAGCGTCAACAGCGCGGCGGTCGGCGCCATCCTCAAGGCGACGAAGAACCCTGTGCAGCTCGGCGGCGGCATCCGCACGCTGGCGCAGATCGAGGACTGGCTCGATCGCGGGCTGGCCCGTGTCATCCTCGGCACGGTGGCGGTGCGTGACCCGGACCTGGTCAGACAGGCCTGCAAGGCGTTTCCGGGCAAGGTCGCCGTCGGCATCGACGCTAAGGGCGGCAAGGTCGCCGTCGAGGGCTGGGCCGAGGCGTCGAGCCTCGGCGTCGTCGAACTGGCGAGGAAATTCGAGGGCGCCGGAGTCGCCGCCATCATCTACACCGATATCGACCGCGACGGCGTTTTGACCGGCATCAACTGGGACGCCACCATCGATCTCGCCGATGCCGTATCGATCCCGGTCATCGCGTCGGGCGGCCTCGCCTCGGTCGCCGACATCGTGCGCATGACCATGCCCGATGCGCAAAAGCTCGAAGGGGCGATCTCCGGGCGCGCGCTCTATGACGGCCGCATCGATCCGGCCGAGGCCCTGGCGATCCTGCAGGGCAGGGCGGAGACGCGGACGTGAAAATCTCCATCATCCTGGCCTCCTACGACAGCGGTCATTACCATGGCGGCATGGGCCAGGGCCCGGACGCACTGATATCAGGCGGGCTCGTCGACGCGCTGACCATGGCCGGCCATGACGTTACGGTGGAAGACATCGGCAGGGTCGGAGACATCCAGGAGCGCGAGATCGCCACCGGCTTTGCTGTCTGCAACGCGGTTGCGACCGAGGTTCGCCTTGCCCGTGACGCCGGTCGGTTTCCCATCGTCCTTGCGGGAAACTGCCTGACATCAGCCGGTGCGGTCGCCGGCGAGGACGCCGATGCGATCATCTGGGCCGACCAGCATGGCGACCTCAACACGCCCGAGACATCGGCATACGGCTTTCTCGACGGCATGGCGCTGGCGACGGTGCTTGGCCTGTGCTGGAGGCCGATGGCGTCGGCCATTCCCGGCTTCAAGCCGATCGATCCGTCGCGTTGCGTGCTCGTCAACGCGCGCGATCTCGATCCGGACGAGAAGCGGCTGCTGGAGACGCTGCCGATCGTGCGGACGGAATGCGCCGGGGTGGCCCAGGCGACCGAAAGACTGAAGATCGCCGGCGCCAAACGCGTGCACATGCACCTCGACATGGACGTGCATGATCCCCGGGAGTTGCAGGCCAACCGCTATATCACTTCGGGCGGCCCGAGCCCGGAGCAGTTGCGCGACGCCACTTGCGCCATGGCGCTTGCGCTGCCGGTCGTCGGCATCACCGTCTCCGCCTACGACCCGGCTTTCGACGCGCAGGCCGATGTTCCGCCGCTGGTCGGCCAGTTGCTGAACGATCTCATCGCCACGATAGAGGGCCGCTGATGCTGAAAGCCCGTGTCATCCCCTGTCTCGACGTCAAGAACGGCCGTGTCGTCAAGGGCGTCAACTTCGTCGATCTCGTCGACGCCGGCGATCCGGTCGAGGCGGCCAAGGCCTATGACGCGGCCGGCGCCGACGAGCTTTGCTTCCTCGACATCACTGCTTCGTCGGACAATCGCGAAACCATCTTCGACGTCATCGCACGCACCGCCGAACAATGCTTCATGCCGCTGACCGTCGGCGGCGGCGTGCGCCAGGTCGCCGACATCAGGAAGCTGCTGCTGGCCGGCGCCGACAAGGTGTCGATCAACACGGCGGCGGTGAAGAACCCGGATTTCGTTGCCGAGGCCGCCGACAAGTTCGGCAACCAGTGCATCGTCGTCGCCATCGACGCCAAGAAAGTGTCCGCCACCGGTGAGGCCGACCGCTGGGAGATCTTCACCCATGGCGGGCGCGAAAAGACCGGCATCGACGCGGTCGAGTTCGCGCGGAAAATGGTCGATCGCGGCGCCGGCGAGATCCTGCTGACCTCGATGGATCGCGACGGCACCAAGGCCGGCTACGACATCGCGCTGACCCGCGCGATATCAGACGCCGTGCGCGCGCCGGTCATCGCTTCCGGCGGCGTCGGCACGCTCGACCACATGGTCGAAGGCATTCGCGACGGCCATGCCGGTGCGGTGCTGGCCGCGTCCATCTTCCATTTCGGTACCTACACGATAGCGCAGGCCAAAGCGCATATGGCCGCCGCAGGGCTGCCGATGCGGCTGGACTCTGTGAATAATCGGCCCTAAAGCATGATCCCGAAAAGTGGGAACCGGTTTTCGGAAAAGATCATGCCTAAACAAGCAGATAGATGGCGCCATGGCTGAGTTTTCGCTGTCAGATCTTGAAGAAACCATTAGGGAACGCGCCCATTCCGGCGACCGGGAATCGTGGACGGCAAAACTGTTCGCGCGCGGCATCGACAAGGCGGCGCAGAAACTCGGCGAGGAAGCAGTCGAGACGGTGATTGCCGCCGTCAAGGGCGACAAACAGGCCCTCGTTTCGGAAAGTGCCGATCTTATATATCATTGGCTCGTCGTTCTCGGCCTCTCGGGGGTTTCGCTGAGCGACGTGCTCAAGGAGCTCGAAGGCCGCACCCGGCGTTCGGGCATCGCCGAGAAGGCGTCACGGCCCAAGGGCTGACCGCGAGGAAGGGCAGGTATCTCGATGGATCAGCTCGCGCCGACCGAGAAGTATTCCCCGTTTCGCTTCTTCTCCGCCGAGCAATGGTCGCAATTCCGCGCCGACACGCCGCTGACGCTGAGTGCGGACGAATTCCGCCGCCTGCGGTCGCTCAACGATCCGGTCGATCTCGAAGAGGTCACGCGCATCTATCTGTCGCTGTCGCGGCTGTTGTCGGCTCATGTCGAAGCGAGCCAGCTGCTGTTTCGGCAACGCCAGGCCTTCTTCAACGCGGTCGACGTGGTCAAGACGCCCTTCATCATCGGCATCGCCGGTTCCGTCGCGGTCGGCAAATCGACCACCGCACGCGTGCTGAAGGAGCTTTTGGCGCGCTGGCCGTCGAGCCCCAAGGTCGATCTCATCACCACCGACGGCTTCCTGCTGCCCAACGAGGTCCTGCGCCGCGAGAACCTGATGGAGCGCAAGGGTTTTCCAGACAGTTACGATGTCGGCGCGCTGCTGCGCTTCCTGTCGGGCATCAAGTCGGCGCTGCCCGATGTCCGCGCGCCGGTCTATTCGCACCTCACCTATGACGTCATTCCCGGCGAGTTCGTCACCATCGACCGGCCCGACATATTGATCTTCGAAGGCATCAATGTCCTGCAGCCCGGCAAGCTGCCGCAGGACGGCAAGATCGTGCCTTTCCTGTCGGACTTCTTCGACTTCGCCATCTACATCGATGCCGACGAGAAGCTGATCCACAACTGGTACATTTCCCGCTTCATGCGGCTGCGTGAGACCGCATTCCGCAATCCGGACTCCTTCTTTCACCGCTACTCGCAGCTGTCGGAGGGTTCGGCGCGCGCCATCGCCGAAGGCCTGTGGACCAACATCAATTTGAAGAATCTGCGCGAGAACATCCTGCCGACGCGGGCCCGCGCCGACTTGATCCTGCGCAAGGGGGCCGACCACCTGATCGAGGAAGTGGCGCTCAGGAAGCTGTGACGGCCGGCTTCGTCACCCGTCGCAATGTCAGATTGATCCGCCCACCGTTTTTCAGCAGCGCCGAGGTCGAGGGATAGATCCGATCGACGCCGTGAAAGCACAGCCGCCCCTCGCCGCCGAGCACCACGACATCACCGCTTTGCAGCCTGAACGACTTGGTGGCGCCATCACGCGTGGTCTGGCCAACCCGGAACAGGCAGTCGTCGCCGAGCGAGACGGAGACGACCGGCGCCGAAAAATCGGTCTCGTCGCGGTCCTGATGCAGGCCCATCTTCGCATCCGCCGTGTAGAAATTGATCAGGCACGCTTCCGGCGGATGCGGATAGCCCGAGACCTCGCGCCACAGGTCGAGCAGCGCATCCGGAATTGGCGGCCAAGGCGCCCCGGTTAGCGGATGCGCCGGCTGGTAACGATAGCCGTGCTCCTTGTCGGTGACCCAGCCCAGCGGCCCGCAATTGGTCATGCGCACGCTCATCTCCTTGCCGGTGCGCGGCATGGCCGGCACGAACAGCGGCGCCTGCTGCACGATCCGTCTCACCTCGTCGACCAGTTCTTCCTGCACGGTGCGTGACAGGTAGGCCGGCATGTGGCGGACGCCTTTGGGCAGAACGAGCACGGATTCGATCGCCATCTTGGATGGTTCGGAACCGTAAAATGTCACGATCAAATGAAAACGGCGACCCGAAAGCCGCCGCTCTTGTCGAATTGGCAGTCGCCGATCAGGCGAGGTCGGGGATGCGCAGCACCTGGCCCGGATAGATCTTGTCGGGATGGGTCAGCATCGGCTTGTTGGCCTCGAATATGACCGTGTTCTTGACGCCTTGGCCCTTGCCGTAGCTTTTCTCGGCGATCTTCCAGAGATTGTCGCCCTTCTTCACGGTGTAAAAGGTGGGCTCCTTGGCCGGGGCGGCGGCGGTGCCAGGTGCTGGCGCGACCTGTAATTCGTCCGCCTGCACCTTGGAGACGCCGAGCGTGTTGCCGACGGCGATGACCGCCTTCTCGAAAATCGACTGGTCCTTGACCACACCCTTCAGCACCGCCGTATCGCCGTTGACGACGACCTCGACGCCATCGGTGCCGAGCTTGTGCGAATCGAGCTCCTTCTTGAGTGTGTCGGCCGTGGGTGCGGCTTCGTCGTCACCGCCGATGCCCAGTTTCTTGCCGACACTCTTGACGAAATCGAACATGCCCATCGTTGGTCTCCATTGCTGTGGTGGGTGATCGCAGCTTGCCATCTGCAACCCAGAATTGGAAGCCACCCGCGCGTTGCAGCTTCGCGGTGCTCAATCGTTCTCCACCCGGCCGCGCAGCTTCTTGATCGTGCCGCGCCCGGCCTTGCTCTTCAGCCGCCGTTCCACGGCACCTTTCGACGGCCCCGTCTTCTTGCGCGGCGGCGGTGGCGGCTCGGCGGCCTTGGCGACCAATGCCGTCAGCCGTGCCCGCGCATCCGCCCGGTTCTGTTCCTGGGTGCGGAAGCGGCCCGCTTCGATGACGATGATACCGTCCTTGGTGGTACGCTGGGATGAGCTGCGCCACCCATTGACATCAGCCCTGAGCAGAAAATGCTGCTGCAATGTCAGCCGGGCCGGCAGGCGGCCGCCCCGTCCGGGACGAAACTCGTTTTCTGAAACGTTTATGGAACAGGCAACGCTCAAAGCCCGGCGACCAACATTGGTGCCTATTGAGCAAAGACCCTTTGGCGGCAGCGCGACGCCGCACGACGCCCAGGGAGACCGGAAATGTCTGCCAACGCCTATATCAACCGGATCGCGACAGTGGTTCCGGAACATGAGGTTCATCAATTCTATCTGCAATTCGCGGCTTCCATGCTTGCTGCCGATCACCGGAGGATTTTTGAACGCATGGCCGGCCTTGCCGGCATCGAAAGCCGTTATTCCTGCTTTGCGCCCGCCCTCGACCCCGAGGGGGCCTATGTAGATCGTGCCGGAACCTTTGTCCGTGGTGCATTCCCCGGAACGGCCGCGAGAATGGCGATGTTTTGCGAAGCCGCGCCTGTGCTGGCACAAAAAGGCGTCGACGGATTGCAGCTTGGCGACGAAGCATCACGCATCACCCATCTCATCGTCACCACCTGCACAGGGTTTTCCGCGCCAGGTATCGACTTGGACCTGATTCAGCGCTGCGGTCTGTCGGACAGGGTCGAGCGCACGATGATCGGGTTCATGGGTTGCTATGCCGCGGTCAACGCCCTCAAGCTGGCCCGTCACATCGTTCGCTCCGACCCGCAATCGAGGGTCCTGCTGGTCAATATCGAACTCTGCACGTTGCATCTCAGGGAAACCGCCGAGCTGGAAAAACTGCTGTCCTTCTGCCTCTGGGGCGACGGCTGCGCGGCAGCACTTGTCACCGCCGAGCCGCCCGGCATCGAACTCGACAGCTTTCATTGCACCGTCGCCTACGAGCGGCGGGACCTGATGAGGTGGGACATTCGCGACCACGGCTTCGATATGGTTCTTTCCGGTCAGGTGCCGGCGACGGTTCATGAAATTGTGCGGACCAACCAGGGCGCCATCCTCGGCAACCGGCCAACCGAAGCGATCGATCTCTGGGCCATACACCCCGGCGGACGTTCGATTCTTGACGCCGTCGAAAGGGCGCTGAACCTCGCGCCCACCGCGCTCACTCCATCGCGCGATGTGCTGCGCCGATACGGCAACATGTCGTCGGCGACGGTCATGTTTGTGATGGAAGAGATGCTGAGGGCGCCGTCCGGACTGCTTGGCTGCGGCATGTCGTTCGGACCCGGATTGACGGCCGAAACCATGCTTTTTCGAACCGTGTCATGAATTCGCTCAGCCACCGCAGCCTTGTCCCGGAAATCCTTGACGGGCTTGCAGCCGACGATCCGCGGGCGCGCGCGTCGCGCCATGACCTTCGACGTATTAATGCGTTGATGTTTCAGGCGCCGATCATGGCGTCATTGTTGCGGAAATTCGTGCCAACGCCACCACGTCGCATTCTGGAGATCGGCGCTGGCGACGGTACCTCCATGCTCGCAGTGGCGCGGCGCATCGCCAGGCATTGGCCTGAGGTCGAACTGACGCTCCTCGATCGCGTCGGCCTCGTCACCACTGAACTTTCGGCCGAGTTCGACAGGCTGGGATGGGCTGTCGAAGGTATCACCGCCGACGTCTTCGACTGGATGGAAAGAACTGACGGCAGGGGCTTCGACGCTATCACTGTGAATCTTTTCCTGCATCATTTCGACGACGCAGAGCTGGTGCGTCTGTTTTTGCTGCTGGCGCCGAAGGCCCCGCTGCTCCTGGCGATCGAACCGCAGAGGGCAATGTCGGCGCTCGCCGCAGCCCGGCTTCTCCTGGCGATCGGCGCCAACGACGTCACCCGACATGACGCGGCCCAGAGCGTGCGCGCCGGCTTTCGCGGCAGGGAGCTATCTGCTCTCTGGCTTGCAGCGAATGGCAAGTCATTGAGAGAGCGGCGCGTTGGTCCCTTTTCGCACGTATTCGTCGGCGCCAGTACCAATGCCGGTAGTGACCCATGACGCGATTGTCGACCTACGATGCCATCATCATAGGCGCAGGCCCCGCAGGTTCCTCCGTCGCGCTGGCGCTGGCCCTGCGCGGATGGGCCGTGGCCATTGTGGAAAAGAGTGCATTCCCCCGCCGCAAAGTCTGCGGCGAGTACATCTCGGCGAGTAACATCGCTCTGCTCGACCGTCTGGACATCGGCGATGCTTGGCGCGCCAACGCCGGCCCCGAAGTCCGCCGCGTCGGTTTCTTTTCCAGCGAGACCTGCGTCGAGGCGCCTATGCCGGGTGCAAAATATGGGCTCGCTGCAAACGACGGCTTCGGCCGGGCGCTGGGCCGGGACGTTCTCGACGCTCTGCTCTTGCAGGCGGCGCGATCGGCGGGCGCCGAGATATTCCAGCCTTGCCGGGCGGTCGCCATCGAGCGGGACGAGGACATGCAAAGGGTGCGCATTCAGGCGAGGGACGAGAATTCGGGCGACGAGACGACGACCTTGCGGGCGCCGGTAATTGTTGGAGCGCACGGTTCCTGGGAACCGGGACCGCTGCCAAGCCAACTCCAAAAGACCAGCCACCCGTCGGACTTGCTTGGCTTCAAGGCGCATTTCACCGGGTCGTCACTCGCGCCTGATCTGATGCCGTTGCTGGCGTTTTCCGGCGGCTACGGCGGCATGGTCCTGGCCGATCATGGCCGGCTGTCGATCTCGTGCTGCATAAGGCGCGACATGCTCGCCCGACTGCGCAGGAACCGTAGCTCCGGATGGGATGGCCCCAAACAGGATGGCCAAGTGTCGGCTGCTGAAGCGGTGTTTCGCCATCTCATGGCTTCTTGCCGAGGCGTGAGCGATGCTCTGGATGGAGTCCACCTCGATGGTCCGTGGCTTGCCGCAGGTCCAATCCAGCCTGGCATCCGCTCCTGTTACGAGCGGGATATCTTCCGCGTCGGCAACGCCGCAGGCGAGTCGCATCCGATCATCGCCGAAGGCATTTCAATGGCGCTTCAGTCCGGTTGGCTGCTGGCCGAGGAACTCGCGCGCGCGCCACGCGGCCGAGCCGGGCGCGAACTGGCCGGCAGACGCTATCAAGCGGCCTGGAGAGAATTGTTTTCGACGCGGGTTCACGCAGCTGCAGTCCTCGCCCGAATAGCCCTCAGCCCCGCCGGTCCCGCCTTGATGGCGGCGGCTGTTCGGAATTTCCCGCGAGCATTGACACTGGGCGCCCATATGAGCGGCAAGACGAGGCCGATCCCCGGTCTTGTTTGACCGATGCTGCGGCACTCCCGCTGCTCGCAGGGCCGAGAGCCAAGCTATGGAATATTCCCGGCGGCGTCCGGCGTTCCGCATACGGTCTTGCTATTTGCAATGGCCCTGCATGGAGGCGTTCATGATCCCCACCGGCAAGCCAACTTTCATGAATGCAATGCAATCAGACGTGGACGCGCCGCGTCTACGGACGCTCTGCCCGATCCGGGAGAATTTCCGCCAGGGCGCAATATTTCCTTTGAGTGAGCGTGCTTGGGAAGTCGTTTTGTGCGCGTGATTGGTGTGGTGCTTAATCGTTCTCCACCCGGCCGCGCAGCTTCTTGATCGTGCCGCGCCCGGCCTTGCTCTTCAGCCGCCGTTCCACGGCACCTTTCGACGGCCGCGTCTTCTTGCGCGGCGGCGGTGGCGGCTCGGCGGCCTTGGCGACCAATGCCGTCAGCCGTGCCCGGGCGTCCGCCCGGTTCTGTTCCTGGGTGCGGAAGCGGCCCGCTTCGATGACGATGACGCCGTCCTTGGTGGCACGCTGGCCGGCAAGCTTGATCGTCCGCTCGCGCACGCGCTCCGACAGACCCGCTGCGTTGGCGGCGTCGAAGCGCAGTTGCACCGCCGTCGCCACCTTGTTGACGTTCTGGCCGCCGGGACCGGACGAGCGGATGAAATCCTCGTGCAGGTCGCCCGGATGGATCACCGCATCGCCTGATATGAAGATATTGTCGTCGCTCGCCATGCCGCAGTCATGGCGCGGCGGATCGAAAAAGAAAAGGCCCGATCGAACCGGGCCTTTCAACGAAGCTGAACCCCGTAGCGCGATTACTCCGCCGCTTCCTGCATGCGCGGCGCCGCACCCAGCACCACGGCATCGACATGGCTTTCGAATTTCTCGAAATTGACGGCGAACATGCCGACCAGCCTTGCCGCCTGCCGGTCATAGCCGGCCTTGTCGGCCCAGGTGGAGCGCGGGTCGAGAATGGCGCTGTCGACGCCTCGAACCGCCACCGGCACCTCGAAACCGAAATGAGGGTCGGTGCGGAACTCGGCCGTCTTGAGCGAGCCGTCGAGTGCGGCGGCAAGCAAGGCCCGCGTCGCCTTGATCGGCATGCGCTTGCCGGTGCCGTAGGCGCCGCCGGTCCAGCCGGTGTTGACCAGCCAGCAATCGGCGCCGTGGTGGGCAATCAGCTCGCGCAGCAGATTGCCGTATTCCGATGGATGGCGCGGCATGAACGGGGCGCCGAAACAGGTCGAAAACGTCGCTTCGGGCTCGGTCACGCCCTTTTCGGTTCCGGCCACCTTGGCGGTGTAGCCGGAGAGGAAATGATACATCGCCTGCGCCGGGGTCAGCCGCGCGATCGGCGGCATCACGCCGAACGCATCGGCGGTCAGCATGATGATGTTCTTCGGATGGTTGGCGCGGCCGGTCTTGCTGGCGTTGGGGATGAAATCCAGCGGGTAGGCGCAGCGTGTGTTTTCGGTCAGCCTTCCGTCGTTGAAATCCGGCACGCCATCAGCGTCGAGCACGACATTTTCCAGCACCGTGCCGAAGCGCTGCGTGGTGGCGAAGATTTCCGGCTCGGCTTCCGCCGACAGCTTGATCGTCTTGGCGTAGCAGCCGCCTTCGAAATTGAAGATGCCGTGGGGTCCCCAGCCATGCTCGTCGTCGCCGATCAGCGTGCGCGAGGGATCGGCCGAGAGTGTCGTCTTGCCGGTGCCCGACAGGCCGAAGAAGATGGCGGCGTCGCCGGACGTACCCTCGTTGGCCGAGCAATGCATCGGCATCACGCCTTTCGCCGGCAGCAGATAGTTGAGCATGGTGAACACCGACTTCTTCATCTCGCCGGCATAGGAGGTGCCGCCGATCAGCACGACCTTGCGCGTGAGATCCACGGCGATCACCGTTTCGGTGCGGCTGCCGTGGCGGGCGGGATCGGCGCGGAAGGACGGCAGGTAGATGATCGTCATATCAGGCACGAAATGCTCGAGCTCGGCGGCATCGGGACGAATGAGCAGATTGCGGATGAACAGCGAGTGCCAGGCAAATTCGGTGACCACCCTGGTCGGCAGCTTCAGCTCCGCATCGGCGCCGCCGATCAGGTCCTGGACGTATAGATCCTTGTCCGCGGCATGCGCCTGGAAATCGGCGAGCAGCGTGTCGAACTGGGCTTGTGAAATTGCCTTGTTGTTGTCCCACCAGACGTGCGGTTCGGTGTCACTGTTGCGGACGACAAACTTGTCCTTGGGCGAGCGGCCGGTGTGCTGGCCTGTTTCGGCGACCAGCGCGCCATGTGCCGTCAAGCGGGCTTCGCCGCGCCGGATCGAGTCCTCATAAAGGGCAGCCGCACCGAAATTATAGCGCACCACGCCGGTGGTTTTCAGGCCGATATGATCGATCGCGCAGGCGGAATTGCGTTTGCCGACTTCCGACATCGAGTGTCCCTCTTGGATTTGCCGCATCTTTGCCGGCACCTTCCCGGCACGCCCACTACGCGGGCTGAGATGGTCAGAACCAGAAAAGCCAAATGATATCAAATCATTAATCGATTTAAATATTTTGAAAGTTGTTTAAATCGTTTATATGTGCAAAAAGTTTCGCGGTTGCCCAAAGGATTGGCGATGTACGTTCGTCCAATCCATGTCGAGGTAGGATTGTGGCCGCCGGCATGCCGCGCGTGACAGCGGACAAGGCCTATGCCACATTTTGTACCTAATTTGTCCTGCAAAAGCCCCTTCTCTACGACAGAAGGGACAGCTCATGAGGGAGCCGCTTGAAATGGCAACAATCGCGCTTGTCGATGACGACCGCAACATTCTGACATCGGTGTCGATCGCCCTGGAATCCGAGGGGTATCGCGTCGAGACATACACGGATGGTGCGTCGGCGCTGGAAGGCCTGGCGGCACGCCCGCCGAACCTTGCCATCCTCGACATCAAGATGCCGCGCATGGACGGCATGGAACTGCTGCGCCGGATGCGCCAGAAGTCCGACCTGCCGGTGATCTTCCTGACCTCCAAGGACGACGAGATCGACGAATTGTTCGGCCTCAAGATGGGTGCCGACGATTTCATCCGCAAACCCTTCTCACAGCGCCTGCTGGTCGAGCGCGTGCGCGCCGTGCTGCGCCGCGCCAGTGCCCGCGAGGCCGCCGCCAAGACACCCAGCCAGCAGGCCCGCTCTCTCGAGCGCGGCCAGCTCGTCATGGACCAGGAGCGCCACACCTGCACCTGGAAGGGCGAGCCGGTGACGCTCACCGTCACCGAGTTCCTGATCCTGCATTCGCTGGCGCAGCGTCCCGGTGTCGTAAAAAGCCGTGATGCGCTGATGGATTCGGCTTATGATGAACAGGTCTATGTCGACGACCGCACCATCGACAGCCACATCAAGCGGCTGCGCAAGAAGTTCAAGGCCGTCGACGACGACTTCGAGATGATCGAAACCCTTTACGGAGTCGGATACCGGTTCCGCGAAGCATAAGTAGCAGGGCCTGCTATTCGATGGCAGTGGAAGCACAGCGAACAAGACCGGCGGGCGCCTCCAGGCGGCCGTCGCGGATCATGCCGTCCTTCGTCTCGAAGATCACGGTGCCGATGCGCCGCTTCCTTGGCCATCACATCTTTTCCAGCCTGACGCGGCGTATCCTGTTCCTCAACCTTGCCGGCCTCGCCGTGCTGGTGACCGGCATCCTCTATCTCAACACCTTCCGCGACGGGCTGATCGACGCCCGCGTCGAAAGCCTGATGACCCAGGGCGAGATCATCGCCGGCGCCATTGCCGCTTCGGCGACGGTCGAGACGGATTCGATCAGCATCGACCCGGAAAAGCTGCTTGAACTGCAGGCCGGCGAAAGCCTGGGGCCGGGCTCCGACCAGCTCGACAATCTCGATTTCCCCATCAACCCGGAGCGTGTCGCCCCGGTGCTGCGAAGGCTGATCTCGCCGACCAGGACCCGCGCCCGCATCTATGACCGCGACGCCAATCTGCTGCTCGATTCGCGCCACCTCTATTCGCGTGGCCAGATCCTGCGCTACGACCTGCCGCCGGTCGAGGAAGAAGAGCCCGATCTGGTCGAGCGCATCCAGAAATTCGTCTTCGACTTCTTCCGCAACACCGAGCTGCCGGTCTATCACGAGCAGCCGGGCGGCAATGGCGCCGCTTTCCCGGAAGTGGTCAAGGCGCTCACCGGCAGCCCTTCGACCATCGTGCGCGTCAGCGAGCAGGGCGAGCAGATCGTTTCGGTGGCGGTGCCGATCCAGCGCTTTCGTGCCGTCCTGGGCGTGCTGATGCTGTCGACCGAAGGCGGCGACATCGACAAGATCGTCGCCGCCGAGCGCAAGGCGATCCTGCGCGTCTTCGGCATCGCGGCCCTTGTCACCGCCATCCTGTCGATGCTGCTCGCCTCGACCATCGCCAATCCGCTGCGCCGGCTGTCGGCGGCGGCGGTGCGAGTGCGGCGCGGCGTCAAGAGCCGTGAGGAGATCCCCGACTTTTCCGACCGCCAGGACGAGATCGGCAATCTGTCGATCGCCATACGCGACATGACCAACGCGCTCTACGCCCGGATCGAGGCGATCGAAAGCTTCGCGGCCGATGTCTCGCACGAGCTGAAAAACCCGCTGACGTCGCTGCGCAGCGCGGTGGAGACCTTGCCGCTGGCCAAGAACGACGATTCGCGCGGCCGGCTGATGGATATCATCCAGCACGATGTCAGGCGGCTGGACCGGCTCATCACCGATATTTCCGACGCATCGCGCCTGGACGCGGAACTCGCGCGTGAAGATGCGGGAACGGTCGATTTGAAGAAATTCATCACCGATCTGGTCGCCGTTTCGCGCGAAGCGACGCGCAACAAGAAGGCGGTCGAGATCGAGTTCAAGGCCGCCAAACTGCCGCAGGGCGTCAAAGGCTATGTCGTCGTCGGCCATGATCTGCGCATCGGCCAGGTCATCACCAATTTGATCGAGAACGCCCGTTCCTTCGTTCCCGAGGATCATGGCCACATCAGCCTGTCGCTGGCGCGTGCCGGCAAGTTCAACATCGTCACCGTCGACGACAATGGCCCCGGCATCCGCGCCGACAACATCGACCGCATCTTCGAACGCTTCTACACGGACCGGCCGGCCGGCGAGGCGTTCGGCCAGAATTCGGGCCTTGGCCTGTCGATATCCAGGCAGATCGTCGAGGCCCATGGCGGCACGCTCACCGCCGAGAACATCCCCGGCACCAAACCCGGCGAGATCAAGGGCGCGCGTTTTGTGGTGACGTTGCCGGCCGAAGGCTGAGAGCATGAATTCCAACCATGCCTGGTCCAGCCGTGCAGCCTGAAAACATTCACGCGACAATGGTTTTGATCGGCGAGCGCGGCATTCTCATCACCGGAGCCTCCGGCTCGGGCAAGACGGCGCTGGCGCTGGCGCTCATAGATCATTGTCGCCAGCGCGGATCGTTCGCGCGGCTCGTCGGTGACGATCAGCTCTTTGTCGAGGCGCATGCCGGGCGGCTTCTGTGCCGCGCTCCCGCCGCCATAGAAGGCCTCGTCGAGGTGCCTGGGCTCGGCCCCCGGCCTCTGCCATTCGAGCCGGCAGGCCTCGTCGACCTGCATGTCCACCTGGTGCCGGCCGATGAAGCGCCGCGCTTCCAGGAGGATGCCGCTAGCAGCATCGTGGGTTGTCTGGTGCCACAGGTCGATGTGGTCGAACGCAATATCCCGGCGGCCTTACCGGTCGTGATGGCGCGGCTGTCGATCGCGCCTTTTCTATGATCCGCTCCGGGTTTTTTGCTGCAATGCGTCAAAATGGCATGCGCCTGCGCAATTTTGGGCTTGTCAACGGGCCGCGCGTCGACAAGATAGCGCTCCCGCCGCCTGGATTGGCTGGCGAGCATAAAATGCGCCTGTGAAGCGGCGATGACGGGAGCCACCAAAGAATGATCGGACTCGTGCTTGTAACGCACGGTCAACTGGCCACCGAGTTCCGACATGCCGTCGAACATGTCGTCGGGCCACAAGACAATTTCGAAACCGTGGCGATCGGTGCCGACGACGATATGGAGCAGCGTCGGCGCGACATTGTCGACGCGGTTGCCCGTGTCGACACCGGGGCGGGCGTCATCGTGCTGACCGACATGTTCGGCGGCACGCCCTCCAATCTTGCCATCTCGGTGATGGAGTCCGGCCGCACCGAGGTGATCGCCGGCATGAATCTGCCGATGCTGATCAAGCTCTCCTCGATCCGCAAGGGCGACAACATGGCGGCCGCCCTTGATGAGGCCCAGGCCGCCGGTCGCAAATACATCAATGTTGCCAGCCAGCTCCTGAGCAGCAAATGACCGCGCTGTCCCCGGAAAAAGATCAGATAGTCCGGGATTTTCCCATCATCAACCAGCGCGGCCTTCATGCGCGCGCTTCGGCGAAGTTCGTCCAGCTGGCCAGCGGCTTCGATGCCTCGGTGCATGTCGAGAAGGATGGCGTCAAGGTTGGCGGCACCTCGATCATGGGCCTGATGATGCTGGCGGCAAGCCCCGGCTATTCGATCCGCGTCACCGCCAGCGGGCCGGAGGCCCAGCAGGTCATCGACGCCCTGGAGCAACTGGTGGCGTCCCGCTTCGGCGAGGAATGCTGATCTGGTAGAGCGCGATATGCGTCCGAGAGACATGCAGGGATAAAGATTTCTTTATATCCCATTGTCGTCCTTGCTCCGATCTGCTAGTCAGGCCGGCAATTCGCGCCCTTGGACGCGCCGACCGGCGCGGGCGTGTCCGCAACAAATTCGCAAGCACAACATTCGCATCGGAGTACTGCCATGACGGGTAGCAAGGACTATGTGGTCGCCGACATCTCGCTTGCCGGCTGGGGCCGCAAGGAACTCGAGATCGCCGAAACCGAAATGCCGGGCCTGATGGCCTGCCGTGAGGAATTCGGCCCCAAGCAGCCGCTCAAGGGTGCGCGCATCACCGGCTCGCTGCACATGACCATCCAGACGGCGGTGCTGATCGAGACGCTGAAGGCGCTTGGCGCCGATATCCGCTGGGCCTCCTGCAACATCTTCTCGACCCAGGACCATGCGGCCGCGGCCATCGCCGAGGCCGGCATCCCGGTGTTTGCCGTCAAGGGCGAGTCGCTGGAGGAGTATTGGGACTACACCGACAAGATCTTCCAGTGGGCCGATGGCGGCCTCTCCAACATGATCCTCGATGATGGCGGCGACGCCACCATGTACATCCTGATCGGCGCCCGCGCCGAGGCCGGCGAGGACGTGCTGTCCAACCCGCAGAGCGAGGAAGAGGAATATTTCTACGCCCAGGTCAAGAAGCGCCTGAAGGCTTCGCCCGGCTTCTTCACCAAGCAGAAGGCGGCGATCCGCGGCGTCACCGAAGAGACGACCACCGGCGTCAACCGCCTCTACCAGCTGCAGAAGAAGGGCCTGCTGCCCTTCCCCGCAATCAACGTCAACGACTCGGTCACCAAGTCGAAGTTCGACAACAAGTATGGCTGCAAGGAATCGCTGGTCGACGGCATCCGCCGCGGCACCGACACGATGATGGCCGGCAAGGTCGCTGTCGTGTGCGGTTATGGCGACGTCGGCAAGGGCTCGTCGGCCTCGCTCAAGGGCGCCGGTGCCCGCGTCAAGGTCACCGAGGTCGATCCGATCTGCGCCCTGCAGGCTGCGATGGACGGTTTTGAAGTCGTCACGCTGGAAGATGCAGCCCCCACCGCCGACATCGTCATCACCACCACCGGCAACAAGGATGTCGTCACCCTCGACCATATGCGCTCGATGAAGGACATGGTCATCGTCGGCAACATCGGCCACTTCGACAATGAGATCCAGGTCGCCGCGCTGCGCAATTTGAAATGGACCAACGTCAAGCCGCAGGTCGATATGATCACCTTCGCGGACGGCAAGCGGATGATCCTTTTGTCGGAAGGACGGCTGCTCAATCTCGGCAACGCCACCGGCCACCCGAGCTTCGTCATGTCGGCATCCTTCACCAACCAGGTGCTGGCGCAGATCGAGCTCTACACCAAGCCCGGCCAGTACGAGAACCAGGTCTATGTCCTGCCCAAGCATCTCGACGAAAAGGTCGCCCGCCTGCATCTCGACAAGCTCGGCGCCCGCCTGACCGAACTGTCGGGTGAACAGGCCGCCTATATCGGCGTCACGCCGCAGGGTCCGTTCAAGCCGGAACACTACCGCTATTAACCAAAGCTAAAATTACTACCAGATATTGAGGCCGGGCGATTGACTTTTCGCCCGGCCTTATTTTTGCGCGCCATCAGCCTTCACGCCGATTCGGCGAGGGGTTATTGTCAGGTGATTCGGCGATGCTTCCAGCCCGAGAGGGTCAAGAGAGGCACGCATCAGGGCGGTCTTGCATTCAGGCGGCGGAGAGGACCAAGACATGCCGGGGCAACACCCGCACAGAGCGGGACGGGCCGTTTCCGGCGGCCATGACGATTCGGGGATTGCTGGCTCCGCCCTGGAAGGGGGGAGCCTGTCCTGGCGCGCCCGCGCGTCGACATTCCTTGCCACCTCCGCGCTCGCGGGGCCCTTGGCCGGCGCCGCCGCGCATGCCGAGACCGCTGTTGCCAGCGTCGCCGGACTGTCGGTGAGTGCCATTGATGTCATGCAGCTTGCAGTGTTCGTCGG
Organism: Mesorhizobium sp. AD1-1; assembly: GCF_020164655.1. Taxonomy (NCBI): domain Bacteria; kingdom Pseudomonadati; phylum Pseudomonadota; class Alphaproteobacteria; order Hyphomicrobiales; family Phyllobacteriaceae; genus Mesorhizobium; species Mesorhizobium sp. AD1-1. Next base: position 65,432 of record NZ_JAIUGP010000001.1, read on the forward strand.
CGTGACGGGTGCCGCACTGATATCGGCCATCGTTCTCATCCGCGAAAGAGCCCGCACCTCGGCGGAGAATGTCGAACTCAGGAGCCGCCTCGCCGACATCAACGCGGCGCTCCGCCGTTCCGAGGCGCTGCTCAATCTGCGCGACCAGCGCGTCGTCGTCTGGGCTGCGGAAAACAAGAAGCCCGAGCTCATCGGCACATTGCCCGTCGAAAGCGGCGCTCCCGAGGATAGGGCCGCTTTTCTTGCTTTCGGCCGCTGGCTGATGCCGCGTTCGGCGGCGGCACTCGAACATGCCGTCGCGGGATTGCGCGAAAAGGCCAAACCCTTCGACCTGGTCATCGAATCGCAGGCCGGTGCGCCGCTCGAAGTGCATGGCCGCAAGAGTGCCGCGCATGTGCTCGTGCGTTTCCTCTCGCTCTCGGAGACGCAGCGCAGCCAGGCCAGACTGAAGATCGAGAACCAGCGGCTGGCCGCCGACCACGACACGATGATCGGCCTGCTCGACGCGCTGAACATGCCGGCGTGGCTCCGCGGCGAGGATGGCGGGCTGAAGTGGGTCAACCGCGCCTATGCCGATGCCGTCGAAGCCGAAAATGCCGAAGCCGCGGTTCGGGAGAAGAAAGAGTTCCTCGGCGGCCAGGCGCGCGATGCGATTGCCGCCCAGCACAGGACGCATCCGGTTTTCGAGCAGTCGCTGTCCACCGTGATCGAAGGCGACCGCCGTGTGTTCGCGGTCACCGATTTCGCCGGCAGCGATGGCTCGGCCGGCCTTGCCTGCGACACCAGTGCCATCGAAGCCGTTCGCGGCGAATACGAACGGACGGTGCGAAGCCACGCCGACACGCTCGACCAGCTCAACACGGCGGTCGCCATTTTCGACACCGACGAGAAGCTGCGGTTCTTCAACCAGGCCTTCCAGAAGCTTTGGGGCCTGGAGGCAGGCTTCCTGCACAGCGCTCCAGACAATGCCTTGCTGCTCGACCGGCTGCGCAGCGAAGGCAAGATCGCCGAACAGCCTGAATGGCGCCGCTGGAAGGAAGGCCTGCTCGGCGCCTATCGCGCTGTGGAATCCCAGGAACATTGGTGGCATCTGCCGGATGGCAAGACCATCCGCGTCGTCGCCAATCCGCAGCCCAAGGGCGGCGTCACCTGGGTGTTCGAGAACCTGACCGAGAAGATGGACCTCGAGAGCCGCTACCAGACAGCGGTGCGGGTCCAGGGCGAGACGCTCGACAATCTTGCCGAAGGCGTAGCGGTGTTCGGACCCGACGGCAGGCTCCGGCTGTCGAATCCTGCCTTTGCCACGCTCTGGGGATTGAGCGGCGAAGCGGCCAAGCCCAGCGTCCATGTTTCCACCATCCGCGACCTTTGCGACCGGCAGGCGGCGGACAGCCCCTGGCCCGGCTTTGTTGCCGCCGTCACCGGCTTCGACGACGAGCGCCGCGACCGCCACGGACAGACCGAGCTCAACAACGGCAACGTGTTGAGTTACGCCATGATCCCGCTGCCCAACGGGCAGGTGATGATGACCTTCGTCGACGTCACCGACAGCGTCCATGTCGAGCGGGCGCTGAAGGACAAGAACGAGGCGCTGCAAAAATCCGACCAGCTCAAGAACGAATTCGTCCAGCACGTTTCCTATGAACTGCGCTCGCCGCTGACCAACATCATCGGCTTCACCGAACTCCTGTCACAGCCCACGACCGGTCCGCTGACGCAGAAGCAGCGGGAATATGTCGAGCATGTCAGCTCCTCCTCCGCGGTCCTGCTCACCATCGTCAACGACATACTCGACCTGGCGACGGTGGACGCCGGCATCATGCAGCTCGATATTTCCGAGGTGCAGGTCGATCGCACCATCGCCGCTGCGGCCGAACTGGTGGCCGACCGGCTGGAAGAGCATTCGATCAGGCTCGAGGTTGAAGCAGCCTCGGCGCCGAAGACGTTTCACGGCGATGAGGTCCGCGTCCGCCAGATCCTCTACAATCTGCTCAGCAACGCCGCCAATTACGCCCCGGAAGCCAGCACCATCCGGCTCACTTGCCGCCATCTGGCGGACGGGGTGGAATTCTCGGTCCATGACGACGGTCCCGGTATGCCGCCCGATGTGCTCGATTCGGTGTTCCGCCGTTTCGAGCCGCGCGCCAATGGCGGCCGCCGGCGCGGCGCCGGCCTCGGCCTGTCGATCGTCAAGAGCTTCGTCGAGCTGCATGGCGGCAGCGTTCGCATCGAAACCGGCAAGGACAAGGGCACGACCGTCATCTGCACCTTTCCAGACATGCCGGGCATCCGTGCCGCGGCCGAGTAGCGCGTTCGATGACCGGACTGGTGCTGGAGCGATTACTCGCCGACGAGACCCAGACAGCGCGGCTGGGCGAAGATCTGGCGCTGTCGCTGCGCCCAGGCGACGTGCTTGCCCTGAAGGGCGATCTGGGCGCCGGCAAGTCGACGCTGGCGCGGGCCTTGATCAGGACCTTGGCCGACGATGCCGGCCTCGACGTTCCGAGCCCGACCTTCACGCTGGTGCAGAGCTACGACACCCGCATTCCGGTGCATCATTTCGATCTCTACCGCCTGTCCTCGGCCGACGAGATCGATGAGCTTGGTTTCGACGAAGCCTTGGCGCAAGGTGCTGCTTTGGTCGAATGGCCGGAGCGGGCGGAAGCCCATCTGCCGAAAACCACGGTCCTGATCGAGCTCGTCCAGCATGGCAACGGCCGGCTGGCACGATTGTCGGGGCAGGGACCTGCCTTCGATCGGGCCGCAAGGTCGCTGGCCATGCGCGACTTTCTCGTGAGCGCCGGCTGGGCGCAAGCGCAGCGCCGCCATTTCATTGGCGATGCTTCTGCCCGCTCTTACGAGATCGTTTCGCTGCCGGGCCAAAAGCCGCAAGTGCTGATGAACTCGCCACGGCTGGTGCTCGGCCCGCCGGTCCGCGACGGCAAGCCCTATGCCGAGATCGCCCACACCGCCCAGTCGGTTTCCGCTTTCGTCGCCATCGACCGCGCCTTAAGGGCAGGCGGCGTCAGCGTTCCGGAAATCCATGCCGAGGACCAGGAGCAGGGATTCCTGCTACTCGAGCATCTTGGCTCGGAAGGGTTCCTCGGCAGCGATGGCCAGCCGCTGCCCGAGCGCTGCGCGGCGGCGGCCGAGCTGCTGGCCATGATGCATGGCAGGACCTGGCCGCAGCGCCTGGAAACAGGGCATGGCGGCTTCCACGATGTCCCGCCTTTCGACCGCGAGGCCATGATGATCGAGGCCGATCTGCTGGTCGACTGGTACGTGCCGGCAATAACGGGCAGCCCGGCAAGCGGTGCCTTGCGCGCCGGCTACCACAAGCAATGGGGCGCGCTCCTCGACCGGCTGCACGGCCGCGAATATACGCTGATGCTGCGCGACTTCCATTCGCCCAACATCATCTGGCGCGGCGACCGTTCAGGGCATGATCGGCTGGGCATCGTCGATTTCCAGGATGCGCTGATCGGCCCGTCCGCCTATGACGTCGCCTCGCTGGCCATGGACGCGCGTGTTACGATGTCGCCCGAGATCGAGAGAAAGACGCTGGATGCCTATGTCGCGGCGCGCCACGCAGCCGGTGCTTTCGACGAGGCAAGCTTCCTGGAATCCTACGCCATCATGGCGGCGCAACGAAATTCCAAGATCCTCGGCATCTTCGTCCGCCTCGAAAAGCGCGACGGCAAGCCCTATTATCTAAAACACCTGCCGCGCATTCGCGATTATCTGCGCCGGGCCTTGTCTCATCCGGCGCTGGCAAGCCTGCGCGAGTTCTACGACGCCCACGGTTTGCTGGAGGAGCGAGCGCTGTGACAGCAGGACCGGACACCGCCATCGTACTTGCCGCCGGCCTTGGCAAACGCATGCGGCCGATTACCGACACCATTCCCAAGCCGCTGGTCAGGATTGCCGGCAAGACGTTGCTCGACTGGAGCCTCGACAGCCTGGCTGCCGCCGGTGTCGCGAAGGCCGTGGTCAACGTCCACTATTTTCCCGAACAGATCCTCGCCCATGTCGCCGCGCGCCGCGCGCCAAAAATCGTCATTTCCGATGAGAGCGAACAACTGCTCGATTCCGCCGGCGGCATCGTCAAGGCGCTGCCGGAACTGGGCGAGCGACCCTTCTACATCCTCAATGCCGACACCTTCTGGATCGATGACGGTCCTCTCAATCTCCAGCGCCTCGCCCTTGCATGGGACGCGGCGAAAATGGATATTCTGCTGATGCTGGCGGATCTCCAACAGGCGACCGGACACTGCGGCAGCACCGATTTCCTGGTGGCGCCGGATGGCGGCTTGCGGCGTTCAAAGGGGGATCCGGCGGGGCTGATCTATGCCGGCGCGGCGATCGTCGATCCGCGCCTGTTCAAGGGCGCACCGGCCGGGCCGCACTCGCTCAACGCCTATTTCGATTCCGCCATCGCCGCAGGGCGCCTGTTCGGCATGCCCATGCATGGCCACTGGATCACCGTCGGCACGCCCGATGCCGTACCGCTCGCGGAAGCGGCGGTCGCCGGTGCGCTCATCGAGTCGCAATGAGCGGCTCCAGCCGCGTTTTCTCGATCCCGCCCGGAGCGCCGTTTCTGCCGACGCTTGCCGAGGCGCTGCTTGCCGGCCGTCTTGTTCCGGGGTTTCGATTCGACGGCGACCCGCTCGCTTTGGCCGATGCCACCATCTATGTGCCGACACGCCGTGCCGCGCGTGCCTTGCGGGGTGTCTTCGTCGACAGCCTGGCGGCACGCGGCGGCGGCGGCTCGGCGATCCTGCCGGTCATCCGGCCACTCGGCGAATTCGACGAGGATGAGGCTGCGTTCGAGACCGAGGCAGCGGCGGCCATCGATCTGGCGCCGCCGATTTCGGCAACCGAACGCCTGTTGCTGCTGACGCCGCTGGTGCGCGCCTGGAAACGCCGGCTGCCGGCGCATGTCGCCGCCCTTTTCGCCGAGGAGATCGTCATCCCGGCTTCCACCGCCGACGCGATCTGGCTGGCGCGCGATCTCGCCCGGCTGATGGACGAGATCGAGACGGAAGGCACCGACTGGGCCAAGCTCACCGATCTGGTGACCGGCAATCTTGCCGGATGGTGGCAGGTGACGCTCGAATTCCTCGGCATCGTCACCGAAGCCTGGCCGAAATTCCTCGCGGAAAGCGACCGCTCCAATCCGGCCGCGCATCGCAGCGCGCTGATCCGCGCCGAGGCGGCGCGGCTGCAGCGCAATCCGCCCGCCGGCCCGGTCATCGCCGCAGGCTCGACCGGCTCGATACCAGCGACGGCCGAATTGCTTGCCGCGATCGCGCGCCTGCCCGGCGGCGCCATCGTGCTGCCGGGTCTCGACCGGACGCTGGACGAAGCGTCGTTCCAGGCGATTGCCGCGCCTGGCGCGCGTCCAGCCGTACTCGGCCACCCGCAATATGGCTTGGCCAGGCTGATCGGCAAGATCGGCGTATTGCGCGGCGACGTCGAGGAGATTGGCGTGGCCGAACCGCGACGTGCGCTTCGCGCTGCCCTTGTCGGCGAAGCGCTGCGGCCGGCCGAAACCACCGAACTCTGGGCCGAGACACGTGCCGGTTTCCCGGCGTCCGACATTGCCGGCGCCTTCGCCGAGGTGACCTTGCTCGAAGCCGCCAGCGAACGTGATGAGGCCGTCGCCATCGCCGTCGCGCTCAAGCGCGCGGTCGAACAGCCCGGCCAAAGGGCGGCTCTCGTCACCGGCGACCGCGCGCTGGCGCGGCGCGTCTCGATCGAGCTCCAGCGCTTCGGCGTCGTTGCCGACGATTCCGGTGGCACACCGCTCGCCAACACTCCGGCGGCCAGCCTGCTCAGGCTGGCGCTCGAGGCACTGTTCCGGCCAGGCGATCCGGTTGGCCTGCTGTCGCTGCTCAAGCATCCGCTGCTCGGCCTCGGCCTCGAACGGGCCGATGTGCGCCACGCGGCGGAGCTGATCGAACTGGTGGCGTTGCGCGGCGGCACAGGCCGCCCCGACATCGTTTCGCTACCGGAACTGTTCGAAGCCCGCCTCACCGGCTTGGGCGGCGGCAGCCGGCAGCCCTTCTGGTTTTCCCGGCTGACCGTGCGCTCTATCGAAACTGCGCGGAATTTGCTCGAACGTCTCAAGCAGGCGCTGGCGCCGCTCGCAGCCTTCCGAGGCCGGGATGACGCCGACCTTGCCGCGCTTGTCAGGGCCAGTGTCGTGACACTCGAAAATCTCGGCCGCATCGCCGACGGCGGCCTTGGCGAACTCTATGCCGGTGACGCCGGCGAGAAGCTTGCCGAACTGCTGCGCGGGCTGGTCGCGGCTTCGGCTTCGCTGTCCTTCGCGGCGACCGAGTGGCCCGACATCATGGCGGCGCTGATCGCGCCTGAAACGGTCAAGCCGGCACAAGGCACCGACCGGAACATCGCCATCTGGGGCGCGCTGGAAGCCCGGTTGCAGACGGTCGACACGCTGGTCATCGGCGGGCTCAACGAGGGCGTATGGCCGCGCAAGCCAGAGAGCGACCGCTTCATGTCGCGGCTGATGAAGACCGGCATCGACCTCGAACCGCCCGAGCGGCGTATCGGCCTTGCCGCGCATGATTTCCAGATGGCCATGGGCGCCGGGAAGGTGGTGCTGTCCCGCTCGGCACGTGCCGGCGATGCACCCGCCGTGCCGTCGCGCTGGCTTCAGCGGCTGCTGACCTTCATCGGCAGCGACCAGGCAGCGGAGCTGCGCCGGCGTGGCGACGAGCTGCTCGCCTGGGCGCGCGCGCTGGATGCCGGCCCAAGGCAGGATTTCGCGCCACGGCCGCAGCCGAAGCCGCCGCTGTCGGTGCGCCCGACGCATTTCTCGGTCACCGAGATCGAGACCCTGCGCCGTGACCCCTACGCCGTCTATGCAAGACGCATCCTCGGCCTGATGCCGCTCGATCCGGTTATTCGCGACCCTGGTGCGGCCGAGCGCGGCACGCTGTTTCACGCCATCCTGCACCTGTTCTCAGGCAGCGTCGCCGATCCGCGCGCTCCCGATGCGCTTGCCGGCCTCATCGCCGCCGGCCGCGCCTGCTTTGCCGAAGCCGCCCTTCCGGCCGACGTCGAGGCGGTGTGGTGGCCGCGCTTCGAGAAACTCGCCGCCAACATCATCGAGTGGGAGCGCACGCGCGCTGATGCTGTGACAAGGCGCCATGCCGAGGAGCGCGCCGGAAAGACCGTTGTCGGCCAGTCCGGCGTGACGCTGTCCGGCTACGCCGACCGCGTCGACCTTCTGGCCGGCGGCATGGCCGACATACTGGACTACAAGACCGGCTCCTCGCCGTCCAAGGCGCAGGCGCACACACTGCTTGCGCCGCAACTGGCGCTCGAGGGCGCGCTGCTCAGGCGCGGCGCCTTCAAGGATTTGGGCGTGCGTGAGCCCTCTCAACTGGCTTTCATCAGGCTGAAGCCGAATGGCGAGGTGTTCGAGGAATCCATCCTCGAACACAACCGCCAGCCGCGAACCGCGACCGATCTTGCCGAAGAGGCCTGGGCACGGCTGGAAAAGCTGCTGATCCACTATGCGGACCCTGCGACCGGGTATCTGTCGCGCGCGCTGCCGTTCCGCGAAGGCGAGACGGATGGCGACTACGACCATCTTGCCCGCGTGCTCGAATGGTCGGCAGGCGGCGATGCCGGCGACGAGGGAGGGGAGGCATGAAGAAGGCCTATCCCATTCCCAGCGACACCGCGACCAGCCAGGCCCGCGCCGCCGACCCCGGCAATTCCGCCTGGGTGTCGGCCAATGCCGGCTCCGGCAAGACCCATGTGCTGGCGCAGCGCGTCATCCGGCTGCTGCTGCGCGGCACCGATCCGTCGAAGATCCTGTGCCTGACCTATACGCGCGCCGCCGCCGCCAACATGTCGAACCGGGTCTTTTCGACACTGTCGGAGTGGACGACGCTTGGTGACGTGGATCTGGCGGCAAAGGTCGAGGCGCTGGAGGGGCGCCGGCCCGATCTCGAGACCATGCGCCGGGCGCGGCGCCTGTTCGCCGAGGCGCTGGAAACGCCCGGCGGGCTGAAGATCCAGACCATTCACGCCTTCTGCGAATCGGTGCTGCACCAGTTCCCGCTGGAGGCCAACATCCCGGCCCATTTCGAGATGCTCGACGGCCAGATGGAGGCATCGCTGTTTGCCGCGGCGCGCCGCGAGATGATTTCGGGCACGTCCGCCGGTGACAGGGATCTGGCCGAGGCTTTTGCCTCCATTCTCGATCGGGGCGGCGAAGCCGGGCTCGACGCCTTGCTGGGTGAGATTGTGCGCAAGCGCGACGGCTTGCGCCATTTCATCGACGCGGTCGGGCGCGATGGCACGCACTTCCAGGCCCTGTTCGACGAATTCCATTTCCATCCAGGCCAGACAGCCGAGGGCATAGCCGCTTCGGTATGGCCGTTGCCGGGCTTCCTGCCCGACTATTTTGCCGGCTTCGCCCACGCCGCCGAGGCCACCGACGCCAGATCGGTACTGAACAACATCCTGCCCTATGCGCGGCAGGCCTTTGCCGAGGGCGATCCCATTCGCCGCCTGCAACTGCTCGCGCGAGCCTTCCTCAAGACCGATGGCGACGCTTACGACCCGGCAAAGGCCTTCAAGAGGGCCCTGGTCGACCGGTTGCCGGATCTGGCGGAGCGTTATCTCTCGGCCGCCAACGCCATCGTCGAAACCACCGATCGGCTGGCCCTGTTCCGGATGCTTGAAGGCACGGCTGCCGCGCTGACCATCGCCGACTGGCTGATCGCCCGCTACGAAATGCTGAAGCGCAGCCGCGGCTTCCTCGATTTCAACGACCTGATCACCCGCACCGTCAACCTGCTGGCGCGGCCGGACGCCGGCCCCTGGGTGCAGTACAAGCTCGACCAGGGCATCGACCACATCCTGCTCGACGAGGCGCAGGACACCAGTCCGGACCAATGGGAAGTGGTGAAACGGCTGGCGGAGGAATTCTTTGCCGGCTTTGGCGCACGCGACAGGGTCCATCGCACGGTGTTCGCCGTCGGCGACGAAAAGCAGTCGATCTATTCATTCCAGGGTGCGGCCCCGGACTCCTTCGCCGACAGCCGGCTGTTGTTTGCCGGACGAGTGCGTGACGCCGAGGCGTCCTTCGCCGACCTCAAGCTGACCTGGTCGTTCCGCTCGACCGACGATGTTCTGACCGCGGTCGACCGCGTCTTCGCCGATCCAGCCGTGCGGCGCGGCATCAGTCATGATCCCGATCCGCTTCGCCACCAGGCGATCCGCACCGACGCGCCGGGCTATGTCGAGGTGTGGCCGTCGGTCGGCGCCGATGTTGTCGATGAGCCCGACGACTGGACGCAAGCCATCGACCATGCCCACGCGCCGGCGGTGCGCGTGGCCGAGAACGTCGCCGTCACCATCGCCGGCTGGATCGGCAGTGGCGAAATCATCGAAGGCCGCGGCAAGCGGCTGCGGCCGGGCGATGTGCTGGTGCTGGTGCGCAAGCGCGATCGCTTCGTCCATGCCCTGACCCGCGCACTCAAACGCCGCGACATTCCGGTTGCCGGCGCCGACCGGCTGAGCCTGCCCGGGCACATCGCGGTCAAGGACCTGATCGCGCTCGGTCACCTCCTCATCCAGCCGCAGGACGATTTGTCGCTTGCCGCCGTGTTGCGCAGCCCGATCTTCGATCTGCCGGAAGAGGCGCTTTTCACGCTCGCCGCGCAGAGGCCGGCCGGCCTGTCATTGATCGCATCGCTGCGACAGCACGCCGGCGAAAGCGAGAGACTGGCGAAGATCGTCGCCCAGGTCGACATCTGGACGAACGAAGCCGCGTTTAAGCCGGTGTTCGAATTCTATGCCGCCCTGCTGGCGCGCGATGGCGTGCGCCGCAAGATGATCGCGCGGCTCGGGCCCGAAGCCGGCGATATTCTCGACGAGTTCCTGAGCTTCTGCCTCGCCGAGGAGCGAACCGGCCTGCCGGGGCTGGAAGCCTTCCTGTCGACGTTGGAAAACGCCGGTCCCGAGATCAAGCGCGAGATGGACCAGACCCGCGACGAGGTCCGGGTCATGACCGTGCACGCCGCCAAGGGCTTGGAAGCGCCCGTCGTGTTCCTGGTCGATGGCGGTTCCGCGCCGTTCAGCGACCAGCATTTGCCGCGCCTGATGCCCTTCGATGGCTCCGGCGCGAACTGGGACGGCAAGGGCTATCTCTGGCGCTCGGCCAGCGACGTCGCCAACGGTTTTTCGAAAGCAGCGGCCTCAAGGGCACGGGAACTCGCCGACGACGAATACCGTCGCCTGCTCTATGTCGGCATGACCCGTGCCGAGGACCGGCTGATCGTCTGCGGCTATCATGGCAAGCGGGCGCCGAACGCCGGCACCTGGCACTCGATCGTCAGCCGCGCGCTGATCGGTGCGCCGGAGAGCGAGCAGCGTGCGCATCCCGCCGGCGGCGAGCCGGTGCACCGTTTCCATGTCACCAAGCTGCCCCCCGTCGCGCCAAGTTCCGCCGAGCAGGTACGGCAGGCCGACGCTTTCGCGCCTTTGCCGGCGACGCTGTTCCGGCCCTTGCTGCCCTTCGAGGATCTGCCGCGTCCGTTGTCGCCATCGGGCGCCTCGGCGCTGATCGACGAAGGCAAGCAAGCCGTTGTCGACAAGGCGTCGCCGGTGCTCGACGCCGACGCCGAGCCCGGCTTTGCCGTGCTGCGTGGGCTCGCCCTCCACAAACTGCTGCAGATGCTGCCCGGTATTGCCGAGCCCGAACGTGCGGGAGCGGCAGAACGCTATCTCTTGCGAACCGGTGCGGACTGGCCGCCATCAGAGCGTGAAAAGGCCCTGGCGTCGGTCACATCGATCCTTGCCGATCCCGGCTTCGGTCAGCTGTTTGCGCCATCGTCGCGTGCCGAGGTTGCGATCATGGGCAGCCTGGAGGTCAAGGGCAAGAAGCGCTCGATTTCCGGCAAGATCGACCGGCTGGCGGTAACGCCGGACACGGTATCGATTGTCGACTACAAGACCAACCGGCCGGCGCCCGCCACTCTGGCCGAGGTGCCGCCGGCCTATGTCCTGCAGTTGGCGCTCTACCGCGCGCTGTTGCAGCCGCTCTATCCCGGCCGCACGGTCAAGGCGGCCTTGCTGTTCACCGAGGCGCCGCGGCTGATCGAACTGCCTGCCAGCGCCATGGACGACGCCCTTGCTCGACTCACGGGAGCGTGACACAACACCTGCTTGAAGAAGGGCGCGATCACCACCACATTTGGTGGGACAAAAACTTTCAAAAGGATTTTTCCATATGGCAACCGTGAAGGTCGACAAGAGCAACTTCCAGGCTGACGTGCTTGACGCCAACGTACCGGTCGTCGTCGATTTCTGGGCGGAATGGTGCGGTCCCTGCAAGATGATTGCGCCGGCGCTCGAAGATATCGCCACCGAACTTGGCGCCAAGGTCAAGATCGCCAAGCTCAACATCGACGAGAATCCGGAGCTTGCCGCCCAGTTTGGCGTGCGCTCGATCCCGACGCTGATGATCTTCAAGGGCGGCGAAATGGCCGACATGAAGGTCGGTGCCGCGCCGAAGACCGCGCTGTCGCACTGGATCAATGGCAACCTCGCCTGACCCATCTGAAATTCCTGATATCAAGCCCGGCCTCGCGCCGGGCTTTTTGTTGGCGTCATCGGTGCGTGGCTCTGGCTCTCGCATCCGGGCACTCCATGTCATCTGCTTGAGCCAGACAGGAGAACTCCATGACCGGATCCGCCAAGGCCACCGTCTTCATCGACAACGAGCGTGTCATCGTCACCGAATACCGCTTCGCGCCGGGCGAGAACACCGGCTGGCATCGCCACGGCCACGACTACGTCGTCGTGCCGCTGATGGACGGCAAGGTGAAGCTGTTGACCAAGGACGGCGAATCCTTCGCCGAGATGAAGAAGGGCGCGCCCTATTTCCGCAAGGAGGGCGTAGAGCACGACGTCATCAACGCCAATGAAGGCGAATACGCCTTTATCGAGATCGAGCTGAAGTAACGTCGCCTATCAATGCGCTGGAAATCCACCGCGTGATGGCACGCCATCAACTGCCACCTTGATGGCAGCAGTGGATCGGCCTATATCCGTTCTAAAAGGGAGTTCGAAATGGCCGAACCACAACTCTCAGTCCGAAGCGCAAAAGCACGCGACCTGGCTCATAGACTTGCTCGTCGTGAAAATCGTTCGATAGCCGATGTGGTCGAACGTGCGCTCGAATCCTACGAAATTCGTGAAGCTGGCCGTGAACCTGCTTCCACCTTCTATGCCAGCTTGACTGCAAACCACGGCGCCGACATCGATCTGGAAAAGATCATTCGCGAAGGCCGCCAGGTTCATTCGGGACTTGAGCTTTGATTTTCGTCGATACCAACGTGATTTCGGAGAGTCTGAAGAAGGCGCCGGACCAAGCTGTCCTGGCATGGCTTGTCCGCAATGACGCTGAACTGGCACTTCCCACAGTGACGATTGCTGAAATCGCCTTCGGCATCCAAAAAATACGGCCTGATGAGCGTGCCGATCGGCTGGAGCAGGGACTTTCCCGGTGGCGCCATCGATTTGCCGGCCGGATTTTTGGACTGACTGAAGATGCTGCCTTGGCTTACGGCGAGATCATGGGGGCCGCGACACGCCAAGGTCGCGGCATGTCAGCCCCCGATGGCATGATTGCGGCGATAGCGCGCGTGAACGGTGGCCGGCTGGCAACGCGCAATCTCAGCGACTTTGGCACCACCAGCCTTGATCTGATCTCACCGTGGGATTTCTGAAGGTCGAAAGCCAAGGTTCGGCCTCAGCCGCCGCAGCCACCCAAGGCATGAATAGTCGCCTGCTTCAGGTCGGCGGGGTGCCGTTCTCGGCCAGCACCGCTCCGGTCAGATACAACGAACCGCTGATCAGGATGCGTGGCGACGGGCCGTCCCAGGTGTCGCGCAGCAGCATCAGCGCGCTAGCGACGGAACTCACCGGCTCGGCGGTCAGCCCGGCTTCCGTTGCGCGGATCGCCAGTTCGTCGTTCGGCACGCCGGCCTCGCTGAGGCTCACCGGCACCGTGTAGACATGCCGGGCGAGGCCTTTGAAGGCACGGAAATAGCCGCTCTGGTCCTTGGTGTTGATCATGCCCGAGATGAGGAACAGCGGACGCGGGTTCTTCTCTTCCTGCTCAGCCAGCGCTTCGGCAACCACCACGCCGGCGCCCGGATTGTGGCCACCGTCGAGCCAGATATCGGCGCCCTTGGGTGCCAGTTCGGCCAGCCGGCCCTGCACGAGCTTCTGCATGCGGCCGGGCCAGGCGACATTGACCATCGCCTTTTCGGCGGCGCGATGGCTGATCTCGAAACCGGCCGCTTTGACCGCGGCGATCGCCGCCGCCGCATTGGCGAACTGGTGGCGGCCGGGCAGCCTGGGCGGCGGCAGGTCCATCAAGCCGTCTTCGTCCTGGTAGACCATGCGGCCGTTTTCCTCGAAGGCAAGGAAGTCCTGGCCGTAGACGAAGGTGGGGCATTCAAGCCGCTCGGCGGTTTCGATCAGCACCTGCAGCGCCGTCTCGCTTTCCTGCGCGCCGATGACCACCGGACAGCCGGGCTTGATGATGCCGGCCTTTTCGGCTGCGATCAGTTCGACACGGTCGCCGAGATAGGCCTCATGGTCGAGCGACACCGGCATGATCACCGACACGGCCGGCTCCTTGATGACATTGGTCGCGTCGAAGCGGCCGCCGAGCCCGACCTCGATGATGGCGGCGTCGGCCTGGTGTTCGGAAAACAACAGGAAGGTGACGGCGGTGAGGATCTCGAAGACGGTGATCTTCTCGCCTTCATTGGCCCTGGCCGCACGGGCAATGGCATCGGCGAAAACCCTGTCCTCGACCAGCCTGCCGCCGCCATCGGCGGCCAGCCGGTAACGCTCATGCCAGTTGACCAGATGCGGCGAGGTATGGACATGGACGCGGTAGTCCGCAGCCTCGAGCAGGGCGCGTGAAAAGGCTGCGCACGAACCTTTGCCGTTGGTGCCGGCGATGTGGATGACCGGGGGCAGCCGGTCCTGCGGATTGTCAAGCCGCTCCAGCAGCCGCGAAATGCGGTCGAGCGAAAGGTCGAAGCCTTTCGGATGAAGCGCCATCAGGGCTTCGATTTCGCGGTCGGCGGCAAGCGTCGTCATGGTGGAATCCTAGCGCATGAGCCTGAAAACCAGAATCGGTTTCGGATGGCCATGGCAATCAAAGGCTACAGCGCGCCGAAGCCCTCGTGCAATCGCGGTCGCGGCGCTTCGTGTCGCTTCAGGCTTGCGGCCGAGCTTCCGCGGCAACCACCGCCGGCGGCAGGATTTCCGGCTCCAGCGTTTTTTGCTCTTCCGGCAGCTTGAGCAGCATCTTGAGCAGGCGCGCGATCGTTTCACGCATTTCCAGCCTGGATACGACCATGTCGACCATGCCGTGCTCCATCAGATATTCGGAGCGCTGGAAGCCATCGGGCAGTTTCTCGCGGATCGTCTGTTCGATGACGCGTGGTCCGGCAAAGCCGATCAGCGCGCCGGGCTCGGCGATGTGCACGTCGCCCAGCATGGCGTAGGAGGCGGTCACGCCGCCCGTGGTCGGGTTGGTCAAAACGACGATGTAGGGCAGGCCGGCTTCCTTCAGCCGGTCGACACCGACCGTTGTCCGCGGCAATTGCATCAGGGACAAAATACCTTCCTGCATGCGGGCGCCGCCGGAAGCAGCAAACAGGATCAGCGGCCGCTTGCGCTGCAGGGCCACTTCGAAGCCGTGCACGATGGCGTCGCCGGCGGCCATGCCGAGCGAGCCGCCCATGAAGGCGAAGTCCTGCACCGTGACCACAACCGGCAGACCCTCGACGGTGCCCAGCGCATTGATGATCGCGTCCTCAAGGCCGGTCTTGGCCTTGGCGTCCTTCAACCGGTCGACATAGCGCTTCTCGTCGCGGAATTTCAGCGGATCCTGCATGACCTTGGGGTTGTCCAGGGTCTCGTATTTGCCGCCATCGAAGAAGAATTTCAGCCGCTCCTTGGCCGAGATCTTCATGTGATGGCCGGACGAGGGAATGACGAACTGGTTCGATTCCAGGTCCTTGTGGAACACCATCTCGCCGGTCTCCGGATCCTTGATCCAGAGATTCTCGGGCATGTCGGTGCGCCGGCCGAGCATCGAATTGATCTTCGGGCGAACGTAATTGGTGATCCAGTTCATCGCTTCGGCTCCTGTCCTGACGAAGAGTTGCTAATGCATGTCGCCCAAAAGTGGGAACCGGTTCTGGGATAACGGCATGCACAAGACCTGACGTAGGGAAACTATTCGGCAGCAGCAAGGCGGGCCGAGCGCACGCCTTGCGCAAGCCCGCTGACCAGCGTGGCGACGGCCTCGGCCGGATCGGCGGTCTTCTCGCCCTTCGGCCCCAGCACATTGGCCACCGCATTGACGATCGCGGTGCCGACGACGACGCCGTCGGCATTGGCGCCGATCACCCGGGCCTGCTCGGCGGTCTTGACGCCGAAGCCGACGCAGACCGGCAGGTCGGTGTGGCCTTTGATGCGCTTGACCGCCGCCGCCACCTTGCCGGTGTCGGCCAGCGCCGAGCCGGTGATGCCGGTCATCGACACGTAATAGACGAAGCCCGACGTGTTCTGCAGCACCTTGGGCAGGCGTTTGTCGTCGGTCGTCGGCGTCGCCAGCCGGATGAAGTTGATGCCGGCTTTCAATGCCGGAATGCACAGTTCCTCGTCCATCTCCGGGGGCAGGTCGACGACGATCAGCCCGTCGATGCCGCTGGCGATCGCGTCCTTGAGGAAGCGGTCGACGCCATAGATGTAGATCGGATTGTAGTAGCCCATCAGCACGATCGGCGTTTCATTGTCGCCAGCGCGGAAGTCGGCCGCCATCTTCAGCGTCTTGGCCAGCGTCTGGCCGCCTTTCAGCGCCCGCAAGCCCGCCGCCTGGATCGCCGGGCCGTCGGCCATCGGATCGGAGAACGGCATGCCGAGCTCGATGATATCGGAACCTGCGCCCGGCAACGCCTTCATGATCGACAAAGAGGTATCGTAGTCGGGGTCGCCGCCCATGAAATAGGTGACGAGCGCCGGGCGGCCTTCGTTCCTGAGCTTCGCCATGCGGCGGTCGATGCGGGTGGCCATGATCAGATCTCCATGCCCAGCATCGAAGCCACCGTGTGCACGTCTTTGTCGCCACGGCCGGACAGGTTGACGATGACGATCTGATCCTTGTCCATGGCAGGCACGATCTTCACCGCATGCGCGATGGCATGCGCCGATTCCAGCGCCGGGATGATGCCTTCGACGCGCGTCGTCAGCTTGAAAGCCTCCAGCGCCTCGTCATCGAGGATCGGCACGTATTCGACCCGGCCTGAATCGCGCAGCCAGGAATGCTCCGGCCCGACGCCGGGATAGTCGAGGCCGGCCGAGATCGAATGGCCGTCCATGATCTGGCCGTCGGAATTCTGCAGGAGATAGGTGCGGTTGCCATGCAGCACGCCCGGCGCGCCGGCATTCATCGAGGCGCAATGCTCGATGCCGTCGAGACCGCGACCGCCGGCTTCGATGCCGATGATGCGGACCTCCTTGTCGTCGAGGAAGGGATGGAACAGGCCGATGGCGTTCGAACCACCGCCGACAGCGGCGATGATGGTGTCGGGCAGCCGGCCTTCCTGCTCGAGGATCTGTGCCCGCGCCTCGATGCCGATCACCGACTGGAAGTCGCGCACCAGCTCCGGATAGGGATGCGGGCCGGCGGCGGTGCCGATCAAGTAATAGGTGTCCTCTACATTGGTGACCCAGTCGCGCAACGCCTCGTTCATGGCGTCCTTCAGCGTGCCGTGGCCGGCGGTCACCGGGCGCACTTCGGCGCCGAGCAGCTTCATGCGGAAGACGTTCGGGCTTTGCCGGGCAACGTCTGTGGCGCCCATGTAGACGACGCAGGGAAAGCCGAAGCGGGCCGCAACCGTGGCCGAGGCCACGCCGTGCTGGCCGGCGCCGGTCTCGGCGATGATGCGCTTCTTGCCCATGCGCTTGGCCAGCAGGATCTGGCCGAGGCAGTTGTTGATCTTGTGCGAACCGGTGTGGTTCAAATCCTCCCGCTTGAAGTAGACCTTCGCGCCGCCCGCGATGCCCCTGGCCGAGGAAACCTCACGAAGATGCTTCGTGAGGCCTTCGGCGAAATAAAGCTTCGACGGCCGTCCGGCATAGTGGGTCGACAGGTCAGTCAGCTCAGCCCTGAAATCCGCATCGTTCTTGACCTCGTTCCAGTGCCGCTCCAGATCGAGGATCAGCGGCATCAGCGTTTCGGCAACGAAACGACCGCCGAAAATGCCGAACATGCCCTGTTCGTCGGGCCCGGTGCGGAAGGAATTGGGTGTCGCCGGCTTGTTCATCGCCGATCTCCTGGCATCTTGACTATGAGGCATGTCCTTGTCGGAAAACCGGTTCCCACTTTTCCGGGACATGCTCTGGTTTGAGGCACCACTAGGCTGCGCGGGTGTTCCGCGCGGCCCTGACGGCCCGGAAAAACTGTTCGATCAGCGCCGGATCCTTGACGCCCGGCGCGCTTTCCACGCCTGAAGAAATGTCGATCCCAGGCGGGTTGGCAAGCCGAAGGGCATCGCCGATATTGGCGGCGTTGAGCCCACCGGAAAGCATGTAATCGACGCCGCCGTCAAGGCCGGCGAGAATGCGCCAGTCGAAGGCAACACCATTGCCGCCCGGCAGTTCGGAGCCTTTCGGCGGCTTGGCGTCGAACAGGAACCGGTCGGCTATGCCGATGAATGGCTTCATTCGTTCGAGATCGGCGGCCTCGCTGAGCGGCAGCGCCTTCATCACCGGCAGGCCATAGCGGGCTTTGACCTCGGCGACGCGCTCGGGCGTTTCCGCGCCGTGCAGCTGCAGCATGTCGGGCTGCATTTTGGCAACGATTTCATCCAGGAAGGCGTCGCCGGCATCGACGGTGACGGCAACCGCCATCGCCTTGCCGCGCGCGGCCTCGCGCAGACGGCCAGCCTCGGCAGGTTCGACATAGCGCGGGCTTTTGGCGAAGAAGATAAACCCGACATGGCTGGCGCCGCCGGCCAGCGCCGCGGCCATTGCCGCGTCGGTCTTCAAGCCGCAGATTTTGATGTCGAGTGCCATGGCGCGGGAATTGGCATGAAAAGCGATAAGAGTCGAGAAAAAGCATGCTGTTTGCCGGCACGGCCAAAGGCGCTACCTATGGATGGACAGGACGCAAGGCGGGAGCACGATCATGGCCGACAGAACCGTAGCCGAACTCAGGCAGAAGATTGCGCAGGCGCGCGAGGTCATCGCGCACCTGATCGACAAGGCCGCCTTCAATGGCGCCGAGGCGCACCGCGCGCTCGACTATTTCGGCGGCGATGAGTTCGACGGCAATTTCCTGCCGTGGCCGCATCATGGCGATGAGGGGTTGCGGCCCGAAGACTTGAACGCCGCCAACGACGATTGAGCGATCTACTCGAACATGATCGCCTGCAGCGCACCGCCATTGCGCTTCAGCCAGTCCTTGCAGCGATCGGTGTCGGGGCAGAGCTTTTCGCACAGTTTCCAGAATTTCGGGCCGTGGTTCATCTCCTTGAGATGCGCCACTTCATGCGCGACGAGATAGTTGATGACCGGCGACGGCGCCATCATGATGCGCCAGGAAAAGGACAGATTGCCTTCGGAGGTGCATGACCCCCAGCGGCTTGACGTGTCCTTGAAGCGGATCGCCTTGGCGCGCTTGCCAAGCGCCTCGGTGTGCTTGGCCACCAGCTTCTCGATTTCCTTCTTGGCCTCGCGCTTGAGGAAATCGGCGAGGCGGCGCGGCAGATGTATGCGGTCGCCATGCACGATCAAGAGCGGACCACGTTCGTCGCGCGACACGGTGACGGTGCCGCGCTTTGACGGTTCATGGACGATGCGGTGCGGCACGCCGCGCACCGGGATCCTGATGCCGGGCCGCACCTGCGGCCGCGTCGGCACCTTGGCCAGTCGCTGCTCCAGCCAGTCCTGATGCCGCTCGAGGAACCTGTCCACTTCGCCGCGGCGCAGGCCTGGCGGCACGGTGATGCGCAGACCCTGGCCGCCTGAATCGATACGCAGCGTCATTCGGCGCGCCCTGGCGCTCTCGACGATCTTGAGCGGCAGCGTGCGACCGGCGACGCAATATTCGCGCTCCACGACAGGCGTGGGCTTGGGCTTTGTCAGATTGCGAAAGAAGCCGAGAGTCATGGCGGGACGATACGCGATTCGAGAAAAACGACTAGAACAAAAAAGAAACGGCGCCGCTCGCGCGACGCCGTTTTTTCACGATGTGACCAGTCGCCGGATCTCAGTCGTCAAGCAGGTTCGAACCCTTGCCACGCTTGGTGGTCGTCGTTCCGGTGCTCGGATCGGTCTTCGTCGGCGCCGTCGACTTGTTGCGGTTGGCCATGAAGCGGTCGAACTCGTCCTGGTCCTTGGCGCGGCGCAATTCGCGGGCGTATTCGTCGAACTGGGTCAGCATCTCGTCGAGCTTGCGGCGCTCTTCGTTCAGCCGCTCAAGTTCCTTTTCGCGCCAGTCGTCGAAAGCGACGTTGCCGGTGCGGGCGGAACCATTGCCCCAGCGCGCGGCCTTGTCGGAACCGCGGCGGCAACCGGCGAAGATGCCGTCGGTCGCGCGGTTGACGTCACGCTTGAAGCCATCGAGGCGGTCGCCCCAGATGATGTAGGCGAGCATGGCGAAGCCGAGTGGCCAGAACACCATGAAACCCACAACCATCAACGCGATGGTTGCCGGCGTCCAGGCCGGACGGATCAATGCGGATGTGTTCATTTTCTCCCATTCCTTCGGTTGGAGACAGCCAAACCCGGCTGCGTGGAATCGAAATGGGAAGAGAAAAACGGCGATTCAAGACAATGTCCGCCAAATCCGGACAAGCATCTGAAATGTTTATCGCTTTTTGATCATATCGAGGAAAAGCACGACCAGCCCGGCAATCAGGCCCCAGAATGCGGCGCCAACGCCGAACAGCGTCAGACCCGACGCGGTGACGACAAAGGTGACGGTGGCGGCCATGCGATCCGCCTCTTCCTTCAGCGCGATAGACAGCGCGTTGGCGAGCGACGCCATCAGCGCCAGGCCCGCCACCAGTACGATCAGGCTCTGTGGCAGCACCGCGAAGATCGCCACCAGCGAAGCGCCGAAAATCGCAAAGATGAGATAGGCGAGCGCATAGAACGGCCCGGTCTTCCAGCGCTCGGCGGGGTCGGGGTGGACGTCCGGCCCGGTGCAGATCGCCGCCGAGATCGCCGCCAGATTGGTGGTCGAGCCGCCGAACGGCGCCGACAGCAGCGAAAACAGGCCGGTGACGCCGATCAGCGGGCCGGGCTCCGGATGGTAGCCGGCGGCGCGCAGCACGGCGAGGCCGGACAGGTTCTGCGAAGCCATGGTGACGAGATAGAGCGGCAGTGCCAGCCCGATCACCGCCTTGGCGGTGAAATCAGGCGCAATCAGCGTCAGCGTCGACAGTTCCGGTGTCGGCAGGCCGCCGACACGGCCGGTGAGGAAAGCGGCAAGGCCACCGCCGATCAGCACCGCCAGCACCGACAGCGCCGGGTTGAACAGGCGGATGACGAAGAAGGCTGCAATCAGCGGCAGGATCAGCCACGGGTCGATGGGAATGGTCTTCACCGCATTGAGCGCGAAGGTGACGACGATACCGGCCAGCATGCCCGAGGCGACGGAAGGCGGTATTCTCGAGATCAGCTTCGTCAGGGGCCGAAACAGCCCGGTGGCGATCAGAAGGACGCCGGTGACGATGAAGGCGGCGACGGCCTCACCCATCGAAAAGCCGCTCGATGCCGCGATCAGCGCCAGGCCCGGCGTCGACCAGGCGGTGATGACTGGCATTTTCGTGCGCCATGACAGCCACAGGCTCTCGATCGCCATGGCCAGGCAGATCGTCGTCACCCAGCTTGCCGTCTCGATCTGCGTCGCGCCGACTGCGTTGGCGGCGGCGATGACGATGGCCAGCGTGCCGCCGAAGCCGACGATCGCCGCGACGAAGGCGGATATCGGAATGGAAAGGCGCATCAGTTTCCCCTCTGCGCCATTGCATCGACGGCCCGCACCAGCATGTCGAGATCCTGCGGTCGCGACAGGCGATGGTCGCCGTCAGGGATCAGCGATAGGGTCACGTCGTCGGCGGGCAGCAGGCTGACCAGCTTCAGTGCATGGCTTGCCGGCACATCCGCATCGGCCAGGCCCTGCAGGATATGCACCGGGCAATGGGTGTCGATCGGGCCTGTCATAACCCGGTTGTCGCGCCCGTCCTCGATCAGGGCGCGGGTGTAGATGTAGGGTTCCGTGGAATAGTCCGACGGCTCTTCGAAGAAACCTTTTTTGGCGAGATCGCGCTTCTGCGCCTTGGTCAGCACCGGCTCGATCAGTTCAGCGGTAAAATCCGGTGCCGGCGCCAGCAGCACCAGGCCGGCGACGTTGCTGTCATCAGCCTTGCGCAATTCCTGCACCATGCGCAGCGCGATCCAGGCGCCCATCGAGGAGCCGACCAGGATCTGTTTGCCCTTGGTGAAATGCCGGAACACGGCAAGGCTTTGTGCAAGCCATGTCGAAATCGTGCCGTCGGCAAAGGCGCCGCCGGATTCGCCATGGCCGGAATAATCGTGGCGCAGAAAGGCGCGGCCTTCTTTTGCCGCCCAGTCCGACAGCGTCTGCGCCTTCGCGCCCAGCATGTCCGACTTGTAGCCGCCGAGCCAGACGATGCCGGGCGCAGAGCCAGCAGTATGGCGCACCGCGATGCGCGATCCGTCGACATCCATAAAGACGGGGGGCGTTGCGGTCATGGCTTTTTCCTCAGGCCCTCTTCTGGCGCGGGATTCTTGTGGCACGGTCGGTGGCGTGGCGAAAAGTGCTCACTATGTTCTTTGTTTGGTGCAGGGCAGCGATCAGGGTGATTTTCTGTCAATGCTGTGCTATTGACTCCGCCCGCGCGCTCACCACATTGGCGCGTCCATGCATCAACACTGACAAATCCTGAACGAAACGGCCAAGGAGACCACGACCATTCGCAGACCTTTCAAAGCAGCGGCGCCGACCAAGGATGGCCCGCGCTCCAACCGTGACATCCGGGTTCCCCGGGTCCAGCTTATCGACGCCGAAGGCCAGAACCGCGGCGATGTTTCCATCAACGACGCATTGCTGCTGGCCGAAGAGGCCGGGCTCGATCTCGTCGAGATATCGCCCAACGCGGTGCCCCCCGTCGTCAAGATCCTTGATCTCGGCAAGTTGAAATACGCCAACCAGAAGAAGGCGGCCGAGGCGCGCAAGAACCAGAAGGTCATCGAGATCAAGGAGATCAAGATGCGCCCGAACATCGACAGCCATGACTACGAGACCAAGATGAAGGCGGTTCGCCGCTTCTTCGAGGAAGGCGACAAGGTCAAGCTGACGCTGCGCTTCCGTGGCCGCGAGATGGCGCATATGGAACTCGGCATGCAGCTTCTGAACAAGGTCCGCGAGGAAGTGGCGACGATTGCCAAGGTCGAAGCGGAACCGAAGCTCGAAGGCCGCCAGATGATGATGGTGCTGTCGCCGCGCTAAGATCTGCATCGGCGCGTATCTAGGATCACGATGACGTCAGGCTTGGCCATCGCGCTTAAATCCGCCTGAATCACATCGCAAGGCGTCCCGGCGATCGGCGGGACGCCTTCTTCTTGTTCAGACGCTGCGATCGCCGGCAAAATTCCTGACGATCGGATTCACTATGGTCGATGAAGTCAAGGTTTCGGACGTGGACTTCAAACACGGGCTGGGCAATTACCAGCATATGCGCCGGATAGTGCTTGCCGTTCTCGTGGTCGTGCTGTTTGCAGCATTGCTATTTGGCCAATCGACGTTTCCGCCCGACACAGCCGTGCACGAGACGATCGAAATGTTCGGCGTGCTGCTGATTTTCCTCGGCATCGTGGGCCGCCTTTGGGCGACACTCTACATAGGCGGGCGCAAATCGTCCGAGGTGGTGACTGGCGGGCCTTACTCGATCACCCGCAACCCGCTCTATGTGTTCTCGACCGTAGCCGCAGCCGGTGTCGGCGCGCAGATCGGTTCGTTCTCCGGTATCATCCTCTTCGGGCTTTTGTGCGCGGGGGCCTTCCATATCGTCATCCTGCGCGAGGAGAAGTTCCTCAAGGAAGCGCTCGGCGCGCCGTATCAGGCCTATCTGGCGCGGGTGCCGCGCTTCTTCCCAAAACTGTCGCTCTACCAGGAGGGCGATACCGGAAACTTCAAGCCGCGCCTGCTGTTGACCACGCTGCTCGACGGCCTGGTGTTTCTGATCGCGCTGCCGGCCTTCGAATTGATCGACGGCGCCCAGCTGTCAGGCATGTTGCCGGTCTGGTTCACGCTGCCCTGACGAGGACACAGCGCCGCATCTCCACAGGTGTTGCGCGCCGGCCGTCTTTGACGTATAGCACCGCCGTTCAAGAAAACCGCCCGGCAGGGCATGCCGTGGCGGTTTCATTTGCTTTTCGGGCTTTGGTCGGCCTGAAGCGAACAAGAAGCGCGATAGTGCGCCAACAATACGGAGTAGCAAAATGCCCAAGATGAAGACCAAATCGGCCGCCAAGAAGCGGTTCAAGATCACAGGTACGGGTAAAGTCCTGTCGGCTGCGGCCGGCAAGCGTCACGGCATGATCAAGCGTTCCAACAAGTTCATTCGAAATGCCCGCGGCACGATGGTTCTGGCTGAACCGGATGGCAAGAAGGTCATCAAGAATTTTCTGCCGAACGGCCTCTAAGGCATTCGGTCCGGACACGCATTTGTTTTACGCAATTCCGAACGGAAAACCGCAAGGCACTTTTCCTGGAATTGCTTTTAAGGAGATCATGACATGGCACGCGTAAAAAGAGGCGTCACTTCGCACGCCAAGCACAAGAAGGTCCTGAAAGCCGCGAAAGGCTTCTACGGCCGCCGCAAGAACACCATCCGCATCGCCAAGCAGGCGGTGGAAAAGTCGCTGCAATACGCTTACCGCGACCGCAAGAACCGCAAGCGCTCCTTCCGCGCGCTGTGGATCCAGCGTATCAACGCCGCGACCCACGAGCATGGCCTGACCTATGGCCGCTTCATCGACGGCCTCAACAAGTCGGGCATCGAGATCGATCGCAAGATCCTGTCGGACATGGCCATCCACGAGCCGCAGGCTTTCGCGGCCCTGGTCGCCAAGGCCAAGGTGGCGCTCGAATATCTGAAGAACACCACGCCGAACGCTTTTGAAAGCGCTGTCGCCTAAGACCAGCGCTTCCCAAGCATTCGCAATTCTGATTTGGGGAACCCGCGCTGGCACGGCTGGCGCGGGTTTTTCTTTTGCCTGATCCTTGGAGTGATTTCACTTTAGAAGTGACTTTCACTTTGAGGCCGACCTCCCAACGCAGCGAGTTTGACCGTGAACGACGCAACCACTGGCCTGGATACGCTTGAAAACTCACTTCTGGCCGAGATCGCCTCGGCCGCCGATGAGCCGGCCATCGAGGCCGTGCGCATCGCTGCTTTCGGTAAGAAGGGCAGCGTGTCCGAGATGCTGAAGACACTTGGCGCCATGACCGCCGAGGAGCGCCAGATCAAAGGCCCGGCCATCAACGGCCTCAAGAACCGCGTCACCGACGCGCTGACTGCCCGCAAGGCTGAGCTCAAGGATGTGGCGATCACCGCCCGCCTCGCCGCCGAAAAGGTCGACGTGACGCTGCCGGTGCGGCAGTCGCCGGCCGAGCGCGGCCGTATCCATCCGATCAGCCAGGTCATCGACGAGATTGCCGCGATCTTCGGCGACCTCGGGTTTTCCATCGCGGAAGGTCCCGACATCGAGACCGACTATTACAATTTCACCGCGCTGAATTTCCCCGAAGGCCATCCGGCGCGCGAGATGCACGACACCTTCTTCTTCCAGCCGGACGAGAAGGGCGAGCGCAAGCTTTTGCGCACGCACACTTCGCCGGTGCAGATCCGCACCATGGAAACGAAGAAGCCGCCGATCCGCATCGTCATTCCTGGCAAGACGTACCGGCAGGATTCGGACGCCACCCACTCGCCGATGTTCCATCAGGTCGAGGGGCTGGTGATCGACAAGACAGCCAACGTCGCCAACATGAAGTGGGTGCTGGAGGAGTTCTGCAAGGCCTTCTTCGAGGTGCCGCAGGTTAAGATGCGCTTCCGGCCGTCCTTCTTCCCGTTCACCGAGCCAAGCCTCGAGGTGGACATCCAGTGCGATCGCTCGCGGCCCGGCGAGGTGCGCTTCGGCGAAGGCTCCGACTGGATGGAGATCCTCGGCTGCGGCATGGTGCATCCCAATGTGCTGCGCCATGGCGGTCTCGATCCGGACGAATATCAGGGCTTTGCCTGGGGCATGGGCATAGACCGCATCGCCATGCTGAAATACGGCATGCCGGACCTGCGCGCCTTCTTCGATGCAGACGTGCGCTGGCTGTCGCACTACGGCTTCCGGCCGCTCGACATGCCGACTTTGTTCGGAGGCCTGAGCGCATGACAGCGCCCTATGCCGGCGGCTGCCGCTGCGGCGCCGTGCGGTTCGAGGCCTCTGCCGAACCGCATCACGTCAGCTACTGCCATTGCGGCGATTGCCGGCGGGCCAGCGGCGCGCCGGTGTCGGCCTTTGTCGGCTTCCTGGTCGATCAGGTCGCGTTCACCGGCAAGGCGCTGAAGATGTATGAGAACGGCCCGGTGACGCGCTCTTTCTGCGGCACCTGCGGCTCACCCATCGCCTATGTCGACGAGCGGCTGGAAGAAGACATCTACTTCATGCTCGGCGCCATGGACATGCCGGCCGATTTCCAGCCGACGCTGCATGCCTATATCGGCGAGCAGCTTGCCTTCCTGCATATGTCCGACGACCTGCCGAGACATCTGAAATCAAGCGTCAAAAGACCAGACGGAACAGTCCCATGAAATTCACCCTCTCCTGGCTCAAGGACCACCTCGAGACCGACGCCACGCTCGACGAGATCGTCGAGCGGCTGACTTCGATCGGTCTCGAAGTCGAGCATGTCGACGACAAGTCGAGCCTGAAACCATTCGTCATCGCCAGGGTGCTGACGGCGGTTCAGCATCCCGATGCCGACCGGCTGCGCGTGCTGACCGTCGACACCGGCGACGGCAAGCCTCCGGTGCAGGTCGTTTGCGGCGCGCCAAACGCTCGCGCGGGCCTGATCGGCGCCTTTGCCGCGCCCGGCACCTATGTGCCCGGCATCGACGTAACGCTGACGGTCGGCAAGATCAGGGGCGTCGAAAGCCACGGCATGATGTGTTCCGAGCGCGAGCTGGAGCTGTCCGACGAACACAATGGCATCATCGACCTGCCTGAGGATGCGCCGGTCGGCACCAGCTTCGCCGCCTATGCGCACATCGACGATCCGGTCATCGAGATCAACTTGACGCCGAACCGGCCGGATGCCACCAGCGTCTACGGCATCGCCAGGGATCTGGCGGCGAGCGGGCTTGGCCGCCTCGTCGGCGGCGCCATCATGCCGCATGTCGGCAATGGCATGTGTCCGGTCAAGGTGACGATCGAAGCGCCGGAGCTTTGCCCCGGCTTCGCGCTCAACTTGGTCAAGGGCGTCAAGAATGGACCCTCGCCAAAATGGCTGCAGCAGCGGCTGATCGCCATTGGGCTGAGACCCATCAGCGCACTGGTCGACATCACGAACTACGTCACCTTCGACCGCGGCCGCCCGCTGCATGTGTTCGACGCCAGCAAGGTTGCCGGCAATCTCGTCGTGCGCCGCGCGCGCGATGGCGAAAAGGTGCAGGCGCTCGACGGCCGCGAATACACGCTGACGCCGGAAATGTGCGTCATCGCAGATGACAACGGCGTCGAGTCGATCGCCGGCATTATGGGCGGCGAGCATTCGGGCTGCGACGAGAACACCTCAGATGTGCTGATCGAATCCGCCCTTTGGGATCCGATCACCACGGCGCGCACCGGCCGCACGCTCGGCATCATCACCGATGCGCGCTACCGCTTCGAGCGCGGCGTCGACCCCGAATTCATGGTTCCGGGCGTCGAACTGGCAACGAAACTGGTGCTCGATTTCTGCGGCGGCACGCCGACCGAAATGGAGGTCGTCGGTTATGCCGGTCACACGCCGAAGATCGTTTCCTTCCCGCTTTCGGAAGTGAAGCGGCTGACCGGCATCGAGGTTCCCAGCGCGGAAAGCCTCGACATCCTGTCGCGCCTCGGCTTCAAGCCGGAGGGCTCGGGCGATGTCGTCGATGTCGCCGTGCCGTCCTGGCGCCCCGACGTCGATGGCAAGGCAGACCTGGTCGAGGAGGTCATGCGCATCCACGGTGTCGACAACATCGCGCCGCAGCCGCTCGGCGCGCATGACGCGGTCAATGCAAAGATCCTCACCACGCTGCAGGTCCGTACCCGCACGGCCAAGCGCGCGCTTGCCGTGCGCGGCATGATGGAAGCCGTTACCTGGTCGTTCATTCCGGCCAAGCACGCCGAGCTGTTCGGCGGCGGCCAGACCGCGCTGAAGCTCGCCAACCCGATCGCCGCCGACATGTCCGACATGCGGCCCTCGCTGCTGCCGGGCCTGATCGCGGCTGCCCAGCGCAACGCCGACAAGGGTATTGGCGACGTGGCGCTGTTCGAAGTGTCGGGCACTTATGAGGGCGACGGCGCCGACCAGCAGCGGCGCGTCGCCGCCGGCGTGCGTCGCGGCACCGCCAAGCTCGACGGTTCCGGCCGCAACTGGGCCGGCAATTCCGGCCCGGTCGGCGTGTTCGACGCCAAGGCCGATGCGATCGCCGCACTTGAAGCCTGCGGTGCGCCTGTCGACCGGCTGCAGATCGAGGCCGGCGGCCCGGCCTGGTATCATCCCGGCCGTTCCGGCACGATCAAGCTCGGCCCGAAAACCGTACTCGGCACTTTCGGTGAATTCCATCCGAAGACGCTGGAGGGCCTCGATGTTTCCGGCCCGCTGTGCGGCTTTGAAGTCTTCGTCGATGGCGTGCCTGAACCGAAGGCCAAGCCGACGAAAACCAAGCCGAAACTGGAACTGTCGCCCTTCCAGGCGGTCAAGCGCGATTTCGCTTTCGTCGTCGACAAGGCGGTCGAGGCCGGCACGCTGGTGCGCGCCGCACTCGCCGCCGACAAGAAGCTCATCACCGCCGTCTCGGTCTTCGATATTTTCGAAGGCGCTTCGCTGGGCGAGGGCAAAAAATCGATTGCCATCGAAGTGTCGATCCAGCCGGTCGAAAAGACGCTCACCGACGAGGATTTCGAGGCACTGGCCAAGCGCATCATCGAGAATGTCGGCAAGCAGACCGGGGGCGTTCTGCGGGGCTAAAAAACTTGCGAGCAGATGGCGAATCGCCCTCCAAAGGGCGATGGACCATCTGCGGTATTCCGGCCTTCCCCTTGAAGAACAGCGCGCGGCGTTTCTCGCCATCGTGTCTGCCGACCCGCTGTTATGCGACGCGGTGGCGCGGGCTCGCACGCTCGACCTGCAGGACTGGCTGGTGGTATCCGGCGCTCTCTACAACAGCATCTGGAACCACCTGACCGGCAAACCGTCGGGCTACGGCATCAAGGATGTTGATCTTTTCTACTTCGATGGCAGTGACCTGTCCTATGAGGCCGAGGACGCGGTGATCCGCCGGGCGGAGAAGCATTTCGAGGGGCTAGCGTTGCCGGTCGAGGTGCGCAACCAGGCGCGGGTGCATCTGTGGTATCCGCAGAAGTTCGGACGGCCGTGCCCGCGCTATTCGAGCGCCAGCGAATCCGTTAGCCATTTTGCCTCGAAGACGCACGCCGTCGGGGTTCGATACGACGCTGACGGGCAGCTCGAGATCGTGGCACCGTTTGGTCTTGACGACATTTTCTCGTTTCGCATCACGCCGAACCGGGTGATGGACAATCAGCGCACGCATGAGGCGAAGGGTAAGCGTGCAAGGGAGAACTGGCCGGAGATTAGTGTCGAGCCTTGGTAAAAATGTCGGCAGGGCAGAGGGGGGCGCTTCACGTCAGCGTCCCCATCTTCTGCACCGCGCTGCGTACGAAAAAGGGGCGCGCGGCGCCCCTTCCGATTACTCACCAGTTTTCAACCATTCACCAGCGTCAGCTCCTTCTCCGCATAGCGCCTACCGACCACCTTGTCGGGCGACAGCGCGTCACCAATCGCCTGCACCTCGACCGCGCTCAGCGCGATCCCGGCAGCCGCCGCATTCTGCTCCAGATGGCGTATCCTTCTCGCGCCGGGGATCGGCACGATGAAATCGCCCTGGTGCAGCACCCAGGCCAGCGCCAGTTGGGCCGAAGTTACCCCCTTTTCAGCTGCCAGCTTTTCCAGCGTCGCGATGACAGCGGCGTTGGCTTCCATCGCCTCGGCCTGGAAGCGCGGCAAGGTCCGGCGCCAGTCGTCGTCGCTCAGCGCCTCGGGCTTGGCGATCGTGCCGGTCAGCAGGCCACGGCCGAGCGGGCTGTAGGGAACAAAACCGATGCCGAGTTCGCGGCAGACGGCGAACACCTCGTCTTCCGGGTCGCGGCTCCACAGCGAATATTCGCTCTGCACGGCAGCAATTGGATGCACGGCATGGGCCCGGCGGATGGTCGCCGCACTCGCCTCCGACAGGCCGAGCGCGCGCACCTTGCCCTCGCGCACCAACTCGGCCATGGCACCGACCGTGTCCTCGATCGGCACGTTGGGGTCGACACGGTGCTGGTAGTAGAGGTCGAGCACATCCGTGCCGAGCCGCTTCAGCGACGCCTCGGCGACCGCCTTGACGTGCTTGGGGCGGCTGTCGACGCCGGCCATGCGGTCGAGGCCTGTACCTTCCTCCAAAATCCTGAAGCCGAATTTTGTCGCGATCGTCACCTTGTCACGCGCGGACTTCAGCGCTTTGCCGAGCAGGATCTCGTTCTCGAACGGGCCATAGACCTCCGCCGTGTCGAAGAAATTGACGCCGATATCGATGGCGCGGTGCAGCGTGGCGATTGCGTCGGCTTCCGCCTGGCCGCCATAGGCGAAGCTCATGCCCATGCAGCCGAGGCCGACGGGATAGACGTTCAATTCAGTTCCTAGCTTGCGGGTTTGCATAACGCGTCTCCTTGTTGCGATGCGGCAGAAATAGCGCCTTGCCTTGTGTTCGATAATCGGCTCTCATTTGCACGGGCTGTTCTAAAAGATAGATCAATGAATCGCGCGCATCTTTCCCAACTGGCCGTGCTGGCAACCGTTGCCCAATGCGGCAGCTTTCGCGGCGCGGCCAGGGAATTGGCCATCGCGCCTTCGGCGGTCAGCCATGCGGTGTCCAGCCTAGAGGCGCGGCTTGGCGTTCGGCTGCTGGCGCGCAGCACACGCAGCGTCGCGCCGACCGAAGAAGGTGCGCAGTTGCTGGAACGGCTGCGACCGGCGCTGTCGGAGATCGATCTGGCGCTGGAGACGGCAATCGAGACGCGCGACCGGCCGGCCGGCAATCTGCGCCTGACCGTGCCGCGCACCGCAGCCCATTTGGCGCTGACGCCACGGCTGGGCGCCTTTGCGTCGGCCTATCCCGATATCGTGCTGGAGATCGTCATCGAGGACCGTTTCACCGACGTGGTGGAAGGGGGCTTCGATGCTGGCGTCAGGCTAGGCGAGAGCCTGCAGCGCGACATGATCGCGGTGCGCATCGGGCCGGACCTTCGCGGCGCGGTGGTCGGCGCCCCGGTCTATTTCGAGGTCAACCCCAAGCCGCGTCACCCGCGCGACCTGGCTGACCACCGCTGCATCCGCTTCCGCTTCTCCAGCGGCATCCTCTACCGCTGGGAGTTCGAGAGAGGCCGCGAGGCGATCGAGATGGCGGTGGAGGGACCGCTGATCCTCGACGAGGACCATTTGATCGCCCAGGCGGCGGTCGACGGCGCTGGGCTCGCCTTCGTCTTTGAGGATTATGTCCGCGCGCCGCTCGCCGACGGCAGGCTGATCCGTGTGCTGGAGGACTGGTGCCCCTCCTTCGACGGCTTCTTCGTCTATTATCCGAGCCGCCGGCAGATGCGCCCGGCGCTCAGGGCGTTTGTCGATTTCTTCAAGGTGAGTGGATAGAGCGGGCTCGCCCCTCCCCTTGTGGCCCTCCGGAGGGAGAGGAAGGGAGCCAGGCTCGGCGAACTCGCGCCTTTCGTCTCCCTCCGGAGGGCCCTGATGGGAGTCCGAAGGACGGGCGAGATCGGCGGCTCGCCCCGGTAGGTCGGCTGAGGGACGGGGTGGGTAGCGCCCTACGAGACCCCCACCCCGCCTCGCAAAAGCCGCTTCGCGGCATTTGCTGCGCGCCCCTCCCCACAAGGGGGAGGGTGAAGCGCGCTGGAAGAAAGCCGAACCAACATTCGTTCACTCCCCATGCAAACATCGATCACCAACAGCGCCACCCGCTATGGCTGGGGCGCGATCCTTCTCCACTGGCTGATTGCGCTCATTTTCATCGGCCAGTTCGGGCTCGGCTTCGTCATGGTGCGGCTGACCAGCCAGCGCACCGCCTTCGAGCTGATCCAACTGCACAAATCTTTCGGCTTCCTGCTGCTCGGGCTTGTGTTGCTGCGCATCGCCTGGCGTCTTGGCAATGCAACGCCGGCGCTGCCGCGCTCGGTCGGAACCCTGGAGCGTCGGGCAGCACCGTTGGCCCATCTTGCGCTCTACGCGTTTCAGCTTGCCTTGCCCTTGTCCGGCTGGGCGCTGGTGTCGGTCTCGATGCTGGAGATCCCCAGCCTGCCATTCAACCTGTTCGTCATGCCGAACCTGCCGCTGGCCGAATCGGATGGTGCCGAGAGCTTCTGGGCGGCGGCACATTGGTATCTCGCCTATGCCGGCATGACGCTTGTGGCTCTCCACGTCGCGGCGGCGCTGCGGCATCATTTCCAGCTCAGGGATGGCGTGCTCACGCGCATGGTCACGCCTTCGTCAGATTCGGAATAGAGCGAGCGGTTCATTCGTTCATGAAGTGAGGGCGCAAGAAATGCGCTGCCTCCAACAAGGAACATCCTCATGTACACGCGCATCCTCGGATTTGCGGCGGTCGCCGCTTGCCTTGCCATGCCTGTTTCTGCGGCCGTCGCGCAGGGTGACGCCGCCGGCAGCTATTCGATCAGCCCGGCCAGCTCCAGCATCCGCTTCTCCATCGGCAAGGTCGGCGGCGGCGGCCTCAATGGCACCTTCGCCCGCTTCAAGGGCTCGATCCGCATCGACAACAGCGATGTCGGGCGCTCAGCTGTCAATTTCACCATTTTTCCCGAAAGCGTCGGCACCGGCCAGGGCCGTATCGATGCCTTCCTGCGCTCCGACGCGGTGTTTGATGCCGCCAACAGCCCGGAAATCCAGTTCCGCTCTACCAGCGTGACCCGAACCAGCGACACCACGGCTCTCGTCAGCGGCCGGCTGACGGCGCGCGGCAAGACGTTCCCGGAAAAATTCACGGCCGAGCTCGGCGGTCTCAAGGCCGGCATGATCAAATTCCATGTCACCGGCAAGGTGCTGAGGTCGCGCTACGGCATGGATGTCGGCACGCCGATCTATTCCAACATCGTCGACTTCGACATGACGCTGACCGGCAAAAGGGGCTGACCTCGTCATTGGCTTTTCCGGCGATTTCGGGCAAACCTCGTCGCCTGTAATCGTGATGGAGAAGCCTGATGTTCCGATGGGGTGTGTTGTCGACGGCCAAGATCGGCCGCGAGCATTTGTTGCCGGCGATGGTCGAGGCGGAGAATGGCGTGCTGTCGGCGATCGCCAGCCGCGACCTGTCGAAGGCCAAGGCGCTGGCCGACCGCTTCGGTGCACGCCATGCCTTCGGCTCCTATGAGGAACTGCTCGCCTCGAAAGAAGTAGACGGCGTCTACATCCCGCTGCCGACCTCGCAGCATGTCGAGTGGGCGGCCAAGGCCATCGAAGCCGGCAAGCATGTGCTGGTCGAAAAGCCGCTGGCGCTCGACGCCAAGGACATCCTGCCGCTGATCAAGCTGCGCGACCAGAAAAAGGTGCTGGTCTGCGAAGCCTTCATGGTCATCTACCACCCGCAATGGATCAAGGTGCGCGAGCTCATCGCCAGCGGCGCCATCGGCCGGCTGCGCCATGTGCAGGGCGCGTTCTCCTACTACAACGTCGACCCCAGCAACATGCGCAACCAGCTCGACCTCGGCGGCGGCGCGCTGCCCGACATCGGCGTTTACCCGACCGTGTCGACGCGCTTTTCCACCGGCAAGGAGCCGCTGCGCGTGCAGGCGACGATCGAGCGCGACAAGACATTCGGCACCGACATCTACTCCTCGATCCGTGCCGATTTCGGTGACTTCGAGCTGTCGTTCTATCTGTCGACTCAGATGGCGGCGCGCCAGGTGATGGTGTTCCACGGCGAGAAGGGTTTCATCGAGTTGTTCTCGCCTTTCAATGCCGGGCTCTACGACCACCACCGCGTCGAACTGCACAACCAGAACCACACCGAGGCGCAGGTTTTTCGCTTTCCCGGCACGCAGCAGTACCGGCTGGAGGTCGAGACCTTCGCGCGCGCGGCACAGGGCGGCAAGGAGCGCGTCTTCACGCTGGAGGAATCGGTGCTCAATCAGAAAGTCATCGACGCCATCTTCCGCGCCGGCGGCAAAGAAGGCTGGGAGACCGTCTGAATTCCTTGCATTGAAATAGCCGGCTAATTCTGGGAGGAAAAATGGCTGACGATGCGGACGTGATCATTGTCGGCGCCGGCCTTGCAGGGCTGGTTGCCGCCGCCGAGCTCGCCGAGGCCGGCAAGAAAATCATCATCGTCGACCAGGAGCCGGAGCAGTCGCTCGGCGGCCAGGCATTCTGGTCGTTCGGCGGCCTTTTCCTCGTCGATTCGCCCGAGCAGCGGCGCATGCGCATCCGCGATTCGCATGACCTGGCGCTGGAAGACTGGCTGGGCACCGCGGCTTTCGATCGGCCCGAGGATTTCTGGCCGCGCAAATGGGCGGAAGCCTATGTCGGCTTTGCCGCCGGCGAAAAACGCTCCTGGCTGATACAGCGCGGCCTGAAATTCTTTCCCGTGGTCGGCTGGGCCGAGCGAGGCGGCGGCAATGCCATCGGCCACGGCAATTCGGTACCGCGCTTCCACATCACCTGGGGCACGGGCCCCGGCGTTCTCGAACCTTTCGTACAGCGCGTGCGCGAGGCGCAGAAGCGCGGACTGATCAGTTTCAAATTCCGCCATCGGGTCGATGAATTGACCCGCACGGGTGCGACTGTCGACGGGGTGCGCGGCGACATCCTGCAACCGAGCACCGCCGAGCGCGGCCACAAGAGTTCGCGCGAAATATCAGGAGATTTCGAGCTTCGCGCGCAAGCCGTGATCGTCGCTTCCGGCGGCATCGGCGCCAACCATCAGCTTGTGCGGGAAAACTGGCCGCAGCGGCTGGGCGCGGCGCCCAAGCGCATGATCACCGGCGTGCCCGACCATGTCGACGGCCGCATGCTGGCGATCACGGAACGGGCCGGCGGCTCGATCATCAACCGCGACCGCATGTGGCACTATGTCGAGGGCATCAAGAACTGGGCGCCGATCTGGACCGACCACGCGATACGCATCCTGCCCGGCCCATCATCGCTGTGGCTCGATGCGCGCGGCAAGCGCCTGCCGGTGCCGCTCTATCCCGGCTTCGACACTCTGGGCACGCTCTCCCACATCATGAGCACCGGCTTCGACTATTCCTGGTTCATCCTGACCAAGAAGATCATCCAGAAGGAGTTCGCGCTGTCGGGCTCCGAGCAGAACCCCGATCTGACCGGCAAGAGCTGGCGCCAGGTGCTCGGCCGCGCCACATCGGGCATTCCGGGTCCCGTCAAGGCGTTCATGGAAAAGGGCGAGGACTTCATCGTCGAGGCCGATTTGCCGGCGCTGGTCGCGCGCATGAACGCGCTGGCCGGCGGCGAGGCGCTGCTTGAGGTGGCTCAAGTCGAGCGCGAGATCCACGCCCGCGATAGGCAGCTCGACAACCCGTTCTCCAAGGATATGCAGATCACCGCTCTGCGTGGCGCCCGCGCCTATCTCGGCGACCGGCTGATCCGCACGGCCAAGCCGCACAAGATGCTCGATCCGGCAAATGGCCCGCTGATCGCGGTGCGGCTCAACATCCTGACCCGCAAGACGCTGGGCGGCCTGCAGACCGATCTCGACAGCCGCGTGCTGGGGGCAGATGGCCAGCCGGTAGCCGGGCTCTATGCCGTCGGCGAAGCCGCCGGTTTCGGCGGCGGCGGCGTGCATGGCTATGCGGCGCTCGAAGGCACCTTCCTCGGCGGCTGCATCTTTTCCGGCCGCAGCGCCGGCCGGGCAGCGGCTGCCTCGGTGGCGTGAAGGGGCGTCACCTGGTCCTCAGAGTTTGGCCGCGATCACCAGCGCCAGTCGCCCTGTCCAAGCGCGGTCACCGCACCGACGATCCGGGTGAAGCTGGTGCGGGCGCGGCCAATCGTGTGCCGGGCTCTGAGATAGCCGTGCACCAATCCCGGCTCCTCGAACCACGTCGCGTGGCCACCTGCCGTGATGATCAGGTCGCGATAGGTCTCGCCATCCGATGACAGCGGGTCGCATTCGGCGGTGATCAGCACTGTCGGCGGCAAGTTGGAGAAATCGGTGTCGGCAAGCGGGGCCAGCGTCGCATCGCCGCTACGGTCTTGCCCCCCAGTGCGAATGTGCTTGTAGAATTCGAGATCGCGCACGGTCAGCATCGGCGCTTCGGCGTGCTTGACATAGGAGCCTTTCGAGCGGTTTCCGCCGAGGCCGGGATAGATCAGCACCTGGCCGACCGGCCTTTTCGAATGGCCGCGCGTGGCGTGACTGACGGCGGCGCAGAGATTGCCGCCGGCGCTGTCGCCGCAGAGCACGATAGGATGATCGCGATTGGCGGCGGCCCATTCGAAGGCGCTCATGGCATCGTCAAAGGCGGCTGGATGCAAATGTTCCGGCGCCAGCCGGTAATCTACGGAGACCACCTCATAGCCTGTGCGCGAGCACAGCTCCGCGCAAACATCGTCGTGGCTGTCCAGCCCACCAAGGATGAAGCCACCGCCATGGACATAGAGCACCGTCACGGCTGCCTGAAGTGTGCTTCGGTAGATGCGGATCGGGATGTCATGCGTCGGCGTTGCAATGGCGGAGGTTTCGACAGCGACGCCCTCGGGGTAGCCGGCAAAGAATTCCCGGCACATGCGGTCGTAAATCTCGCGCTGCTGCACGATCGTGTAGTCGATCGTATCGGGCGGGTAATAGGAATTGGTGCGCTCGATGAAGGCCCAGGTCTCGGCGTCGATGAGCTTGATGTAGTCGGTCATGGGTGCTGGAGAGGCGGCCAAGGCTGAGCCTGGGCGCCCCCCTCTGTCCTGCCGGACATCTCCCCCTCAAGGAGGGAGATCGGATGTTGCGAAGGCTTTCGCCAACCTTCTGCGTCGCAAGAAGACTGCAGAGATCGAAGCTGCCAATCTCCTCCCTTGAGGGGGAGATGTCCGGCAGGACAGAGGGGGGTAAGCGCCGTCATTTCGGCAACAATCCTCACTTCCCCTTCCACACCGGCTCACGCTTCTCCGCAAAAGCACGAAAACCCTCCATATTGTCCTCGGAGCCATAGAGCGCATCGACCGTCGGCAATTGCCGGCGGGTCACCTTGTTCATGGCGTCCTGGAAGGTCAGCGCCTCGGCCACGCGCGCCGTCTCCTTGATCGCGGCAAACACCAGCGGTGGGCCGCCTGCGAGCAGCCGGGCGATCTCCCAGACGCGATCTTCCAGCTTTTCCTTGGGCAGCACTTCGTTGACCAAGCCCCAGCGATGCGCTTCAGCGACATCCATCCAGCGGCCGGTGAGCAGAAGGTCCATGGCGACATGGTAGGGGATGCGCTTCGGCAGCTTGATCGTCGCCGCGTCGGCCAGCGTGCCGGCTCGGATCTCGGGCAGCGCGAAGGAGGAATGATCGGAGGCGTAGATGAGGTCGCAGGACAGCGCCAGCTCGAAGCCGCCGCCGACCGCCATGCCGTTGACGCACGCGATGATCGGCTTGTTGAGGTCGCGCAATTCCTGCAGCCCGGCAAAGCCGCCGACGCCATAGTCGCCGTCGACCGCATCGCCGCCGGCAGCTGCTTTGAGGTCCCAGCCCGCGCAGAAGAACTTGTCGCCAGCGGTCTTGACGATGGCGACGCGCAATTCCGGATCGTCTCGGAACGCCTTGAAGGTCTCGCCCATCAGCCGCGAGGTCTTCAGGTCGATGGCGTTGGCCTTGGGCCGGTCGAGGGTGACTTCGAGGATGGTGCCCTCGCGGCGGGTCGAAATGACGTCAGACATTCTTGTTCTCTCCCAGCACCAGCAGCGCGTCGGCGATCCAGGCGCCCTTGCCCTCTGCACAGACGATCAGCGGGTTGATGTCGAGTTCCTCGATCTCCCCGGCATTCTGCTGCACGAAGGCGGCAATGCCAGAGATAGCATCGATGGCAGCCGCGACATCGGCCTTCGGCCGGCCGCGATAGCCTTCGAGCAGCGGGAACAGTTTCAGGCCGCGCAGCGCCGCCTCGATATCGTCGCGGGTCGCCGGCAGCATCAGCGTGACGCTGTCGCGCAACAGCTCGACCAGCACGCCACCAGTGCCGAGCGTCATCACCGCGCCGAACATCGGATCGCGGGTGAAGCCGACGATGAGTTCGGCAACACCGTCGCGCACCATGCGCTCGACATAGAGCCCGGTGCCGAGCGGCAACAGGTCATGCGCTGCGGTGCTGACGGATTCGGCATCCCTGAGATTGAGCCTGACAGCGCCAACTTCGGATTTGTGGGTGACGCCGAGCGCCTTCAACGCGACGGGAAAGCCGAGCGCCATGGACGAAATCACCGCTTCGACGGCATTGGCGGCGCGCTCGCCCTTCGGCACCGGCAGGCCGGCTTTGATCAGCCGTGACTTCGCCTCGGCTTCGTCGGGCGTGACGTGGTCCCCGCCAGAGGCGCCGGAGGCCGACGTGTCGATCGGCTGCGCCTGCGGTTCAGCCCAAGCCCAGCCGATGAAGGCTGCTGCGCC
The DNA here is from genome assembly GCF_020164655.1 of Mesorhizobium sp. AD1-1. NCBI lineage: Bacteria > Pseudomonadati > Pseudomonadota > Alphaproteobacteria > Hyphomicrobiales > Phyllobacteriaceae > Mesorhizobium > Mesorhizobium sp. AD1-1. The sequence continues at coordinate 103,517 of NZ_JAIUGP010000001.1, forward strand.
GGCTGCATCCATCGCTTCCGAAATGCCGAACAACGGCACCATGCCGCGCGCCATCAGTTCGGCAGTGTATTCCTCGGGCAGGTTCTCCGGCAGCGAGGAGACGATCGCACCATGCGCCTTGTTGGTCTTGAGCGCCGATTCGAAAGCGCGCAACGTCGCCCACCAGTCGGTGACCGAGCAGCGGTCGGGTCGCGGAAAATCGAGCACCAGCATGTTGAGGTCGAAACCGCCCGACACCATGGCGGTGAAGGTGGCGGTCATCGCCGGCTCGTTGTTCCAGATGAAGGTGTGATAGTCCAAGGGATTGGCGACCGCGACCAGCGGCCCGAGCGTCGATTTGACATGGGCGCGATGGCTGTCGGTCAGCACAGGGAAATTGACCCAGCGGCCTTCGGCGCTGTCGGCCATGACGGAGGCCTCGCCGCCGGAGCAGCTCATCGACGACAGCCTACAGCCGGGCAAAGGTCCGGTGATGTGCAGCAGCTTCAGCGCCTCGATGAAGGCGGGGATTGAATCGACACGCGCAATGCCGAGCCGCCGCAGGAACGCACCCGAGGCCGCGTCCGAGCCGGCGAGCGACGCGGTATGCGAGACAGTCGCTTGCCTGGCCTGTTCGGAACGGCCGACCTTCATGGCGATGATCGGCTTCTTCAGCTCGCGGGCTCGTGCCGCCAGCCGTTCGAAGCCGGCTACCGAATCGAAGGCCTCGATGTGCAGGCCGAGCGACGTGACGCGCTCATCCTCGATCAGGCCGAGCGCCATTTCGGATAGGCCGGTCTGCGCCTGGTTGCCGGCGGTCATCAGGAAGGCGATCGGCAGGCCGCGCTTCTGCATGGTCATGTTGATGGCGATGTTGGAGGACTGGGTGATGATGGCGACGCCCTTGCCGCCCTCGGCCAGTCTTATGCCGCCATGCTGGTCGGGCCACAGCAGCGCGCCGTCGGCATAATTGATCAGGCCGTAGCAATTCGGCCCGATGATCGGCATCTGGCCGGCCGCCGCGACCAGCTCGGCCTGCAGCCGCTCGCCATCATCGTCATAGGCCTCGGTTTCGAGGAAGCCGGCGGCAAAGCAGACGGCGCCGCCGGCGCCGCGTTCGGCCAGCGCCTTGATCACCTCGATGGTCAAATGCCGGTTGACGCCGACAAAGGCAGCATCCGGCGCGCCGGGCAGGTCAGCCACCGAACGATAGGCCTTGCGACCGGCAACCTCGTCCTTGGTCGGATGCACCGGCCAGATCTCGCCGGCAAAACCCATCTTGATCGATTGCGCGACGACGGCTGCGGCCTGCGCGCCGCCGAAGACGGCGATCGATTTAGGCCGCAGGAGACGCTCCAGTTTATGCATATGTTATGCCCCGAACGGGCGCAGCAGCGCCCTTGAAATGATGTGGCGCTGGATCTCGGATGTGCCTTCCCAGATGCGCTCGACGCGCGCGTCGCGCCAGATGCGCTCCAGCGGCAGATCGTCCATCAGCCCCATGCCGCCATGGATCTGGATCGCTTCATCGGCGACGTATGCGAGCATTTCGGTGGCCTTCAGCTTGGCCATGGCCATGTCCTGGTCGGTGACGGTGCCCTGATCGTACTTCCAGCCGGCTTCGAACACCATCAGGTCGGCGGCCTTCAATTCGGTCGCCATGTCGGCAAGCTTGAACGATACGCCCTGGAACTTGCCGATCTGCTGGCCGAACTGCTGGCGTTGCGCGGCGTATTCGACGGCATGGCCAAGCGCACGCTCGGCGCGACCGAGGCAGGTGGCGCCGACCTGCAGCCGGGTGGCGCCTAGCCAGGAATTGGCGACATCGAACCCCTTGTGGACTTCGCCCAACACTTGGGCTCCGGGTAGCCGGCAATCGTCGAATTCGAGGATGGCGTTGGTGTAGCCGCGATGCGAGACGTTGCGGTAGCCGTCACGGACGGTGAAGCCTTTGGTGCCCTTATCGACGAAGAAGGCGGTGATCTTCTTGCGTTTGCCGCGCGGCGAATCCTCTTCGCCTGAGGCCATGAAAACGATGGCGAAGTCGGCGAGGTCGGCGTGGGAGATAAAATGCTTGGTGCCGTTCAGCACCCAGTCGTCACCGTCCTGCACGGCGGTTGCCTTCATGCCACGCAAATCGGAGCCGGCGCCCGGCTCGGTCATCGCCAGGCAGTCCCATTTCTCGCCACGGATGCAGGGGAACAGATACTTTTCGCGCTGTTCGGGCGTGCCGGCCAGGAGGATGTTGGAGGGGCGCGCCACGCAGGTCCAGTGCAGCGCGTAATTGGCGCGGCCGAGTTCCTTCTCGTAGAGCAGCCAGGTCACCGTATCGAGGCCGGCTCCGCCGACATCGGCCGGCATGTTGGCGGCATAGAGCCCTGCCTCGATCGCCTTTACCTTGATCTCCTCGATCAGGTCGCGGCGCAGCACGCCGGTGCGCTCGACCTCGCGCTCATGCGGGTAAAGCTCGTTCTCGACGAACGCGCGCGTCGTCTCGACGATGAGCTTCTGTTCCTCCGACAGCCCGAAATCCATGCTCTCAGCCTTTCTTCTTGCCGGTCTTTTTCTTCGGCTTTTCGGCTTTCTTGACCGGTTTCAAGGCTTTGGCCTTCTCGGCCGCCTTGGAGGCCATGGGCTTCTTCGCCGCCAGCTTGGCCAGCTGCCTGGTATAGTCCTTATGCAGCGCGCCGGCGCCCCAGCCCTTGCCTTTGTTTTGTTTCGACAGCGCATCCATGATGGCGACCAGATTGTCGTCGCGGATCTTTTCCAGCTCGCGGATCGACAGCCCATGCGCCTGTTCGTCCGACTGCGTGGCGATCAGGTCGACCAGTTCGTCGTTGAACTCAGGCACGTCCATCAGCTTGGTCCATGGCCATTTCAGGCACGGCCCGAACTGCGCCATGAAATGGCGCATGCCGGCCTCGCCGCCGGCGACGCGATAGACCTGGAACATGCCCATCTGCGCCCAGCGCAGGCCGAAGCCGTAGCGCATGATGTCGTCGAGTTCCTCGACCGTGCAGATGCCGTCCTTGATCAGCCACAGCGCCTCGCGCCATGCCGCTTCGAGCAGGCGGTCGCCGACGAAGGCCTCGATCTCCTTGCGGATGACGACAGGCTTCATGCCGATCGAGGCATACATCTCCTTGGCGACCTCGATCGCCTCGGGGAAGGTCTGCTCGCCACCGACGATCTCCACCAGCGGCAGGAGATAGACCGGGTTGAACGGATGGCCGACGACCAGCCGCTCCGGATGCTTCTTCATCGCCACCTGCATGTCGGTCGGCTTGATGCCGGAAGTCGAGGAGCCGACAATCGCGTTGGCCGGCGCGTGAGCGTCGATCTCGGCCAGCACGCGGTGTTTCAGGTCGAGCCGCTCCGGCACGCTCTCCTGGATGAAATCGGCATCGGCGACCGCTTCGGCGATGGTCTTGGCGAAGGTCAGCTTGCCCTCTTTCGGCAGGCCGCCGGGCACCATCTGCTTGTAGGCGCGGCGCGCGCCCTTCATCACTTCGCCGACCTTGCGCGACGCCTCGGGATCGGGATCGAAGATCGACACGTCGATGCCGTTGAGCAGCAGGCGCGCCACCCAGCCGGCGCCGATCACACCGCCGCCGATGGCGGCTGCCTTGTTGATGATGCTCATGCTGAAGCTCCGGTTCTTGTCGCGGCGGTTGCGGGATCGATGAGGGGCACGCGCTCGCCGGCTCGGATCACCGAGGGATCGTAGGCCTTGCGGGCAAAGACTTCGAGCACGAAGGGCCGGAAGAATTCCATCGACAGCGTGTCATAGTCGGGGTCGAAGCTGGACTGGTCCCAGCGTTCGCAAAACTGGTCGCAATCGTCGAAATAAGCATGGCCGGCAAAGCGGTCGCGGGCGTGGCGGTTGCCGCCGAGATGATGGGCATAATAGAGCCGCTGGAAGTCGCCATGCTTTTCCACCACCCAAGTGCATTGCTCGCGCACGAAAGGCTTCAGGATCGAAGCGGCATATTCGTCGTGATTGTAAGGCGCATAGATGTCGCCGATGTCGTGCAGCAGCGCGCAAGCGATCCAGTCGGTGTCTGCGCCGTCGCGCCAGGCACGTGTCGCTGCCTGCAGCGAATGGCCGAGCCGGGTGATCTTGTAGCCGGAAAGACCCGCGTCGAGCTGCACCAGCGCGTCGAGCAGCCGCTCGCCGGTCCTGGCCGCATAGTCGATTTCATGCGCGGTCAGGAACTCGTAGTCGTCCCGGTCGCCATCCTTCATCGCGGTGAATTTTACGGTAGTCATGCCGACCCTCCCGACGAATAATTATGCCGCGATCGGCGCCCGCTTGGTGAGGTTGAGCTTCTGCCGTACCTCTTCCGGTCCAAGGATTCTGGCGCCGAGATTGGTGACGATGCTGGCGGCGCGCTCGACCAGCTGTGCGTTGGTGGCCAGCACGCCCTTGTCGAGCCACAGATTGTCCTCCAGCCCGACGCGGACATTGCCGCCGGCCAGCACCGCCGCCGCGGCATAGGCCATCTGATTGCGGCCGATGGCGAAGGCCGACCAGTTCCAGGTCGACGGCACATTGTTGACCATGGCCATGAAGGTGTTGAGGTCGTCAGGCGCACCCCACGGCACGCCCATGCAAAGCTGCACCAGCGCATCCGGGTTGAGCACCTTTTCCTCGACCAACTGCTTGGCGAACCACAGATGGCCGGTGTCGAAAGCCTCGATCTCCGGCTTGACGCCGAGCGCCGTCATCATGCCGCCCATGGCGCGCAGCATGCCGGGCGTGTTGGTCATGACATAGTCGGCCTCGGCGAAATTCATGGTGCCGCAGTCGAGTGTGCAGATTTCCGGCAGGCATTGGCGCACATGTTCCATGCGGTTGGTGGCACCGCCCATGTCGGTGCCTTTTTCGTTGAGCGGCAGCGGCGCTTCCGGCGATCCGAACACCATGTCGCCGCCCATGCCGGCGGTCAGGTTCAGGATGACGTCGACTTCTGCCGCGCGGATGCGCTCGGTCACTTCGCGGTAGAGATGCACGTCGCGCCTCGGCCTACCGGTCTCGGGATCGCGCACATGGCAATGCACGATGGCGGCGCCCGCCTTGGCCGCATCGATGGCGGAATCCGCGATCTGCTTGGGCGAGCGCGGCACATGCGGGCTGCGGTCCTGCGATCCGCCGGACCCGGTCACGGCACAGGTAATGAAGACCTCACGGTTCATCGCAAGCGGCATGGAACTCTCCTCCGAAAGAAATAGACCTCAACAATGCCCGACTTGCCGGAAACTGTTTTGCGTTTTACGAAGCTTCCATGACGAAAAGCGAAAAACCAACGATCTTTCGCGCCGAGCGCTCGCCGCTTAGGGTGACGCTGCTGGTATTTTCCGGGTCGTCGATCATGTGCGTCGCATCCGCCGTCGATCCACTGCGCGCGGCCAACCGCATCTCCGGCGAGACCCTGTTCGATTTCAAGCTGGTCTCGGTGACCGGCGAGGCTCCAGTCACCACTTGCGGCCTGCCGGTAGCGGTCGGCGGCCGCTTCGATGCGGGCGAGTCGACCGACGTTCTTGTCGTCGTCGCCGGCTTCGGCACCCAGAACTATGCGACATCGGCTCTGTTGTCCGGCCTGCGCCGGGCCGCACGCACGGCGCGCGCGTGCGGCGGTGTCGAAGCCGGCACCTGGCTGGTGGCGCGCGCCGGCCTGCTGGAAGGACGCAGCGCCACCACCCACTGGGAGGACATGGAGGATTTTTCCTCGGCCTTTCCCGGCGTCGACGTGCGTCCGGACCGTTATGTCATCGACGGGCCGGTGTTCACCTCGGGCGGCGCGTCGCCGACCTTCGACCTGATGCTGCATCTCATCCGCACGAGGCTCGGCATGGCCGTCGCGCTCGATGTCGCCAGCGTCTTCATCTACGATCAGGCGCGCGCCGCCACCGACGCACAGCCGCTGGTCTCGCTCGGCCGGCTCGATGGCTACGATCCGCGGCTGGCGCAAGCCATCCGGCTGATGGAAGCGCATGTCGACCAGCCGCTGACCATTGAAGCGGTGGCCAAGCGCGCCGGCGTGACGGCACGGACGCTGGAGAGCATCTTTCGCAAATCGATCGGCGAGACACCGGGCGCCTATTACCTCAGGCTGCGCCTGGGCGCCGCGCGCCGGCTGGTGGTCGATACAAGGATCGCCATGGCCGATATTGCCGGGCGGACCGGATTCTCATCCGCCGCGGCGTTTTCAAGAGCGTTTTCAAGGGCTTTCGGCGAAGCGCCGGTCAGGCTGCGCCGGGGCTGACTATGATAGAATCAGGCAGCGTTCTGACGGTCGCTGCCGCCGTCGATCTGCGAGCGCATTTGCTTGGCAAGATGGGTCTCGAAACGGCTGGCCACAGCGCGATCCCATTCGTTCGAGCGGCGCGTGCCGTCCTTCGGATGCGGCATTGCCATCAGCCGGTCGATGATCGATCCAGCCTCGCCAGGTGAGAGCAGGGCGTCGATTTCACGTTCGTTCTGCATATCGGTTCGCCTCCTTCTTCCTCTCCCGCCACGAGCCACTCTTATACGAGATTCGTGACGGCAGTTTGAAGGCAAGAGCGAGGTCATTGAAGGGCGTCGAAGGGCAAAACCATGTCGCTCTGGACCGGGCCATGCGCAAAGCTGTTCCTGCGCCCAGGCAGGTCAGGTCAACGAGAAATCTATTGTTGGATTGCGCAATTCCCAAGGCAAAGCGCTGTACGCTTTTCCCGGGGAAACCGTTACCCACTTTTCCTGGAATTGCTCAAAGCCGCTTTTCGAACAGCACCGTGGTGAAGCCACTGTCCCATTCGTCATCGGGATAGCGGCTTTTCTCGATATAGCCGACCGCTTTGTAGAGTGCTTGTGCGGGCAGGTTGAACGTGTCGGTCTCCAGCCGCGCCTGCGCCAATCCGGCCGCACTGACCGCCTGTTCGGCATGGGAAAGCAGCTTGCGGCCGACACCTTGGCCTTGACGGGATGCCATCACGTGCAGGGCCTCGATGAAATCCGCGCGCCAATGGATCAAGCCGGCGACCTCGCCATCGATCTCGGCAACGGCGAATTCAGGCCAGCTCTGGTCGACATAGCGCCCGCCAATATCCGTCTCGACATAGCGTTGCGCGGCTGCTTCGGTGATGTTCGGCAGCCAGGTGCCTTCGAAGGTTTCCTGCAGCACCTGCTTCAGCGCCGGAATATCGCTCGCGTGCGCCGGGCGCACGATGATTCGATCCTCTGCCATTTCCGTCTCCTGCCAATGCATGTCGCCCAAAGTGCACAGCGATTTGGGACGACGACATGCCGCCGCACGGGTCCTCTTTCGGTGACACGTGTAGCGTCCTGGTCTCACGCAGGCTGCCGAAGATCTGTGCGATCCTCGGCAGCTTGTCGCGAAGTGGGCTGACTAGCAGATGGCGATGGCGGCGGCTTTCAGCCAGTGGCGCCGGATGTCGGTCCAAAGATGAAGCGGCGCTCGCCCTACACGTAGCGGTTGACGATGTTTTCCAGCAGTTCCTGGCGGCCGGACCTCGGCTGCGGCTCGATCTTCTTCTTGACGACACGCTCGGCGATATCCTCAAGCGTGCGCTTGCCGGCAAGCATCGCCTTGCCCTCGGCCGTGTTCCAGCCGGCATAGCGTTCGGCCAGCGGCGCCGACAGTGCCTTGTCCTCGACCATGCGCGCCGCGGCTTTCAGGCCGCGAGCGCAAGAGTCCATGCCGCCGATATGGCCGATCAGCAGGTCCTGCGGATCGAGCGACTGGCGGCGCAGCTTGGCGTCGAAATTGGTGCCGCCGGTCTTGAAGCCGCCAGCCTGCAGGACTTGGTAGTAGGCCAGTGCCATTTCCGGCACGTTGTTGGGGAACTGGTCGGTGTCCCAGCCCGACTGGTAGTCGTTGCGATTCATATCGATCGAACCGAAAATGCCGAGCGCATTGGCCAGAGCCAGTTCGTGCTCGAAGGAATGGCCGGCCAGAATGGCGTGGCCCTGCTCGATATTGACCTTGACCTCCTTCTCCAGCCCGAAGCGCTTGAGGAAGCCGTAGACCGTGGCGACATCGTAATCGTACTGATGCTTGGTCGGCTCCTGCGGCTTCGGCTCGATCAGGATCGTGCCCTTGAAGCCGATCTTGTGCTTGTAGTCGACGACCATGCTGAGGAACCGGCCGGCCTGTTCCTGCTCGCGCGCAAGGTCGGTGTTGAGCAGGGTCTCATAGCCTTCGCGCCCGCCCCACAGCACGTAGTTTTCGCCCTTCAGCCGCTTGGTGACGTCGATACAGCTTTTCACCGTCGCCGCCGCGTAGGCAAAGACATCCGGATCGGGATTGGTGGCCGCGCCCGACATGAAGCGGCGGTTCGAGAACAGATTGGCGGTGCCCCAAAGCAGCTTGACGCCGGTCTGCTTCATCTTGCCCGCGAAGTAGTCGGCGATCTCATCGAGGCGCGCCGCACTCTCGGAAAAATCCTTGCCTTCCGGCCGTACATCGGCGTCGTGGAAGCAGAAGTAGGGCGCGCCGAGCAACGAGAACATCTCGAAGGCGACGTCTGCTTTCAGTTTTGCCAGCTCCATCGTGTCGGTGCCGCCGGCCTTGGGAAACCACGGCCGGTCGAAAGTCTGGCCGCCGAACGGATCGCCACCCGGCCAGGCAAAGGAGTGCCAGTAGGCAACGGCGAAGCGCAGATGATCTTCCAGCCGCTTGCCGGCGACGACCTCATCGGGATTGTAGAACCTATAGGCCAGCGGATTGGTCGAATCCGGCCCTTCATATTTGATCTTCTGGATGTCGCCGAAAAATCCACTGCTCATGATTTCTGTCCTCTCACAAAGTTCTGACGCCATTACCTCAGGCGTAATTGGTTTCACGCCGGCGCTGGTTGAAAAGGGTCATGTCAAAGCCACCAAACGAAGGAGACAGACCATGACCGACCTCACCAAGATCGCTAAAAACTACATCACCGCCTGGAACGAAAGCGATGCCGGCCGCCGGGCCGAATTGCTCAAGGCGACCTTCACGGAAGACGTCAGCTACCGCGATCCGCTCATGCAGGGTGATGGCCATGAAGGCGTCGCGGCTCTGATCGACGGCGTGCAGCAGCGCTTTGCCGGTTTCCGGTTCTCGCTGAAGGGTACGCCGGACGGTTTTGCCGACAAGATCCGCTTCTCGTGGAATCTCGGACCTGAGGGGACGCCTTCGGTGATCGAAGGTACCGACATCGGAATCATCGAGAACGGCCGCCTCAAGAGCGTCACCGGTTTTCTCGACAAGGTGCCGGCGCAGTGAGCCGGACAGCCGCGGCGTGGGCGAAAGACCGTTCACGCCGTGGCGACCCTGATTGCCGGGTACAGCGCCCGGTAGCGCTGATAGGCATCGGCATAGGCGCCGCCGAGCGCCGCATCCGGTTCGATAGTTGCGTCCGTCCTCGGGGCCGTACAGATTTCGAGCGGATCGGCACCCGTCGCCGCGATCAGGCCGAGCCGCGCGGCACCAAAGGCGGCGCCGAAGTCGCCGTCGGCAGGAATGTCGACAGGCAGTTGAAGCGCGGTGGCAATCGCCTTCAACCAGTAGCGTGAGCGCGAACCGCCGCCGATCGCCGTCACCCGCGTCAAGGCTGTGCCGGCCGTGGCCAGCGCTTCGAGGCTGTCGCGGAAGGCAAAGGCTACACCCTCCAGCACGGCCTGGGTCAGCACGGCACGGCTCGATTGATGCGCCAGCCCGGTGAACGCGCCGCGAATGGCGGAATCATTGTAGGGCGTGCGCTCACCCGAGAGGTATGGCAGGAAGGACACGCCGCTCGGCGCCTTCAATGTGTCGCCGAGCTCAGTGGTCAACTCGCCGGCGCTCTTCCCGGTGATTTCCGACAGCCAGTTGAGCGAATCGGTTGCCGACAGGATGACCCCCATCTGGTGCCACGTGTTCGGAAGCGCGTGGCAGAAGGTGTGAACCGCGCTAGCCGGGTTGGGCAGGTAGGAAGCGTTGGCGGCAAACAGCACACCCGACGTGCCGAGCGAAACAAAAGCGTGGCCGGCGCCAACCGTGCCCATGCCGCAGGCCGAGGCCGCGTTGTCGCCGGCGCCACCGGCGATCGGAATGCCGGCCTGGACGCCCCACTTCGATGCCAATTCGCTGCGCAATGCTCCTGCCTTCTGCGTACCCTCGACCAGCGACGGCATCTGCTTTTCATCGAGCGATGTCGCCGCGAGCAAATCCGCACTCCAGCGCCGCTTGCCGACATCGAGCCAGGACGTGCCGGCAGAATCCGACATTTCCGAAATGTGCTCGCCCGAAAGCCAGAGCCGCAGGAAATCCTTGGGCAGCAGCACTTTTGCGACCTTGGCGAAGACAGCGGGCTCGTTGTTCTTCACCCAGGCCAGTTTCGGCGCGGTGAACCCGGGAAAGACGATGTTGCCGGTCAGGGCGCGGAAACGCGGATCGGCATCGAGGACGGCGGCCTCGGCATGGCTGCGCGTGTCGTTCCACAGGATGCAGGGGCGCAGCACCTTGTCGGCGGCGTCAAGCAGCGTGGCGCCATGCATCTGGCCGGACAGGCCAATGCCCTTGACTGCCGCGAGTTCATGCGGATGGGAGGATTTGAGCTCGGCGATTGCGTCTTCGCAGGCCCGGATCCAGTGCTCGGGATTCTGTTCCGACCAGCCGGGGTGCGGCCGTGAAACATCAAGCGAACCATGGCCGGAACCGATGACGGTTTGCCCGGCATCGATCAGCAGCGCCTTGACGCCCGACGTCCCGAGATCGAGGCCCAGATACATGTCTTCCTCCCACGCCAGTTAATTTTTTCGGGTCTCGAAAAAATCTGGCTTGGCCAGTTTTTAAAACAAGATCCGCTTCGGGTCAATTCTCCGACAAATCGGCGGCGCGTCGCACAAACAGCGCTGACAGCGGACTGTCGGGCCGCGCCATCGAACGCTCCGCCGTGAGCGCCTTGGCCAGCGCACCCTCACCGGCGCGCAAGGCCGCCTCGATCAGCGTCAGGTCGATGACGTCGCGCTGGGCGTGGCTGCCACCGAAACGATGTGCGATCGCCCGGATCGGCCGGATCAGGCGCGCGGTCTCGGCGTAGCTGCCCTCACCGAATGCCTTGATGGCGAGCGTCAGCGGATGGCCGACATCCCGCGTGAAAGCCGCATTGTCGTCGCTGCCACGCATGGCCTCGCGCTGAGCCTCGAGCAAGGCGAGGGCCGGCGCATCTAACCCGGCACCCACGAAGGCCATCATCGCGTGGGCGTCGTTGAAGGCATAAAGACCCGCTCCCGCCTTGCCCCAGTTGGCGGCGAGCGCCGCCCAGCGGTCGCCGACATCGACGCCGCCGAGGTGGAGCCGCCACAGGATTGCCGAGGCATCGACCATGTTGAGCGCCATCGTCGATTGCACGCTGTAGATAGGGCCGTCATAGAGGGCCAGCACCGCGTCGGTCTCGCCGAGATCATAGTGGAACAGCGCCAGGTGCCACCAATTGTGGACCTGCAGGAAGCTCTCCCGTGTCCACGCTTCCGGATTGGCGCGCATCCAGGCAATGCCATCCCTTTGCCGGCTTTGCATCTCCATGACATGGGCGACGGCGTGCTGCGCCCAGCCGTCGCGCGGCTCGATGTCGACTGCCTCGCGGCCAAGCTGCTCGGCCCTGACATAGTCACCCATTTCCTCCAGCCCGAAAGCCTGCATGCCGAGCATGGCGTGGTAGCCGGGCATGCCGCTTTGCCACGAAGGCAGGGCACGAGCGATGCGGTCGCGCAGCATGCGGGCATTGCCGGTGAAGAAATCGATCTGGTGGCCGACCTGCAGCGCCAGCCCGTCGCGCGGGGTCTCGATGGTGATGTCCTCGAGAACGCGGCTGGCCTCATGCCAGCGCCCGCTGGCGAGATGGCCAAGGGCCGAGACATGCGCCCGCTCGCGCGTGGTCGCGGCAAGCGGCAGTGCGGTCTCATGGCAAGCCTTGGCCACGGCCGTCGCCTCCCGCTCGGTGGCGAGGCCGAACAGATATCCCTTGAAGACATGGGCCATGACGAAGCCGGGATCTTCCGCGATGGCGCGGTCGACGGAGGCTACGGGATCGCCGATGAAGCACTGCAGTTCACGCACTGCCTGGCTGTAAGGCGTGAATCCCGCCTCCGTCGCGCCCGAAAGTGCCAGGCCGAATGCGTCCCTGATTGCCATGCGATGTCCTTTATCGACCCGTGACAGGCCCTTGATCCTTCGGCCCAAAGCGATCCTAAAGCATAGGCCACGGACACGCCAACCGTGCGCTACGCCAGACCTTTCAGTAGTCTTTGCAGTTTAGCAACCATGCGGGGCAGATTAGGCTTTGTAAAATTGAATGAATTGTGTCTTCATTGCGGCGGCTGGCGGGGGCTGGAAATCGCGAATCGAGAGGGGACGCGATGCGGCATGTGAAGAACTCGCTTCCGAACAGTCGTTCGGCAGATGCGCAGGTGACAATTGCTTCGCAACGGCGAAAGCCGCATCCGTTACATCCGTGGCTTATTAGCATCCTCTCAACTACAGCTTTTGCGTTGCTGCCCAACTCCGCCGCGTTTGCCGCATGCGTGCTGGCTCCATCCGCCGGAAACACCGTCTACACCTGTGACAGCGGCGACTCAGGCGGCAGCCTCACCGATCTCGACGGCGACAACACGCTGAATTTTCCCGCCGGCGGCACCGGGCAGATATCAGGCAATGTGACCTTTGGCGTCGGCACGGACCGCATCGACATGCAGTCCGGCACCATCACCGGCGCCGTCGATCAGGGTGGCGGCACGGATTTCTTCACCATTGGCGCGGGCACCGTCGCCGGCAATGTCCAGCAGGGCGCCGGCATCGACGACTTCAACATGAGCGGCGGCCAGATCGGCTCGCTCAACCAGGGCGACGGCCTCGACACCTTCACCATGACCGGCGGACGCATCGTCGATTTCTTCGACGATGGCGACCACGCGGTGATGACCGGTGGCCGCATCGGCCGGGTCAACATGAAGCTCGATCAGAACTATTTCAACATGTCAGGCGGCACCATCGACCGCAACCTCGTCACCGGCTTCGACAAGGACACGATCATCCTGTCGGGCGGCACCATCGGCGGCAACATCAGCGTCAGCGGCGGCAATGACAGCGTCACGGTCACCGGCGGCACGGTCGGTGGCGATATACTGATGAGCTTTGGCGCCGACAATTTCGTCTGGAACGGTGGCGGCATCGTTTATGGTTCCGTCGATCTCGGCGGCGATAACGACACCGCCAGGCTCAGCAACCTCACCAACGCCAATCTCGGTGCCACGGATGCCATATCAGGTGGTGCCGGCACCGATGCGCTGACCCTGGACAACGTCAAACTGGATGGCGTCAGCCGGCTCCAGAACTGGGAAAGCATCGACGCCACCAATGACACCCAGCTGACGATGGACAGCAATCTGGTGCTCGGCGACAGCGGCACCGGCACGGGTTCGCTCAGTGTCGATGCCGCAAGCACGCTCTATGGCGGCGGCTTCAATGCGGCGATCCAGGCGTTTACGGCAGGCCAGCTGGCTCAGGTCACCAATGCCGGCCGCATCGACCTGACCAATGGCAGCACCGGCGCCACCGACAGCCTGACGATTTCGGGCAATTATGTCGGCCTGGGTGGCCTGCTGCTTATCCAGACCGAGCTCGGTGACGATTCCTCCGCATCCGACAAGTTGGTCCTGTCGAGCGGAACGGCTTCCGGTTCGACCGGCATCTCCGTGGTCAATCTCGGCGGCGCGGGGGCTGCGACCACGCAGGACGGCATCATGGTCATCCAGGCAATCAACGGCGCCACCTCGGGCGCCACGACATTCGCGCTCGACGCCCCGGTCGCCGCCGGGGCCTTTGAATATTATCTGTTCAAGGGCGGCGTCAGCGCCGGCAGCGAGGAGAACTGGTACCTGCGCTCGACGCTGAACACGCCGGCCCCGCCGGCCGCAGCCCCGCCGGCGCTGGAGCCTGCTCCGCCGCCGGCACCTGAGCCGCCGGCGGCCGAACCGCCGCCGCCGCCGCCCATCGACCCTGCGCCGCCGCCTCCGCCGGAATCCACCCCCGGCGATCCCGATCCGGTTGATCCGGCGCCGCCGGTCGTGCCGACCGATCCGCCGCCCGCGACACCACCGGCACCACCACCGGCACCAGTGGCGGATCCGCCCCCGCCGCCGCCGGTGGTGCCAACTGAGGTGCCCGACCTGCCGACACCGGCGGCGGGCGAGGAAATCCTGCTCTATCGCATCGAGGTTCCGGTCTATTCGGCCTTGCCGCCGGTCGCCGAACATCTGGCGATGACGACGCTCGGCACATTCCACGAACGGCGCGGCGAGCAGAGCCTGTTGTCGAACACCGAGCTGTCGCCGGTCTGGGGCCGCATCTTCGGTCAGGACAGCAAAATGGCCTATTCAGGAACGGTATCGCCGTCCTTTGACGGCACCCTGTTCGGCCTCCAGGCGGGCTTCGATCTGTTCGGCCGCGAAACCGCGTCGGGCCAGACCGATCGCGCCGGCCTGTTCGTCGCCTATGCCAGCATGAATGGCGACGTGCGCGGCCAGGCGCTGGGCAGGGACAATCTGTCCGTCGGCAGCATGGATATCAACGGCACCAGTGTCGGCGGCTACTGGACCCGGATCGGTCAGGGTGGCTGGTACCTGGACGGCGTCCTCATGGCCACCTTCTTCGGCGGCAACGCAACATCGTCGCGCGACATTGGCATCGACGTCGGCGGGACCGGCGTCACCGCTTCGCTGGAAGGCGGCTATCCCATCGCGCTGGCGCAAGGCTGGACGCTTGAACCGCAGGCGCAACTGGTCTGGCAGCAATTGTCGCTCGACGATGCGTCGGACCGCTTTGCTTCGGTTTCCTTCGATACGGACGGCAGCGTGACCGGCCGGCTCGGCGCACGGCTGCAAGGCGAAACAACGATCAATGGCATGGCGCTGCAGCCGTATCTCAAGGCCAACATCTGGCACGATTTCGGCGGCACCAGCCATGTCAATTTCGACACCACCGACATCTCGACCGAGGGCAGATCGACCTCGTTCGAGTTCGGCGGCGGCGTGATTGCCAAGGTGACGGACAAGGTCAGCATCTTCGCCACCGGCGACTACACCACCAATCTCGGTGGCGACAAGCGTCGGATCCTCGAAGGCAATCTGGGCTTCAGCGTCAAATGGTAAGGCCGGTCATGATCCCGAAAACCAGTTTCGGGATCATGATCAAAAAAACAGCTTAATTGCTGGAACGCATCGCCACCGTGGCGATGCCGGCGCCGACCAGCAGCGTGCCGCCGGTGCGGTTGAAGATGCGGATCGCCTTGGGATTGCGCACCACGTTGCGTGCGCGTGCCGCGATCAGCGCATAGCCGAAGGCATTGGCGAAGGCGAGCGCCAGGAAGGTCGTCTCGAAGATCAGTATCTGCGTCCAGAAATCGGCGTGCCGGTCGAGGAACTGCGGCAGGAAGGCAACGAAGAACGTGATGCTTTTCGGGTTGAGCGCGGTGACGAGCCAGGCGTGCGCCATCATCTTGGCCGAGGAGACCGCGTCGGTGCGCGGTTCGGCCTTCAACGCGCCGCCGGCGCGAAACAGTTTCACGCCAAGATAGATCAGATAACCGGCGCCGATCAGCTTCAGGATGGTGAAGACGGTCGCCGAAGCCGCCAGCAGCGCGCCGATACCCAGCATCGACAACGTCATCGCAGTGAAATCCCCCAACGCCACGCCGACGGCCATCGGCAGAGCGGTACGCCAGCCCTGGCCCAGCGCATAGGACACGACGAGAAGGATGGTCGGTCCCGGAATGATGAGAAGGATCGTCGATGCGGCAGCGAAGGCGGCCCAGTTTTCGAAGGACATGCTCGTCTCCTTTGAGCTTAAAGAAGAGGATAAATCCTTAGGCCCGGAAGAATGTAAAGAGGCGATTTCCCTAACTGCGCCAGCGGCAGATCGGTGTCAGTTCGCGCCGCTCAGCGTGCTCACTATATCGGCCAGGCTGACATTGGCACCGAGAACGGTTGCCGCCGCGACAATGGCAGCGGCAAAAAGCTTGATGTCGGTTTTTAAGGTCTTGCACATGGAGGCCCCTCGCTGATGGTTCGAGGAGTAGGAGACGCCGGCGCCGGGAATATGACTCGACCGAGGTCTTTTTGTGCAGCAGCCTGCGCTCAAGTTCAGGCAAGAAGGTCGAACATCGCCAAGGCCATGCGCAAATGCAGGCTGTGCAAGGTCTTCACGCTTTATCAACCATGAATGAGGAAAATGCCTGCTATCCGGCCGGACCGTGCTTCCCGCCGACAGCGTAGGGTCTGGGTATATGCGTGAGTTGCCGCAAGGTCTGACGCCGCCGCGAAATGGCGACGCAATCGAAACCGATCATCATCTTTCCCGCCGCGCCATCCTGTCCGGGGCAGGGGCGCTTGCGCTGCTGAGCGCCGCCGGTTGCTCGACCTCGGGCGGGGGCCTGCCGGCGCTCGGGCTCGACGACGTCACCACGGGTTCCGTGCGGCCGATCCGGCCAAGCATCAGCGTCGACAAGAACATCACCAGTCCCGGCGTCATGTATGCCGGGCTGACCGACGGCGGCTTCAACGTGCCGGAAGTGCCATATCTGAAGGTCAAGCCGGAATTCCGCCGCCAGATCGTCGTCGACACGACAGGCGAGGCGCCCGGCACCATCGTCGTCCATCTCAAGGAGCGCATGCTCTATCTGGTCCAGCCGGGTGGCGACGCCATTCGCTACGGCGTCGGCATCGGCAAGGACGGTTTCCGCTGGTCCGGCCGCGCCAATATCCAGTACGGCCGGGAATGGCCGACCTGGACGCCGCCGCCGGAGATGATCGCCCGCAAGCCTGAACTGGTGAAATGGCAGGCCGGACAGCCCGGCGGCCTCACCAATCCGCTCGGCGCGCGTGCCCTCTACATCTACCAGGACGGCAAGGACACCGGCTATCGCATCCACGGCTCGCCCGAATGGTGGAGCATCGGGCAAGCGATGTCGTCGGGCTGCGTGCGCCTGATCAACCAGGACATCATCGACCTCTACAGCCGCGTCTCCAAGAAAAATCCGGTCGTCGTCGTCTGACGCTTATGCGGCGTGTTGGCGCCGCTCGAAACTCCCGTTGCGCGATGCGGCAAGACAGGCCAAGGTGCCTTGAAAACCATCGCGCCGGGAGAAATCAAGCATGGCTGGAACGTTTGTCATCGCGCAGGGCGGCGGCCCAACCGCCGTCATCAACCAGACGGTTGTCGGGGCGACGCTGGAGATCCGCAAGCGGCATCCCGGTGCCAAGGTGCTGGGCTCGATCCATGGCGTGCGCGGCATCCGTGACGGCAATTATGTCGACCTTTCCGCCATTCCGGAAGACCGCCTGCGGCTGATTGCCGGCACGCCGAGCGCCGCCCTCGGCTCGACGCGCGACAAGCCCGACGCCGCCTATTGCGATGTCATCCTCGACGGCCTGAAGAAGGCCGGCGGCGACGCCTTCATCTATATCGGCGGCAACGACACGTCGGGTACCCAGCAGATCCTGACCGACGCCGCCGGCGGCTCAATTGCCTTTGTTCATGCGCCAAAAACCATCGACAATGATCTCGAGGAAAACGACCACACGCCGGGCTTTATTTCGGCGGCCGAGTTCGTCGCCGGCGCCTTCCTGTCCGTCGATCTCGATTTTCGCGCGCTGCCCGGCATCTATGTCGGCATCGTCATGGGCCGGCATGCGGGCTTCCTGACCGCGGCTGCCGCTGCCTGGCAGCTCGACCCCGACAGCGGCCCTCATCTCGTCTACGTGCCCGAGCGGCCGTTCTCGGCCGCTGGCTTCATCGACGACGTGCGTGCCACGCTCGATCGCCACAAGCGCTGCATCGTCGCCGTTTCGGAAGGCGTCAGCACCGCCGACGGCAAGGCATTGGTCGAAAGCCTGGTGCCGCCGGACAAGCTTGAGCGCGACGCGCATGGCAACGTCAAGCTGTCGGGCAGCGATCTGCCGGCCGCACTCGAGCGCGCGTTGGCGGAAGGCCTGCCGGGCAAACGTGCCCGCGTCGACGCGCTCGGCTACATGCCGCGCGGCTATATCGGCGCTATCAGCGCGGTCGACGCGCAGGAGGCTTTCGATGCCGGCGCTTTCGCCGTCACCGTCGCCGAACAGGGCGGCGGCTCGGTGGCGCTGCAATATGACGGCACCAGAACGGTGCTGAAGAAAGTGCCGCTCAAGAACGTCGCCGGCAAGACCCGCCACATGCCGGACGATTTCATGAAGCCCGACGTCAATCAGCTGTCGGATGCCGGCATGGCCTATCTCAAGCGGCTGGTGCCGGAAAAGTACAGGGTCGGGAAGCCCTTCGTCTGATGCCGGGCTCACACCTGATGCCCGGCTCACTTCGTATGCCGGACTCACACTTGATGCCGGGCTGGTTCAGCAGGAGCGTGGTCGACGACAAGACGACGATGCTGACCGAGCCCTTCGTGCATGCCTATGTTCGGGCCAATATCTGGCATCTGCACGGTCGCGATGCCGACCTGCTCGTCGACACCGGCATGGGCATCTGTCCGCTGGCGCCGCAGATCGAGACGCCGCAGGGCAAGCCGTTGCTGGTCGTTGCTACCCACGTCCATCTCGACCACGTCGGCTCGCTGCATGAATTCCCGTTGCGGGCCGGGCCAAGAATGAGCGCGGCTCGGTTCGAGACCATGGATGAGGCCGCGACCTACGCCTACATGTTCCACGACCTCGAGGGTGCCGTCTCGAAACTGCCGGCGCCCGGATGGAAGTCGGCCGACTACAGGATCCCGCCCGCGCCGTTGACGCGAACCCTGGACGAGGGCGATGTCGTCGATCTTGGTGACCGGCAATTTCGCGTGCTGCATTTGCCGGGCCATTCACCGGATTCGATCGCGCTGTTCGACGAGGCCGACGGACTGTTCTTCAGCGGCGATGCCATCTACGACGCCATGCTGATAGACGACCTGCCGGATTCCGACCGGGCCGCCTATATCAGTACGATGCGGCGCCTGCTCGACCTGCCGATCCGTATCGGTCATGGAGGACACGGACCGAGCTTCGACGGCAAGCGCATGCGCGAGATTGCTACGGCCTATCTCGGACGAACCGCCGGTGGCTAAGGCTCCAGCGAGGTGACCCGACGACTTTGTGACCCTGCCGCCGTGCGGATATTAAATCTTCGTAAGGTCGCCCGAAAACCCTAAATCGGGCCAATCCGCGCCCTAGATGCAAGGCCGTCGATCCGGTTGGCTGCCATGTAGGCGAGACGGGCAATTGCAACCTCGACACGCCGATGACCGATTTCCCGCATGGGAGGCCACGGCGCTGGATCAACTCTCGCCCGGACAAACGACCATGTCAGATATCCTTCGTAGGCATCGCGTCGCGGCCTTGCTGGGCGCTGCGCTGATCATATCCCCCTTCGTCATGTCTTTCGCCCAAAGCGCGGGCAACACCGTTCCGACCACCCAGACACCTGTTGCCGGCATCACTGCGCCCAATGGCTCGTTCGCACCCATCGTTGCCGCCGACAAGCCGGCGGTGGTGACGGTCACCACCGTCATGAAGGCACAGCCTGAAACGATGAGCGATGCCTCTCCTTTCGACGGCGGCTCGCCTTTCGACGACTATTTCCGCCAGTTCTTCGGTGACCAGGGCATGCCGACGCCCAAGACGCCGCCGCAACAGCAACCGCAGCGCGCCGAGGCGCTGGGTTCCGGCTTCATCGTCGCCTCCGACGGCACCATCGTCACCAACAATCACGTCATCGATGGGGCCTCTTCGATCAAGGTGACGCTCGACGACGGCACCGAACTTCCGGCCAAGCTCATCGGCCGCGATGCCAAGAACGATCTCGCCGTGCTGAAGATCAAGTCGGACAAA
Source organism: Mesorhizobium sp. AD1-1 (assembly GCF_020164655.1). Lineage (NCBI taxonomy): Bacteria > Pseudomonadati > Pseudomonadota > Alphaproteobacteria > Hyphomicrobiales > Phyllobacteriaceae > Mesorhizobium > Mesorhizobium sp. AD1-1. The sequence continues at coordinate 123,369 of NZ_JAIUGP010000001.1, forward strand.
CCCCTGCCGACCGTCAAATGGGGCGATTCCGACAAGCTTATGCCAGGCGACCAGGTGCTGGCCTTCGGCAACCCGTTCGGCATCGGCACCACCGTCACGGCAGGTATCGTCTCGGCGCGCGGCCGTGACCTGCATAGCGGCCCGTTCGACGATTTCATCCAGATCGACGCGCCGATCAACCACGGCAATTCCGGCGGTCCGCTGGTGGATGTCGCGGGCAATGTCGTCGGCATCAACACGGCGATCTATTCGCCCAATGGCGGCAGCGTCGGCGTCGGCTTTGCCATTCCGTCGGACCAGGCCCAGAAGGTGGTGGCCAAGCTGATGAAGGGCGGCTCCATCCAGTACGGCTATCTCGGCGTTCAGATCCAGGAGGTGACACCGGATGTCGCGAGCGCCATCGGGCTCGACCATCCCGGCGGCGCGCTGGTTTCAGAGGTCAATGACGGCTCGCCGGCGGCCAAGGCCGGCATCGAGACGGGTGACGTCATCACCAGCTTTGCCGGGCAGGAGGTAAAGGACCCCAAGGACCTGTCGCGGGCGGTCGCCGATGTCGCGCCGGGCGCCACGGAAACGGTCGATGTCTGGCGCAAAGGCAAGCCGATGCGGATTTCCGTCGATGTCGGCCAGAACAGCGCCGATGCGAAGACCGCGTCGCTGGATGACGGGTCCGACACGCCCAGTGCCGGGCGCGCTCCGGCGATAGGGCTCGGCTTGATGGATATAACGCCCGACATTCGCCAGCAGATGAACCTAGCCGGCAAGCAGCACGGCGCGGTGGTTGCCAGCGTCAATCCCGACAAAGCCGCCGCCGCTTCCGGAATACAGGCCGGCGACATCATCGTTGCCGTCAATCAGGTGCCGGTTAAGAACGCCAGGCAGGTAACCCAGGCAATCGCGCAAGCCGGCAAGTCTGGCCGCAAGTCGGTGCTGTTGCTGGTCGAGCGTGGCGACGCTCAGATCTACATCGCGGTGCCTTTTGCCAATGGCTGAGTAATGGCCTTGACGTGAACGGGACCGGCAGGGTTCGTCGGCGACGATCCCCTCCGGCCTCCGCCCGTCAAGATTTTGGTTGCCCGCCACGACATCTTCGAGAACATTGCATCAGGCTGATGTCGGCCCGATGCAGGAGATTGCCGCGATGGTCACCCGAGGTTTCTCTTCAGGACGGCGCCCGCCAACCGATGACGATGCCCGCATCCCGCCCGGCCAACATCTTGAACAGGGTTTTCCGGTGCTGTCGGCCGGTCCGACGCCGCGCGTGCGCACCGAGGATTGGTCTTTCACGCTGAAACATGGGCCACGCCCGATCAAGAAATGGAATTGGGCCGAGTTCAACGCGCTGCCGTTGACCAAGATGACGCGCGATATCCATTGCGTGACCGCATGGACCAAGTTCGACACGCCGTGGCAGGGCGTGTTGGTCGACGATATCCTTGCCGACGCGGGTGTGGAGCCGCCGACCGGCTTCACGCTGGCGCACGCGTTCGACGGTTACACCACCAATGTGCCGGTCAAGGATCTCACCGCCGGCAAGGCCATGGTCGCGCTGCTCTACGAAGGCAAGCCGATCACACCGGATCATGGCGGCCCGGCAAGGCTGCTGGTGCCGCATCTCTATTTCTGGAAGTCGGCCAAATGGCTGAACGGCCTGCAATTCACCTCGCGCGACGAGCCCGGTTTCTGGGAATTGCGCGGCTACCATATCTATGGCGACCCATGGCGCGAGCAACGCTACACGAACGATCCATGAGCGATACGGCGGCAGTGCAGTCGCCCTGGCAAACAGCCGGCATCGTCCGCATAGAAAAGCGCACGCCGCGTGTCACCAGCTTCTTTTTTCAGCCGTCTCGGCCCTTCGCCTATCGCGCCGGGCAGCATGTCGACGTCAGGCTGACGGCGCCGGACGGCTATCAGGCGCGCCGCTCCTATTCCATCGCCTCCGCGCCCGAAACGAATGGCGCAATCGAACTGGCGATCGAAAAACTCGACGATGGCGAGGTTTCGCCCTTCTTCCACGAAGTCGCGGCAATTGGCGACGAAATCGAACTGCGCGGGCCGCTTGGCGGGCATTTCGTCTGGCCGAAGGATGAGAGTGGGCCGCTTGTGATGGTCGGCGGCGGTTCGGGCGTCGTGCCCTTGATGTCGATGATCCGCCACCGCGCCGCACGGAATTCAGCGGTGCCCGTCGTCCTGGTCTTTTCGGTCCGGGTTTGGGACGAAGTGATCTTTCGTGACGAGCTGATCGCCCTCGACGAGCGTCAGGACGGCTTCGAGCTGGTGCTGACACTGACCCGCGAAGCCGCACGCCGCCCGGCCGACTATGCGCGGCGGGTGGACGTCGCGATGATGGCGCAAGCCATGGCGCGGCTGCCCGAGCCGCCCGGTCTCGCCTTCGTCTGCGGCTCCAATGCCTTCGTTTCCGCGGCAGCCCAGGCGCTGATCGATGCCGGCGTTGCAGCCGAAATTATCCGCACCGAACGCTACGGAGTTTGAGCGGACGCCGCCTTGCGAGAAAGGTTCGTCGGATTCGCCTTCAGCCGATCGGCAAGAAACCCGCCGACAGCAACTGGAAAGGCAAGGCGCCATAGGCGGCCACCGTGGCCGCGTCGTTCCACTCGCGAAACTGTCGCGATGGTCGCGCCTCGAGCGTCAAGGCAACTCGCGCGCCGTCGAGCGTCACCTTGCCGCGAAAATGCAGCACGCGTTCCCTGCCGGATCGGCTGATAGCCACGGCACGCAGGCGAGCGATATGCTCGCCACCGTCATTGATCTCCATTTCGATGCGGCGCCGGACCGGCGGAACGCCGATCCTGACGGTGATGTCGAGCATCATGTCGCCGGTCGTTTGCGGACAGGCGATGGCCTGCGAAAACACCAGAGGCGCCGATGCGGCTTGCGGCTTGCCCGCGGCCGGTCTCCCGCGCCAGGGTTTGGCGGGCGGCTCCTGCTGCAACCGGCCCTTCTTCCGCTTCAGGCGCAACTGCTTGGCAAGGCCGCGCGACAGCCAGACCAGGCCGCCGAAATCCGTGCGCGGCTTGGCTTGCAGAACCGACGACCAACGCGACAGGCCAGCCCGGTCGGCCATCTCGAAGATTCTGGCCATTGTCCGTTCCGGCACCGGAATGCCGATCTCGAACGCCAGATAGGATAACGCCACCGCCGCTGGAACCGCCAGGCCGCGTCTTCCGACGATGTCGAGGAACATCCCCCAATCGACGTCTTCGGCATGGATGGCGACCGCGCAGTCGACAAGCCAGTCGCTGTGGGTGTGGGCGTCGAGGCCGCCATGGGCGATGGCCAGTGCCATGCGATCGGCCGGCGATGGCACGAAGACCGCGACGCCGCTGAATTGTGCCGGGACCGCCCGTTGCCAGATCGCCAGGTCGTCTTCCGCGCTCGTCTGCGACCCATCATAGCCGAGCTGGTGCAGGTCGATGTCGCCGAAACGGCCCTTGAAGAAGTTCATCGACCGCAGCGACGCCAACCGGGTTCGCAGATATTGCGCGCTGACGCCCGAGGCGATCTGCCAGTCGCGGTCGCGCAAGATGTCGAAGACGGCAGCCATGTCGCGCGGGCGCACCAGTATGTCGATGTCATGCGCCACCCGACCACGCTGCGCCGACGCGTTCAACGCAATGCGGCTGGCGCCCTTGATCAGCATGATGTCGGCGCCGCCGTCGGCCATCGCCTTCAGCGCCGGCTCGGCCTCGCGCATCGCCATGCGCGACTTCGTCCACAGCATCTTCTGCAGGCCGACGAGGCGCGGGTGCGCGGTATGCCCGGCCAGTTTTCTGCCGAACCTGTCGGAGATGGCGGCGAGCAGACGATGTTCTCGAAACGAGACGAGGTCGATGTCGTTCTCGTCGAGCCAGCGCGCGGCGCAGGCAGCGGCTGCGTCCTCATCGGAGAGCAGCGCCGCCTTCAGCAACAGGTCCAACTGACCGGTGGGCCACGACCAGCCATAGTCCGGGAAGCGGCGGCTGATGCGGCGAACAGGCCTGGCGTTCAACTGGAGCCCGCCTTGTTCTGGGCCCGCCGCTGCATGGCGAGCCTTGCGACCTGGATATAGCCCCGGTCGCGTGCCGGATCGCGGCCGTAGGAAAGGCTGCCCGGACGGATGCGGCGCAATGCAAGCACGTCGTCGAGCATGGCAAGTACAAAGCCTGCCTCACGAACCCGGGCGATCCAGTCGATCATCTCGCCGCGACCGCCTGGTGGGTCGATGATGGGACCGACGCTCTGCACCACCTCCTGGCGGATCATCATCGTCGTGCGCGACCAGCCCGCTCCACTGGCCGCATCGGGCAAATCGGGGCTGTCGCCGCGAAACGTCCGCCAGTGCGTAAAGACGCCCGCTGTCCCGGGATGACGGCCGAGATAGGCCAGTTGCTGTTCGATCTTGTCCGGCAGCCACAAATCGTCGGCATCGAGCGTCGCGATGAGCGGCGTCGAGAGTGCCGCAATGCCACGGGTCGTTGCGCTGCCGGGTCCGGCATTGTCCTGTCGCAGCACCGTCACCGGCAGGTTCATCGCATCGATCACCGCGGCCGTATCGTCGGTCGAACCGTCATCGACCACGACGATGGCCTCCGTTTTTGCCGTCTGGGCCAGAACGGAGTTCAGGGCAGCGCCTATGGTGGCGGCCGCGTTGAAAGCCGGAATGACGACGCCGTAGCCTGCCATCAAAGGAACCGCCACTGCGCGAGATCCTTGAAGTCGAAGATCCCCTCCACCCGGCGCAAGCTGGGATCGGCCTTGCGACGCTTCATCGACTTGTGAATGGCGCGCATGAACTCGCGAAAGGGCACATCGGCTTCCTTGGTCATGTTGCCGGGATGACGCCTGTAATAGAGAGCCACCGTATCGGGCATAACGTATTTTGCCTGGCTCTCAAAGATACGCAACAGATAGTCGGTGTCCTCGGCCTGTTTGAAATCCTCGTCGAAACCACCGGTGCGCTCGATGAGGTCTCGCGCGAAGATCCCGGCGGACAGGTGGATTCCTCGCACGGTGATGGAGTGGCTGTCGGCGGCCGGTTCCAGTGTCTCGCCATCTATCTTGTCGACCAGCGTCATGCGCGAATAGGTCAGCTCGAGGCCAGGATCCTCTTCGAAGCAGGCGAGATCCGCCTTGAAGCGGCCTATCGGGGAGATGTCGTCCGAATCGAGAAACGACACCAGACGCGTCTGCGGCAGCAACTGCTTCAGCCCGGCATTGCGCGCCTTGGTGACCCCGCCATTGATCTGCTGGAAAAGACGAATGCATGGGGCCTCGTCGATCAACGACCGTACGACGGCTGCCGAGCCATCGGTCGACCCGTCGTCGATGACGATGATGTCGAGATCGATGTCTTCGCGCTGCCTGAGCAACGAGCGCAGCGCTAGGCCAACGAATTGTTCGCGATTGTAGACCGGCATGATGACGCTCAGCCTCATCGGCGTCTCCAGCAGCGTTGCGGGCTTGGCTGATCCGAGCCGATTGTGTCGAGCATCACGGCATCCGCCAATCGGCGGGACTCTTCAATTCGAAGATGCCCTGGACCTCTCGCCGTGACGGATCGGCCTTGCGCCGCCGCATCGACTTGTGGATTGCACGCAAGTGGTTGCGGACCCTGCCGCTATGTTCCTTGGTGACATTTCCGGCGTGGCGTCGGTAGTAGATCGCGACGGTGTTCGGCAATTCGTAGCGCGGACCGGTTTCGAAGACTCGCAACAGATAATCCGTGTCCTCGGACTGCTCAAAGTCCTCGTCGAAATGGCCGATGCGATCGACAAGCGTTCGACTGAAGAGAGCGGTGCTCAGCGAAATTCCGCGAAGCGTCATGGTACAGCAGTCCGCCTCCGGCTCGAGCTTCTCGTCGTCGATCCGGTCGACCAGCGTCATCAGCGAATAGGTTAGCTCAAGCCCGGAGGTAGCCTCGAAGCGGGCGAGATCGGCCTTGAACCGTCCGGCCAGCGAGATGTCGTCAGAATCCAGGAATGACACGAACTCCGCATCCGGCGGCAGGTGCCGCAGCCCGGCGTTGCGCGCCCTGGCCACGCCCATGTTCGATTGCTGGACCAGTCGGATGCAGGGGTTTTCGCGCATCATCGAGCGTACGGCCTCAGCAGAGCCGTCGGTCGAACCGTCGTCGATGACGATGATGTCGAGATCGGCGGCGTCCCGCTGCCGCACCAGCGAGCGCAATGCCGAAACGACATAGCGTTCACGGTTGTAGACGGGCATTATCACGCTCAGTTTCACGAAGCGCCCCGCACAAGAAAGTCCGCAATCGTGCCGGCTATCTCCTGTGGCTGCGTCCCCAGCGACAGACGATAGCACGGCAGCAGGCGGGTCAGGTCGCTGAAGAAGCGAAAGCCGCTTTCCCGCTCGCCTGGCATCTGCGCTATGCCGGACGGCGCCAAGGCAATCATGGCATCCCTGCGCGACACCGGCACGATCGAACTTGCCCCGCCTCCGCCGATATGTGGCACCACCAGCGCAACGATGTCCAGGGTTTCGGGCACCGGCCGAGGCGCGATGTCGTCAATGTGAAAAGCATGCTTGCCTTGCCAGTTGAGCGGACCGTGCGCCTTCAGCCGGTGCTTCAGCCCAAGTCGCGCGAATCCCTGGGGATCCTGCTTGAGTGTTGAAAACAGCGGGCGGGCAGTCACGCCGTTGGAGAGGTCGACCAGCACATAATCGTCGCCGACGCTGTCCAGCCCGTGGAGGAGGCCGGCGGCGACGGTCCCGGATTTCCCGGCGCCGCCCGCGCCGGCGAGCAGTACGCCCCTGCCTTTGGTGCCGAGCGTCCCCGCATGGGCCAGCCGCATGCCACGTGCCGCATATTCCCAATGGAGGAAGGGGCGCAGCGGCGCTCCCGGCTCCCAGGGTGGAAAGGCATCGGCCGAGGCCATCAATTGCACGCCAACGCGACGTTGCGGATCATAGAACTGCCAGAAATCCAGGTCGTGGAAATGGTTGCCGCGCAATCCGGCTTCCGCCAGCCTGGTGGCGAAGCCATGCTGCGTGAAGGGTCCTTGGCCCCATCTGGCCGGTGCCGCGATGCCGTCAATGCCGGGATGTGCGACGAAGATGCGGCAGATGTCGGCAGGCGCTCGGTTGTCCGGAGCCGTGACAAAGCCATGAGCGAAGGCATCCGCCAACGCGCCGGCACTCACATGAGCGGTCAACTCCAGATGCGGCAAGCCCACCTTGCAGGTCAGTGGATAATGCGCGGCGCTGCTCTGCGCTTGCGCCAGAACATGACGTGCGTAGTCAGTCAGGTTTTCGAGAGTGACGTTCGGCATGGTCTGCCTGTTCCGGAGCTGTCCGGCAACGAGAGCCTGGCGGGCGCCTCAGTTGGCCTGCTTCACTGCGGGCCAGCCGAGGGGCTCCTCGACCTCGTGGATGGGATCGACGACAATGAGGTCGGCAAGGTCGTCATGGATGTCGACCTTGAGGGGCTCGCCGGCAGCGGCGAGCTGAGCCAGCAATTCGCTGGGAACCGGTCTTGCCACGCCATCGGTTGCGGCCGCCAGCAAACCGAATTCGAGCAATTGTGAAACAAAGCCGTCAATCGCGGCGGCATCGAGGGCGCCAATTCCGGTCGCGGCGCCGACCAGTTCGGAGGCAGGCACGCCGGACGACAGTGCATCCCAAAGCCTGCTGCCTGAATCAGAGAAGCCGAAATATCTACCGGTGGTCAGGTCGAGAACGACGGCTTCGCCATCGAAGGATTCAAAGACGATATCCTTGCTGGCAATGGCATATACGCCGGATTGTCGCATGTTTGCTCCCCGCCGAAGCAGGCCGCGGAGATGATCTTCGGGCCCTACGGTCAACCCCACCGTTGCAGGCGTCTAACCATTTGCAGGGTTTTTGGCAAGATGGCGTAGGCCCGGGCGAGCGCAGCTGCAGGCCGCGCGGGCATGGACAGTCTCTGACCGTGCCTGCCGGTCACGCCTCGATTTCAAGCGCCGAAAGCGGCTTCGAGCAACAGGCGAGGATAAAGCCGTCCTCGATTTCGTGATCGAGGATGCCGCCATTGTGGCTCATCTCCACGTCGCCCGCGACCTTCCTCACCTTGCAGGTGCCGCACAGGCCGAACTCGCAGGCGGCGGGAATCCGCACCCCCGAGGCGCGTGCCGTCTGCAGCACGGTCTGGCCGGCGACGCATTCGGCATCGACATCGGAATGCGAGAACCGGATCGGTGTCACGGCCTCCACGGTGGCAGCGGCGCCGTCTTCCGCCGGCGGCGAGAACGGCGCCGGGATCTCCTCCACGGCAGGCGCGGCAAAGCTTTCCTGATGGTATTTCGCCATGTCGAAGCCGGCGGCGTCCAGCATGCCGCGCACGGCGCGCATGAAAGGATCGGGGCCGCAGCAGAAAATCTCGCGCTCACGGAAATCGGGCGCCAGCAATGGCAGCCGGATCGCGTCGATGCGGCCCATATGGCCGAACCAGCCCTCGCGGCTCGACCGCTCCTCGATCATGAAGCCGAGCGACAGCCCAGGCATGCGGCTGCCGAGCAGTTCGAGCTCCTTGCGGAAAATGATCTCTTCCGGGCGGCGCGCGCAGTTGACGAAGCCGACATCGGTCCATGGCGCGCAGTCGTTCAGCCAGCGCAGCATCGACATCATCGGCGTCACGCCGGAACCGGCCGAAATGAACAGGTATTTGGCGGCCGGGTGGCTGTGCAGCGAGAAGTCGCCGGTCGGCCCATAGGCCTTGACGTGCGAACCGGGCGTCAGATGGTCGAACATCCAGCGCGTACCGGTGCTGCCCGCCTGCGCCTTGACCGTCACCGCGATCGAGAACGGCCGCGACGGCGAGGACGACAGCGTGTAGGTGCGCATCAGCGGCCCGTCCGATGTCGGCAGTTCCAGAGTCACGAACTGCCCCGGTTTGTAGCGGAACCAGGTCTGGTTGTCGGAGCGGAAGGTGAAGGTCTTCACGTCAGGCGCTTCGTCGCTGACGCCGATCACTTCCAGCACCTGCAGCCTGTCGTTCCAGGGCGTCATCTGGTCGAGATGGCGATAGAGGCCAAGGTCCGTCATCGCATTCATCCTCTTGTCCCTGGGCTAGGCGACGCTGCGCAGGGCCGGCCGGCCGCCTTCGGCAAGGCGCGGCCCGATGAACGACGCGTACCACTCGACGAACTGGATCACGCCGCCCTCATGCAGCTCCGAATAGGGGCCTGGTTCATAGGCCGGCGACAGGATGCCGAAGGCGTTTTCCTCGACGATGCGGCGGTCCTGGTCGTTGGTCTCGGTCCAGACATGGGTGAGCTCAGCGAGGTCGTAGTCGACGCCTTCGACCGCATCCTTGTGGACGAGCCATTTCGTGGTCACCGCGGTTTCCGTGGCACTGATCGGCAGCACGCGGAAGGTAACGGCGTGGTCGCCGAGGATATGGTTCCAGGTCGTCGGATAGTGATAGAGCAGCAAGGAGCCGATGCGGTCGGTTGAAACGCTGTCGGACAGGTTCTTCTGGACCGCCCGTTTTCCCGTCATGGTGTAGCTGACGGCATCGCGCAGCAGCGGCGCGCGGGTGGCGCGGTACTGCCCTGCCGGATCGATGCGGAATTTGCTCGGCAAGCCTGATGCCTCGCATCTGGCCCAGTGTGCGACCATTTCAGGGTCGCTGTCGGCGCCATGGACGCCGGTTATGGTTGGAGCCTCGGGGAAGGTCTTGCACAACTCGGGATGATTGGCGGCGCAGTGGTAGCACTCGCGGTTGTTTTCCCAGACCAGCTTCCAGTTGCCCTTCTCGACGATCGTGCTCTCGAAGGCGATCTTTGCTTCACGCAGCCGGTGCGGCAAAAGATAGGGTTCGATCATCGCCCGCATCGGCGCGAAATCTGCCGGTTCCTTGGCCAGGCAGATGAAGATGTAGCCGCCGACGCTCTCGCAAGCGACCGGCTTCAGGCCGAAATCACTCTTGTCGAAACCGTCGGCCATCTGGCGGGCAAACAGCAGGCGGCCGTCCAGCTCGTAGGTCCACTGATGATACGGGCAGACGAGCTTTGCCGCGGTACCCTTCTCCGTGTTGCACACGCGGCTGCCGCGATGGCGGCAGGAATTGTGGAAGGCGTTGATCTTGCCGTGCTGGTCGCGGACAAGGACGACCGGATAATCGCCGACCTGCACGGTGATGTAGCTGCCCGGCTTCGGCAGTTCGCAATCATGGCCGATGAACAGCCAGTCGCGATACCAGATCAGCTCCATGTCGAGCTTGAAGTAGTCCGGATCGGTGTAGAAGGGCTGCTCCAGCGAAAAGCCTTGCCGGCGCCCCTTCAGGAGCCTCAGCATGTCGTTGCGGATATCCATGTCCTGTCCTCGTTCCTAAGGACTGAACTGGTGGTGACGGAGGAAGGATTGAAACACAGGCCGGCTGTGTGCCGGACATGCGCTATCCACCTCTTGACCGCCCACCGCGATCAGTCGAGTCTAAAAATCTCGGGCTGGTTTCCGGGCTCTGGAGTTGTCCTTGCGGACCATCGCGACACCTTCCCAGGCGGTTGCCCAGTGGTCTCCCGTTGCGACTTGAACTCCACCACCGTTGCGGGGGCAGCGCCGGATTCTGACCGGCTTCCCAATTCTCCGCCTCGTCGTCACGAAGCGGCACCTGAGATGGTATGATCTAACCACGATCGCGGGCGCGGCGGCGGCATGAAAACGACATCGTATCCATGCGGCGCGACACGGCATGCGAAACGCTACTGCAGATCGTCGCGGGCCAAGATCCCACCTCCCGGGCGGCCATTTGCCGGCTGCGATCTTCCCGAATCCGACCCTTCGCGGGGGTCAAAAAAGGTTAACGGTTTCGAAAAGTGACTATTAGCTTGCCCTAAAATCGAACCGAACGGTTCGTTTCTGTTGACGGTGCGTGCAGGACGGTGTGAACGCTGGGCCTCTGAAACAGTCAGTGATCCATCAAGTGTCTATACCTAACACACTGATATGAAGAAGAAAAATGCATCCCTAGATTCCGTTGGCACAATTTCAAGGTGTGGATTCATGGTCCACACGGAACAACTTCGTGATTGGAAAAGACGACCTTGCCCTCCCACATCGGGGCTGTCCGAACGACGCGATTTCATTTCCAAGACACGCCGCTAGACGGACGGAAAAAAGACGATACTGGAGTACCAAAAATGAAAAAGATCATTCTCACTGCCGCAGCCCTTCTGGCCATTTCCGGCAGCGCCTTCGCTGGTAGCGACCACTACGGTTCCAACGCCGCGGCAGCCACTGCTGTCGACAGCTCGTACACCGCTTCGACCAAGAAGTCGGAACCGGCTGCTCAGGCGCCTGCCCAGGGTGCTGACCGCAACCTCTTCGGCAACAACTAACAGCCGATTCCCAGTTTCCCGGTCGACGGCGGGCTCGCTCGCCGCCCTGGCGAAATTCAGACATTCAGGAGTATTCAAGATGAACAAGATCCTCATTGCTGCCGCCGCCGTTCTGGCCATCACCGGCAGCGCTTTCGCGGGCAGCGACAACTACGGTTCGAACGGCTCCAACCAACCTGCCGCCGCTGTGGACCAGTCGTACACGGCTTCCACCAAGACCTCGGAACCGGCTGCCCAGACGCCCGCTCAGGGCAGCGACCGTAACCTCTTCGGTCGCTAACAACCAATTTCGCAACCGACGGCAGCTGTGTCTGCCGTCCTGGCGAAATCCAGAATTCAGGAGACTAAAATGAACAAGATCCTTATTGCTGCCGCCGCCGTTCTGGCCATCACCGGCAGTGCCTTCGCCGGCAGCGACAACTTTGGCTCCAATGGTGCCAATCAGCCTGCCGCCACGACTTCGGTCGACAGCACGCGCACCTCTTCGGTACGCAACACCGGTTCGCCGGTTTACAAGCTGCTGAACTCGTCGGGTGACACCACCCAGAAGTCTGCTCCGCAAGGTGCCGACCGCAACCTCTTCGGCAACAACTAACAACCGAAGTCGATCTCCAAGTCAAAGAGCGGCGGGCCCGGCCCGCCGCTCTTTTTGTGCCTGACACGGTAATTGCGGTTAAGCCGCCTTTGCTTCCACTTCATGCAACGCGAAAGAACGTCCATCCGCGTCGAAGATATGCAGGTCCTCGCCATTGGCGCTCAGCCGCAATGTCGAGCCGCGCTTGACCTCGACATTGCCGGGCAGCTTGGTCACCAGCGGCAGATCGGCGCGGCCGATGTCGACATAGACAAGCTGCACCTCGCCGAGTTGCTCGACATAGTCGACCGTCCCCTCGAACAGATAGTCCGCGCCGCTGGCGATGATCAGGTCCTCCGGCCGCACGCCAAAGCTCACCGCAGCGCCCTTTGCCGAAGCCGGCGTCGCAATCGGCACGGTCGCCTTGCGTCCGCCGACATGGCTGACGACGGTCGGGTTTCCGGTCTTTTCGATGGTCGCCGGCAGGATGTTCATGGCCGGCGAGCCGATGAACTGGGCAACGAACAGATTGCCGGGCTTCTTGTAGAGGTCCATCGGCGTGCCGACCTGCTCGATATGGCCGTCCTTGAGCACCACGATGCGGTCGGCCAGCGTCATCGCCTCGACCTGGTCGTGGGTAACGTAGATCATGGTCGTGTTGGGCATCGATTCCTTGAGCTTGGCGATCTCAATGCGGGTGGCGACGCGCAGCGCGGCGTCGAGGTTCGAAAGCGGCTCGTCGAACAGGAACACCTTCGGATTGCGCACGATGGCGCGGCCGATGGCGACGCGCTGGCGCTGGCCACCCGACATCGCCTTGGGCAGCCGGTCGAGATATTTGGTCAGCTGCAGGATCTCGGCGGCCTGGCGCACGCGGCGGTCGATCTCGGCCTTGTCCTCTTTGCCGATCTTCATCGAGAACGCCATGTTGTCGTAGACGGTCATGTGCGGGTACAGCGCGTAGGACTGGAACACCATGGCGATGCCCCGCTTCGACGGCGGCACGTCGTTCACCACTTCGCCGGCTATTCTGAGTTCGCCGGAGGTGATTTCCTCGAGCCCGGCGATCGACCTCAGCAATGTCGACTTGCCGCAGCCCGACGGGCCGACGAAGACGATGAACTCGCCCGACTTAATATCGAGGTCGATGCCGTGGAGAATGTTCAGATTGCCGTAGGACTTCTTCACTTGTCTTAGCGTGACATCGGCCATTGGTTTCCTCCAGTGATTGGAAATTCAGTCGAGACGCCCGAACCAGGCGCCGTAGCCACCAAGCTCGATGGAACTGCTGCTCGCCTGCCCCGAAAATCCGTGCCCGGGCAGAGGTTGCAGCGATCGGCCGCCAAGGTCAACCTTGGCCCGCCCGGCTCCCAGATTGAAGACGCAGACGATCTGCTCGTTGCCTGCGCGGCGCGTGAAGGCGACGGTATCTCCCTCACTTTCGATGAAGGTGATGTCGCCCTTGGCCAGCGCCGGATGGGCACGCCGGAAGCTGAGAAAGCGCCGGTAGTGCTCGAGCAGCGAAGCCTCGTCGCCCTGCTGGACATTGACCGCTTGCGCCAAATGCTTGGCCGGCACCGGCAGCCAGGGTTTTGCCTGGGAGAAGCCGCCATTCTTGGCGCCGCCGTCCCACACCATCGGTGTGCGGCAGCCGTCGCGGCCCTTGAATTCAGGCCAGAAGCGGATGCCGTAGGGATCCTGCAAATCCTCGAACCGAAGGTCGGCCTCGCCGAGCCCAAGTTCCTCACCCTGATAGATGCAGACCGAACCGCGCAAGGACATCAGCAGCGCCGAGATGACCTTCAGGTAGGCGGTCGGGTCGGGCTCATTGGCGGCCCAGCGCGAGGCCGGGCGCATTACATCGTGGTTGGAGAAGGCCCAGCACGACCAGCCATCGCTGGCGACCTTGCCGAAGGATTCCAGCACCGAGCGGACCTTGCCCGCGCTGATCTTTTCCGGCGCCAGGAAATCGAAGGAGTAGCACATGTGCACGCGCTTGCCGCCGGCGGTGTAGGCGGCCACCACTTCAAGCCCACGCTGCGAATCGCCGACCTCGCCGACCGCTGCCGTTGCCGGATATTCATCGAGCAGGGCACGGAACCGTTCGAGGAAGCCGAGATTCTCGGGCCGGCTCTTGTCGTAGAGATGGTCCTGGTAGTTGTAGGGGTTGACCGCCGGCGCGGTCTGGTCGTTGCGCTCTTCCGGCGGCAGCGGCGGGTTGTTTTCCAAGCCCTGGCTGTGGAAGTAGAAATTGATGGTGTCGAGCCGGAAACCATCGACGCCGCGCTCCAGCCAGAAGCGGGTGACGTCGAGCAACGCGTCCTGGACTTCGTGGTTGTGGAAGTTGAGGTCGGGCTGCTCGGCCAAGAAATTGTGCATGTAATATTGCTGGCGGCTGGTGTCCCATTGCCAGGCCGAGCCGCCGAAGATCGACAGCCAGTTGTTGGGCGGCGTGCCGTCCGGCCTGGCGTCTGCCCAGACGTACCAGTCGGCTTTCGGGTTGCTGCGGCTCGACCGGCTTTCCTTGAACCAGGGATGATTGTCGGCGGTGTGCGACAGCACCTCGTCGATCATCACCTTCAAGCCCAGCCTGTGTGCCTCGGCGGTCAGCGCGTCGAAGTCGGCCAACGTGCCGAACATCGGATCGACATCGCAGTAATCCGACACGTCATAGCCGAAATCCTTCATCGGCGACTTGAAGAACGGCGAAATCCAGATGGCGTCCGCACCGAGTGCCGCGATGTAGGGTAGCCGCCCGATGATGCCCTTAAGGTCACCGATGCCGTCGCCGTTCGAGTCCTGGTAGCTGCGCGGATAAATCTGGTAGATCACCGCGCCCCGCCACCAGTCGCGATCGATAGCGAGGTCAGGCTTCGAGCTGGCCTTCAAAGCGGATTGCATCGTCTCAGCCTCCTTTCACCGAGCCGGCAAGCAGCCCGCGGACAAAATAGCGCTGCAGCGAGAAGAACACGATCAGCGGCACGATGATGGTCACGAAAGCCGATGTCGTCAGAATCTCCCAGTCGCCGCCGCGTGAGCCCAACAGCGCGTTGAGCTTGGCGGTCAGCACGATCTGGTCTGCCTCCGTACCGAGGAAAACCATCGCCACCAGCAGATCGTTCCATACCCACAGGAATTGGAAGATGGCAAACGAAGCCAGCACCGGAAACGACAGCGGCAAGACGATCTTGACGAAGATCTCGAAATCGCTGGCGCCGTCGATGCGCGCCGATTCCATGATTTCGCGCGGCAGGCCGGCAATGTAGCTGCGCAGCAGGTAGATGGCGAAGGGCAGGCCGAAGCCGGTATGCGCCAGCCAGATGCCGAGATAGGTCTTCGACGGCATGCCGAAGAAAGCGCCGACGCCGTTGTAGAGTTTCAACAGCGGGATCAGCGACATCTGCAACGGCACCACCAGCAAGCCGATGATGACCGCGATCAGCAGCGCCCGGCCGGGAAACCGCATCCAGGCCAGCGCATAAGCGGCAAAGGCGGCGATCAGGATCGGGATGACGGTCGCCGGAATGGTGACGGTCAGGGAATTCATGAAAGACCGTCCGATGCCTTCGGAGAACAGCACGGTTTTGTAATTATCGGTGGTGAATTTCGGCGGCGCCGACGAAGCATAATAGACGCGCTGGCCGCGATCGCCTTCGAACGCTTTCGGGGACTGCATGACGAAGCTGCCGTCGGCATTGAGCTGCAAGGTCACGCCGTCGCCGAGATCGGCTGTGGTGCCGGCGGGATACTGCGTCGGTGCCGCCGATTTGACCCCGAAGGCGCTGATGTCGCGCTTGGCGCCGTCGCCGAAGATATTGCCCTCGAGCACGAACTTGCCGTCCTTCTCGACTTGCGCCGAGGCGGGCGGCAGCCGGCCGGCTTCCGTCTGTGTGGAACTGGCGAACGAGTTCCACCATCCCGAGGCGATGATCTGGTTCTTGTCGCGCAGCGATGAAACCAGGATGCCAAGGGTCGGTATGGTCCAGATCGCGACGAAGATGAGCACGGCGATGTGGACGCCGAAGCGGCTGGCGAAGGAATTTCCGGTCGCGACGGCCATCTCAATGTCCTCCCGTCTCTTTGTTCGCCTGGCGGATGTTCCAGACCATGATCGGAATGACCGCAATCATGATGATGATGGCGATGGTGGCGCCGCGGCCGAAATCGCCGCCGCCGCGGAACATCCAGTCGAACATCAGATTGGCCAGCACCTGGCTGTTCCACTGGCCGTTGGTCATGGTCAGCACGATGTCGAATACTTTGAGCACCAGAATGGTGATCGTGGTCCAGACCACGGCGATGGTGCCCCAGATCTGCGGCACCATGATCTTCCAGAAGATCTGGAACGGATTGGCGCCGTCAATGACGGCGGCTTCCAGCGTTTCCTCGGGGATGCCGCGCAGGGCGGAAGACAGGATGACCATGGCAAAGCCGGTCTGGATCCAGATCAGGATGATCATCAGGAAGAAATTGTTCCAGAACGGCAGCGATATCCAGACCTGCGGCTGGCCGCCGAAATGCTGGATGATGGCGTTGAGGATGCCGATCTGCGTCTGGCCCTCGCCCCGATACTCGTAGATGAATTTCCAGATCACGCTGGCGCCGACGAAGGAGATCGCCAATGGCAGGAAGATCAGGCTCTTGGCGATCGTGCCCCACCAGATCTTGTCCGTAAGCACGGCGATGATCAGCCCGAGGAAGGTGCAGGCGGCCGGCACCACCGCCAGCCAGATGATGTTGTTGAGGATCGAGTTGCGGAACTCGCGGTCGCCGAACGCCCATTCATAGTTCGCCAGGCCGACGAAACTGATGCCGCCGCGATCGAGGAACGACAGCCGCAGCGTCTCGACCACCGGATAGATCAGATAGATGGTCAGGATGACCATCGCCGGACCGACGAACAGCCATGGGCGGACCAGCCCTTGCCGGCGCAGATTGTCGATGGCCGCGGCACCTGCGACGCCGCGTGACGGGAATATCAGGTCGACCAGTTTGTTGGCGCCCCAGAAATAGGCGACGCAACCGCCGACCCCGACGATGATGACGAAAATGGCCGAGAAAATCTGAGCCGCCATGGGTCCCTCTCCCCCTGCGCATGACCCGACAAGGAATGACCTTGGTGACGGGGACCAGGCGCCGATTCAGTTGTTTGGAGCGCGTCATCGGCGGCTTGCGCACATTGCCGATCGCGCTTCATGTCAATGCGCTCATGACGAAAGGCTGCGGCACGGACCGCCGTCGGATCCGGGCCGGTACGGTCCGGATCCAGTGCGAGAATGGTTGGTCGTCTACGTGCCAGCCGTCTACTTGATGGCGTCCCAGCTCTTCTGGATGTCGGTGGCGACGTCCTGTGCCGACTTGCCGCCGACCAGGTCGATCATGCCGGTCCAGAAGGCGCCGGCGCCGATCTTGCCCGGCATCAGGTCGGAACCGTCGAAGCGGAAAGTCGAGGCATTGGCTAGGATTTCGCCCTGTTTCTTCAGCGCGTCGCTGGCATAGGCATCCTTGTTGACCGACTTGAGCGGCGTCACGAAGCCGCCCTCGGCCATCCAGATCTCGTGGGCGAGCGGCATCTTCAGGAATTCGATGAACGCGCGCGCACTCTTGCTGTCCTTGGTGATCATCGCCAGCGTACCGGCGCCGAGCACGGGCGTGCCCAGTTCAGGCTTGGCGGCATAGGGCGGGAAGTAGAAGAAGTCCGCGTCCTGGCCGACCTTGGTGCCTTCCGGGAAGAAGGTCGGGATGAACGATGCCTGGTGGTGCAGGTAGCATTTCGGCGGCACCGAAAAGAGGCCCTTCGGGCTGTCGCGGAAGTCGGTCGCCGCAACCGCCTTGGCGCCGCCGTCGACCATCTTGTCGTCGGTCGCGATCTTGCCGAAAATGTCGATGGCATTGACCACCGCCGGATCGTTGAACGGGATCTCGTTCTTCACCCATTTGTCGTAGACCTCCGGAGGCTGGGTGCGCAGCATCAGGTCTTCGACCCAGTCGGTTGCCGGCCAGCCGGTGGCACCGCCGGAGCCGAGGCCGATGCACCACGGCTTGCCGCCATCGGCGATGATCTTCTTTTCGAGATCGGCGAGTTCTTCCTGGGTCTTCGGCACCTTGTAGCCGGCTTCCTCGAAATTATCCGGCGAGTACCAGACCAGCGACTTCACGTCGGCCTTGTAAGGGAAGGCGAAGAAGCCCGGCTTGCCGTCCTTGTCCTTGAAGGTGCCGAGATCGACCCATGACTGGCCGGCGCCGTAATTGTCCTTGACCCATTTGGCGGTGTCGTCACCGAGCGGCGTCAAAAGGCCCTTCGACGCCAGGTCCTGGATGAGGCCCGGCTGCGGCAGCACGGCGATGTTGGGCGGGCTGCCGGCCTGCGTGTCGATGACGATCTGCTGCTCGTAATTCTCCGAGGAGGAGTATTTGATCTCGACGCCGGTGGCTTCCGAGAAATAGTCGAGAACGCCGCGCACCAGGCCTTCGTCCTCGCCGCGCCACGGTCCGAAGATCGACAGCGTCTCACCCTTGAGGTCGACTTTCTTGAGCTCTTCGTAGTTCGCCCAGTTGAAGCGCTTGTCTTCGCCGGGCTTGAACTTCAGTTCGGCCTGCGCGGGCGCGTTCAGGGCGAACGTGGCAAACGCAGCACCCAGCAAAAGCATTTTCTTCATCGGTATTCCTCCCAGTGGGTCTCACACACCGGACGGAACCTCCATTCCGCCCGCCGACGCCGCAGGACTGTGACTCAGTCGGAAAGGAACCGCAACCTTTCGAAGAGTCTTCCAAAGCGCTTTGGCTTTTTCGATCACGCCATTGAATCGCGGGGAAGTCAAGAGGCTGGCGAATCAATCGATTTAGGTTCGCGCATTTGCGCCCTAAAAGTGCGTCGCAGCACGCTATTATGGCAGTGCAGCAGCAATTTTTGTTTCAAACATGCCCAAACCGCGTCTATGGTTGGGCTTCGTATGGCTCGGCCCCGATGGCACTTGGGTCGATTCAATTTAAAAGCGCTTTGAGGGAATGGAGACTTTCGTGAACCTCAAGCAGCTCGCCCACATGCTGGCACTTTCGCAAACCACGGTAAGCCGCGCGCTGAACGGCTATCCCGAGGTCAACGAGGAGACGCGCAGGCGTGTCATGGATGCCGCCAAGCGCCATGGCTATCGGCCCAACCCGAGCGCGCGCCGGCTGGCGACCGGCAAGACCGGCATGATCGGCTATGTCCTGCCGACCGGTGCGTCCGTCGACATCGATCCGCATTTCGTCGAGTTCCTGTCCGGCCTTGGCGACTATGCCCGCTCGCACGAGCTCGACCTTGTGCTGTCGCCGGCCGACGCCGACGACCAGGAGACGACCTACCGGCGCATCGTCGCCAACCGGCAGGTCGACGCTGTTTATATCTCCTCTCCAAGGCCCGCTGACCGGCGCGTGGCGCTGGTCAACACGCTCGGCATTCCCTTCATCGTCCATGGCCGCAGTGAGGGCTTC
This sequence comes from Mesorhizobium sp. AD1-1, assembly GCF_020164655.1. Classification (NCBI taxonomy): domain Bacteria; kingdom Pseudomonadati; phylum Pseudomonadota; class Alphaproteobacteria; order Hyphomicrobiales; family Phyllobacteriaceae; genus Mesorhizobium; species Mesorhizobium sp. AD1-1. Next base: position 142,758 of record NZ_JAIUGP010000001.1, read on the forward strand.
GATTTCGACTACGCCTTCACCGATATCGACAATGAGGGCGCCTTCCACGAAGCGGCCAGGCTGCTGATCCAGCTCGGTCATCGGCGGCTGGCGCTGATCAACGGTGACGACCGCGAGACCTTCGCCATCCATCGCGAACGCGGCGTGCGCCGGGCGCTCGCCGCGAGCGGACTGACATTGATCGAACGCCATGTCTGCTCGGTCGATATGACCGAGGAGAACGGCTATCGCGCCACCAGGCGTTTGCTGGAAGGGGACGATGCGCCGACGGCGATCGCCTGCTCCAGCCTGATCATGGCGCTGGGCGTCGTGCGTGCGGTGCGCGACCTCGGCTTGAGCATTCCGGGCGACGTCTCGCTGATCGCCCATGACGATGTCTTCCCCTGGCTGAGGCCGGAGAATTTCTCGGTGCCGCTGTCGACGACGCGTTCATCGATCCGTCTCGCCGGCGCCCGTGTCGCCGAGCGGCTGGCGGCACGGATTTCAGGACTGGAGGAGGGCGCGCGAGGCGAGGTCTGGCCGGTCGACCTGGTGGTGAGAGGGTCAGTCGCCGGTGCGCCGGCGTAGCTGGAGATCAAATCCATGTGCTCTGCGGGATCGAGTTGAGACGCGACACTCACGCCGCATCAATCTCGCCCGACGCCGGCAGTAGGGAGACCACCGCAAGGGGGCCGGATTCCGATATCTCACGCCGCGGATTTGAGGTGGTCGATGAAGGCGCGCAGCTTCGGCAGGACTTGGCGCTTGCCGGGATGATACAGGAAGACGCCCGGCGTCGTGGCGGCGATGCCGTCCAGCACCGGTTCCAGTTTACCTTCGGCTATCGGAGCTTCAGCGATTGGTCGAGGCGTCTGCGCCAGCCCGACGCTCCGCATCGCGGCCCCGAGCAATGTCGGATAATCGTGCGCTATCAGCGGGCCTGAGAGCATCGCCTCGATCGCCTCGTTGCCGTCGACGAAAGCCCAGGGCGCTATGGCGCCATTCGAACGGCGCAAGCGCAGGCAGGCGTGGTTGCGCAGATCATCGACGCGTTCGGGGCGGCCGTGGCGTTTGAGATAGTCAGGGCTGCCGACGACCACGAACGAAAACGATGGGGTTAGCCGCACCGCGACCATGTCGACCGCAATGAACTGGCCGAGACGGATGCCGGCATCGAACCCGCCGGCCGCGAGATCGACCATCTCGTCGCTCGCGGCGATCTCCAGTTCGATCTCGGGATAGGCCCGGCAGAACGACGCGATCATCGGCTCCAGGATCAACGGCACGACGGCGCGGGGCACGGACAGGCGCAGCAGACCGGTCGGCCGTTGGCCGATGTCACGCACGGCCTCGCCGGCCGCGACGAGTTCTTCGAAAGCAGGGCCGGCACGATCGAGGAACCGCTGGCCAGGCTCGGTCAAGCCGACGCTCCGTGTCGTGCGGACGAACAGCGCCGCACCCATGCGTGCCTCCAGCGCGCGCACCGCCTGGCTCACGGCGGACGGTGTCACGCCGAGTTGCGCTGCGGCGCGGCGGAAGTTGCGGTGCCTGGCGACAGCCAGGAACGCCTCGATGCCCTCCAGCGCACCATGTCGGACTGTGTAGTTCTGCTTCATAGGTTGTTGTTATTACGCCGGGTAGTCGAATTATGGAAGTGGGCCTAGGTATGAGCTGAACCTAGGAGACATCATGCGATGACCGATGAACTTGAAGGGGTACGCGACCATTATCGCGCGACGGGCCTGACCGAGCGGCTGAAGACGGTGTTGGCTGCCCTCGGCCCGGAGGACCAGCTCCTCACGCCCCAACAATTGGGCGTTCTCGACCAGTTTCACACCCGTGGGCTAGCTGCCACCGCCGAGCTTGCCCAATTGGCGGGGATCGCTGCCGGCATGTCGATACTGGACGTCGGCTCGGGCGTCGGTGGGCCGGCGCGCTTTCTGGCTGCGACCTATGGCTGCCGGGTTACTGGCGTGGATCTCAGCGAGCCTTTCGTGGATGCCGCGCGCTATCTGACCGAGCGCACGGGACAGAGCGGGCAGCTGTCGTTCCAGACCGCCAGCGCATTGGAGCTCCCATTCGACGATGGCCGTTTCGACGCGGTGCTGTTGCAGCACGTGGCGATGAACATCTCTGACCGGACGCTGCTCTACAGCGAGATTCGGCGCGTGCTGAAGCCAGGCGGCAGGTTTGCCACATACGACGTCGTGTTGTCTGGAGGCGAGCCGCACTATCCGCTTCCCTGGGCGAGAACGCCGGCGACGAGCTTTCTCCTAACAGCCGGTGCGACGCGCGAGGCGATCGAACCGGCCAGCTTCCGCATGCTGGCATGGCAAGACGACACCGACGCCGCCAAGGCGTGGTTCGCACCGTTGCGCGCGTCGGGGCCACCGCCTTCGCCCAATCTCGGCGTGGTGATGGGACCGGACTTCGCTGAGCTTGCGGCCAACCTCGGACGAAATCTTATGCAAGGTCGGCTCGGTATCCTGACCGCAGTGTTCGAGGCCGCATGAACCAGTTGCCGAGGGAGGCCAGATGTCAACCGAGATCGTGTTCCAAATCCATCTTGTTCTGGGCTATGTCGCGTGGCTGCTTTGCTTCGGTTTATACGGTTTGCCGTGGCTCAGGTCGATGGACCGGGTCGCGGCGCAGCGCGCTGTTGCCACTCTGCACAGCTTCCGCTTCTTCGGGCTGGTCTTCCTCGTTCCGGGTGTCGTCAGCCCCGATTTGCCTGCCGGCTTTGCCGTGTTTGCTGCCTACGGCGACCTTGCAACAGGAGTGCTGGCCATGCTGGCGCTGCTCACGGTGAGGATACCTCAGCTCTTCTGGGCGCTCGTCGTCGCCTTCAATCTGGTCGGGACGGTCGACCTCATCGTGGACTATTACCACGCCATCCAGGTCGGCCTCCCCCAGCGTGCGGGCGAACTGGGCGCCACCTACGCGATCCCGATCATCTACGTGCCGCTGCTGATGATCACGCACATCGTCGCGTTCTATTTTCTGGTGCGTCCTCCGCAAGCCGCGGCTTGGACTGTCGCAGACTAGTCCTTTGCCGCCGCCGCCTTGATGTCCAGCAGGCCGTAGCCGAAATCATTGTCGCGTCCCTTGGGGCCGAGATCCCTGGCCGTTGCCGCGAGCGCCTTTTCGATGTCGTCGGCCGAGCGATCGGGCGCGGCATGGATGAGATTGGCGATGGCGCCGCTCACGATCGCCGCGGCAAACGAGGTGCCTGTGACCAGATCCGAGCCGGCGCCGCTCGGCGCCACCATCTCGACGCCGGGTGCCGAGATGAAGACATAGGCGCCGCGATTGGCCTGCGGCATCAGCCCGTCCTTGGCATCGGTGGCGGTCACCGCGACGACACCATCGAAGGCGGCCGGATAGCCATAGGGCGCCTTCGGCCCGTTGTTACCGGCTGCGGCGACCAGCACCATGCCGAGCGCGCGGGCATTGCGGCAGGCGACGCCGAGCAAATCGTTCTTCGGCCCGACAAAGCTCATATTGATGATGCGCACGTCCTGCTCCGCCGCCCAGTCGAGCGCCGACAGGATGACGTCCATGGTCGACTTGCCGCCCTCGAAGGCGCGGGCGTGATAGATTTTTGCGCCCGGTGCCATGCCTTCCAGCGCGCCGACGCCGGCGATCAGGCCGTCGATCGACGTGCCGTGATCGCGCTTTTCGATCGGCACGTCGGGCATGGCGTCGAACTGCCCGGCAATGACGCCCGAGAGCGCCGGGTTGGTGTCGTCGATGCCGGTGTCGATCACCGCGATGCGGACGTTTTCTCCGCTGGCTTGCTTGGAATCGAGCGCAATGCGGTCGAACGCATAGTTGACGATGCCGGCGGCCTGCTGCAGCGAATAGACGTGATTGGGCTCGCGCCGCTGAGTGCGGCCGTCGGCGGCCAGTTGCGCCAGCACGACGCCGACGGGCCGGCCGTCCGGAATGCCGAAGCGCACCAGCGTGGTGCCAAGCAGCCGCGACTGGCGCTGCGAGCGCACCTGCAGGCCGAAGGAGGCGGCGATCTGCTGGACAGCGCCGGCATCGCCATCGACGGTCACCAGCACCTCGTCGGGCACGAAATCGCCAACCATCGCGCGCCGCGGCTGAACGGCAATGAGATCGGTCGGCGAGACGATCGGGCCACCGGGCGGGGGGCCGGCTTGAGTATCGGCCGGCGGCATCGCCGGTTCGGGCCGTGGCGTCGGCACAGGGGTCGGGGGCGCCGCCGGGTTGGGAAACAGGTCGACGATCAGGGCCGGCAGGAACACCGCGCCGGATTGCGCCGCATCCGATCCGCCCTCTGTGTCGCTGCCATCCTTGGCGCAGTCGGCGCCTGCCGCATTGGTCCCGTCGCGGCAGTCGATTTTCGTCTGGTCGGGATTGGGATCTTTGGTCTGCGCCGACGCGGGCACGCCGACGATTGTCATCGCCGCCGCAAGCATTGCCGCAAATCGAATGACCGCCTCAGCCGCCATCAAGCGGTTTCCTTCCCTCGACCACAGTCTCCGTGAAAGCCTGGGCGGCAACAAGGCCGATTTGCCTGGTGTAGTCGGCTGCGTTGGCAGCCGGGATGCCAAGCCGGAACACGCCGTCGGCGGTCGGTCCGCCGACGATCTTCAGCCCGTTGCTGCCGAGGAAGGCGGAAATGTCCGACATCTTCGCATCCGGCTTGAACCTGACCAGGGCGTACGGCATTTTCGCCAGATCGTCTTGCGCGCCGGCAATCTCGAAATCATTGCCCTTGCCGCCGGGTTCGACAAACGACTGCACCATGACCAGCGCCAGCAGAACCGCGGCTGCCGCCCAGGCGACGCCGACCGGCACCGCCATGAAGCGGCCCCAGGCCTGCGCCAGCCAGGACGATCCTGCCGGCTTGCGCGCAGGCCCGGCCTCGGCGTCGAGTGCCTTGGCAAAGCGGCTGAGTGCATCGGCCGGCGGCCGGATTGCTTCGTTGGCGGCCGTGGCGCCGGAGAATTCGGCTTCAGCCTCGCCAAGGGCGGCAAGTGCGGCCGGATCGCTGGCCAGCCATTCCTCGACCGCTTCCAGGTCGGAACCTTCCAGCGAGCCGTTCAGGTAGAACGGCAGCAGCGTTTCCATTTCGTCGCGGCGCGACATCTTTTCAGCGGCGCTCATGGCCACCCCCTGTCGTAACCGGCGGCCTTGAGAGCCTCGCCGAGTTTCTTGCGGGCGTAGAACATCCGGGTCTTGACGGTGGCGACCGGAATGTCGAGCACCTCGCTGATCTCGCTCACCGACTGCCCGTGATAATAGGCAAGATCGATGACGACGCGATGCTCTTCCGGCAAGGCGTCGACGAAGCGCCGCAGGGCGGCCGCCTTGTCTTCCTTCATGGTGACGACTTCCGGCGTGTCGGCGCCGTCGGGCACTGCGGCGGCGGCCTCGTCGTCGATCCAGTCTTCCTTTTTCTTGCGCAGAAAGGACAGCGCCTTGAAACGGGCAATGCCGAGCAGCCATGTCGAGACTTCGGAACGCCCTTCGAAGCCGGGCGCCTGACGCCACAGCTCGAGGAAGACTTCGTTGGCGATATCGTCGGCCATCATTTCCGATCCCGTCTGGCGCGCCACGAAGCGGTAGACCCGCGCGTGGTGACGCATGAACAGGAGCCGCACGGCGGCACGGTCGCCCTTCGCGACCCGGTCGACGAGAGCGCGATCGGTCTCCGTCGCTGCCGTCATGGCCGGTCGAGCCGCCTGGCTCCTGTCTGCTCTGTCGCTGATCGGTCCAAAAAGGTTCATCCTCCGCCAAGGAATTTTGCGGAGGCTAACCGAAGAGCGCGGAGGTTGCCAGAGGTGCGCCTCTTCCTTCTCCCACAAGGGCAGAAGGGAAGAGCTTCGCGGACCGCTTCTCACTCCAAGAAAGACTTCGCCTTCATCGTCGCGGGCACGGGAACACCCAGTCGGCTCAGCACCGTCGGCGCGAGCTGCAGCTGGTCGAGTAGTGTGTCCGCATCCGGCCCTTTGCCTTGTCCAAAATAATACAGCGCGAAATCCTGCATCTCGTCGTCATGGCCGCCGTGATGGCCACGATCGGTCTGGCCGTGATCGGCGGTCACGATCACCTCATAGCCGGCTTCGATCCAGCGCGGCAGGAAGGCGGCCAGCATGCCGTCCATCGCATAGACGGCATGGTCCATCTCGTGGCAGTCGTGGCCGAAGCGGTGTCCCATCGAATCCAGCGTGCAGGTGTGCAGGATGCCATAGTCGATGCCATGGCGTTTCGTCAGCATGGTCAGCGTCGCGAACAGGTCGACATCGCTCGGCGTCATCTGGTTGCGGAGATTGTAACCGGTCATGGTGTGGAAGCGGCCATGCGTGATCGGCCCGCCTGGCTCGTCGAATTCCATGCCCTCCACCAGGTCGAACGGGTAGGCGCGGAAGAATTCCGACCAGTAGGAATGGGTCACCGCCCCCGTCTTGCCGCCTGCCTTGCTGACCTCGGAGAAGATATCGGGCTGCTCGACGCGGAAACGGTTCTCATTGGAGAGAATCCCGTGCACCTGCGGCGAAACCCCGGTGTGGATCGAGGCATAGCAGCAGGCCGAGGTCGACGGCAGCACCGAGCGCATCTTCCAGACGCGCGCCTCGCCCGATTGCACCCAGCCTTCGAGATTGCCCATCAGCCGGCGCCAGTTCCGGTAAGGCACGCCATCGAGGATGATCAGCAGAAGCTTGGATTTGAGCGCCACGGGCTGCTCCATGCGGTTGGCGGTTGAAACGGGAACGCCGTGTGCCGTCCCGGGCACACGGCGTTCTGATAGATGAAATCGGCCGATCAGGGTCCGCTCAAGCGTTGAGCCAGCACTCGGCAAGCGCGTAGCCGTCCATCATTTCGCCGATAGGGCTCTTGGCATAGCCGCCGATCTTGTTGGTGGCGGCCGCGTCGATGAACTGGTTGAAGAAGGGCACGATCAGCCCGCCTTCGTCACGCATCATCACTGCCATATCGTGGTAGATCGCCTGGCGCTTGGCCTGGTCGAGCTCGCCGCGCGCGGTAAACAGCATCTTGTCGAATTCCGGCCGCTTGAAGCGCGTGTCGTTCCAGTCGGCGGTCGAGACATAGCCGGTGGAATACATCTGATCCTGCGTGGCGCGTCCGCCCCAGTAGGAGAGCGAGAAGGGCTGCTTGTTCCAGACTTCCGACCAGTAGCCGTCGCCGGGTTCGCGCTTGATCTCGATCTTGATGCCGGCTTTGGCGCAGGACTGCTGATAGAGCTGTGCGGCATCGACGGCGCCCGGGAAGGCGACGTCCGAGGTGCGCAGCACGATCGAGCCGCTGTGGCCTGATTTCTTGTAGGCTGCCGCCGCCTTGTCCGGATCGAACTTGCGCTGTTCGATATCGGCGGAAAACAGCGGATAGGCCTCGTTGATCGGGAAGTCGTTACCCACCGAGCCATAGCCGCGCAGGATCTTTTCCAGCATCTCGTCGCGGTCCATGGCTAGCTTCAGCGCCATGCGCAGATCATTGCTGTCGAAAGGTGCGGTGTCGCAGAACATGTTGAACGGATAGTAGCCCTTGCCCGAGACATTCTCGATGGAAACGCCCGCGATGCGCTTGACCAGATCGACGACCTTGGGTTCGACGCGGTTGATCATGTGCACCTGGCCGCCTTGCAAGGCTGCAAGCCGTGCGGTCGCATCATTGATGACGATGATCTCGACCTGGTCGGCATGGCCGGCTTTGTCGCCAAGCCAGTAATTGGCGAAACGCTCGCCGCCATGGCGCACGCCTGGCTGGTTGACGCTAACCTTGTAGGGTCCGGCGCTGATGCCGGCATTCGGATCGTCCTTGCCGCCATTCGGCTGGATGACGAGATGGTAGTCGGCCATCAGATAGGGGAAGTCGGCATCGGCGTCGCCGAGCGTGACGATGACTTCCTTGCCGCTCGCCTTGACGCCCTTGATGTTCTTGAGGATGCCGAGTGCTCCGGACTTGGACTTCTCGTCCGCATGGCGCTCGATGGTGGCGGCAACGTCCTCCGCGCCGACCGTCTTGCCATTGTGGAACTCGATGCCATCGCGGATCTTGATCGTCCATGTCTTGGCGTCGGCTGAGGCGCCAATCTCTTCGGCAATCAGGTTGACCAGCTTGTTGTCCGGTGTGAGGCGCACAAGATACTCGCCCCAAAGCTTCCCGAAGCTGAAGGTAACCTGGCTGAGATTCAGCGCCGGATCGAGGCTGTTGGTGGATTCCCCGCCCTGCAGGCCAGCCTTGATGATACCGCCCTTCACCGCCGTCTGGGCAAATGCCTTGCCGGCCAGCGCCGGCATCATGGCCGCCGATACGCCGAGCGCGGCGGCGCGCCCAAGAAAGGCACGGCGCGATATCCGGCCGTGACCGGCGAGTTCGGCGAGATAATCGAGTTCAGTTTTCATGTCCTACCCCTGTTTAAAAGTCGTGCGAGCGGCGCTCGTCCCGAAGGACGTGTGGCGCTCTAGTGTTGCATCCGGATGACGGTCGCTGACGCCCCTATGTGGCAGCTTGGTCTGACACAATTTCCAGGGGAAGCGCCTGCCTTTTTCTTCCGGCAGTATTGGTTCCCAGTTTTCCCGGAATTGCTTTAGTTCCCCGCGCTGGCCATGCGCCGTCCCTTGATTGCCTTTTCCAGCCAGCCGATTTCCATCTCTGGAACCGAGGAGAGCAGCAGGTCGGTGTAGGCGTCGAAGGGCGGGCTCAGCACCTTGCCCTTGGGGCCGTAACGCACCACCTCGCCGCGATACATAACCGCGATTGAATCGGCGATCGACTTCACCGTGGCAAGGTCATGCGTGATGAACAGATAGGCGACGTTCTCTTCCTTCTGCAGCTCCAGCAGCAGCTCGAGGATGCCGTGTGCCACCAGCGGATCGAGCGCCGAGGTCACCTCGTCGCAGATGATCAGCTTCGGCTTGGCGGCAAGCGACCGGGCGATGCAGACACGCTGTTTCTGGCCGCCGGAAAGCTCGGCCGGGTAGCGGTCGGAAAATCCCTTGCCCATCTCGATCTTGTCGAGCAGTTCGGCAACGCGTCTGTCGCGCTCACGGCCGCGCATGCCGAAATAAAACTCCAGCGGCCGGCCGATGATGGTGCCGACGGTCTGACGCGGGTTCATCGCCACATCGGCCATCTGGTAGATCATCTGCAACTGGCGCAGATCCTCCTTCGGCCGGTCGGCCAGCCTGTTGGCCAGCGGGCGTCCGTCGAAGGTGACGGTGCCCTGTTCGGGTGGCAAAAGTCCCGTGATGGCGCGCGCCAGCGTCGACTTGCCGGAGCCGGACTCGCCGACCACGGCCAGCGTCTGGCCCGGATAGATGTCGACGGATACGTCCTTCAGCACCTTGATATGGCTGCGGCCATAGGCGGCGGTGACGTTCTTCACCGACAGGAACGGCGACGTGCCGGGCTTCTGCTCCTGGTGTTCGATCTCATGCACCGAGACCAGCGCGTTGGTGTATTCCTGGCGCGGCTCCTTGATGATCTGCCTTGTGCCGCCCCATTCGACCAGCCTTCCATGGCGCAGCACCATGATCTCGTCGGAGACCTGGGCGACGACGGCAAGGTCGTGCGTGATGTAGAGCGCAGCGACATGGGTGTCGCGGATGGCGTCCTTGATCGCCGCCAGCACGTCGATCTGCGTCGTCACGTCGAGCGCCGTTGTCGGCTCGTCAAAGACGATCAGGTCCGGCTCGGAGCACAGGGCCATCGCCGTCATCACACGCTGCAACTGGCCGCCCGAAACCTGGTGCGGAAAACGCTCGCCGATGGTTTCAGGGTTCGGCAGGCTGAGCTTCTTGAACAGCGCAACCGCGCGCTTCTCGGCCTCGGCGCGTGTCGCGGTGCCGTGCAGCAGGGTGGCTTCCACCACCTGGTCCATCAGTCTGTGCGCCGGGTTGAAGGCCGCTGCCGCCGACTGCGCGACATAGCAGACCTCGCGGCCGCGTAATTTGCGGAAGCCGTCCTTGCCGCCCTTGAGGATGTCGCGGCCGTTCAGGATCACCTCGCCGCCTGTGATGCGCACGCCGCCGCGGCCGTAGCCCATAGACGACAGGCCGATAGTCGACTTGCCGGCGCCGGATTCGCCGATCAGGCCGAGCACCTTGCCCTTCTCGAGCGTCAGTGAGACATCGTGCACCAGCACGATGTCCTTCGGCGGTTCGCCGGGCGGGAAGACGGTAGCCTCGATGCGCAGATTGCGGATGTCGAGCAGCAGGCCTGACTTCGGTTGCCCGAGCTTCGCTTTGGTGTCGGCCATCACCCGCGTCCTCCCTTGAGGCTTGTCGTCCGGTTGAGCACCCAGTCGGCAACCAGGTTGACGGAAATCGCCAGCAGCGCGATCGCCCCCGCTGGGATGAGTGCGGCCGCGATGCCGAACACGATGCCGTCTTTGTTTTCCTTGACCATGCCGCCCCAGTCGGCGTCCGGTGGCTGCACGCCAAGGCCGAGGAACGACAGCGTCGACAGGAACAGCACCGCGTAGATGAAGCGCAGACCGAGTTCGGAAACCAGCGGCGACAATGCGTTGGGGAGAATCTCGCGGAAGATGATCCAGCCGCTGCCCTCACCGCGCAGTTTCGCCGCTTCGACATAGTCCATGACGTTGATGTCGACGGCGACCGCGCGCGACAGGCGATAGACGCGGGTCGAATCCAGAATGCCCATCACCAGGATCAGCGTCACCAGATTGGTCGGCAGCACCGACAGCACGACGAGACCCATGATCAGTGTCGGGATCGACATCAAGAGATCGACGAGGCGCGACAGCAGCGTGTCGAACCAGCCGCCGAAGACGGCCGCCGAGAAGCCGAGAATGGCGCCGAGCGAGAACGACAGCGCGGTGGCCAGCACCGCGATGAACAAAGTGATGCGGGCGCCGTAGATCATGCGCGACAGCAGGTCTCGGCCGAGATTGTCGGTGCCCAGCAAATGGGCAGCCGACATCGGTTCCCAGACATCGCCGACGATTTCGCCATTGCCGTGCGGCGCGATCCAGGGGGCGAAGACCGCCGCAAGCACGAACAGTGCCGTCAGCACGATGCCGATCAGCGCGGGGATGGGGATGCGTTTGATATCGAGCATATCCGCCCCTTATTTCGGATGTCTGAGACGCGGATTGGCGACGATCGCCGCTATGTCCGCAATGATGTTCAGGCTGATATAGACGGCGGCGAAGATCAGGCCGACCGCCTGCACCACCGGCACGTCTCGCTTGGTGACGTGGTCGACCAAGTACTGTCCCATGCCCGGATAGACGAAGATCACCTCGACCACGACGACGCCAACGATCAAGTAGGCGAGGTTGAGCATGACGACATTGATGATCGGCGCGATGGCATTGGGGAAGGCGTGCTTGCGGATGACGTTGAAGGCCGACAGGCCCTTCAATTCCGCCGTCTCGACATAGGCCGACTGCATGACATTGAGGATCGCCGCGCGTGTCATGCGCATCATGTGGGCGAGCACGACCAGCGTCAGCGCCGTCGCCGGCAAGGCGATCGCCTGCATCCGTTCGCCAAAAGGCATGCCGTCATAGACGGTCGAAATGCCGGGGAATATCTGCCATTTCACGGCGAAGAAATAGACCAGCACATAGCCGATGAAGAATTCGGGAAACGAGGTCGAGGCCAGCGCCAGCCCGGAGATCAGCTTGTCGACCCAGCCATTGCGGTAGCGCACCGCGATCAGGCCGAGGATGATCGCCAGCGGCACGGCGACGATCGCCGCCCAGAAGGCGAGGAACAGCGTGTTCCACAGCCGTCCCTTGATCGACGTGGCGATGTCCTGCCCGCTCGACATGGCCGTGCCGAGATCGCCGGTCAGCACCCCGCCCAGCCAATGAAAATACCTGAGATAGGCTGGCTGGTTGAGTCCGAGCTGCTCGCGCAGATTGGCAAGCGACTCCGGCGTCGCCGACTGTCCGAGAATGGCTTGCGCGACGTCGCCGGGCAGGATCTGGGTGCCGGCGAAGATCAGGACCGAAACGGCCAACAAGAGCAGAATGCCCAGCGCAACGCGCTGGGCCACCAGTTTCAAGATGGGTGAGGACATATCCGCAAGGCCAAGCTCAGGCTTCGAGCCAGCACTTCGCCAGCGCGTACCCGTTCATCAGCTCCTGATGCGGATCGTCGACCCAGCCGCCGACCTTGGCGCCGGTAGCGTCGATGAACTGGTTGAACATCGGCAGGATCAGGCCGCCCTCGTCTCGTACCAGGACAGCCATGTCATGATACATCTGCTTGCGCTTGGTCTCGTCGAGCTCGGCGCGCGCCGCCAGCACCATTTTGTCGAAGTCCGGGCGCTTGAAACGCGTGTCGTTCCAGTCGGCGGTCGACAGATAAGCGGTGGAGTACATCTGGTCCTGGGTCGAGCGGCCGCCCCAGTAGGAAGCGCAGAAGGGCTGCTTGTTCCAGACCTCGTTCCAATAGCCGTCGCCGGGCTCACGCTTGAGCTCGATCTGGATGCCGGCCTTGGCCGCGCTCTGCTGGAACAACTGCGATGCATCGACGGCGCCCGGGAAAGCGACGTCCGAGGTCCGCAGCAGGACCGCGCCGTCGTGGCCGGACTTCTTGAAGTGGAACTTGGCCTTGTCGGGATCGTACTTGCGCTGCTCGATCTCGGTAAACAGCGGATAGGACGCATTGATCGGGAAGTCGTTGCCGAGCGAACCGTAGCCGCGCAGGATCTTGTCCAGCATTTCCTCGCGGTCGATGGCCAGCTTCAGTGCCATGCGCAAATCGGCGTTGTCGAACGGCGCCGTGTTGCAATGCATGATGAACACGTAGTGGCCAGGACCCGCGTGGTTGCGGATGGTGACGCCCGGCAGGCGCTTGATCAGGTCGACGATCTTCGGCTCGACGCGGTTGATCACGTTGACCTGGCCGCCCTGCAGGGCGGCCGTGCGCGCTGTCGCATCGTTGATGACGATGATCTCGATCTGGTCGGCATGGCCCATCTTGTCGCCCTGCCAGTAATTGGCGAAACGCTCGCCGCCATGGCGCACACCGGGCTCATTGGTCGTGACCTTGTAAGGACCGGCCGAGATGCCTGCGTCAGCCTTGTCCTTGCCGCCATTTGGTTGGACGATCAGGTGATAGTCGCTGAGCAAATAGGGCAGATCGGCATTGGCCTCCTTCAGCGTCAGCACGACTTCCTTGCCGCTGGCCTTGATGGTCTCGATACCTTTCATGTAGCCGAGCGCGCCGGATTTCGACTTCTCGTCGGAATGGCGCTCAAGTGTGGCGGCCACGTCCTCGGCGGTCACCGTCTTGCCGTTGTGGAATTCGACGCCGTCGCGGATCTTCAGCGTCCACACCTTGGCGTCGTCCGACGAGCCGATCTCCTCGGCGATGCGGTTCTCGAGCTTGCCTTCCGGCGAAAGCTCGACAATCAATTCGCCCCACATCTTGCCGAAGGCGAACGGCACCTGAGTCATGAACAGTGCCGGATCAAGGCTGTTGGTGGATTCGCCGCCGACAAGTCCGGCCTTCAGTGTGCCGCCCTTGACCGGGCCTGCCGCGCGTGCAGCGCTTGAAAGCAGCGAGTTGGCGAAGGGCGCGGAGATACCGAGCGCCGCCGCCCGGCCGAGAAAATCACGACGGCTCAGTTTGCCCGACGCGACACGCCGGCTAAGAAATTCCAGTTCGTTCGACATTTTGAGTTCCTCACTCTGTTGGTTCGACTCTGCGGTCGTTTTTCTTGTTTCTTGTGAGGAGAATAATGACCGCAAGGGAAAGCGGTAAGCAAGACCGAATGCGACATGCCGTGGCGTAAATCGTACGTCGCAATTGGACCAATGAAATCGGCATTCAAAGAAACGCGCGCGGCACCTTCTCCTCGAAATTGCGCTCGAAGACGAGGGTTTCGTCCTCATAGGCCTCGATTCTGGCGCTGACGCTGAAGTTTTGCCCGTCCGATCGCATTTCGGCTGTCGTTTCGGTGCGTACTGACCATCCGTTTCGCGACAGGGTCTGCGTCCAGTGCGTCTTCCCCGAGGCCGACAGCGGATCGTCGGGATGGATCGTCCAGGTCTCGCGGGCGATGCTGCCATTGGCGAGGCCATGGGCGAGATCGCGCACCTCGCCGAAATCGTCAACAATGGAAAGCGTCACCATTCCGGTCTTCTCATCACGATCGACATGACGCTCTGAATTGGCGGCGCGGATCGTCTCTGTTGCCCAGGGGGTGGCACCTTCCGGCTCGGCGAACGTTACTTCGTCGCCTGTCGCCAGCGGCCGCAGCGGCAAATTGAGCGTCGCCGTCGACAAGGTGAGCTGGACCGGCTCCGGCGACGGCCAGATGGCAGGCCAATAGGCGTTCGAAACGGCAACACGCAGCCGGTGGCCGGCCGGCACACGATAGGCGCATTGATCGAGCACGACGCGCACCGAGACGGTTTCGCCCGGCACCAGCGCCTCGGGGAATTCATGCGAATTGCGGTGCGTCAGATTGAGCACGCCATAGGAGATCAACTCCGAGGCGCCGTCGGGATGCACATCGCAAAGCCGGACCGCGATGTTGGCCTGCGGACGATCAGAGGACAGCCGCAGCTCGACCTCCGGCGCTCCGACGATGTCGATAGGCTCGCTGAGTTCCGGCTGGTCGAAACACACCGACAGCGCATCGTCGGGGCGCTGGTCGCCGGGCAGTTCGGGACCGAAGGTGAAGGGAAAATACTCGCCGCCGGCCAGGCCGCAGCTTTGCGGAGAGGCGATGATGGCGGGTTTTTCCGTTGAGGAGATCAGATCGACCGTTTGCATCTTGATGGTTGGCGAGGGCCATTCCTGCTCCGCCACCCAACGGCCGGGACGCTCGGGGTGCCAGCGCGCCGGACGCACGCTGTCCATGACATAGGCGCGGTAGGCCGGGTCGGCCTCGACGCCGGTGTCGACACCCTTCAGCCAGCGGTCCCACCAGCGCAAGGCCTCCTGCAGGAAGCCGATGGCAGGCTTGGGCCCGGCGTAGTGCGGGTATTTGTGGATCCATGGCCCGACGATGCCCTTGACCGGGGCTTGGATGTTGGTCGCCAGATGCGAGACGGTGTTGCGGTAGCCGTCATGCCAGCCGCCGATCGACAGCACGGCGGCTTTGACGGCGGAAAAATCCTCGCAGATCGAGCCGCGCTTCCAGTAGGCATCACGGTGCTGGTGTTTCAGCCACAGCGGCGCCAGGAAGGATTGGTTCTCCAGCCGGGTCAGCCACAGATCGCGCCACCGGTTGTCGCCGGCCAAAAGCGGATCCGGCGGCCGCGACGAGTAGGACAGCATGGTCGAGGCCCAGCCGAAATTCTCGATCAGCAGGCAGCCGCCCTTGTAGTGGATGTCGTCGGCATAGCGGTCGACGGTCGAGCACAGGCTGATCACCGCTTTCAGCGCCGGCGGCCGCTTGGCCGCCACCTGCAGGCAGTTGAAGCCGCCCCAGGAAATGCCCATCATGCCGACATTGCCGTTGCACCAGGGCTGGCTTGCCGCCCAGGCGATGACGTCGCAGGCGTCCTGCAATTCCTGCTCGGAATATTCGTCGTCCATCAGCCCTTCGGAATCGCCATTGCCGCGCATGTCGACGCGGATCGAGGCATAGCCGTGGCCGGCGAAATAAGGATGCGTCAGCTGATCGCGAAAGATGGTGCCGTCGCGCTTGCGGTAGGGCAGATGCTCTAGGATGACAGGCACCGGATCGTCGCCCGCATCCTCCGGCATCCACACCCGCGCCGACAGGCGGCAGCCATCCGGCATGACGATGCCCATGTCCGGGAATTCGACGATTTTGCGGGCAAATTCGGTGACGGTTTTCATGGCATGCTCCAGGATTGCCAGATGATGGAGCCTGCCGTGCCGCGTCGTGGGCCAGCCAACGAATTCGGCTGGTCAATCCGCGTCAGTTCAGCGGGATATCGTTATCGTCCTTGTTCGCCTGATAGATGTTGGACAATTCATCGTAGCGCGCCGAAATCGCGCCGATACGGGTCTCCAGCCGTCGCCGCTCTGCCTCGGGCAACGCTCGCACCAGCCTGCGGATAGAAAAGCTCTTCCAATAGGCATTCTCGGCATTGTAGCCGCCGGGATCGAGGGTGAAGACCTCTTTCAGGATCTTCAGGTCGTGCGGGATGGCGAAGCTGTCGCGCGAATCCTCGTGGCTGAACAGATAGTAGAAATTGTCGAAGCCGGTCCAGGTGATCGCCGACAGGCACAGCGAGCAGGGTTCGTGCGTGGCGATGAAGATGGCGTCTTTCGTATCGACGCGCTCAGCCCTGGGCATTTCGTAGAAACGCTTCAGGCAGTGTACCTCGCCATGCCAGAGCGGGTTTTCCATCTCGTTGTTGGTTTCAGCCAGCACCAGCGAACGGTCGTCCTTGCGCAGGATCGCCGCGCCGAACAGCTTGTTGCCATAGGTAACGCCCTCGGCCGTCTTCGGCACGATGTCGTGCTCGATCACATCGAGCAGGCGGTCGATCAGTGAAATATCGGTCACAGGAGGCTCTCGTTGGGCAAGTGGATCTCGTAGGCGTGCGAGAAATGGAACTCTTCGAGATTGGAGCCATCGCCGCCACGGTCGACGATCAGGAAGTCCTGAGCCTCGCCGAGCGGCGTCAGCACGCCATGCCAGAGATTGCGCCGGTAATTGATGCCTTGTCCGGGTGCGGTGATGAAGGCATGCGGCTCGCCCGGCCCCTGCTCCCCGTCATGGCAGACGACGACCAGGAAGGGGCGCGGCGAGAGCGGGATGAAGGCCTGGCTGCCGAAGGGATGGCGCTCGACCATGCTCAATTTCAGGGGCAATTCGTAGGGCGTGCCGCGCACCATCGAGATCAGCACGCGGGCGTTCGGACCGGTTGCTTCGGCGGTAGCCAGATCATGATAGCGCTCGGCCCTGCCGCCATTGATCGGGTAGTGGTTGTCGCCGCCCATGTCGATGACATCGCCGAAGGGGGCAAAGCCCTCGCGGGTCAGCGGCCGCGCGACGATACGGGTCACAGCGCGCGCCTTGCGATGCCGGCGCCGCCGAGCTTGGCGTGCCGGTTGACGTCCTTATAGAGCAGATAGCGGAATTTACCCGGGCCACCGGCATAGCAGGCCTGCGGGCAGAAGGCGCGCAGCCACATATAGTCGCCGGCCTCGACCTCGACCCAGTCCTGGTTGAGGCGGTAGACGGCCTTACCCTCCAGCACATAGAGACCGTGCTCCATGACATGGGTCTCGGCGAAGGGAATGACCGCGCCGGGTTCCAGCGTGACAATGGTCATGTGCATGTCGTGGCGCAAATCTGCCGGATCGACGAACCGCGTCGTCGCCCAGCGGCCTTCGGTGCCGGGCATCGGCGTTGGCGCGATCTCCTGCTCATTGGTGAAGAAGGCTTCCGGCACATCGAGACCGTCGACCACCTCGTAAGCCTTGCGAATCCAGTGGAAGCGCACGGCGGCCCTGCTTTCGTTGCGAACCGTCCAGCCGCTGGCCGGCGGCAGGAAGGCAAAGCCGCCGGGCCGCAACACATGCGTCTTGCCGGCAAGCAGAACCGTCAGTTCGCCTTCGACCACGAACAGAGCGCCTTCGGCGCCGGCATCGGGTTCCGGCCGATCGCTGCCGCCGCCGGGCGCGACCTCGACAATGTATTGCGAGAACGTCTCGGCAAAACCCGATAGCGGTCGCGACAAGATCCAGACGCGGGTTTCGTCCCAGAACGGCAACGCACTGGTGACGATGTCCTGCATCACACCCCGGGGAATGACGGCATAGGCCTCGGTGAAGACGGCGCGGCCGGTCAGAAGCTCGTTCTGGCCGGAATGGCCGCCATGTGGCGCGTAATAGGTTCGCTCGGGCATCCTGATCGTATCCATGGTTTCAAACCTATTGCGGAAGCATGTCCTTGAGGCGGAGCAGCGCGATGCGCTCGACCTGTTTGCAGGCGGTCTCGAATTCGACGCCGCGGCTGTTGCCGATGCGCGCCTCGAACTCCGCCAGGATTTCCTCCTTCGTCTTGCCCTTCACCGCGATGATGAAAGGGAAGCCGAAGGTGGTGACGTAGGCGGCGTTGAGCTTGGAAAACAGTTCGCGCTCCTTGTTGGTCAGCGCGTCGAGGCCGGCCGAGGCCTGTTCCCTGGTCGATTCCGCCGTCAGCCGTTTGGCCTTGGCCAGCTTGCCGGCAAGGTCGGGATGGGCGTTGAGCACCGAAAGCCGCTCGGTTTCGCTGGCGGAGCGGAAGATACGGCAAAGCGCATTGTGCAGGCCGCCCGAAGTGTCATGCGCCGGGCCTAGTTCCAGTTCGTAGGCGCGTTCGACGATCCAGGGCGAATGCTCGAACACGCCGCCGAAAGTGTGGACGAAGGTCTCGAATTCCATCTTCGATGGGCGGAGTGCCGCCGGTTGATAAGGATTGACCTCTTGCCAGTGCTTGGCGATGTCTATGCGCCTCGCCAGCCAGACCTTGTCGTGCGACTTCACATAGTCGACGAAGCGCTTCAGCGCCGCCACCCGGCCCGGCCGCCCGACGAGGCGGCAGTGCAGGCCGATGTTCATCATGCGTGGCCGGCCGGCCTTGCCCTCGGCATAGAGCGTATCGAAGCTGTCCTTCAAATAGGCAAAGAACTGGTCGCCCGAGTTGAAACCTTGCGGCGTGGCGAACCGCATGTCGTTGGCGTCGAGCGTATAGGGGATGATGAGCTGCGCGCCGCCCTCATGCTCGAACCAGTACGGCAGCTCGTCGTCATAGGTGTCCGACACATAGTCGAAGCCGCCTTCTTCCGCCACAATCCGCACCGTGTTGATCGATGTGCGACCCGTATACCAGCCGGTCGGGCGCGCGCCGGTCACTTCGTAGTGCAGCTTGATCGCCGCCTTGAGGTCGCGGCGCTCATCCTCGGCGCTGTGGTCGCGGTAGTCGATCCATCTCAAGCCGTGCGAAGCGATCTCCCAGCCGGCGTCCTGCATGGCCGCTACCTGATCCGGCGAACGGGCGAGCGCTGTGGCGACGCCGTAGCAGGTGATCGGCACTTGCGACTCGGTGAACAGCCGGAGCAGCCGCCAGAAGCCGGCGCGGGCTCCGTATTCGTAGATGGATTCCATGTTCCAGTGGCGTTGACCCACCCAGGGTGCCGCGCCGACGATTTCCGACAGGAAGGCTTCGGACGCCTTGTCGCCATGCAACACGCAGTTTTCGCCACCTTCCTCGTAATTGACGACGAACTGCACGGCGACATGTGCACCGCCAGGCCATTTCGGGTCCGGCGGATTGGCTCCGTAGCCACGCATGTCTCTGCTGTAACGCATCGTCCCTCCCGCCGGGCACGGCCCGAAGTATGATCAGAATATCGAAAGGGTGCTTCTCGCATTCCCCCGAAAATTTTTGAAAGTGTTTTTGTCGCACTCCGCTCGACCGGGACTTATGCATCGCCTTTAATTGGCGCACAATTCACTGTTGATACTTGACCGTACCGGGCCAATTCGCTCGTACCGGAAATGGGAGGCGGCCAATGGCAGAAACGTCGAAAGCCGACGGCGGGCGTCTGACGACCCATGTCCTCGACACGGCGACCGGCAAGCCGGCGGCGGGACTGTCGATCGCGCTCTATCATCTCGAGGGCAAGGCGCGGACACATCTGAAGACCGTTCTCACCAATGCCGACGGCCGTTGCGACAAGCCGCTGCTCGCCGGCGCGGAATTCCGCACCGGCGAATACGAACTGGTCTTCGCCGCCGGCGACTATTTGCGCCAGCAGGGGTTGAGCCTGCCGAAACCGGCCTTTCTCGATGTGATACCGATCCGCTTCGGCATGGCCGAGCCTGTGCATTATCATGTGCCACTGCTGGTCTCGCCCTACGGTTACTCGACCTACAGGGGGAGCTGAGGCATGACCAAAATTAGCATCCGCAACGAAATCCGCTTCATTCTCAATGGCAGGGATGTGGCGCTTTCGTCGGTGGCACCCGACGCGACCTTGCTCGACTGGCTGCGGCTCGACCGTTCGCTGCGCGGCACCAAGGAAGGGTGTGCCGAGGGAGACTGCGGTGCCTGCACCGTGCTGGTCGGCAAGCTGTCGGAGGGCGGCTTGGTCTATGAAAGCGTCAATGCCTGCATCCGCTTCCTCGGCTCGCTCGACGGCACACACGTCGTGACGGTCGAGCATCTGCGTGGCGGGCCAGGCCAGTTGCATCCGGTGCAGCAGGCGATGGTCGATTTCCACGGCTCGCAATGCGGCTTCTGCACGCCCGGCTTCGTCATGTCGCTCTATGGCTTGTGGATGAAGTCGCCTGATTCCTCGAACGCGGATGTCGAAAAGGCTTTGCAAGGCAATCTCTGCCGCTGCACCGGCTACGAGGCGATCATGCGCGCCGCGCATGCCATCTCCAGCTACGGCAAGGCGGCAAAGGACCCGCTGGCCACGGAACGCAAGGCGATCACCGCAAGGCTCGAGGCCATGCGTGACGGCGCCCGGGTCGAGATCGGAACCGGCAAGGCGCGGCTGGTCGTGCCGGCCGATGTCGACGATTTCGCCGCCGTGCTGGACAAGGAACCCGGCGCTACCATCGTGGCCGGCTCGACCGATGTCGGCCTGTGGGTGACCAAGCACATGCGCGATATTTCACCGGCCATTTTCATCGGCGATCTCGACGGGCTTTGCACCATCTCGGAAGACAAGGGCGTCATTTCGATCGGCGCCGGCGTCACCTACACTGACGCCTTCGCGACATTGGCGAAGCGCATCCCGGCGTTGGGGCCATTGTTCGATCGCATCGGCGGCGAACAGGTGCGCAACATGGGCACCATCGGCGGCAACATCGCCAACGGCTCGCCGATCGGAGATACGCCACCGCCATTGATCGCGCTTGGCGCAAGTCTCACCTTGCGCAAGGGCAAGAAGCAGCGGACGATCCCGTTGGAAACCTTCTTCATCGCCTACGGCAAACAGGATCGGCAGCCGGGTGAATTCGTCGAGGCCGTGCATGTGCCGGTGCCGGCCAAGGAAACGAAGTTTGCCGTCTACAAGATCACCAAGCGTCGCGACGAGGACATTACCGCGGCCCTTGGCGCGTTTTTCCTGGAACTGGCCAAGGACGGCACGGTGGCCGACATTTGCATCGCCTATGGCGGCATGGCAGCGACACCTAAACGGGCCCTCGGTGTCGAGCACGCCCTGCTCGGCAAATCCTGGACGGAGGCCACGGTCGAGGCGGCCATGGCCGAATACGCCAATGATTTCACGCCGCTGACCGATATGCGGGCAAGCGCCGAATATCGGGCGCTGGCGGCAAAGAACCTGCTGTTGCGTTTTTTTGCTGAGACCAGCGGCACCAAGGCGCCATTCCAGGTCTCACGGCACGAGGCGGCGTGATGCATATCAGCGCCAGCAAACCAATAGGGTCCTTCTCCCCGTTCGCGGAGAGAAGATGCCGGCAGGCAGATGAGGGGCGGCGCCGTCGTCGATCGGTATCTGCAAACCAGTCAGGGTCAGCGTCGCCCCTCATCCGACCCTTCGGGCCACCTTCTCCCCGTGAGCGGGGAGAAGGGAAAAGAGGCATTCGATGAACAAGCACGCTGCCCCCAACCTCAAGGCTGAAAAGATCGCTGGCGGCGTCGCCACCGATCAGCGCCACGATTCCGCGCACAAACATGTCAGCGGCACCGCCGTCTACATCGACGACATGCCGGAACCATCAGGCACGCTGCATGGCTGCCTCGGGCTTTCCAGTGCCACGCATGCCACGATTACCAGCATGGATCTCTCGGCGGTACGCACGGCGCCCGGCGTTGTCGACGTGCTGACGGCCAGTGACGTGCCGGGCGAAAACGACATTTCGCCGACCGGCCGCCACGACGAGCCGGTGCTTGCCGACGGCAAGGTGCAATTCTACGGCCAGCCTATCTTCTGCGTTATTGCGCAAACTCGCGAGCAGGCGCGCCGCGCCACAAGATTGGCAAAGGTCGAATACAAGGAATTGCCTTTCGTCACCGACATCGGCGCGCTCGATCCGAAGAAGGACAAGCTCGTCACGCCGCCTCTCACCCTGAAGCGCGGCGATGCCGCTACAGCGATCCGTCAGGCGCCGCGCCGGCTAAAGGGAAAAATGCGCATCGGCGGCCAGGAACACTTCTACCTCGAAGGCCATATCGCCATGGCCGTTCCTGGCGAGGATCAGGACGTCACCATCTATTCCTCGACCCAGCATCCAAGCGAAGTCCAGCACATGGTCAGCCATGTGCTCGGCGTGCCGAGCAATGCCGTCACGGTGGAAATCCGCCGCATGGGAGGCGGCTTCGGCGGCAAGGAAACGCAGGGAAATCAGTTTGCCGCATTGGCCGCGATCGCCGCGAAGAAGCACCACCGCGCCGTGAAGATCCGGCCCGACCGCGACGACGACATGATCGCCACCGGAAAGCGTCATGATTTCCTCGTCGATTACGAGGTCGGCTTCGATGATGAGGGCAACATCCTCGGCGTCGATTTCATGTTCGCGGCGCGCTGCGGTTTTTCGTCGGATCTGTCCGGCCCGGTAACCGATCGCGCGCTGTTCCACTGCGACAACACTTATTTCTGGCCGGCGGTGCATGCGCAGTCGGCGCCGCTCTACACCAACACCGTGTCGAACACCGCCTTTCGGGGGTTCGGCGGCCCGCAAGGCATGGTCGGCGCCGAGCGCGTCATCGACGAGGTGGCCTTTGCCGTTGGCAAGGATCCGCTCGAAATCCGCAAGAAGAATTTCTACGGCACCAGTAGCGAGGGGGGCCGCAACATCACGCCCTACCACCAGACGGTCGAGGATAACATCATCCAGCGCATCGTCGCCGAGCTGGAGCAAAGCGCGAGCTATGCGCGGCGGCGGCGTGAAATATCGGCCTTCAATGCCAACAGCCGTTTCATCAAGCGGGGCCTCGCTCTGACGCCGGTCAAGTTTGGCATCTCGTTCACCGCCACGCATTACAATCAGGCCGGCGCGCTGGTGCATGTCTACACCGACGGTTCGGTGCATCTGAACCATGGCGGAACCGAGATGGGGCAGGGCCTCTACGTCAAGGTGGCACAGGTGGTGGCGGAAGAGTTCCAGATCGATCTCGACCAGGTGAAGATCACCGCGACTACGACCGGCAAGGTGCCGAACACTTCGGCTACGGCAGCGTCGTCCGGCTCCGACCTCAACGGCATGGCGGCGCAGAATGGCGCGCGCCAGATCAAGGATCGGCTGACCGATTTCGCCGCCGAAAAATATCAGGTGCCGCGTGATCAGGTGCTGTTCCTGCCCAACCGGGTGCGTATCGGCAACCAGGAAATCGCCTTCGCCGACCTCGTCAAGCAGGCCTATATGGCCCGCATCCAGCTGTCGGCGGCTGGTTTCTACAAGACGCCGAAAATCCACTGGAACCGCGACAAGGGCGAGGGCCGCCCCTTCTATTATTTCGCCTATGGCGCCTCGTGCTCGGAAGTCTCGGTCGACACGCTGACCGGCGAATACATGGTCGAGCGTACCGATATTCTCCATGACTGTGGCCGCTCGCTGAACCGGGCGATCGATATCGGCCAGATCGAGGGCGGCTTCATCCAGGGCATGGGCTGGCTGACGACGGAAGAACTGTGGTGGGACGCCAAGGGCCGGCTGCGCACGCATGCGCCGTCGACCTACAAGATCCCGCTCGCCTCCGACCGGCCGAAGATCTTCAACGTCACCTTGGCCGACTGGCCGGAAGCCGGCGAGCCGACCATCCACCGCTCCAAGGCGGTCGGCGAGCCGCCGTTCCCGCTCGGCATGTCGGTGCTGCATGCGCTATCGGACGCGGTGGCCAGTGTCGCCGACAACAGGATCTGCCCGCGCCTCGATGCTCCGGCGACCCCGGAGCGGGTTCTGATGGCGATCGAGCGGCTGAAGAAGGAGGCCGGCGCCTGAATCCGGCCCCAGGGTCGGCAATGCGTGCAATCCGGGTCGAAAAAACCTATATTTCCCATTCGGGAACGTGAACCATGAACTCGAAAGTGCAAAGCCTGAAAGCCTTTCTCGCCAGCGCCGGTCGGGTTGCCCTGGTCGAAGTGACCGGAACAAAAGGCTCGACGCCACGCGAGAAGGGCGCCTTCATGCTCGTCTCGCCGACGGCGATCTTTGGCACCATCGGCGGCGGTCAGCTCGAATATATGGCGATCGACAAGGCCAGGCAGATGTTGGGCAAAGAAGCCCGCATCGAGGTTGACGAAGTCTGCGCTACCCTAGACGTCCCGCTGGGTCCCGAGATCGGCCAATGCTGCGGCGGGCGCGTTGAAGTCTTGATCCGGCTCGTCGATGCTGCGCTTGCCGGCGACCTGGTTGCGGCCGCGGAAGCCGAGGAGGCGCACCTGCCGTACGTCTACATCTTCGGTGGCGGCCATGTCGGCCAGGCGCTGGCATCGGCGATCGCACTTCTTCCCGTGCACGGCATCGTCATCGAGACGCGGGCCGAAGCACTGGAAGGCATGCCCGAAACCATCGAGACACGGCTGACAGCTATGCCGGAAGCGATGGTGCGGAATGCCCCCGCCGGCGCAGCCTTCGCCATCCTGACCCACGATCATGCGCTGGATTTCCTGATCGTCGCGGAAGCGCTGAAACGCGGTGACACCGCCTATGTCGGCATGATCGGCTCGAAGACCAAGAAAGCGACGTTCAGGACTTGGTTCCTGAAATCGGCGGACGGCAGCCAGGCCGAGTTTGCCCGCCTCGTCTCGCCAATTGGCGGCGACACCGTCAAGGACAAGCGCCCTCAGGTCATCGCGGCGCTGGCTGCGGCCGAGATCATGACGGCGCTGGTCAATCACAACGCAGCCTTAAATGCCGACCATCAAATTCCGCATGGCAAGGTGATGGCAGGCTAAGCTGCGCCGCAGCTAAACCGGCCGTTTCAAACCCAGATGGTCGCGCAGCGTGCGGCCCTGGTATTCCGTCCGGAACAGGCCGCGCCGCTGCAACTCCGGCACGACGAGCGTGGCAAAGGCATCGAGTTCCCCAGGGAAATATGAGGGCATGACGTTGAAACCGTCGGCCGCGCCACCCTCGAACCGCGCCTGCAGTTCGTCGGCGACTTGGGCCGCTGTGCCGACGATGCGCCAATGGCCCCGCGCGCCGGCAAAATGCCGGGCGAGCTGGCGGATGGAGAGGCCGTCGCGGCGCGATTGCTCGATGACCAGCGCTTGCCTGCTCTTCATCCCCTCGCTCTCCGGCAGTTCCGGCAGTGGCCCATCGATCGGATAGCGCCACAGATCGGAGATGCTGAGATAGCTGGACAGCAGCGCCACGCCGACATCGTCGGGGATCAGCTCCTGCAATTCCTCGTATTTTTCACGGGCCTCCGCTTCGGTCTCCGCCACCACCGGTGCGACGCCCGGCATGATCTTGATGTCGTCCGGCTCGCGCCCGTAGGCCGGCAGACGTCTTTTGAGATCGTCATAGAAGGCCTTGGCTTCCTCGAAGGTCTGCGCCGCCGTGAACACCACATCGGCGGTGCGGGCGGCAAGGTCGCGGCCGACATCCGAGGCGCCGGCCTGAACCATCACCGGCGCGCCCTGCGGCGAGCGCGGCAGGTCGAGCGGATCGCGAACCGAAAAGCTCTGGCCGTTATGGCCGGAAGCCTTGCCGTGCCACAAGCCGGTCACCACCTCGGCAAACTCGCGCGCCCGTTCGTAGCGGTCGGCATGGGGCTTGAGGCCCGTCGCGCCGAAATTGGCTGCTTCGATGGGGCTGGCCGAGGTGACCAGATTCCAGCCGGCCCGGCCGCCGCTCAGATGGTCGAGCGACAGGAAGGTTCGTGCCAGCCCATAAGGCTCGTTGTAGCTTGTCGACGCTGTCGAGACGAGGCCGATGCGGCTGGTCTGGACGGCGAGCGCCGAGAGCAGGCTGATCGGCTCGAAACCGATCGAGCGCGACGTCTGGCTGGCAATGCCGATATTGGCTTCACGCAGGCCGGCGGCGTCCTCGCAGAACACCATGTCGAACTTCGCCGCCTCCGCCGTGCGCGCCAGCTGGATGTAATGATCGATGTCTATGCCGGCGGTGACGTGCGCCTTGGGGTGGCGCCAGGCGGCGATGTGATGACCTGTCGCCCACAGAAAGGCGCCGAGCTTCATCTGGCGAGCGGTCATCGGTCACCTCCGCCGGCAAGCCCGAGATGCGAGCGCAACGTTTTTCCGCGATAGCTTTCTCGAACCAGGCCACGCCGCCGCAGTTCCGGCAGAACCAAGCCGACGAAATCGTCGAGCGCTGAAAGCTGTGCCGGCATCAGGATGTTGAACCCGTCGCAGCTTTTCGCCAGGAATTCCTTTTCCAGCCTCTCGGCGACGGCAGCCGGCTTACTATCGGCGATAAGCGCGACGTTCGTCAGCACTTTCACAGCATCGGGAGTGCGTCCGCACGCCGTGACACGGCGCCTGATATCGTCATAGCGTTCGGTCGCGCCCTCCACCAGTCCGCCGTCCAGCAGGATGACATCGGCGGTGCGAGTGGCAATATCGAAGTCGGATTCCTGCAGGCCCGACAAGACGAGCACTGGCGTATCCTGCGGCGACCGGGCGACGTTCAGCGGTCCGCGCACGGAAAAGAATTCGCCCTTGTGCTCCAGCAGGTGCATCTTTTCGGGGTCGTGGAAGCGGCCGCCGCTCTGGTCGAACAGCAGCGCGTCCGCATCCCAGCCCTGCCACAGACCTTGCACGATGCCGATATATTCCTCACTGCGACGGCGGAAATCGTTAGGCGAAAATCCTTCGGGCCGGCTGAAATTGGCTGCTTCCCGTGGCGCTTGCGTCATGGTTGCGTTCCAGCCACTGCGGCCGTGGCTGATAACGTCGAGCGAAGCGAAACGGCGTGCCAGATTGTAGGGTTGGTGGGCAATTGTCGAGGCAGCGGCAACCAAGCCGATCCTGCTTGTGACAGTCGCCAGAGCGGCCAGCAAGGTCGTCGCTTCGAAGGGCATCCGTTTGTTCGCGGCTTCGCTTTCGGACGCTGGCGCGGCATCGGCAAGCAGCACCATGTCCAGCCCGGCTGCTTCAGCCTTTTGCACGAAACCAGCCAGGCGGCTGAATTCCAACCCAGTCTCGAGTGATGGATCGGCGAGCGAAACGGCAAGATGCATTGTGGCGCCGTTGTCCATCGAGGGTTCCCTATGAGATGAAATGCCACCCGAACTATGTTCGCCACATCCTGGGATGGCAACCGCCGGCGCTGGGCCAAACCGCCGCTCACCTACCGGCCAGTCCCTATTTGCCGGCCAGCCTTTATTTGCCAGCAAGAAGATCGTTGATCAGCCGCTGGCAGCGCTCGGCCATGAAGTCGAGCAGCAGCCGCACTTTTGGGTCCTGCAGCTTCTTGTGCGGATAGACGGCGGCGAACTGCACCGGTGTCGGCGGCGTGCTGGGCAGGATCACCTTCAGCCGCCGATCGCGGATGAATGGCTCTACCTCGAAGCGCGGCTTGTTGATGATGCCGCGGCCTGAAAGCGCCCAGCCGGTCAGCACGTCGCCATCGTCGGTGTCGTAGGGCCCGTGTACCTCGAATTTCTGCGGGCCTGTGGGGGTCTGCAGCGTCCACACATATTCGCGCGCGCCGGAATAACGCAGCATCAGGCAGTCGTGCTTCTTGCCGATCAGCTCCTGCGGCTCCAACGGTTCGCCGCGCGCTTCGAGATATTTCGGCGCCGCCACCAGCACGCGCTCGCATTCCATGATGCCGCGCATCCTGAGGCTGGAATCCTCGATGATGCCGAGCCGGAAGGCGACGTCGATGCCTTCCTTCATGATGTCGACATTGTGGTCCGAGAGCCTGAGCCGCACCTCGATATCAGGGTATTTGTCGTGGAAATCGGGGATGCCCGAAGCCACCAGCCGGCGGCCGAGGCCGAGCGGTGCCGTGACGCGGATGGTGCCGCGCGGCTGGCCGGAAAGCGCCGAGACTGCCGCTTCCGCCTCGGTGATTGCCTCCAGCACCTGCTTGGCGCCCCCGTAAAAAACCGTGCCATGCTCGGTCGGCATCAATTGCCGCGTGGTGCGGTTGAACAGCCGCACGCCAAGGTGCTTCTCCAGTTCCTTGATGCGGTTGGAAGCGACCGCCGGCGAAATGCGCATGTCGCGCCCGGCCGCCGACAGATTGCCGAGTTCAACGACGCGAACGAAGACGGCGATGTTGTCGAGATAGGCCATGCGGAGCACCTTCGCCGGTTTGCAGGATCAACCTAGTATTTTCCATTTTTTTTTGAAAGTCCTCGTGCGCCTCGCCTCTTTCCGTTTGCGCTCCAGCCCGTAAAGTCACCCAATCGGCAGGGACGATTTCAATGATGGATTTCGCGATTTTCTGGGATTGGCTGAGTTTTGCCGTGCGCTGGCTGCATGTCGTCACCGGCATCGCCTGGATCGGCTCGTCGTTCTATTTCGTCGCGCTCGATCTCGGCCTGCGCCAGCGTCCCGGCATGCCCGTCGGCGCCTTCGGCGAGGAATGGCAGGTGCATGGCGGCGGCTTTTATCACATCCAGAAATATCTGGTGGCGCCGGCCGAAATGCCGGAACACCTGACCTGGTTCAAATGGGAATCCTACGCCACCTGGCTTTCCGGCTTCGCCATGCTGTGCGTCGTCTATTATGCCGGAGCCGATCTGTTCCTGATCGATCCGAACGTGCTGCCGATGTCGGTGCCGGTCGGTATCCTGCTGTCGCTGGCAACGATCGGCGTAGGCTGGGTGGTCTACGATCTGCTGTGCCGCTCGCCGCTCGGAAAAAGCGACACCGGCCTGATGCTGGTGCTCTATTGCGTGCTGGTGTTCATCGCCTGGGGACTGACCCACCTGTTCACCGGCCGTGCCGCCTTCCTGCATCTGGGCGCCATCACCGCCACGATCATGTCGGCCAATGTCTTCATGGTCATCATCCCCAACCAGAAGATCGTCGTCGCCGACCTCATCGCCGGCCGCAAGCCCGACCCGAAATACGGCAAGATCGCCAAGCAGCGCTCTCTCCATAACAATTACCTGACGCTGCCGGTGCTGTTCCTGATGCTGTCGAACCACTATCCGCTGGCGTTCGGCACTGAGTTCAACTGGGTCATCGCCTCGCTGGTGTTCATCATCGGCGTGCTGATCCGGCACTATTTCAACTCGGTCCATGCGCGCAAGGGCAATCCGACCTGGACCTGGATGGCGGCACTCGTCCTGTTCATCGTCATCATTTGGCTGTCGACCGCGCCGAAAGTGCTGACCGGCGAACCCAAGGAATCCGCGTCGGCGCAAGTCTATGTCGCTTCAGCGCATTTCCCGGCGGTGCGCGACACCGTGCTCGGCCGCTGTTCGATGTGCCACGCGGCGGAGCCGGTCTATGAGGGCATCTATCATGCGCCCAAGGGCGTGATGCTC
Source organism: Mesorhizobium sp. AD1-1 (assembly GCF_020164655.1). Classification (NCBI taxonomy): domain Bacteria; kingdom Pseudomonadati; phylum Pseudomonadota; class Alphaproteobacteria; order Hyphomicrobiales; family Phyllobacteriaceae; genus Mesorhizobium; species Mesorhizobium sp. AD1-1. Next base: position 172,071 of record NZ_JAIUGP010000001.1, read on the forward strand.
GACACCGATGCGGATATCGCCAACCACGCCCGCGAAATCTATCTGCAGGCCGGCCGCAGCCACGCCATGCCGCCCGCCAACGTCTCTCAGATCACCGACAAGGAACGGGCGCTGCTGGTGGCCTGGTTCGAAGGCGCAGGGAAATAGCATGAATTCGACACTTCTGCGCGGCCGCACGCTGTCCTTTGTGCGCTGGCCGCAAACTCTCGAAGACCATTCCGCCTGGCGCTACGAGGAGGATGGCGGACTGCTGATCCGTGACGGCAGGATCGTCGCCGCGGGTAGTTATGCCGATGTTGAAAAGCAAGCCGACGAAACGGTGAAAAGGATTGACCACCGGCCGCATCTGCTGCTGCCCGGCTTCATAGATGCCCATGCGCATTTTCCGCAGATGCAGATCATCGCCTCCTACGGCGCCGAACTGCTCGACTGGCTGAACACCTACACTTTTCCGGAAGAAACGAAGTTCGCCAACGCCCAGCACGGCCGCCGCATCGCGCGGCTGTTCCTCGACGAAATGGTGCGCCACGGCACCACGACGGTCGCCGCCTACTGCTCGGTGCACAAGGCCTCGGCCGAAGCCTTCTTCGCAGAATCGCATGACCGCAACATGCTCAACATCGCCGGCAAGGTGATGATGGATCGCAATGCGCCCGACGGCGTGCTCGACACCCCGCAATCCGGCTATGACGACACAAAGGCGCTGATCAAGGAGTGGCACGGCAAGGGCCGCCAGCACTACGCCATCACGCCGCGCTTCGCCATCACCTCGTCGCCGGAGCAGATGGAGATGGCGGGCGTGTTGTGCCGCGAACATCCCGGCCTGCACATGCAGACGCATCTGTCGGAAAACCACGCCGAGATCGCTTTCACGCAGGAACTCTACCCGTGGGCGCGCGACTACACCGACGTCTACGAGCATTACGGGCTGTTAGGCAAAAAGAGCCTGTTCGGCCACTGCATCCATTTGTCGGAGCGCGAAGCGGATGCGCTTTCGGACTCGGGCTCGGTGGCGGTGTTCTGCCCGACCTCGAACCTTTTCCTCGGCTCCGGCCTCTTCGATTATCAGCGCTTTCGCCGACGCGACAAGCCGATCCGCATCGCCGCCGCCACCGATGTCGGCGGCGGCACCAACTACTCCATGCTGCGCACCATGGACGAAGGCTACAAGGTGATCGCGCTGAATGGCGAAAAGCTCAACCCGTTCCAGTCCTTCTGGCAGACGACGCGCGGCAATGCCGAGGCGCTGTCGGTGGTGGAAAAGATAGGCACGCTGGACGCGGGCACCGACGCCGACATCGTCGTGCTGGACGCCAGGGCAACGCCGGGAATGCGACTCAGGATGGAGACGGTCGAGACGCTGGCGCAGGAACTCTTTCTCCTGCAGACGCTGGGCGACGACCGCTCCGTCCGCGAAGTTTATGTGGCGGGGCGGCCAGCCAAGGCTGACATGAGCGCGGGGTAAGGCCCCCTCACCCGGATTGCCAACCGAATTGCGAAGGCAATTCGGGGCAATCCGGCCTCTCCCCGAGGGGAGAGGAGGAAGCCGAGGCCCGTGCTCGTCTCTTCTCCCCTCGGGAGAAGGTGGCCACGCCACGGAAGCTTGACCGAGCGGAGCTTGTCGTACACACGACGTGTGACGATTTCGGAGAAAGAAAATGGCCGTTGCTGACGACATCGCTCTGATCAAGAGACAGGAAGAGACCCTTGTCTTCGCGACCTTTGACGAGGCCGTCGCTTTCAAAATCGGCTCCGCCATTCGCGATCGTGCAATCGCCGAAGATCTACCCATCATAGTCGACATCAGGCTGTGGGACCGGCCGCTGTTCTACGCCGCGCTGCCGGGCTCGAACGCTTCCAATCCCGACTGGGCGCGGCGCAAGATCAATGTGGTCAAACGGTTCCTGAGAAGCACCTATCGCATGGTGTTGGAACAGCAGCGCCCCGACCGCACCTTCAAGATTGGTGAAGGGCTGGATATTGCCGACTACGTGCTGGCCGGCGGTGGCTTTCCGGTGAACGCCAAGGGCACCGGCGTCATTGGCGTCATCGCCGTTTCCGGACTGCCGGAGCGCGAGGATCACGGCGTCGTCGTCGATGCGCTGTGCGATCATTTGGGCGTCGACAAGCGCGGCTTGGCATTGCCTCGGGAAGCCGAATGACCGTGCTCGACCCCAAATCGTTCCTCGTCTCTATCTTCAACGCCGCCGTCGCCGCCGCCGATCCGGAACGAACCATCAGGGATCATCTGCCGGCCAAGCCCAAGGGCCGTACCATCGTCATCGGCGCGGGCAAAGGCTCGGCGCAAATGGCGGCAGCCTTCGAGAAAGTGTGGGACGCCCCCATCGAAGGGCTGGTCGTCACCCGCTATGGCTATGGCGCGACCTGCGAGCGCATCGAGATCATCGAGGCGGCGCACCCGGTGCCGGACGATGCCGGCCTTGAAGCCTCGCGCCGGCTGCTGGCGAAGGTGCAAGGGCTGACGGCGGACGATCTGGTGGTGGCGCTGATTTCCGGCGGCGGCTCGGCGCTGTTGCCGTCGCCGGCCGGCAGCTTGACGCTGGCCGACGAGATCGCCGTCAATGAGGCGCTGCTCGCCTCGGGTGCGCCGATCGCGGCGATGAACACTATCCGCAAGCACCTTTCCACCATCAAGGGCGGCAGGCTGGCGGCGGCCGCATGGCCGGCCAGGGTGGTGTCGCTGATCGTCTCCGATATTCCCGGCGATAATCCGGCAATGGTCGCCTCCGGCCCAACCGTACCGGATACAGGCAGCCGCGCCGACGCGCTGGCCTCGATATCGGCCTATGGCATGAAACTGCCGGCCTCGGTGATGGCGCATATCAATTCGCCGGCCGCCGATGCGCCAAGCCCGGATGACGAGCGCTTTTTGCGCAACGAGGTGCATCTGATCGCTTCGGCCGGGGTATCGCTGGAAGCCGCCGCTACGGAAGCGAAACGGCAAGGCGTCGAGGCGGTTATCCTCTCCGATGCCATCGAAGGCGAAGCGCGCGAGGTTGGCGGTGTCCACGCCGCGATCGCGCGTGAAGTGGCGACGCGCAACAGGCCTTTCTCGAAGCCGGTGCTGATCCTGTCGGGCGGCGAGACAACCGTGACGCTGCGCGCAAAAGGCAAGGGCGGCCGCAATTCGGAATTCCTGCTCGCCTTCGCCATCGGCATCAATGGCGTCGACGGTATCAATGCGCTGGCCGCCGACACTGACGGCATCGACGGTTCGGAAAACAATGCCGGTGCCTTTGCCGATGCTTCGACCGTGTCGCGCATGCGCGCTGCCGGGGTGGACGCCAAGGCTATGCTTGCCGGCAACAATGCCTGGACGGCCTTCAACGCGGTTGACGATCTCTTCGTACCCGGCCCGACCGGTACGAATGTCAACGATCTCAGGGCAATTCTGATCAGGTAGCCGCAGCAATTCCAGGAAGGTTTTCTGTCCGGAATCGCGCAAAACAGACAATCAGGCGGCCATCAGCCGCTTCACCAGCTTCATGTCCTGCAGGAACCGTTCGCGTTCAGCCTCCTTGTCCGCGGGTTCGCGGATGCGCAGGATGAAGGAGGGATGGATGGTGATGAACACGCGCAATCCGTCCTCGCGCTCGATCACTTGTCCGCGCATCTTTGTCACCGGAATCGCCTTGCCGAGCAGCGACATCGCCGCTGTCGCGCCGAGTGCCACGGCGAGGTTCGGCTTGATCAGCTCGAATTCTTGGTCGATCCACCAGCGGCAGGCCTGAATCTCACCGGAATTCGGTTTGGAGTGGATGCGGCGCTTGCCGCGCGGCTCGAACTTGAAGTGCTTGACCGCGTTGGTGACATAGACCTTTTGCCGGTCGACACCGGCATCGTCCAGGATCGCATCGAACACCTTGCCGGCCGGACCCACGAAAGGTTTGCCGGCGAGGTCCTCCTGATCCCCCGGCTGTTCGCCGACGAAGATCACCTTGGCATTGTCAGGGCCTTCACCGAAGACGGTCTGCGTCGCGTCGCGCCACAGCGGGCAGCGGCGGCAGCCTTTCGCTGCCTCGCGCAATTCCGGAATCGTGCTTGCATCATCTTCCGGTGCTTCGACGGGCTGCTTCGGCCAATGCCGTGCCTGCACCTTTGCGTGGTGCGGCGCGGGTGTTGTCGGCATCTTCGCAATCATGTCCTTGGCGGCCTTGTCCGCTCCTGCGATCATGTCTGGAATGAGCGAGGCCTCGGGAAGGTTCCGCCAATATTTCTTCGGCATCTCCTTCTGCATGGTTTTCACCTTCAATCGCGCCGGGTTGAAGATGTTCTCGAAATAGGTGCGCCAGAGCGCCTCGGTATCGTCCTGATCAGGCGCATCGCCCTTGGCCGCGCCCGGCCCGATCGCCAGCCTTTCGCCATCCCAGTCGGCAGAGGCATAAGGGGTCAGGATCGTCCAGCGCATGCCGGTGAAACGTCTGACGAAGAAATCGGCGTTGCGCTCGACGATGAAATGATCCGGCTCGAACCAGGCGACATAGCGCTCATCGGCACCGTCGCCGATTTTCCGGAAACGTACGAAGGCGTGCATCTTGTGGCTGTCGCGCCGCACCGCCTTCTCCATGGCCTCGAGCCGCCTGGTGTCGGAATCCGACGCGATTTCCAGCAGTTTAGCTTCGTCGCGCAATCGCCACAGCATTCGGTAGAGAAAGGCAAACCGGCCGGGATCGGAATGGCAGAACGCCGTTTCGGCATGCCCGAGGAAGTCGCGCGGCACGACGAGTTGCGCGCCCGCAGGCACTTCAGGCAATTGTGCCTGATCAGAGCCTGGCGCGACATGCCAGTCGACGTCCTCGGGCCTGACCTCATTCAAGGCCAGCCGCCGTGCCGCGTCACGCCAGCCGGCAAAATCCGTCTCGCTGTCGAGCCGAACTCTGTATCTGGCGAGATCGAGTTCCGCCGGCCGCATGATCAGAACAACGATAATTGTTCGCAGGAGTGGACGATCCTGTCGCGCAGGCCGGCCTTGTCGGTCAGCGCACCAGGCGACCAGCCTTCGGCGATGATGAAGGGCCTGAGCTTGGCGATCGACTGGCAGAACCGCCCGACATCCTCGAGCCGCATGCGCCGGTGCCGGCGCGTCTCCAAAATCTTCGCCACCACCTTGGTGCCGAGACCCGGCACCCGCAGCAGCGCTTCGCGGTCGGCGCGATTGATGTCGACGGGAAACTGCCCCCGGTTGCGCAGTGCCCAGCCCAGCTTCGGGTCGATGGCGAGATCGAGCATGCCGTCGCTGCTGCCGGCGAGGATTTCCGGTTGCGAAAAGCCGTAAAACCGCATCAGCCAGTCGGCCTGATAAAGCCGGTGCTCACGCATCAGCGGCGGCTTCTGCAGGGGCAGCGACGACGACGAATCCGGAATCGGACTGAAGGCCGAGTAATAGACCCGCCGCAGATGGTAGCTGCCATAGAGCCGGGCGCTCGTGTGCAATATGCCGTCGTCGGATGTCTTGTCGGCGCCGATGATCATCTGCGTCGACTGGCCGCCCGGCGCAAAGCGTTCGCGCTTTTTGGTCTTCAAAGTCGGCTCGGCCTTCTCCTCCATCTTCTGGCGCAGCCTGGCCATGGAAAGCCGGATTGTCTCCGGCTTCTTCTCGGGCGCCAGCCGCTTCACACCCTCGTCGGTCGGCAGTTCGACATTGATCGACAGCCGGTCGGCATAGAGACCGGCCTGCTCGACCAGTTCGGCCGAGCTTTCCGGGATGGTCTTCAAATGGATGTAGCCGGAGAATTTCTCCTCCAGGCGCAGCCGGCGCGCCACCTCGACCATCTCGCCCATGGTCTCGTCCGGCGAGCGAACGACACCCGAGGACAGGAACAGGCCTTCTATGTAGTTGCGCCGGTAGAAATCCATGGTCAGCTTCACCACCTCGTCGATGCCAAAGCGGGCGCGCCGCACATTGGACGACGATCGGTTGATGCAGTAGCTGCAATCATAGATGCAGAAATTGGTCAGCAGGATTTTCAGCAGCGAAATGCAGCGGCCGTCCGGCGCGTAGGAATGGCAGATGCCCATGCCCTCGGTGGAGCCGATGCCGCCTGATTCCAGCGAGTCCTTTTTCGCCGCACCCGACGAGGCGCAGGACGCATCGTATTTGGCGGCATCGGAGAGGACAGCCAGTTTTTCACGGACGGTGAGTGCGCTCATCTGTTCATGATATGTTCTTATCCGCCCTTATGCCACCTCATTTGATGGAAACGGCGAAAAAGTGATCGCCCGCCCGGCCCTCAGACTTCGTGCAGATAGAGGTGGTAATCCAGTTCGCTGACCGTGCGTGCCACGCGCAGGTATTCGGACTGTTTGATCGCCACGAAGGTCCGGTGCAGGTCCTCGCCGAGCGCGTTCTTCAGGAAGCTGGACGCCCGGGCCGATTCGATCGCGGCGCGCCAGTCGACAGGCATGGTTGTGCGCGTGACCGCTGCCTCATAGCCGTTGCCGGTCGTTTCGGGCCCCGGATCGAGCCCTTCATCCATGCCCTTGATGATGCCGGCGAGCACGGTTGCGGCGATCAGATAGGGGTTGGCGTCGACGCCCGACGGCCGGTGCTCGATGCGCCGGTTCTTGGCGTCGCCGGCCGGCACACGCAGCGCCACCGATCGGTTGTTGACGCCCCATGTCGGTGCCACCGGCGCATAGGATTGCGAGACGAAGCGCCGCCAGGAATTGGCGTGCGGCGCAAACACCAGCATCGATTCCGCCATGGTCTGGATGAGGCCGCCGAGCCCTTGCAGCAGCGGCAGCGACCAGCTCTCGCCGCCGGCTTCGGCAAAGACGTTTCGGCCGGCTCTGTCCTGCAGCGAAACATGGAAATGCATGCCCGAGCCGGCGTATTTCTCGATCGGCTTGGCCATGAAGCAGGCGGTGACGCCGTGGCGGCGCGCCTGCGCCCGCACCAGCCGCTTCAGCATGACCAGGTCGTCGGCCGCCCGCATCACATCCTTGCGGTAGTTCAGCGTCAATTCGTACTGGCCGGGCGCATATTCGGAAATGACCGTCTCGGCCGGAATGCCTTGCGCCTTGGCTGCGGCATAGATGTCGGAAAACAGCGGCTCCATGCCGTGCAGATGATCAACGGAATAGACTTCCGTCTTGCCCGAGACGCGGCCGTCGAGCACGGCGCGCGCCGGCTGCACCTTGCCGTCGGCGTCGCGCTCATTGGCCAGCAGGAAGAATTCAAGTTCGAAGGCTCCGGCCGGATAGAGGCCCTTGGCCGCCAGGATGTCGACTTGCCGAGCCAACGCCAGCCGCGGATCCGACGACATCGGCCGGCCGTCGAGCATGTACATCGCCATCAGCAGCTGGCCACGTGGCGGGCTCGTGCCGTAGAGCGGCACCAGCGTACCGGGGATCGGCCATGCCCTGAGATCGCCGTCGCCGGTCGTCCAGATCAACCCGGTCTCGTGCACATCCTCGCCGGTGATGTCGAGGCCCAGGATCGAGATCGGCATATGGCGGCCGCCCTCGAAGATGCTCTTCAGCTCATGCCGGCGCACGATCTTGCCGCGGCCGACGCCATTGGCGTCGGTCAGCACGATATCGAAGGCTTCGATCTCGGGATGGGCGTCGAGAAAGGCGTGCGCCTCGGCGGATGTCGAGCCCGAAGGTGAGGTCATTGTGGCATTGGGATGGTCCATCGCCGCTTGTCTCATGCCCCAAGCTTTGCCGCAACCGCGCCGAAGGCGGTGATCAGCCGGTTGACCTGGGTCGCAGTGGTCGCCGGCGAGATCAGCATCATGTTGTGGAAGGGTGCGATCAGCACGCCGCGATTGATCAGCGCGACATGGATGGCGGCCTCCAGTTCCGGCGCATGCGCCACTTCCGCCTCGGCGCCATTGCGCAGCGGACCGGGCGCGCAGATGAACTCGACGCGGGCGCCGACACGGGAAACATGCCAGGGCAGGCGATAGCGATCGATCACGCCGGTCAACCCGGCATCGAGCCGCCGCGCCAGGTGATCCATGCGGTCATAATTTTCCGGCGTCATCACCTCTTCAAGCGCGGCGCGCATCGCTGCGAACTGCAGCGGGTTGGCCGAGAGCGTCGTGCCCATGCCGGAATAGCCCGGCTCCTTGGTCCTGTTGTAGTCCGCGTAGCGCGAGGCGACGTCGTCGCTCATGCCCCAGACACTGGCCGGCACGCCGCCGGCGATCGGCTTGCCCAGGACGAAGAAGTCCGGGTCGAGACCATATTTCCTCGTGTAGCCGCCGGGGCCGGTCGAGATCGTGTGCGTCTCGTCGATCAGAAGCAGTGTGCCGGCTTGGCGTGTCAGTTTGCGCAGGGCGTCATGGTAGCCCGGATCGGCAAGCACCATGCAGGAGTTGGTCAGCACCGGTTCGGCGATGACGCAGGCGACGTCCTTATCCCCAAGCGCGGCTTCGAGTGCTGAGATGTCGTTGAACTCGATGACCTTGGCCGTACGCGTCAGGTCGCGGAACTCGCCCGCCAATCCCGGCCGGTTGACGGGCTTGCCGTCGATCAGCCGCACCATCGTCTCGTCGACCGAGCCATGGTAGCAGCCGTTGAAGACAAGGATCTTCTCCCGGCCGGTGACGGCGCGGGCGACGCGCAATGCAAAACGGTTTGCGTCGGTTGCCGTCGTCGCGATCTGCCAGAATGGCAGGCCGAAGCGCTGCTGCAGCAGCGGCCCGATGGCCAGCGCATCTTCCGAAGGCAGCATATAGGTCAGGCCACGTCCGGCCTGGCGGCGGATGGCGCGCGCCACCGGCGGCGGCGAATGGCCGAACATCGAGCCGGTGTCGCCAAGGCAGAAATCGTCGAGCTTGTTTCCGTCGATGTCGGTGATCGTGGCGCCCTTGGCGCTGTCGACCAGGATCGGAAACGGCGTCGGCCAGTCGTTCATCCAGTGCATCGGCACGCCGCCGAAGAAGCCGGGCAGGCCGTTGCCGACCTTTACCTGAGATTGCGGCCGCGCCTTGCGGAAGGCTGCCCCCTCGGTCTCGCGCAGATCGGCAATGCGGTCGCGGCCGATGCCGCCGATGGACGTCTTGGACATATCGCTGTGCATGAAAACCCCTCTGGTCGATTCCTCTTAGCCAATCCGTGTCTGCATCCGCAATTGGCCGCGCATCTGTCCTGCGTTGGCTCAGCCTTTGGCGGCGGCGCTTGACCGTGCTGCCGAAGTCGGCGCCAATATGAGCGGGAATTGAGGGGGAGGGGTAATGAGGACGGTCATCTGTGTGGCGATGCACCTGTCGTCGGCGAGCGCGGCCTTCGCCTCGGGCGGCATCTGGTGCTCCACCGACGACCCGGCGGCGACATTCGAGGTCGAGGCCGGCGTCACCAGAGGCATGGGCGGGCCGACCTTCAACTTTCGCGGCAACCTCGAAATTCTGAGCCGGCCTGCCAGCGACAGCCTGCGCAAGACCGTGTTCGAGGATTCCAACCTGACGCAGTACTGGCTCGACGGCAAGGAATTGCGGCTGAACATCTATCGTGAGCACGAGGCCGCGCAAAAGATCAACTCGGTCGAACTGACGATCCTGACCAGGACCAGCGACGAAGGCGTCTACGACGGGAGCTATACGCTCTCCATCTACGACGCCGCAGCGGATACGGACCAGGACGGCAAACCGGTCGAAATCAGCGGCAAAGTGTCGTGCGGAGCGGAGTGAGCGGGGTCAGGCCGTGATGTCGATGACGCCGCAGTCGCCTGCCGCGCTGCCGAAGGCGACGCGGCGTTCTTCCTTGTCCCACATCATCGAGGTGATGGCGCCCTTGCCCGGCCGCCGCAACAGCACTTCCTTGGCGTCGGCAAAACGCACCGCCATCACCATGCCGTCATCATAGCCGACGGCGACGACATCCTGGCTCGGGTGACAGGCGACAGCCGTCACCATGGCATTGCCGCGCGTGCCGAGTTCCAGCGGTGCCTTGCCCATCGGCCCGTCCTTGCCGGAAAACGGCCAGACGATCGCCGCCGGCGCGCCGGAACTCGCAAGCCACTTGCCCTTTACGCTCCACGACAGGCTTTTGACCTTGCCGGGATAGCCGGTCATGCGCATGTGCTTGCCGTCGGCGAGCTTCCACCCGTGCAATGCGTTTTCTTGCATGGTGGTGACGAGGAAGGCGCCATCCGGCGAGAAGGTGATGCCGGTATGGGCGCCGGCCCATTCGAGTTCCACCGGCTTGCCCTCGGCGGCCGGGAAATGCAGCGTCGCGCCATTGTAGCGGGCGACGCCGAAGCGCATGCCCTTGGGCGAGAAGGCCAGCCCCTCCACCGAACGCGGATGGACGAATTCCCTGGTCTTGCCGTCGGCGAAGCGCACGAAGGCAGTCTTGCCCGAGGCATAGGCGATGGCGCCTTGCGGCCCGGCGGCAACGCTGGTGATCCACTTCCTGGCCGCGCTTGCCAATTCCGTGGCCTCGCCGCCCGTTTTCACGGCAAACACCTTGCCGTCCTCGCCGCCGGTGATCAGCCGGTCATTGGCCGCATCATGGAAGGCGGCGAGCAGCCCGTCATTGGCCTGAACCGTCTTGTGGCCATGGTCGAGCCGATGGATGGCGCCGTCGGCCATCGCGAAATGCGGCACGTCGCCGAGAAAGACGGCGGCGATGCAATGGCCTTCGAGGTCTAGGGGGGCGACTGTTGGCATCAGGGAACCATTCCAATGAAGTTTGTTGCCATCCCCGGGAAGTCGCCAGCGCGGCCGGGTGTGGCGCCAACCTTCTCCCCTTGTGGGAGAAGGTGGATCGGCGCGCAGCGCCGAGACGGTTGAGGGGTGTTGGACGGATCGCCGTCGGTGCCCAGCTGGAGCACCCCTCATCCGACCGAGCTTCGCACGGCCACCTTCTCCCACAAGGGGAGAAGGACAGAAGGGGCAGCGCTAGCGTTATAAGGCTTGGAAATCAAGCCGCCTGGCAGGCGTCAAAACTCTTCTTCAGCCGCTCGGCGTCGAGTTCCCTGCCGATGAACACCAGCCGGCTCTCGTGCTTTTCGCCGTCTTTCCAGGCGCGCTGGTGGTCGCCTTCGATGATCATGTGCACGCCCTGGATGACATAGCGCTCGTCGTCGCCCTTGAGCGCGATGATGCCTTTCAGCCGCAGGATGTTGGGGCCTTCCATCTGGGTGATCTTCTCGATCCAGGGGAAGAATTTCTTCGGATCCATCTCGCCGCCGCGCAGCGACACCGATTGCACCGTCACGTCATGAATGTCGGAAGCATGCGCATGATGGTGGTGCCCGTCATGATCATGGTGGTGGTGGTCGTGGTCATGGTCATGGTCATGATGATCGTGATCGTCATGCGCCTCGAGGAAGTGCGGATCGTTTTCCAGTGCCCGGGACAGATCGAAAGCGCCGCGGTCGAGTACTTCGGTCAGGTCGACGCCGGCGCGGGTGGTACGATGGATCTTTGCCGCCGGGTTGATGGCGCGGATCGTTGCCTCGACCTTGGCGAGTTCTTCTGACGTGACGAGGTCGGTCTTGTTGAGCACGACGACGTCGGCGAAGGCGATCTGGTCCTCGGCTTCCCTGGAATCCTTGAGCCGCAACGGCAGGTGCTTGGCGTCGACCAGCGCCACCACCGCGTCAAGCCTGGTCTTGGAGCGCACATCGTCGTCCATGAAGAAGGTCTGCGCCACCGGCACCGGATCGGCGAGCCCGGTGGTCTCGACGACGATGGCGTCGAAGCGGCCGGGGCGGCGCATCAGGCCCTCGACGACACGGATCAGGTCGCCGCGCACCGTGCAGCAGATGCAGCCATTGTTCATCTCGTAGATTTCCTCGTCGGATTCCACGATCAGATCGTTGTCGATGCCGATTTCACCGAACTCGTTGACGATGACGGCGTAGCGCTTGCCGTGGTTTTCCGACAGGATGCGGTTGAGCAGCGTCGTCTTGCCGGCGCCGAGATAGCCGGTGAGAACGGTTACGGGGATTTGCGTCTGTGCGTCGCTCATGGCTTGCCTCGAAAGTGCTGGGCCGCGAAAGATCCGGCCCTCAAAAGGGATTGTCGGTTCCATATAGGATGTGTGCCGGGCTTTTGCACGGGGCAAACCGATGGGCCAAACCGGCTTGCTACAATACCGGATTTTGACTGGCGAAAGCCGCTGTGATTGCCTAGCTCGGGATGCGGAAGGTCAATTTGAGAGGCAAGATATGTCCGGCAAGCCATCCTCCTTCTCATTGAGCCGGCGCCAGGCGCTCGGGTTGATCGCGGTCACCGCCGGAGGTGGTGCCTTCCTGCCGGCCTCGGCAATGGCCGCTCAATCTTCGGCTGCCCAGGCTTCACCCTATGCCGGACTGGCCTTGTTCGAAAACGGCGCCGGTGTCTGCACCATTACGCCTGAAGTGACCGAGGGACCGTTCTATTTCGACCCGAAACTCGAACGTGCCGATGTCACCGAAGGCAAGAAAGGTATTGCCCTTGACGTCCGGCTGCAGGTTGTCGACGTGGACTGCCGCCCACTTGCCGGCGCCCGCGTCGATATCTGGCATTGCGACGCGCAGGGCGCCTATTCCGGCTATCCCGGACAGGGTGACGGCCGCGACGTCGACACGTCGGGCCAGACCTTCCTGCGTGGTTGGCAGAAAACCGATGCAAGCGGCATCGTCTCCTTCGCCACGATCTATCCCGGCTGGTATCGCGGCCGCACCACCCATATCCATTTCAAGGTCTTCCCTGACGACAGGTCGGTGATGACCGGCCAGTTGTTTTTCCCCGACAGCCTCAGCGAGCAGATCTTCACCTCTGTCGCGCCCTACAATGACCGGCCCGGCAAGCGCGACACTTCAAATGCCGATGACGGCATCGCCAGGCGGGCCGGATCGCAATCGCAGGCTGCGCTGCGCGAGTTGGAGGATGCCTATCAGGCGCTGATGATCGTGGCGGTGAAGTCCGGCTGAGCGGCGGTCACTCCACCACCACCACCCTGCTCGCGACGAAAACTCCGGCTGGGAATTCGTTTGTCATCTAACTGAAATAAACATCTGGCATTAGCCACGGCGGACACCACAATGCTTGCCGGCAAAGCTGTTTGAAGCACCGGAATCTTTTTGATCGTCGATTGCCAACCGGCCGGCTGCCTCTATGCTGCCCGCACCGGTACGGCCGAAGAGGGAAGACCATGGCCAAGGCGGACAAGACTGCGACAATGAGCCGGCTGCATTCCGCGGCAAGGCTGGCAAGGACGGCGCTGGCTGCCCGGCTTCTGGCGCACGGCTTCTATGCCGGCCAGGACCAGATCATGCTGGCGCTCGACCGTGAGGACGGCCAGACGCCGGGCAATCTTGCCGGACGTCTCGGCGTGCGCCCGCCGACGATCACCAAGACCATCAACCGGCTGCAGGCCCAGGGTTTCCTGGAGAAGCGCGCTTCTGAAGCCGATGCCCGCCAGGCCCACATCTTTCTCACCGATACAGGCCGCGACATCATCCACGCCATCGAGAAATCGGTGAAGAAGACCGAAAAGCAGGCGCTGAAGGGCCTCGACAAGAAGGACCAGAAGTCGCTGTTCAAACTGCTTGCCCGCATCGAGGCCAACCTCTCGAACGAGGAATTGGTGCTCATCGACGACGACGCCGAGTCGGACGACTGACCGGCGGATTGTGGCGGCAGGCGATCAAGCCGCCGCGGCAGAGCCCTGGATCAGCGACGACCAGCGTCCCGGTGTCATGCCGAACGCCTTCTTGAAGTGCCTGATGAAATGGCTCTGGTCGCTGAAGCCGGCTTCGACTGCGATCTGCGCCAACGGTTCGCCGGCGGCGATCATCCGCCGCGCACGCTGAAGCCGGCGCATCACCAGGAAGCGATGCGGACTGGTCGAGAACGCCGCGCGGAAATGCCGTGACAAGGCATAGCGGTCGAGCCCGGTTATCGCTTCCAGTTCGCCGGAGCGCACCGGCCGGGTCAGGTTTTCCGTGAGATAGTCGCGCGCCAGTGCAGCCGCCCGCCACGCCGTCCTGGTCATCGGCTTTGCCGGCTGGCCGCCATGCCGGGTCAGGCTTTGCATCAGTTGGACCAGGAAATCGTCGACGAACAGGTCGTCGAGTTCCTGCTCCAGCGGCCCCAGCGCCGAAAGCAGCGTTGCGCAAAAGGCGGCGTCCGTCACCACGCCATCCCTCACAAAAGGCAGCGAAGCGCCGCCGAGGCAGTCGAGCATCAGCGACGGCTCCAAATAGAGCATTCGGTAGCGCAGGCCGTCCTCGGTGCCGGCGCCGCCGTCATGCAGTTCGTCGGGGTGTAGCACGATGATCTGGCCTGGAAGGCTGTGACGCGCAGCACCAAGATAGCGAAACGTCTGCACACCGTGCAGCGTTACCCCGATCGCATAGGTGTCGTGGCGATGCAGGTCGAACGCGCTGCCATGGAAGCGTGCCTCGATCCGCTCCATGCCTGCGGGATCGGGACCGGAGATAATACGGTTTTCCGCCGCATCGATGCACAAACGTCCAAGACCCTCGAAGGCCTGGCTGTCTAGATCGTGCGACATCGTCTCCTTAAGCCTCGCATTGGGGCACAAACCGAATGGCCAATGTCTCATGTTCGATACGAAATTTGCAATCGTGCTCAGGGAAGATCTGGCGGTCTGGCAGAAACTCAACGTCACCGCCTTCCTGACCAGCGGCATCGTCGCGCAGTTTTCCGATATCATCGGTGAACCCTATCGCGACCGCGCCGGCAATCTCTATAACCCGCTGTCGATCCAGCCGGTCATCGTTTTGTCCGCCGACCAGGCCACGCTGGGCACGATCCACCGGCGCACGCTGGAGCGCGGCGTGACCACCTCGCTCTATGTCGAGGAGATGTTTTCGACCGGCTTTGACGCGGCCAACCGCGCCGTCTTCGCCGAATTTGCGCCTGAAGACGCCAAGGCGGTCGGGATCGCGCTTCGCGCCGACAAGAAGCTGGTCGACAAGATCACCAAGGGCGCCCGTATGCACCCGTAGCTTCAGAGGCATCGACTAAGCCTGCCGCCGACACTTGTTGTGCCAGCCGGCTTTGGCGTGGCGACAGCCGACAATTGGCTTGCCGGGAGCCGGCAATTCCCGCAAAGGTGGGTCCAGCCCAGCTCCCACCCGGCCTGCAAGTGAGTGCTCCCCAAAGACATGTAGAAAGCGCGACGCCCCCGGTGGCGATCCTGTGCATGCTTTCCACTTACGTCTGCTTCACCTTCCTCGACACATCAAGCAAATACCTCGTCCTCGCCGGCATTTCCGTGCTGGTCGTTGCCTGGGTGCGCTTTGCCGTGCATGTCATCCTGGTCGGCACCCTGTTGCGCGGCTGGCGCCAACCCATGCGGTTTCGCCCGGTCAACCTGCCTGCGCATATCCTGCGCGGGGCTTTCCTGTTCGGATCGACCATATTCAATGTCCTGGCGCTCAAATCCCTGCAACTGGCCGAGACAACCTCGATCTATTTCTTTGGGCCGATGGTGATCACGGCGCTGGCCGGTCCGCTGCTTGGCGAGTGGGCGGGCTGGCGGCGCTGGCTGGCCATCCTGGCGGCCTTTGCCGGCGTCCTCATCATCACCCGACCGGGCGTCGGCGTGTTCGGCATCGGACATCTCTTCGCGCTCGGCTCGATGCTGTCGAACTGCTTCTACGTCATCATGACGCGCCGCATGTCGGCGACCGAGACATCGGAGAGCCTCATCCTGTTTTCGGCGCTGGCGCCGGCGCTGCTGCTGTTGCCCCTGCTGCCGTTTTCGTTTTCCCTGCCGCATGACGGCTGGCACTGGTTCGTGCTGCTGATGCTCGGCGTGTTCGGCGGCGTCGGTCACTGGCTGCTCGTCCAGGCCTACCGGCTGGCGACGACCACGGCTTTGGCGCCCTATCCCTATTCGCAGATGGTGTGGATGATCATTTCCGGATGGATCGTCTTCAAGCAGTTTCCCGACCGCTGGACGCTGGTCGGCGCCGCCATCATCGTCGCCAGCGGCCTCTACATCGTCCATCGCGAGCATAGGCTTCGGCTGCGGAGCCGCGCGGCCTCGGACGTCGAGGCCGAGGCGTTGGCAAAAAAACTTTGATTTGCCCCCGATCGGTGGCATAACGCCGCCTTTAAACAGTTTAGGTCTGGAAAGTCAGGTCCGGGGAGCACACGTCGCTGGCACAAAAAATCAAGCTTTCGACGATCGCGGATGCGCTCGGCGTGTCCACGGCCACGGTCTCGCTGGCGCTGCGCGACAGCCCTCTTGTTGCCGGGACCACCCGTGACCGCATCAAGGAACATGCCCGCGCCATCGGCTATATCTACAACCGACGCGCCGCCAGCCTGCGCACCTCGCGTTCCGGCATTGTCGGCGTCGTCGTGCACGACATCATGAACCCGTTCTTCGCCGAGATCCTGCGCTCGATCGAAAGCGAGCTCGACCGCAGCCGGCAAACCTTCATCCTGTCCAACCACTATGATCAGCTCGAAAAGCAGCGCACTTTCATCGATACGCTTTTGCAGCTCGGCGCCGACGGGGTCATCATGTCGCCGGCGATAGGCACGCCGGCTTCCGACATCGTGATGGCCGAGGAGAACGGCCTGCCGGCTGTGCTGATCGCGCGCACCGTCGAGGGTGCCGACGTGCCGGTCTTTCGCGGCGACGACTCTTATGGAACAGGCCTCGCCACCAACCACCTGATCTCGCTCGGCCACAAGCGCATCGCCATGATCGGCGGCACCGACCAGACCTCGACCGGCCGTGACCGCTACCAAGGCTATATCAACGCGATGGAGGCGGCCGGGCTGGAAGTCAGGCCGTCCTGGCGCATCGCCGGGCCGCGCACCAAGCAGGCCGGCTTCGAGGCCGCCGGACAGTTCCTGGCGCTGAAGGACAGGCCGACGGCAGCCTGCTGCTGGAACGACCTCGTCGCCATCGGCCTGATGAACGGCATTGCCCGCGCCGGCCTGGTGCCGGGCGTCGACATCTCGGTCACCGGCTATGACGACCTCGAAGAGGCGGCGATCGCGACGCCGGCGCTGACCACAGTCTGGAACGGCCAGCGCGAGGTTGGCCGCCGCGCCGCCAGCGCGCTGCTCGACAAGCTCAACGGGCAGACGGTGCGACCCTCGCAGGAATTGATCAAGCCGGAACTGCATGTGCGTCAGTCGACCGGCAAGCCGGTGGAGCGTGCATGACCAAGGCCGAACAGTTGCAAGCCGTCGCCATCCTGGTGCCGGGCGATTTCAACGACCACGCGGTCGACCGCATCAACCGCACGTTCAGGCGTGTCAGAATTGAACGCGCCGATCCGGCGCTCGTCACCGACGAGATGCGCAGTGATGTGCGCGGCATCGCTTCCTTCGCCGGCATCAACGCGGCGATGATGGATGCATTGCCCAACCTCGAACTCATCGCTTCCTTCGGCGTCGGCTATGATTCGGTCGATGTCGGTCATGCGGCGGCGAAAAACATCATGGTCACCAACACGCCCGACGTGTTGACCGAGGAGGTCGCCGACACCACGATCGGGCTGTTGATCAACACCATCCGCGACCTGCCGCGCGCCGAGACCTGGCTGCGCGACGGCAGCTGGGTGCGCAAGGGCAACTATCCGCTGAGCCGGCTGACCTTGCGCGGGCGCAGTGTGGGTATTTTCGGCATGGGCCGCATCGGGCAGGCCATTGCCCGGCGTCTGGAAGCCTTTGGCTTGCCGGTCGCCTACCACAACCGGCGCCGTGTCGAAGGTCTTTCCTACCACTATCATGCGACCCTGAAAGGGCTTGCCGAAGCCGTGGATACGCTGATTTCGGTCGCGCCGGGGGGCGCCTCGACGGAGAAGGCGGTCAATGCCGAGATACTGTCGGCGCTTGGCGCCAACGGCGTCTTCGTCAACATCGGCCGTGGCAGCACGGTCGATGAGGCAGCGCTTGCGGCAGCCCTTGCCAACGGCACCATCGCCGCTGCCGGCCTCGACGTCTTTGCCGACGAACCGAACGTGCCCAAGGCGCTGCTCGACGCGCCCAACGCCTCGCTGCTGCCGCATGTCGGCTCGGCCTCGGACCATACACGCCGCGCCATGGCGGATCTGTGCGTCGACAATCTGGTGTCCTGGTTCACCGAGCGCCGGCCGCTGACGCCGGTGCCTGAGACGGCGCATGTGAAGGCTAGAAACTGATCGGTGGCTGCCACATTTATTAACGTCAGCTTAACCCTTTGGAATCATTGTTCAACCTGTCCGTGTACGTGGATGAAGAATGATGAAAGCACTTTCCGCATTGATCGCTGCCGCAGCGCTGTTTGGTGGCATTCAGCTGTTTCATGGCGGCAGCCGGGAAAGCGTAGCCAACGAGGCCGCCCCGTCCAACAGCTACAGGCTGGTCGCCAATGGCGATGAGGCGGTCTGTGCAGTCAGCCGCGGAGCCGAAATTTCGGACGGTTTGTCGTTGCTCACCGTTGCTCCCAAATGCCGTCGGCTCTTGCCGGGCATAGAACAGGCGAAGTTCTGGCGCGAGCAAAACGATGGCACCGTTGCCTTCAGCGCCAATGGCACCGATCCAATCGTCACCTTCGCGGCTGCCGATGGCGACGGCTACGAATCCTATGCCCCGGCGCTGCCGCTGCTGTCGCTGGCGGCCACCCGTGATAAAAAATCCGGCGACTGATTATTCCGCTGCGGCCCGCGCGCCCGCCTTCGCTGCGGCGTGCAGCCGAACCGCATCGCCGAAGGCACGGAATATTTTCACCGAATTGCTGTCCGACTTGACCCAGTATTCCGGGTGCCATTGCACGCCGACGGCGAAGGCGCGGGCGTCCCGCACCGAAACCGCCTCGACCGTACCGTCGGTGGCGACGGCCTCGACCTGCAGCTTCGAACCGAGCCGGTCGATCGCCTGGCGGTGCAACGAATTGACCTTGATGTCGCCGGCACCGAACACACCGGCCAGGCAACTGTCAGGTTTGATCGAAATGGTCTGGTGGATGGCGAAGCGTTCGTCCTGCTTGTCGCTCACCGGCGCGCGGTGATCGAGCGAGCCCTCGCGCTCCTGGATCTCGGTGCCGAGCGTGCCGCCCAACGCCACGTTCAGTTCCTGGATGCCGCGGCAGATGGCGAGCAGCGGCACGCCGCGTTCGATCGCCCGGCGGATCAGCGGCAGCGTCGTGGCGTCGCGCGCCGGATCATAGGGGCCATTGGCTTCACTGGCGTCGCCGCCATAGAGCGAGGGATGCACATTGGATTTCGAGCCGGTGACCATGACGCCGTCGACCGACGACAGGAGTTCGTCGAAATCGAGCCGGTCGCCGAACGATGGCACCAGCACCGGGAACACGCCGGCGCCGGTGATCGCCGCTTCCAGATATTGTTGTGGGGCGGCGTGCCAGGTGTAGTTGTCGAACTGGCGGACGTCGGTCGATATGGCGACGAGCGGCTGATGCATTTGGGCTCTGTGTTCCATCGGGGCAAGGGATACCTGCCTTCAAAATAGGCGATCCCACGTTATTTTTCCATGCCAAGTTTCGGCGTGTCGCATGGGCCACGAAACGGCCTGTTAGACTATAGTTGCAGTGCAGCCGGGCTTCGCCGTCAAATCGGGCCGGCCTGCTGGACTCGACTTCTTGCCTGTGTATTGTCTCGAACGAACCGACACGGAAACCGAGGATTTTCTGACGTCGGCCTGTTGATCCAAAAGGGAGGAACTTCATGGATCGTCGTTCATTCATTCGCAAGGCCGGTGTCACCGGCGTCGGTGCCGCGGCGGCGGCGGCCACGCTGGCGGCGCCTGCAATCGCCCAGTCCAATCCCAAGGTGACATGGCGGCTGGCGTCGTCCTTCCCGAAGTCGCTCGACACCATCTATGGCGGCGCCGAGGTGTTCTCGAAGATGCTGTCGGAAGCCACCGACGGCAATTTCCAGATCCAGGTTTTTGCTGCCGGTGAGCTGGTGCCTGGCCTGCAGGCCGCCGACGCCACCACCGCCGGCACGGTCGAGGCCTGCCATACGGTGGCATATTATTACTGGGGCAAGGACCCGACATGGGCGCTCGGTGCGGCGGTGCCCTTTTCGCTCAACGCACGCGGCATGAATGCCTGGCATTACCATGGCGGCGGCATCGACCTGTTCAACGAGTTTCTCGCCACGCAGGGCCTTTTCGGCCTGCCGGGCGGCAACACCGGCGTGCAGATGGGTGGCTGGTTCCGAAAGGAAATCAACACGGTGGCCGACCTTTCCGGCCTCAAGATGCGAATCGGCGGTTTTGCCGGCAAGGTGGTGCAGAAACTCGGCGTCGTGCCGCAGCAGATCGCCGGTGGCGACATCTATCCGGCGTTGGAAAAAGGCACCATCGACGCGGCCGAATGGGTCGGTCCCTATGACGACGAGAAGCTCGGCTTCTACAAGGTGGCGCCCTATTATTACTATCCCGGCTGGTGGGAGGGCGGCCCGACCGTCCACCTGATGTTCAACAAGGCGAAGTACGAAGAGCTTTCGCCAACGTACAAGTCGCTGCTGCACACTGCCGCGCAGGCGGCCGACGCCAACATGCTGCAGAAATACGATTATCTGAACCCTGCGGCGGTGAAGCGGCTGGTGGCCGGCGGCGCGAAACTGCGCCCGTTCAGCCAGGAGATCATGGCCGCCTGCTTCGAAAAGGCCAACGAGGTCTATACCGAAATGGAAGCTTCCAACGCCCCGTTCAAGAAGATCTGGGAATCGATCAAGGGCTTCCGCAAGGAGCATTATCTCTGGGCACAGGTGGCCGAATACAATTACGACACCTTCATGATGGTCCAGCAGCGCAACGGCAAGCTGTAGCCGGCCGGACTTCTGCTCAAAAGCTCTCTGGGCGGACCCCGCTCAGGGAGCTTTTCTGTATATGCCGGGAGGCGAAGCCGGCGGTTCAGCCGCGGCGCGGCACCACCAGAACCTTGACCTCGCCGGGCGCCGGCGGATTGGCGATCACCGCTGGCGCTTCTTCAAGCGACACCTGCCTGGAGATCAGCCTGTCGATCTCGACCGCACCGGAAGCGATGAGTTCGGCGGCGCGGCGATGGGTGTAGGGATTGAGGAAGGAACCGAGCACCTTCAGTTCCCGGAACAACAGGTCGAACGGCTCGAATTCCGCTTTCATGCCTTGCGGCGTCACGCCGACAATGACGACCGTGCCGCCGGCTCGGGCCAGCCGCATGGACTGCTCGACGGTCTCTCGCACGCCGGCGCATTCGAAGACGACGTCGACGCCACCTGGCGCCAGACCGGCCGGTCCGGCGATCGCATCGATGACATCGGTGGCTGTCGGATCGATCGTCGCTGTCGCGCCGAGGTCCTCGGCGAGGGCGCGCCGCGAAGCCTGCCTGGTCGACAGGATGATGGTCGTGGCTCCCGCCAGTCTTGCCAGCTGCACGGTGAGCAGGCCGATCACGCCGCCGCCAAGCACGACCACCGAGCTGCCCGGTTTGATACCGGCCAGGTCGACGCCATGCAGGCAACAGCCGAGCGGCTCGCAGAAGGCACCGTGCAGGGGGTTCAGGCCTACAGGCAGGACGAAAGCCTGTTTCTGCGGCAAGGCAAGATAGTCGGCAAAGCCGCCGTCGCGATGAATGCCGATCGCGCACAGATTGCTGCAGAGATTGACTTGTCCCGCGTGACAGTGCGCGCAGCGCCCGCAGGCTATGTTGGGGTCGCCGGTAACACGATCGCCGATGGCAAAACCCGAGACCGATTTTCCGATCGCCTCGACGATGCCGGAAAACTCATGGCCGGGCGTCACCGGTGGCGTGCAAGGAAATTCACCGTGAAACAGATGCCGGTCCGTGCCGCAGACGCCGCAGGCTTCGATGCGCACCAGTAGCTCATCCGAACCGATGTCAGGCATGTCGACGTCGCGCAGCGTGATGTCGCCCACTGCTTCCAGCCGCACCGCTTTCATGGTCTTGACCATGCCGGTTCAGTTGAAGCTTGGCGGTTGCGACAGGTCGGGCTGCGGCGCTGCCGGCTTTGTCGGTGTCGGATCGCCGAAACTGGGCGGTTGCGAAAGGTCAGGAGCGGCCGGCGCCGTGGCGCCACCAGCGGGCGCCGCTCCATCCGCCGGCGGCGTGCCCAGCGGCGACAGGCCGGGCACCTCCGGTACCTTGTAGTCGATGGTGCCCGGATCGACGGTCGTTCCCTTGTAGTGCATCACCATTTGCGGGAAGGCGATGGTCAGCCCGATCATGATCACCTGGATGCAGACAAAGGGCACCGCGCCCCAATAGATCTGGCCGGTGGTCACCGGCGCGATTTGTTTGCCGGTGAGACGATCGAGATAGGGCACGCGCGCGGCCACCGAACGCAGGTAGAACAGCGCGAAGCCGAAGGGCGGGTGCATGAAGCTGGTCTGCATGTTGACGCCCAGGAGCACGCCGAACCAGATCAGGTCGATGCCGAGCTTGTCGGCGGCGGGCGCCAGCAGCGGTACGATGATGAACGCCAGTTCGAAGAAGTCGAGGAAGAAGGCGAGGAAGAAGACGAGCATGTTGACGCCGATCAGGAAGCCGACCTCGCCGCCCGGCAGCGACGTCAAAAGGTGCTCGACCCAGATGTGGCCGTTGACGCCGTAGAAGGTCAGCGAGAACACCCGTGCGCCGATCAGGATGAACAGCACGAAGGACGACAGCCTTGTCGTCGAGGCCAGTGCCTGCTTGACGACGTCAAGCGACAAGCGCCCCTTGGCCGCCGCCATGAACAAGGCGCCGACCGAGCCCATGGCGCCGCCTTCGGTCGGCGTGGCGATGCCCAGGAAGATGGTGCCCAGCACCAGGAAGATCAGCGCCAGTGGCGGGATCAGCACGATGATCACCTGCTGCGCGAGCCTGGACATCATGTTGAAGTTCAGGCGCTTGTCGGCAATGGCGACGATGTAGATGAACAGCACCCCGGCAGTCGCGCCAAGAATGTCGGCATTGTCGCCATGCGCCGGCGCCAGATAACGATATGCCGCGTAGGAAACCGCCGATGTGACCAGCAAAGCCACCAGCAGCGACATCACGCCATGGCCAAGTGTACGGGCCTCGAGCGGCAGCGCCGGCATCGAGTTCGGCCGGATGATCGACATGATCAGGATATAGGACATATAGAGGCCGGTGAGCACGAGGCCCGGGATCAACGCGCCCGCGTACATATCGCCGACCGAGCGGCCGAGCTGGTCGGCAAGCACGATCAGCACCAGCGACGGCGGGATGATCTGGGCAAGCGTGCCGGAGGCGGCAATGACACCGGATGCGAGCCGGCGGTCATAGCCATAGCGCAGCATGATCGGCAGCGAGATCAGGCCCATGGCGATGACGGAAGCCGCCACCACGCCGGTGGTCGCCGCCAAAAGCGCGCCCACGAAGATCACCGCATAGGCGAGGCCGCCGCGGATTGGCCCGAACAGTTGGCCGATCGTGTCGAGCAGGTCTTCGGCCATGCCCGATCGCTCGAGCACGATGCCCATGAAGGTGAAGAACGGGATGGCCAGCAGCGTGTCGTTCGACATCACCCGGCTGCCGTAGAAATTATCCGGCAATGCGTGCAGGAGCGGCCAGGCGAGGTTGATCGATCCTCCGGAATAGGGAGACAGCAGCACGCCGATGAAGAAGAACATCAAGCCGTTGGCGGCCAAGGAAAAAGCGACGGGGTAGCCGATCAGCAGGAAGATGATCAGCGAAGCGAACATGATCGGCGCCATGTTCTGCGCGATGAACTCCATCACGAACGCACCTCGTCGGCCAGCGCCTTGGCTTCGAGTTCGGCCTGCTCATGCACCGATATGAAGGGATTGGGGTCGTCCATGTCTCCGCGCATGATGGCGATCTTCTTGATGATCTCGGAGATGCCCTGCAGCGCCAGCAGGAAAAACCCGACGAGCAGGATGGCCTTGGCGGGCCAGATGATCAGGCCGCCGGAATTGTTGGACATCTCGCCGCTGCGAAACGACAGCGACACATAAGGAACGAAATAGATCACCATCAGCGTCACGAACGGCATCAGAAAAAAGACATGCCCGAAAAGGTCGATCCAGTGCTGCACGCGGCGCGGAAACAGGCCGTAGACGACGTCGATGCGGATATGTTCGTTCTGCTTCAGCGTATAGGCGGCGGCCAGCATGAAGGCGGCGCCGAACAGATACCATTGCAGCTCGAGCCAAGCGTTCGAGGATATGTCGAACACCTTGCGGATAATGGCGTTGGCGGCGCTCACCAGGATCGCCAGCAGGATCAGCCACGATATCCATTTGCCGATGAACTCGTTGGCGCGATCAATAGTCCTGGATAGAGCGAGAAGCCCTGCCATGCATTCCTCCCTTGTACCGGAGGCGTGCCGGCTTCCCCCTTTTTGTCCGTCACGCCACGTGGTCCAACGGTATGCCGCGCGTGGACTGACGGGTCAACAAGGATAGAGGCAGCGAATATCATCGCAGGGCAGACAGTGCCCAATACCGGCGATCTGCCCTCGCGTCATGCAACCAAAGTCTGACGTTTTCAGGCGATTTTGCCGGTGTCGCGGCGGGCGCCGATCAGGATCAGCGTCGTGACCAGGAACAGGTACATCCACGCGTCGCGCCACTCGACCGGGAAATAGCCGGCCCACAGCGATTCGGCCATGCCGAAGACGGCCGCGCCGAGCGCCGCGCGCGGTGGCGAGAGATAGCCGCCGACCGCCGTCACGAACAGGATCTTCAGTCCGTAGACGAGGCCCGACCCGAAGCTGACATTGCCGTAATAGAGCCCGGCCATGACACCGGCCAGCGCGGCGCAGAAGCCGCCGAACAGCACCGCGTGCCGGAACACCGCGCGTACGTCGACGCCGCACATCGCGGCAGCCTTGGGGTCGTCGGAGACGGCGCGCCAGCACCGTCCGAAGCTCGACCGGGCAAAAGCCCAGCTTGCCAGCGCGATTGCCGCCACCACCACGGCGCAGTCGATAAGCTGGATGAGCGTCAGCGTTGCCTTGAAGGTCGCGCCCTGCGCGAAAACGATGGGCTCCGCCAGCATCGGCGGCAGCCACAGATCATGCGTGTCGGCGGCGATGCGGCTCGCTTCGGACAGCAGCAGCAGGATGCCGAGCGTCGTCACCACGATTGCATTGGGCGTGCGGTCGGCCAACGGTTCGAAGACACTGCGCGACAGCACGTGGCTGATCAGCGCGGCATAGAGGAACGCAGCGACGACGCCGAGCGCCACCGCCGCCAGCAGCGTCAGCCACAGCACCTGATAGCCGAAGGCCGCGGTCAGGATCATGGTCTGGCCGCAAAAGGCGAACAACGCGCCATAGGCGAGATTGGTGCGGTGCAGGATGCCGTTGGTCAGCACATAGCCAAAGGCGAGCAACGCATACAGCGCGCCCGAATGCAGCCCGTTCAGCACCTGCTGGAAGAAATAGAGCATGCAAAACCTCGAAGCATGCCGCCCAAAAATGCGAAGCGGTCCTGGCCAACAGCATGCTCAAAAGGCTGCGGAGACCACCGCATCCCGGAGTGAGGTTGCATCGCGGAATCTAACTTGTCAAATACGATTTATCGGTTAGATTTTCGCCATGACGGTATCATGGACCCCGCACCGCTTCACCGGCGGCCTGCTTGCGCTCGACACGGCGAACACCGTCGTGCTGCGCGGCGATCCGGAGCGGACGTTCGACCGCTTCGAAGATCCGGCCGAGATTGCCCGCTTCGCCGACGCGGCGAGCCGCTTTCGCGCCGCCGAGCTTGGCGAAAGGCCGCTGGCGGTATCCTCAGCGGCGGCGATCGCACCCGTCGTGCTGTCGATCCGCGAGGCCACGGACCGGCTGTTTCGTGGAGCGGTATCGAAGGGTGCGGTCGCCACCGCTGATCTGCCCGGATTCCTGAGCGCCTGCGCCGAGGGTCTTGCCGGCAGCCGGACCGAGATCGGTGCGCCGGGAAGGCCGTTCGGTGATCCCCTGACGCCGATCGCCTTCGAGGCGGCGCTGGCGGTTTCGGCGCTATCGCTTCTGCGCGACGATACCGTCGCAAGGCTCAGGATCTGTCCCAACTGCACCTGGCTGTTCGTGGACAGAAGCCGCAATTCCAGCCGCCTATGGTGCGACATGGCGGTGTGCGGCAACCGTCAGAAGGCAAGCCGTCACTATCGCCGTCGTCGCATGGCGGAAAATGAGGTCAAGAATGCGTAGCGGCCTTTCCCGTTCGATCCTTGTTGGCGCGGCGCTCATCGTGGCCGTTGCGCTCGGCGCCTGCCGCGACACCGGCGACGCCGAAGGCAAGCTGTTCGAGATTTCCGGCAAGATATTCGTTTTCAACTACCGCCTCGCCAGGGCGACTTATGTGGTGACCCTGCGGCCGCTGAAGCCAATGGGAGAGGGCCAGGTGGCGGTCGCCAGCTTCCAGGATCCCGCTGGCGGCGCACCTCTGGTGGTCGAGCAGAAGGTCTGGCCGAAGCTCGACAAGGTGACGCTGGAGAGCCCGGCACTGACCTGCGTCGTCAAGAACAAGCCCTATGCGATTGCCATCAGCATCAAGGGCGCCGACGGCGCGGTCCTGCAGAAGATCGACACCACGCTGATGTCGACGGAAGACCAGTCGATCCTGCCCGACCGGCCGCTGGTCATCGACCAGCTCTACACCGCCAATCCCGATCTCGTCGGCCATCCCGACGGCAAGCTGCCGGGCGAGCCGAAGCCAGATTGCTCGAAAGGCGGCTGACGCGGCGCGGCCGGCCGCGCCGCAGCTGTAATGTTCATGCGCCGGGCAATGTCCGCGGATCGGTTTCATACTCGATTCAGGATGGCCGCGGACTGTTCGTTGCGCGTTGCCTGGCATCTGCGATTTTGTTTGACCTGCCTTGCAAGGGGAGAAAGGATGCGTCATCCGACCCCGACGTTGGCTGCCTGCCCCGCGTGGCCTCCGCAGAGGAAATGCCTGATGACGCTGCACGACGTCGCGCTCGACGACAAGTTCGATCTCGCAAAGGAGCGCATCTTCCTGTCCGGCGCGCAGGCGGTCATTCGCATGCTCTTGATGCAGCGCGAGCGCGACCGTCGCGCCGGCTTGAACACGGCCGGGTTCGTCTCTGGCTATCGCGGTTCGCCGCTCGGCGGCCTCGACATGCAGCTGTGGAAGGCGAAGAAACAGCTCGCCCAGGCTGACATCATCTTCCAGCCGGGTCTCAACGAGGAGCTTGCCGCCACCGCCTGCTGGGGGGCGCAGCAGACGGAGCTGCTGGGCGAGGGCACTCATGACGGCGTCTTTTCGGTCTGGTACGGCAAGGGACCGGGCGTCGACCGCTCAGGCGATGTGTTCCGCCACGCCAACCTCGCCGGATCGTCGAAGCACGGCGGCGTGCTTGCGCTGATGGGCGACGACCATATGGCCGAATCCTCGACCAATGCGCACGCCACCGAATTCCTGTTCGTCGACACGATGGTGCCGATCCTCAACCCGGCCGGTGTCCAGGAGATCATCGACTACGGGCTCTACGGCTTCGCCATGTCGCGCTTTGCCGGCACGTGGGCGGCGATCAAATGCGTCAAGGACAACATCGAATCGACCGCCTCGGTCGATGCCGCGCTCGAGCGGCTGAACATCGTCGTGCCGGAGTTCGACATGCCGCCTGGCGGTCTCAACATCCGCCACGAGATCGACATGCTCGGCCAGGAGGAGCGGCTGCATGAACACAAGCGCGCCGCGGCCTCCGCCTTCATCCTTGCCAATGGGCTGAACCGCATCGTCTATTCGGGCGGCCGCAATCCGAAGATCGGCATCATCACGCTCGGCAAGAGCTATCTCGACGTTCGCCAGGCGCTGGAGGATATCGGCATCGACGAAGCGGCCGCCAACCGCATCGGGGTGCGGCTGTTCAAGGTCGGCTGCCCCTGGCCGCTCGACCTGCATCACATCGCCGGTTTCGCCCGCGGCCTCGACACCGTCGTCGTCGTCGAGGAGAAGCGCTCGCTGATCGAGGTACAGTTGCGCGAAAGCCTTTATGGCACTGCCACCCAACCGGTCATTATCGGCAAGAAGGACGAGCGCGGCGACTGGCTGTTTCCGGCCAAAGGCGCGCTCGATCCCAACGAGATCGCCATCGCGCTTGGCGAGAGGATCGTCAGGACCATCGGCCCGTCCGAAGAGATTTCGGCGCGCGTGGCAAAACTGCGCCAGTTCCAGGCAATGCTCACCGAGGCCACCGACATCGGCTCGCGCACGCCGTTCTTCTGTTCCGGTTGCCCGCACAATTCGTCCACCAAGGTGCCGGACGGCTCGATCGCCGCGGCCGGCATCGGCTGCCACTTCATGGCGCTGTGGATGGACCGCAACACAGTCGGCTTCACGGCCATGGGCGGCGAGGGCGCGCAATGGGTCGGCCAGGCGCCGTTCTCCAAGCGCGAGCACATCTTCCAGAATCTTGGCGACGGCACCTACAACCATTCCGGTACGCTGGCGATCCGCTTCGCGCTGTCGAGCAATGCCAACATCACCTACAAGATCCTCTACAACGACGCGGTCGCCATGACCGGCGGCCAGCCGCACGAAGGCGGCCTGACCGTCGATATGATTGCCAGGCAGGTGCGGGCCGAGGGTGTCGACCGCATTGCCATCGTCACGGATGAGCCGGACAAATATGCTGGCAAAGCCGAATTCCCGGCCGGCGCCACTATCCATCACCGCGACGACCTCGATCTCGTCCAGCGCGAGCTGCGCGACGTCAAGGGCGTTTCGGTCTTGCTCTACGACCAGACCTGCGCCGCCGAAAAACGCCGCCGCCGCAAGCGCGGCACATTCCCCGATCCCGACAAGCGCGTCTTCATCAACGAACTGGTCTGCGAAGGCTGCGGCGATTGCGGCGTACAGTCGAACTGCGTCTCGATCCAGCCGGTCGAGACCGAATTCGGCCGCAAGCGCAAGATCGACCAGTCGAGCTGCAACAAGGATTTCTCCTGCGTCAACGGCTTCTGCCCGTCCTTCGTCACTGTGCACGGCGCCAAGATCCGCAAGGCCGAGGGCCTGGCCGGCAAGGCCGATCCGCTGGAAGGCGTGCCCGTGCCGGCGCAATTCCCGCTTGGCGAGCAGGGCTGGGCGGCGATCATCGACGGCGTCGGCGGCACCGGCGTCGTCACCGTCGGTGCGGTGCTAGGCATGGCGGCGCATCTTGAGGACAAGGGCTGCGGCATGATCGACATGGCCGGCCTCGCCCAGAAGGGCGGCTCGGTGTTCACCCATGTCCGCATCGCTCGTACCCCGGACGACATCCATGCAATCCGCGTTTCGGCGGGGAAGGCCGATCTCGTGCTTGGCTGCGATCTCGTCGTGTCGGGCGCCAAGAAGGTGCTGACCGCGGTGCGCGAGGGCCACACCATCTTCGTCGCCAACACCGCCGAGATCATGCCCGGCGAATTCGCCCGCTCGGCCGATTTTTCGTTGCCGATAGAGCGGCTGAAAAAGGCGATCCGCGCGGCTGCGGGCGACGACAAGGCACATTTCTTCGATGCCACCCGCACTGCCACGGCACTTTTCGGCAATTCGCTCGGCGCCAACATGTTCATGCTTGGCTTTGCCTTCCAGCACAGCGGCCTGCCGCTGTCCGCCGAGGCGGTCGAGAAGGCGATCGAGCTCAATGGCGAAGCCGTGGCGATGAACATCGCCGCCTTCCGCTGGGGCCGTCGCGCTGCCCATCAGCCGGATTTCGTGCGCGGGCTGGTTGCCCAGCCGGGTCCGACCGCGGCTGGAAAGGCAGGCCAGGCCACGGATATCGCCGAGACGCTGGACGACATCATTGCCCGCCGCGTCGCCTTCCTGACCGCCTATCAGAACGCCGCCTATGGCAGGCGTTATGCCGGAAAACTGGCCGCGTTGCGCGCCGCCGAAGCGAAGGCCGTGCCTGGTTCGACCGCGGTGTCGCAGGCTGCCGCCAGGAACCTGTTCAAGCTGATGGCGATCAAGGACGAATACGAGGTGGCGCGTCTTTACACGGACGGCTCTTTCGCCGCCGAACTGGGCAAGCAGTTCCAGAGCTACGAAAGGCTTGAATTCCATCTCGCGCCGCCGATCATGGGCCGTCGCGGCAATGACGGAAGCCCGCGGAAATCGAGCTTCGGCCCGTGGATGATGAAGGGTTTTCGCGTGCTGGCGGCGATGAAGGGCCTGCGCGGCACCGCCTTCGACCTGTTCGGCTACACCGCCGAACGGCGCATGGAGCGGCAGCTGCTGGCGCGGTACGAGGCGGATCTGGAGCTCATCGCCGGATCGTTGGCCCCAGCCAGGGTCGATGCGGCGGTTGCGCTGGCCTCGGTGCCTGCCCTCATCCGCGGCTATGGCCACGTCCGTCAAGCCAGCGCGCAAAAGGCCGCCGGCGAGCGCCAAAGGCTGCTCGAACGCCTGTCGAGTACGCCGGCGCGGCCCGAACTTCAGGCCGCCGAATGATCGATACGCCTTGTTTACCTGAACGACAGTTTCCTTGCTTTCCGCTGCGTCACCCGGCTTGACGGCAGGAGCGCGAGGGTCTCTCTAAATCTTTCTTAAGGCGGATGTGGCACTGCTTGGCTCCCCAGGGTTGGGATTCAGGCGTTGAATCTGCGAAAAAAGAACGAGATCCCGGTCGACGTCTATATTCCGTTCGTGGAAACCCTGTTTCGCGACGGGCTGACGCTTTCGATCGGCATTCTCGCGCAGACTTTCCTGATCGGCCTGGTCTGGTGGAAGAGCGGCGATCCGCGGTATTTGCTGGTCGCGATCTCGATGGTTCTCGTCGGTGTGTTCCGCATGAGAAACTTTCGAAAATACAACAGCATGCCGTCGCCGACGACCTGGGAAGAGGCGCACAAGCGTGAGAATGACTACATTCTCTATGGCTCCCTGCATGGCTTGACGCTTGGCGCTTTCTGCCTGCTCGGCATCTATTTCGCGCGCGATGGTTTCGCCGAAATCGCCTCCGTTTGCCTGACGCTCGCGACGGCGACCTCCATCGCCGGCCGCAACTACGGCTCGCCGCGCATGGTCACCATCCTGACCATTGCCTTGACCTGGCCGATCTCGCTTGGCTTCCTGCTGCGCGGCGACATCTACCATGTCCTCCTCGGGCTCCTGTCGGCGCCGTTCCTGTTCGCCATCCGGAAATTCGCCAACACCGTACGCGATGTGCTTTTTGCGGCCGTCTCGGAAGAGAAGAAGGCCAACCGCATTGCCCAGCGCTTCAACCGGGCGCTCAACACCATGTCGCACGGCCTTGTCATGCTCGGTCCGGACGGCCGCGTCGCGGTGGCCAATGCCGAGGCCGCGCATCTGATGTCGCTCAAGTCGCCCGACGCGCTGCTCGGACGGTCGATCCACGGTCTGTTGATGCGCGGTGTCGCCGGCGGCATGCTGGCGCCCAAGGATTGCCGCTACATCGAGGCGCAGCTGACGCGTGCCCTGCGTGAGGGTCGCGACCGCAAGGTGCTGGTTTCCCTCGCCAACGGCCAGCATTACGAGTTCTCGGCTCGCGAGGGCAGCCAGGAACTGGGCGTCATCACCTTCGAGGACGTCACCGCCCGTGTCGAGGCGGAAGACAAGATCCGCTTCATGGCACGCTACGACAATCTCACCGGCCTGCCCAACCGGGCCTATTTCCATGAATTGGTGGGCGAGGCCATGGCGTCCGGCGATCGCGACCGTCTCTGCGGCCTTGCGGTGCTCGATCTCGACGATTTCAAGAGCGTCAACGACACGCTTGGCCATCCGATCGGCGACGGCTTGATCTATGCCGTTGCCGAGCGGCTTGGCGCCATTGCCAAGCAAGATATCACGGTCAGCCGTTTCGGTGGCGACGAGTTCATGATCTTCTTCGACCGCGTCGAGGATGAGAGCCATCTGACCAGCCAGCTCGACGAGATTTTCGCCGGCCTGCAAGGGGAAGTCGACGTCGCCGGTCACGGGCTGCGCATTCAGGCCAGCGGCGGCGCGGTGCTGTCACGGGTCAAGGATACCGATGTCGACGCCATGATCGTGAAGGCGGACCTGGCGCTCTACAAGGCCAAGGAACTCGGCAAGAACAGCTGGCGATTGTTCGAAGCTTCGATGGATGCCGCCTTCCGCAACCGTCAGCTGATGAAGGCGGATCTGCGCACCGCGGTAGAGGGCAAGAGCCTGCGGGTGGTCTATCAGCCGATCGTGGCGATGAGCACCATGCGTATCGCCAGTTGCGAGGCGCTGTGCCGGTGGGATCATCCAGATCTCGGGCCAATCTCGCCCAGCATCTTCATTCCACTGGCCGAGGAAATGGGCATCATTTCCGAGATCAGCACCTTCGTGCTGCAGGCAGCCTGCGCCGAATGCGCCAAATGGCCGGACCAGACCAGCGTTTCGGTCAATCTCTCGGCCAAGGATTTCCGCAGCCGCGATGTCATCCAGAAGGTTCGCGATGCGTTGGCCGGCTCCGGCCTCGCCGCCAGTAGGCTCGAGATCGAGGTCACCGAAACGGCGCTGCTCGACGACAAGTCGCTGACGCGTCAGTATATTGAGGAGCTGAAGCAGCTTGGCGTGCGCATCGCGCTCGACGATTTCGGCACCGGCTATTCGAGCCTGAGCTACCTGCACAAGCTGCCGCTCGACAAGATCAAGATCGACCGCTCTTTCCTGATGGACGTCACCCAGAATCCCCGTTCGCTCGAGCTGCTCAAGGGTATCGTCAACCTGTCGCGGCCGCTGGGGCTTTCGGTGACCGTCGAAGGGGTCGAGACCTTCGAGCAGCTCAAGATCCTGGCGCTGCAGGTCAAGCCTGATCTTGTCCAGGGGTTCCTGTTCGGTTCGGCGCTCAGCGCTTCCGGTATCGAGACGATGTCGAACACGGTATGGCCCTTCGCCAAGGATATCAGGACCGCCAAAAAGGCGGTACGCCGCTGATTTGAGGCGCCTGGCGCATGGTGTCCAGGCACTGAGAGCCCATCCCTGTTTCCATCAGGATTGAACAGGCGCCCAGGCTTTAGGCATTCACTGCATTCGAGGTTTCTTTGCACATCGCGGGCCATGCCAGAATTTCAGCCGCTTCCCGTCATGTTCGAGACACGCTCTTTCCCCGTCGCGACGCAGAAAACGAAGAAAACCACCAATTTTAGTTTTATTTTAGCAATCGTTAACCTTAACGACTGGTAAACGGGCTGCTTCCTGTTTTCATCTTTTACATCCCAAGACCCTGTCGTAGTGTCGGATCGCGGCGGCAATGTACGGGGATTGAGTTGATGATTGTGCAGTTGAGTTCGCTTCGTCCGGTGACGGGCGAGGACGGCAAGGACGCCGCCGACACCATGTCCAGCTTCGCCCGCAACGTTTCGGCGATGCTTGAGCGGACAGAGTACCGCCGCTGCGACAAGGGCGAAGATCTCGAGGACATCTACCGCCTGCGCTACAAGTCATATCGCTCGAACGATATGGTGCCCGACAACGAAAACCATACCATTCACGATGAGCTCGACGAGGCACCGAATGTGTACCGCTTCGGGGTCTATATCGACCAGGAACTCGTCAGCACGCTGCGTATCCATCACGTCACCTTGGCCACGCCGATGTCGCCTTCCACCAAGGCCTTTGGCGACATCGTCATGCCGATGCTTCGTGACGGGCTGAGCTTCATCTGTCCCAGCCGGTTTGCGTCCGATCCCGAATGGTCGCGCGTCTACCCGCAGATTCCCTACCTGACGCTGCGGCTGGCCGGCATGGCGTGCTTCCATTTCAACGCGCCCTACTGCCTGTCGACCATTCGCGAGGATCACGCCGGCTTCTACAAGCGTATCTACTACTCGGAGAAGATCAGCGAGTCGCGCGCCTATCCGGGCGTTTTCAACAAGGTCGTGCTCTACCGCGCCGACGTCAACGCCATCCGCGAGCGGTCCTTCTCACGGTTCCCGTTCTTCCGCTCGACGCCAATGGAGCAGCGCATGCTGTTCGATACGCCGCATGTCGGGGAACTCGCGCCGCTGACCATCCTGCCGACGGCAAAATACTATCACGAAGCCGCCTGATACGGCAGGGATCCACACGATTTTGCAGGGCCGACAGGGAGCCTTTTGGCGACTTCGGCGTTCTGGGTGAGGCCACGAGCAGCGCTCCGGGTTGATCTGAGGTTTTTGAGGGAACCCGCCATGACCATTTCCACACTTGCGCTAACCCCGCTCATCTCGCTGATCGCCGGCGTGCTGATCCTGGTCATGCCAAGGCTGTTGAACTACATCGTCGCGCTCTATCTGATCGTCGTCGGGTTGCTCGGGCTATTTCCGCATCTAGCCGGCTGAGGCGCCGGCTTAGGCCACGCAAGCGTCCGCCCTTCGGAGTTCCGCATCAAGCATCAGAATCCAGCGATCGGACTCCGTCGCGGCGTCGACTGCTGGCTTCAATCTTTCTTTGAGGCAGTTGTCGGTTGTTGTGCGGCAATAGCGCCATTGCTCTCGGCGCGGCTTTTCGCTATGTGCCTGAAAGATGTCTTCGAAGGGGTATTCCTATGGCTGATCACTCGCCGACTGGTCCTGTCGAACTGGGCGCGAAGATGGACTATGCCGAGCATGACCGCACCTATGCGGGCTTCCTCGCGCTGGCCAAGTACGGCTCGCTGTTTTGTGGCGCCCTGCTCCTGGCGATGGCCTTCGGCTTCTTCGCGGGCGGCTTCTTCTCGGCGACCATTCTGTTCGTGCTGATTCTGGCTGTCGGCGCCTTTATCCTCCGATAGATTTTTCCGACATCTTGTCCACGGCGCCGCCGCGAGGCCGGCCGGCGTCTTGCGGGAAATAGCTTCCGGCCGAAAGGATCATGCGGTGGGACAGACGGTTTTCATCCCTCG
Organism: Mesorhizobium sp. AD1-1; assembly: GCF_020164655.1. Classification (NCBI taxonomy): domain Bacteria; kingdom Pseudomonadati; phylum Pseudomonadota; class Alphaproteobacteria; order Hyphomicrobiales; family Phyllobacteriaceae; genus Mesorhizobium; species Mesorhizobium sp. AD1-1. The sequence goes on from NZ_JAIUGP010000001.1 coordinate 206,778, forward strand.
TGAGCTCGATGCCAACGAGCCGCGCGTCGCGGCTTCGCCCGATACGGTGAAACGGCTGGCGGCGTTGGGCTTCGACGTCGTCGTCGAGGCCGGTGCCGGTCTGAAATCGCGCATCATCGATGCCGACTATGCGAGCGCCGGCGCTGCTATCGGCAAGGCTTCCGATGTCGCCAAGGCCGATGTGGTGCTGAAGGTGCGCCGGCCTGGTGATGCCGAGCTGAAGAGCTACAAGCCCGGCGCGGCTGTGATCGCCATCATGGACCCCTACGGCAACGATGCCGCCGTGGCAGCTCTTGCCAAGGCCGGCGTCACCGCTTTCTCGATGGAATTCATGCCCCGGATCACCCGCGCGCAGTCGATGGACGTCTTGTCCTCGCAGGCCAATTTGGCCGGCTATCAGGCGGTGATCGACGGGGCTTCGGAATATGACCGCGCCTTGCCGATGATGATGACGGCGGCCGGCACGGTGCCGGCGGCGAAGGTCTTCATCATGGGCGTTGGCGTCGCCGGCCTGCAGGCGATCGCCACCGCGCGCCGGCTTGGTGCGGTTGTCACCGCCACCGACGTTCGCCCCGCCGCCAAGGAACAGGTCGCCTCGCTCGGCGCCAAGTTCCTCGCGGTCGAGGACGAGGAATTCAAGGCGGCCGAAACGGCCGGCGGCTACGCCAAGGAAATGTCGAAGGAATATCAGGCCAAGCAGGCGGCACTCACATCAGAGCACATCGCCAAGCAGGATATCGTCATCACCACGGCGCTCATTCCCGGCCGGCCGGCGCCCAAGCTGGTCTCGGCGGCGATGGTCGCTTCGATGAAGCCGGGCTCGGTGATCGTCGACCTCGCGGTCGAGCGCGGCGGCAATGTCGAGGGCGCCGAAGCCGGCAAGGTGGTCACCACCGCCAACAACGTCAAGATTGTCGGCCATCTCAATGTGCCTGGCCGCATCGCGGCGTCGGCCTCGCTGCTTTATGCCAGGAACCTGTTCGCCTTTCTCGAGACGCTGGTCGACAAGACGACCAAGACGCTTGCCATCAATCGCGACGACGATCTGGTCAAGGCAACGATGCTGACCGATGGCGGCAAGGTGGTTCATCCGGCTTTCGTGAAAGCCGACCAGCAGCCGGCAAAGGGCCAATATGTCGAGCCGGCCGCGATCCCGGCCAAGACCATGGTCGCCGATGCTTCGCCCAAGAAAGCCGCGCCCAAGAAGGCGGCCGCACCCAAGTCGCCCTCGTCGAAGCCGAAAGGGATCGCGTGATGGACCAGACCCTGCAGAAAGCCCTCGACCAGCTCGACCAGGCCTCCGCCGCCGTCCGGCTGGCGGTGCACAATCTGGCGACCGCGCCCGGCGGCACTGACGCGGCCGGTGATGCCGCGCATGCGCTCTCCGGCGGCGCCATCGATCCCTTCGTCTTCCGCTTCGCCATCTTCGTCCTGGCGATCTTCGTCGGCTACTACGTCGTCTGGTCGGTGACCCCCGCACTGCATACGCCGCTGATGGCCGTCACCAATGCCATCTCCTCGGTCATCGTCGTCGGCGCGCTGCTTGCCGTCGGCATCGCCGCCTCCGGCATTGCCGCGGGCTTCGGCTTCGTCGCGCTGATGCTGGTTTCGGTCAACATCTTCGGCGGCTTCCTCGTCACCCAGCGCATGCTGGCCATGTACAAGAAGAAGGACAAGTAGAGCGCCATGAACGCCAACTTCGCGTCCTTCCTCTACCTCGTCTCCGGTGTCCTGTTCATCATGGCGCTGCGCGGCCTGTCGCATCCGACCACCAGCCGCCAGGGCAATCTCTACGGCATGATCGGCATGGGTATTGCCATCGCCACCACACTGGCTCTGGCGACCCCGTCCGCCGGCCGCTTCGGCCTGATCGTGCTCGGCCTTGCCATTGGCGGCGGCGTCGGCGCCGTTACCGCGCGCCGCATCGCCATGACCTCGATGCCGCAGCTGGTCGCTGCCTTCCACTCGCTGGTCGGCCTCGCCGCCGTCATGGTGGCGGCTGCCGCGATCTATGCCCCGGAAAGCTTCGGCATCGGCACGGATGGCGACATTCATGCCCAGGCCCTGATCGAGATGAGCCTTGGCGTCGCCATCGGCGCCATCACCTTCACCGGCTCGGTCATCGCTTTCCTCAAGCTCGATGGCCGCATGTCCGGCAAGCCGATCATGATCGGCGCACGCCACTTCATCAACGCCGCACTTGCTATCGCGCTCGTCGTGCTGATCGTGTTGCTGGTCACCACCGAGTCCAAGCTGGTCTTCTGGCTGATCGTTGCCGCCTCGCTGGTGCTCGGTATCCTGCTGATCATCCCGATCGGCGGCGCCGACATGCCGGTCGTCGTCTCGATGCTGAATTCCTATTCCGGCTGGGCGGCGGCGGCGCTGGGCTTCACGCTCGGCAATCTGGCGCTGATCATCACCGGCGCGCTGGTCGGCTCATCCGGCGCGATCCTGTCCTACATCATGTGCAAGGGCATGAACCGAAGCTTCATCTCGGTCATTCTCGGCGGCTTCGGTGGGGAGACGGCAGCGGCCGCCGATGACGGCATCGAACGCACGGTCAAGCAGGGTTCTGCCGACGATGCCGCCTACCTCATGATGAACGCCCAGAAAGTCATCATCGTGCCGGGCTACGGCATGGCGGTTGCCCAGGCGCAGCATGCGCTGCGCGAAATGGCCGACAAGCTCAAGGCCAATGGCGTCGACGTGAAGTACGCCATCCACCCGGTCGCCGGCCGCATGCCCGGCCACATGAACGTGCTGCTCGCCGAAGCCAATGTGCCCTACGACGAGGTGTTCGAGCTTGAGGACATCAACTCGGAGTTCGCGCAAGCCGACGTTGCCTATGTCATCGGCGCCAACGACGTCACCAACCCGTCCGCGCGCGACGACAAGTCCTCACCCATCTACGGCATGCCGATCCTCGACGTCGACAAGGCGCGCACCTGCCTGTTCGTCAAGCGCTCGCTCGGTTCCGGCTATGCCGGTATCGACAACACGCTGTTCTACAAGGACGGCACCATGATGCTGCTCGGCGACGCCAAGAAGATGACCGAAGAGATCGTCAAAGCCATGGATCACTGATCCGGGATAAGCGCCGGGACACGCCAAGAATCGCCCGGCTTCGCGCCGGGCTTTTTCTTGGCAGGCTTTCTTGGCTTGACGGCGATTTCGGCGCTACGATGACGAATTCCCGCCTCGACGGCGGGATTGTCGTCGACGGAGACGTTGGTGCCTGACCCGATCGCATCGCCGCCCGCCGGGAAAGCGCCGCGCAAGCCTGGCCAGGCGGTGGTGATCGTGCATGGCATGGGCGAACAGCGGCCGATGGATACGCTGCGAGGCTTTGTCCAGGCTGTCTGGAGCCATGACCCCAACCGCGCGCCGTTTTATGCCCATGTCGCCGATCCGGCCGACCCCGCCGGCGCGAAGATCAACCAGAGCTGGATCACTCCCGACAGTCGGACCAATTCGTACGAACTTCGCCGCATCACCACGCCCTACGATGTCGATGGCCGCCGCACCGACTTCTACGAGCTTTACTGGGCCGACATCACGCAGGGCACGACGCGAGGCCGGCTTGCCGCCTGCGTGACAAATCTGCTGTGGCGCAAGCCCACCGACATACCGCCGGACGCCCGAAAGCTCTATCTGGTCACTCTGGTTGCCGCCATCATCGTCCTGGTCGCGACGCTCGCGCTTGCGACGTCGGTTTGGCAGCAGCAGATTTCGTGGACCGTCGGCGTCCTCGTCACCATCCTGGCCTCGTTCGTCATCTGGTCGGTGGACCGTTTTGGCCTTCCCTATTTCGGCGATGTCGCGGGCTATGTGCGCGCTGAAGCGGCCACGGTAGAGAAGCGGGCGCTGATCCGCGACCGCGGCCTGAAGCTGCTGAAGCGTCTGATGATGGACGATACCTACGATCGCATCGTGCTGGTCTCGCACAGCCTCGGCTCGATGATCGCCTATGACCTGTTGCAGATCTTGTGGTCCGATTTCAGGCCCCGAAAACTCGAGGCCATCCGCGACAAGGCGAAACTGAAGGCTATCCACGCCATCGACAAGGCGACGCTTGTTGCCGACGGCTCGGCATGGCCCGGCAGCCTTGACGATCTTGCCGGGTTCCGGCGCGATCAGTGGGAGCTCTATCGCCAACTGCGCACCAGGGACGACAGCCATCGGCCTTGGAAGATCAGCGATTTCGTCACGCTTGGTAGCCCGCTGACCCACAGCGAATTTCTGGTGACGCACAATCTCGCCGAATTCAGGCGCGGCATCGCCGAGCGCCTGTTCTCGGCATGTCCGCCGATTGCCGAGGGAGCGGCGGCCGGTGGCACCGTGCTTTATCAGGAAGGGCGCAACCGTTCTTCCGGCAAGCCACAGCGGGCGGTGCATCATGGCGCGGTGTTTGCTGCGACGCGCTGGACCAATATCTTCGACCGCGGCAACGGTTGGCTGACGGGCGATCCGATCTCAGGGCCGATGGCGGAGAATTTCGGCCCGGGCGTGGAGAACGTTCAGGTCGAGCTGCGCGGTTCCCTCGGCCGTGTCTTCACCCACACGCTGTACTGGTCGTTGGCGGCGACCGGTATCGAGGTTGCTGCCGGCGATCAGCCGCGCTCGCATCTCGCCGTGCTGCGCGACGCTGTCGACCTCGGTCGCAAACTGGAGCCGAGCCAAGCCGAAGTGCCGGCGATTCCTCCCCGAAAATAAGAACGGATTTCAGCGAACGGGGTCGTGGCAGCGCCGCTCGACAACTTCAAAGCAAAGCCGCTCCGGGCGGGCCAGAGTGGCTTTGTTGCAAGTGCAGTTCAACGGTTGGTGATAAAAACCGCTTCCTCATCGTCGCGCTGCCTGCCGCCAAGGGCCGCGGCAGCACTGGCGATAAAGGCGCCGATGGCCAGCGAGAGCGCACCAAGCAGGGCAAACGTCGCGCTGGCCTTCCTGGCTGTGTCGGCGGCCTGCTGCGCCTTGACCTTGGCGTCCTGGGCCTTGGCGAGGACGGCATCCACCCGGGTCCTGGCATCTGCTTCCGAAAGCCCCGTGCGAACGGCGACCAGCTGCGACAGATAGGTTTTGTCGTCTGCGGAAACCTCGCCTGCCGCGGCGCCGGCGATCAGGATGCGCGAAGCCTGCCCAACCGCGGCCGCATCGCTGTCCGGATTGGCGGCCGCGAGCTTGCCCGGATCAGCCGGACGGAACAGTGAATCCACCAGGTAGGATGTCGCATTGTCGGCCGACGCGCTGCCGGCATTGGCCGAAGCCCCCGCCGATGCGCCCATGGCCGCACCAGACGCGATGGTGGACACCGCCTGCACGCCCGAGCCTATGGCAGCGGAAAGCGCGGAGCCAAGCACGCCGACGACGAGCAGTGTGGCCAACGCCCAGGCAAGAAAGCCATGGGCGGTATCACGGAAATACACCTCGTCCGTGTGGATGCCGACCCATTTGGTGCGCAGGCGTCCGGCAAGGTAGCCGCCGACACCCGAGGACAGCCATTGCACGATGATCAGCCAGACGGCGGTGGATGCCGCGAAAGTGGTGACAGATGCGCCGGATCCCGACCAGGGCGACACCATGCTCAATCCAAGCCCGGAGCCCAGCAGCATGAGGATGAAGGTCAGCGTCGAGGCCGCGAAGGCACCGGCGATGATCGGTCCCCAACTGACGGCGGTGGAGGAGGATTCTGTTGAAGTGGAAACGTCGACAGCCGATAGGGTGGACTGCATAAGTGCCCCCTATCGTACGAACAGCATGATCAGAATGATGATCGGGATCGGTATGCCGAGCAACCAGAGCAAAATGCCGCGTCCCATGGAAGCCTCCTGTTAGAAATTGTGATCGATATTGTCACAATGTCTCGCAGGGACTTCCGTTCCGGCGCGTTGCAAATTGATTTTGTTGCCGCCGGTGGAACAATTGGCGCGCCGCAGCGCGCCAATTCAGATTTAACGGCCAGATCAGATATCCAGATTGGCGACCGACAGCGCGTTGTCCTGGATGAACTCGCGCCTGGGCTCGACCTCGTCGCCCATCAGCCGCGAAAACAGCGAATCCGCATCGGTCGCGTCATTGACCTTGACCTGCAGCAGCGAGCGCACGTTCGGATCGAGCGTGGTTTCCCACAGCTGTTCGGCGTTCATCTCGCCGAGACCCTTGTAGCGCTGCATCGTCAGGCCCTTGCGGCCTGTCGCAAAGACCGCATTGAGCATCGCCAGCGGCCCCGAGATGGTTTCGGAGACATCCTTGCGGCGCAGCACCGGCGGCGACCCGTAGACCTCGCTGAGGCGCTGTGCGTAGCGGTCGAGCTGGCGTGCGTCGGCCGAATTGATCAGCGCCAGGTCGAGATGCGCATATTCCTTGACGCTGCGCACCGTGCGCTCGAACACATAGCCGCCAACGCCTTCATTCGAGGTCGACATGCGGCCGGTCCAGCCGCGCTCGGTGTCCTCGGCAATGATGTCGAGGCGTTTTGCAATCCGCTCCGCCATGTCGTTGGCGCGACCGAGATCGGCGAACACGTCCGGGTTGAGCCCACCGGCGATCGCCGCCTGCTCGACGACGCCTCTGTTGTAGCGCGTGTGCAGGCCGTTGATCAGCTGGCGCACCGCCAGCGCGTCATCGATGGCGCCACGCAGGTCCTGCCCGATGCGAACCTCGCCCGAGCCGAGCGTAAGCGATGCTTCCTCCAGTCCCGAGCCGATCAGGAACTCCTCGAACGCGCTTTCGTCCTTGATGTATTGCGAGCTCTTGCCGCGCGTCACCTTGTAGAGCGGCGGCTGGGCGATGTAGAGATGGCCGCGCTCGATCAGCTCCGGCATCTGCCGGAAGAAGAAGGTAAGCAGCAAGGTTCTGATATGGGCGCCGTCGACGTCGGCGTCGGTCATCAGGATGATCTTGTGGTAGCGCAATTTGTCGGCGTTGAACTCGTCCTTGCCGATCGAGGTGCCGAGCGCCGTGATCAACGTGCCGATCATGTCGGAGCCGAGCATGCGGTCGAAGCGCGCCCGCTCGACATTGAGGATCTTGCCGCGCAACGGCAGGATCGCCTGGTTCTGGCGCGAACGCCCACCCTTGGCGGAGCCGCCGGCGGAATCACCCTCGACGATGAAGATTTCGGATTTCGCCGGGTCGCGTTCCTGGCAGTCGGCCAGTTTGCCGGGCAGGGAAGTGACGCCGAGCGAACTCTTGCGGGTGATATCGCGCGCCTTGCGCGCCGCTTCGCGCGCCGCCGCCGCCTGGATCACCTTGTCGACGACCACCTTGCCTTCGCTCGGGTGTTCTTCCAGCCAGGTGCCGAGCGCTTCGTTGACCAGGCCTTCGACGACAGGACGGACTTCCGACGAGACCAGCTTGTCCTTGGTCTGCGAGGAGAATTTCGGGTCGGGAACCTTGACCGACAGCACCGCCGTCAGACCTTCGCGGCAATCGTCGCCGATCAACGAGACCTTTTCCTTCTTGGTCAGCCCAGAGGATTCGCCATAGCCGGTGATCTGACGCGTCAGCGCGCCGCGGAAGCCGGCCAGATGCGTGCCGCCATCGCGCTGCGGGATGTTGTTGGTGAAGGCCAGCACGTTCTCGTGGTAGCTGTCGTTCCACCACATCGCCACTTCGACGGTGATCCCGTCGCGCTCCGCCCGGATGGCGATCGGCTTGTCGATCAGCGGTTTCTTGACGCGATCGAGATATTTGACGAATTCTTCGAGGCCTCCATCGTAGTGCAGTTCATGGCGCACGACATCGGCGTGACGGGCATCGGTCAAAATGATGCGCACGCCGGAATTGAGGAAGGCAAGCTCGCGCAGCCGGTGTTCCAGCGTGCCGAAGTCGAACTCGACCATGGTGAAGGTCTCGGCCGACGGGAAGAAGGTGATCTGGCTGCCGCTGCGGCCCTCATAGGTGCCCGGCTGCTTGTCCTGCTCATAGGTGCCGGTCGCCTTCAGAGGTGCGTCGGCATTGCCATGCGTGAAACTCATCTCGAAGATCTGGCCGTTGCGGCGGATCTTCAGCTTTAGCCACGCCGACAGCGCGTTGACCACCGAGACGCCGACGCCATGCAGGCCGCCCGAGACCTTGTAGGAATTCTGGTCGAACTTGCCGCCGGCATGCAGCTGCGTCATGATCACTTCGGCCGCCGAAATGCCTTCTCCGGTGTGGATATCGGTCGGAATTCCGCGGCCATTGTCGATCACAGTGACCGAACCATCGGGGTTGAGCGTCACGGTGACGAGGTCGGCGTGACCGGCCAGCGCCTCGTCGATGGCGTTGTCGACCACTTCATAGACCATGTGATGCAGGCCCGAGCCGTCGTCTGTATCACCGATATACATTCCGGGGCGTTTGCGGACAGCGTCCAACCCCTTCAAAACCTTGATGGAATCGGCGCCGTATTCGGCTTCAGCGCCGTTGTTGTTGTCGATCTGATCGCTCATGAAAACCTGTTGTCTGGATGCCGCCTGCACAGCGCGAAAAGTCCGCGCCGAATCGCGCCTCTGATATCGACTAGATATAGGCGCAAAAGGCGGTTTTTCCAAGGTTTGCAGGCATTTCACTGGGAATGGCCGGCTGCCAATGGCGGGCCTCCGCCGGCCCCCATTTCACTTCGGCCAGCGGTCCTTGAGAAACCTTGATCATGAACTTGTATCTCGGCGCCAGCCGCCTGCTGCGGTCGCGCCCCGGCGTCATGTCGGGCGGGCGGCCGGATCAGGCGGTGGTCGTCGTTGGCGATGACCAGGGCCAGGCGCCACCACTGCGGTGGCGGTGGTGAGCATAGGCAGCAAGGCAAACAGCAAGCGCAAATCGAACTGCCCCCCAGTTCGTTCCTGTGCACGACCACCTCTCTATGGCAGCAAACCGGGGTTTTTTGCGGAAGACCAGCGTTTTCAGCCTGCCCGCATCGGCTTCAAAGCCTCGCTCCAGCGCAGCAGCCCGTCGAGCATGGTTTTGGCTCCGCCCTGCACCTGTTCGCTGGCGTTGAAAGCGCCATTTTCGTCGAGCAGTTTCTGGTACATCGGCAGCGCGACGCCTTCCGGGATCGGCATGACACCTACCGAGGTCAGCAGCGGCTTCAGCGCTTGCGCCGCGCGCAGGCCGCCGGAGACGCCGCCATAGCTGAAAATGGCGGCTGCCTTGTACTTCCATTCGCGCGAGAGATAGTCGATCGCGTTGACGATCGCCGGCGCCACGAAATAATTGTATTCCGGCGCCACGAAGACGAAGGCATCGGCGGCATCGATCGCCTTGGACCAGGCTTTGGTATGATCGTTCTGGTAGTTGCCAAGCCTTGGATGGTGCGGTTCGTCCAGCACCGGAAGCTTGAACGCATCGATGTCGGTCAGTACAGGCTCGAATTTCCCGTGCTCGCGCGCGAACCTCTCCAGCCACTCGGCAAAAATCGGTCCGGCGCGGCCTGGCCGCGTGCTGCCGATGATGATGTTCAACTGGTGCTTCAAGCTGGGCTCCTGCGGTGGCGGTATCCATTGGTGACTGCCACCTAGGGCATGCCGCTCGGGGCAACAAGAAGGCACCTCGCGGTAACCGGTCACATTCCGGAGAGTAGGGCCTTGCCGTTCGGTCACATGGACGCCTGCTTTGCGGCCCACTACATTGGGTCATCAGCGGAGCACAGCATGGACATCCAGCCCGCCCCCTTCATTCCCCCGGCGCCGAAGCCGCGCACGACGCCGCCCTCGACGCTGGAGATGATCCGCATCGTCTACCGCAACCCGCTCGAATTGTGGGGTGAGCATACCTACAACGAGCCGTGGATTTCGGCGAACGGCGTTGGCGGACATCTGATCGTCGCCAATGATCCCGCCCTGATCCGGCATGTGCTGGTCGACAACGCCAGGAACTACAAGATGGCGACGGTGCGCCAGAAGATCCTGCGGCCGATCCTGCGCGACGGCCTGCTCACCGCCGAGGGCGAGGTCTGGAAGCGGTCGCGCAAGGCGATGGCGCCGGTGTTCACGCCGCGCCACATCTTCGGCTTCGCCCAGCCGATGCTGAGGCGCACGCAGGACTTCGTCACCCGTTACGAAGACGGCGGCACGTCTGACATCGCCCATGACATGACGCTGCTCACTTATGACATCCTGGCCGAGACGCTGTTTTCCGGCGAGATATCAGGCGAGCCCGGCAGTTTCGCCAACGAGATCGACCGCCTGTTCGAGACCATGGGTCGCGTCGATCCGCTCGACCTGTTGCGTGCGCCCGACTGGCTGCCGAGGCTGACCCGCATCCGTGGCCGCAAGACCATGGCCTATTTCCGCAAGATCGTCACCGACACGGTCAAGATGCGCGAAGCGAAATTCAAGCGCGATCCCGATGCCGTGCCGCAGGATTTCCTGACACTGCTGCTCAAGGCCGAGGGACCCGACGGACTGACGCGGGCCGAGGTCGAGGACAATATCATCACCTTCATCGGCGCCGGCCATGAGACGACGGCGCGTGCGCTCGGCTGGACGCTCTATTGCCTGGCTGAATCACCGTGGGAGCGCAACCGGGTCGAGCAGGAGATCGACCAGGTGCTGGCGCGCGAGCCCGATCCGACGAAATGGCTCGATGCCATGCCGTTCACGCGCGCGGCTTTCGACGAAGCGCTCAGGCTCTATCCGCCGGCGCCGTCGATCAACCGCGAGCCGATCGAACCGGAAATGTGGAAGGATCTTCATATCCCCAAGCACGCCGCGGTGCTGGTGATGCCTTGGGTCGTGCATCGCCACAGGAAACTGTGGGACCGGCCGGATGCCTTCCTGCCGGAGCGCTTCCACCCGGGAAATCGCGAAAAGATCGACCGCTTCCAGTATCTGCCGTTTGGCGCCGGCCCACGCGTCTGCATCGGCGCCAGCTTCGCCATGCAGGAGGCGATCATCGCGCTGGCGATCATGCTGTCGCGCTTCCGCTTCGACACCACCGCCGAAACGAAACCCTGGCCGGTACAGAAACTGACCACGCAGCCGCAAGGCGGTCTACCGATGCAGGTCACGCCGCGTTAGGCGTGACACCTTCAGGCAGTTGCGCCGAATTAGGCCGCGGGCTTGCGTTGCTGGAACTGGCCGGCGGCGCGGTAGCGCCAGAGATAGCTGGGCAGGATCGTCGCGATCGACTGCGACTGGATGCCTAGCCCCGCAAGCGTCCTGTTGGTCTGGTTGGCGGCGTCCGAAACGATGTTGTGCTCGCGCAGCTGCATCACCTGGTCCTTGGTCAGCAGCGGGTTGGGCAGGAGACCGAGGATCGAGGCCTGGATGTTGGCCACCCACCACGGAACCGGCACCAGCAGCCGCTTGCGCTCGATCACGTCGAGCAGCTCTTCCATACACTGCTTGAAGGTGAGCACCTTCGGTCCGCCGAGTTCATAGATCTGGCCGCCATCCACCTTGCCGTCGACCGAGCGCGCCACCGCTTCGGCTACGTCGCCGACATAGACCGGCTGAAACTTGGTCTGGCCGCCGCCGATCAGCGGCAGCACCGGCGAATAGCGCGCCATGTTGGCGAAGCGGTTGAAGAAGCCGTCTTCGGGTCCGAAATTGATCGACGGCCGGAAGATCACGGCGTCCTTGATCGTCTCCAGGACAGCCTTTTCGCCAAGCGCCTTGGTGCGCGCGTAGTCTGATTCGGAGTCCAGATCGGCGCCAAGCGCAGAAATGTGGGTCAGGCCGGCGCCGACCGAGCGCGCGGCCTCGGCCACTGCGCGGGCGCCGAACTCGTGCACGGCGGAGAATTTCTGCCGGCCGCTCTCATGCAGGATGGCGACCAGATTGACGACATGGTCGGCGCCTTGCACGGCGCGGTCTACCGACCAGCGCACGCGCACATTGGCCTGGACCGGCTGGATCTGGCCGACATTGCCGAGCGGCTGCAAATGGCCGGCGAGATCGGGCCGCCGGCAGGCGACCCTGATGCGATAGCCGCGCTTGGCCAACGCGCGCACGACATGGCGGCCGACAAAGCCTGACCCGCCAAAGACGACGACGAGCTTTGGGGTCTGCAGGATTTCGGTCATGGCTGGCTCCGGCGCTCGCAGGCTTGGCTGAAGCCGTTTCATAATCCGTTTCGTGCCAAAGGCAAAGGGCGACGCGTCGTCGCTATCAGCCTGTCAGAACGCTTTGCCGATACGGTTGTCGACCGAATGGCGGTTGCCGCCGCGAATGACGAAGAAGAGCAGGATCGCTGCCCACAGCAGCGACTTTTCCGCACCCGAATAGCCTTGGCCCATGGTGACCCAGTGGAACCAGACCGTGACCAGCAGCACGAACAGGCCGGCAAAGGCGGCCGGCCGCGTCAAAAAGCCGATGGCGATGAAGATGCCGCCAAAGAATTCAGTGCAGGCCAGAAGCAACGACCACAACGCGCCCGGATAGAAGCCGAGACCCTCGACCATCTCGGCAGCGCCGAAAGGATTGGCGATCTTCTGCGAACCGTGGATGGCGAGAAACCCGCCGGCGACGACGCGAAGAACGGTTTCGGCACCATCGTGCAGGGCCGCGTAAAACCTGCCAAGGACCGGGATGACAAGGGCGTTGCGGGGATTGTCCGTGCTTGCCGACATTGTAGCTCCTCTGTTTTGCTCAATCAGCGCAAACGGCCGATCAGGTTGGTCGAAGTCAAATAAACAAAAGTTGACCAAAACGAGAATGTTTTACCATCGTGCGATCAAAACGCAGAAAACCCCGCCGAAGCGGGGTTTTCCGGGTGACATCCATGCGAAGCCAGGGGCCGACGGCGCGGCCTGACCTGAGACGGTATCAGGAGGGCGTGAAGCAAGTACGCCCACCCCAGCCCTGAACATCCGACATGGTGCCACCAACCTTCTTGCAGGCGGCGACGAAATCGGCGCTGCAATTGGCGAATTTTGCATGGCCGTTCTTGCAGTAGTGGTCTTCGGTGGCCCCGCCGCCCGGGGCAGCGATGACACCTGGGCTGGACGGCTTGACCGGTGCGGCCTTCAGGGTGGCTGCCTGTGTGGCGCCCATGAACGAGCCGAGCAGAAGGACGGCGGTCAGCATGGTGATCTTGGTGTTGGTCATGGCAATTTCCTTTGATTTGGGTTGAGTTTTCCGAGGCGCGAAGGACCGGCCTTCGCGTGATGCAGGCTTTCGATTTCGGTTTGCTGCTTCCCTCGGTGTGGATCGGGCAAGCTCGCCTTGCCCTGGACAAAGCTGGGTCGCAGCAAGGCGCGAAAAGGTTCAGCGGCGCGCAAAGAAAATCGCACTGCGCCGCGCCTGCGGCGGGCGAATTCCAGATAACCAATTGATATTTAATAGATATTCAGGAAGAATAGCGTGCAGCGAATTCGGAAATGCGCTGCACCACGGCCTTCGATGCAGTAATGCCGCGCGCTTGCGCCTTCTCGGCGGCCTCTGCGCGGGCACGACCGGGCACATGCACGCCGAAGCGCCGCCGCAGCCGGTCAAGCTGGTCCTTCATTCGTTGCTCGAAATCTGGATCGAGCAGCTTGGGTTCGATAGCAAGCACGAACAGTCCCGTGCCGGGGCTGTCCGGCCCGCCGCTGAACCATGGCGCGTCGAGCGACCAGTTGGCGCCCGACAGGCCCGCCGCCAGCACCTCGACCATCAGCGCGATGTTGGCGCCGCGCTGACCGCCGAAGGCGAGCATTGCGCCCTTCATGGCGGCGGCGGGATCGGTGGTCGGGTTGCCGCTGGCGTCCAGCGCCCAGCCTTCCGGGATTGTCTTGCCGTCCTCGGCCGCTTTGCGGATGTTGACGAAAGCGGTGGCGCTCGACGACTGGTCGATGACCAGCGGCGCCCCGTCGGCGGCAGGCGCGGCAAACGACATCGGGTTGGTGCAGTAGACCGGCTTGACCGAGCCCGAGCCGGCAAGCACGGCCGGGCCGTTGGTGGCTGCGAACGACACCAGTCCTTGTGCTGCCAGCCTTCCGGTGAAATAGCCGAGCGCGCCGCATGTATAGGCGTTCTTCTGCGAGAAGATGGCGACACCGAACAGCTTTGCCGCCTTGGCGAGGTCGTCGATGGTGCGGTCGAAGCCGGTATGCGCCAGCCCGCCGCGTGCATCGGAGAGATAGACTGCCAGCGCCGGCCGGGTGATCACCGGGTCGGCATTGCCGTCGATGCGTCCGGCTTCCAGCGCCTCGAGATAGTCGATGAAATGCGACAGACCGACCGAGGAAAGCCCTTCGGCCTCGGCTGATATGATCGAAGCAGTGAGCGATTGCGCCGCTTCCTCATTGGCGCCGGCGCCAAGTGCCGCCATCCGGCACAGTCCTTTTGCCTGGTCGAGACTGAGTTGCATCATGGCCGTCCTAGGGGAGTAGGGGAATAGGGGAGTACGGGACAGTGGGCAGTGAATAGCGAATGGGGATGGAAATGTGAATGTGGATAGTAGCCCGATACTCCCCTACTCCCCTCTAACCAATCTTGTTCGGGATCCTGGCCTCTATCCTGCTGAAGGCGAAGACCAGAATGCCGGTTATCGTCATGTAGATCAGCGCCAGCAGCAGCAAGGGCTCGTAGGTGAGGTAGGTGTCCTGCCGTACTTTGGACGAAACGGCGAAGATGTCGATGACGCTGATCGTCGCCACCAGCGGCGTCGACTTCAATTGCAGCACGGTCTCGCCGGTCAGCGTCGGCAGCGCCCGGTAGATGGCTTGCGGCAGCCAGATCCGCCGGAACGCCTTCCAGCGGCTCATGCCGAAGGCGCGGGCGGCTTCGAGTTGCCCCTTGGGCACGCCGGCGAAGGCGCCGCGCATCACCTCGCCCTCATAACCGGCGAACGACAGGGTCAGCGCCAGCACGCCATAGGGCCAGGCTTGCCGCAGATATGGCCACATCCAGGATTCGCGGATCCACGGATATTGCGGGAACAGCGAACCCAGGCCGTAATAGAGCAGCCAGAGCTGGATCAGCAGCGGCGTGCCTCGGATCACCGTGCAGAACACCTTGGCGGGTGCGGCGAACCAGAACGAGCCGGCAGCCTGCGCCAGGCCAAGCGGGACGGCCAGCAGGAAGCCCAGCACGCAGGTGACGGCCAGGATCCACAGCGAGCGCCAGAGGCCGATCAAGCCCATTTCATAATATTGCGGCAGCCAGTCCCAGCGCATGAAAAAGGCGGCCGACAAAACAAGGCCCAGTGCGATCACGATCAGCACGATGCGGTGCGGCTGCAGCCACAGCGACGTTCGCGCGGCGACGTCGATGATGGTCGCCTCGTTGGCCATCAGCGCGCCTCCTTGAGCGAAGGCATGCCGCGCCGCGACCAGGTCTCGACCCGGCCGATAACGAGGTTGGAAAACAGCGACAAAAGCAGATAGAGCACGCCCGCCGCGAAAAAGAAGGTGAAATAGGCCTTGGTGACGCCCGCTGCCTGCCGCGTTGCCAGCGCCAGCTCATAGAAGCCGACAACAGCCAATAGCGCGGTGTCCTTGGTGGCGATCAGCCAGAGATTGGCGAGGCCCGGAATAGCGAAGGGCAGCATTGACGGCAAGGTGATGCGCCGCAACATCAGGCCCGGAGACATTCCATAGGCGCGGGCGGCTTCGATCTGGCCCTGCGGAATGGCCAGGATCGCGCCGCGTATCACCTCTGTCGAATAGGCGCCCTGGACGAAGCCGAGCACGGCGATGCCGGCGGCAAGGCCGCTCACGTCGACGCGCTGATAACCCATGGCCGTCAGCGCCTGATTGATCAGGTCGGTGCCGGCGTAATAGAGCAGCAGGATCAGCACCAGTTCGGGCACGGCGCGCACGATGGTGGTGTAAACCGCCAGGAGATCGCGCACCACCGGCCCGCCATAAAGCTTGCCATAGGCGCCGCCGGTGCCGATCAGAAGGCCGAGGCACGTGGCGCCCAGCGCGATCTCGATCGAATGCAGCAGCCCAACCAGAAGCGCCCCGCCCCAGCCTGGCGGGTAGGGCGAGAGAAGCTCGGTGATGCCGGCCGCGGAGGCCGAAAGAAGTGCGTCGATCAGCGTCGCCCCCGAAGTGCTGACTAACCGCCGACGGCTGCGTCGGCGGCAAACATGCCTGGGAAAGATCGAGCAGGTGGGGCATGGCGCGACGCCACACCCCACAGCTCATACGAGGATCGTCAGTTCGACTGCGCGCCGCCGCCGCCGTAAATGTCGAAATCGAAGTATTTCTTCGAGATCTCGTCATATTTGCCGTTGGCGCGGATCGCCTTGATGCCGGCGTTGATTTTGCCCTTCAGTTCGGTGTCTTCCTTGCGCACGCCGGCGCCGACGCCCGGTCCGAGCACTTCGTCATCGGGAGCGACCATGCCCTTTAGGTCGCAGCAGGCTTTGCCCTGGTCGGATTTGAGGAATTCGCCAAGCGCGATGGAATCGGCCTGCACCGCGTCGAGACGGCCGGCGGCCAGATCGTTGTTGGCCTCGTCCTGGGTCTGGTATTCCTTGATCTCGGAGGCTGTGCTGCCAAAGTGCTTCTTGGCATAGACAGCGTGCACCGTCGACACTTGCACGCCGACGATCTTGCCCTTGAGGTCGTCCGGAGCGGAGCCGAATTTCTGGTCCTTCGGGCCGATGATCGCGGTCGGCGTGTTATAGTACTTGTCCGAGAAATCGATCGTCTTCGCGCGTTCGGCGGTGATCGACATCGAGGAGACGATGAGGTCGATCTTCTTGGTCGTCAGAGCCGGGATGATGCCGTCCCAGGCAACCGGGGTGATGACGCAATCGAGCTTCTCCTCGGCGCAGACGGCGTCGATGAAGTCGATCTCCCAGCCGATCCATTTGCCCGAAGCATCGGGCGAGGTGAAGGGCGGATAAGGCTCGGCGGCGACGCCGATCTTGACCGGATCGGCCTTGGCCACGCCCATGGCGGCGACGCCGAGCAGCAGCGCTGCGGCAAATGTCTTCAGAACGGTCTTCATTTCATGACTCCCAGTTTGTTGTTGGTTCCCGGTTTTCTTCCGTCCCGGCTTGCCTAGCCGATGTTGCGGATGAACTGCTTCAGCCTTTCGGATTTCGGTGCGCCGAAGATCTGCTCCGGCGGCCCTTCTTCCTCGACCAGCCCGTTGTAGAGGTAGACGACATGGGTCGCGACCTCGCGGGCGAACTTCATCTCGTGGGTGACCAGCACCATGGTGCGGCCTTCGCGCGCCAGGTCGCCGATCACCTTCAGCACCTCGCCGACCAGTTCGGGATCGAGCGCGGAGGTGGGCTCGTCGAACAGCATGACGCGCGGATTGATGGCCAGCGCCCGGGCGATCGCGGCGCGCTGCTGCTGGCCGCCCGACAGATAGGCCGGATAGACGTCGCGCTTTTCAGCCAGACCGACACGGGCGAGCAGCCTCTCGGCCTCGCCGATCGCCACATCACGCTTGACGCCAAGCACATGCACCGGAACCTCGATGACGTTTTCGATCAGCGTCATGTGGCTCCACAGGTTGAAGTTTTGGAACACCATGCCGAGCTTGGAGCGGATGCGCTCGATCTGCTTGCGGTCGGCCGGAATGGTGTGGCCGTGGCTGTCGGCCTTGAGTTTGATCTCCTCGCCATTGACGCGAATGATGCCGCTGGTCGGGTTTTCCAGGCAGTTGATGCAGCGCAGCAGGGTCGATTTGCCGGACCCCGAGCCGCCGATGATGGCGATGACCTCGCCGTCGCGCGCCGACAGCGAGACGCCCTTCAGCACATGCAGCTCACCGAACTTCTTGTGCAGGTTCTCGACATGGATGGCTTCGGCGGCGCCGTCCTGCGCCTTGCCGGATCGGACTGCGGCAGCTTCCACCACGCTCACCGGGTGACCTCTATCGGGTCGGCTGCGGTTCGTCGAACGTGTATCCGGCTAATTAACATATACGCTGTACTGCCCCGCTCCAGACTTCAGCATGGACCCAACGGCGAGAGCCCGTCAATCCTGCTTATTACGGCACTTGCGAGCTTGTTGTGCAAGTGTATAAATAGCCTTCCATGAAATTTTCTCGATTTTTTTCAGCGAAAAAGGACTTCGATGAGCGCTTTCGGATCACAGTCCATGGCGGCGCCGCTGCGCCGCGTGCTGATGCGGTCGGCGGCCAACGCCATGCGCAATGCCGACAGGGTTGCCTGGCACTATGGCCCGGGATTCAATCCGGCGAAAGCGGCATCGCAGCACGCGCTCCTTGCTGAACTGGTGGCGGCTTCCGGTGCCGAAATCGAATGGATCGAGGACACGGCGGATGGACTTTCGGACTCGGTGTTCACGCACGACCCGTCGCTGATGACCGATCGCGGCGCGCTGATTCTGTCCATGGGCAAGCCGTTGCGCGCCAGGGAGCCCTCGCTGCATGAGGAAACCTACCGAAGGCTGGGCATTCCAATCCTGGGCCGCGTCGAGGTTCCTGGCCAGGTCGAAGGCGGTGATTGCGTATGGCTCGATGCCCGTACGCTGGTGATCGGGCGCGGTGTCCGCTCCAACCAGGAAGGCATCCAGCAGGTTTCCAACCTGCTGACGCCGCTGGGCGTTTCCGTCTACGGCTTTGATCTTCCGCTGTGGCAAGG
The DNA here is from genome assembly GCF_020164655.1 of Mesorhizobium sp. AD1-1. NCBI lineage: Bacteria > Pseudomonadati > Pseudomonadota > Alphaproteobacteria > Hyphomicrobiales > Phyllobacteriaceae > Mesorhizobium > Mesorhizobium sp. AD1-1. Next base: position 225,255 of record NZ_JAIUGP010000001.1, read on the forward strand.
CGAAGAAGCGTGCCTGCATCTGATGTCGGTGATCAGCCCGCTGGCCGACGACCTCGCACTGGTCCATTCACCGCTTTTGCCGGCCCCATTCTATCAGATGCTGAAGGCGCGTAACATCCGGCTGGTCGAAGGCGACGCCGAAGAGTTCGCGGCTTCCAACGGCCTTAGCCTGAACGTGCTGCCGACCAGCCCACACAAGATCATTGCCGTCGCGGGCTTTCCAAAGACCAAAGCCGCGATGGAAGCCGCCGGCTGCACGGTCGAAATCTTCGAGGCGGATGCGCTCTGCATCGCCTGCGAGGGCGGGCCGACATGCCTGACGCGACCGATCCTGCGCCAATGAATATGCCATCCCGCCGCAGGTTCCGTCGCGAGGGCGAGGAGCGGCGGCGGCAGGATCTGATCGAGGCCACTCTGGACAGCGTGGCGGAACATGGCCTGCAGGGCGCCACCTTGCGCACCATCGCATTGCGTGCCGGCGTCACCGCCGGGCTGATCCGGCACTATTTTCCCGGCAAGGAAGAATTGCTGCAGGAAGCCTATGCAGCGCTGATGGGCCGCATGACCGAGCAGGCGAAAGCGGCTTTGGTCATGGAGAATGCCTCGCCTCGCCAGCGCCTTGCGGCTTTCGTCACCGCCAACCTCAATGCGCCGATTATCGACGCGCGGGTGTTTTCGCTCTGGGCAACCTTCATCGGCCGCGCCAGAGCGGATCCGACCTTGGCCCACGCCCACCGCGAAGGCTACCTTGGTTTTCGCAATGAGGTGGAAGCGGTTGTGGCCGAGGTGCTCGCCGCCGAACGGCGCAAATCGGACGCAAGCCAATTGCGCCACCATGCCATCGCGATTAATGCGATCATCGACGGACTCTGGATCGAAGGCTGCCTGGCCGGCGAGATGTTCTCGCCCGGCGAATTGGCGGCGATCGGCATCAAGGCCGTCGAGGCCGAACTAGGCCTCGCGCCGGAAGGGGAGGAAAACCAATGACGACACTCGGCGAAGCGCTCATTTCGCTGCTCGAAGCCCATGGCGTCGACACGGTCTTCGGGATTCCCGGCGTCCACACGGTAGAACTCTACCGCGGGCTAGCGCGCTCCAAGATCCGCCACGTCACACCGCGTCACGAACAGGGCGCCGGCTTCATGGCCGATGGCTACGCACGCGCCAGCGGCAGACCGGGCGTCGCCTTCGTCATCACCGGACCGGGGCTGACCAACACCATCACCGCCATGGGGCAGGCACGCGCCGATTCGGTGCCGATGCTGGTGATCTCAGGCGTCAACGCCACGCCGACGCTGGGCAAGGGGCTGGGCCATCTGCACGAATTGCCGGATCAGCGCGGCATGATGGAGAAGGTGGCGCTGTTTTCGCAGCGCGTTACCGAGGCTGGCGAATTGCCCGGCGCGCTGGCGCAGGCCTTCGCTCTGTTTTCATCGGCCCGGCCCGGCCCGGTGCATATCGAGATCCCGACCGACGTCATGGTCAAGCCGGCGGATGGCATCGCTGCCATGCTGAGCAATGTGACGCCGCCCGTGCCGGAAGGTGTCGCAATTGCCAACGCGGCCAAACTCATCAGTGCAGCGCGCCGCCCGCTGATCCTGGTCGGCGGCGGCGCCAAACGCGCCGAAGCGCCACTGCGGCGTCTGGCCGAACGGCTGGGGGCGCCGGTCGTCCAGACCACCAATGCGCGCGGCCTGCTGCATGGTCATCCGCTTTGCGTGCCGGCCAGTCCCAGCCTGAAGACAGTACGGGCGCTGATGGCCGACGCCGACCTGGTCATTGCCGCCGGCACCGAATTCGGCTCGACCGACTATGACGGCTACAGCGATGGCGGCTTCGTCCTGCCCGCCAACCTGATCCGCATCGATATCGGCGCGGACCAGCTTGCCCGCCGCCCGGCGACGGTTTCGATCCAGGCCGATTGCGCCGAGGCGCTCGAAGCACTGCTTCTGGAAACCCGCCATGTCCGGGCAAGCGAGGGCGGATCGTCGCGCGCCGCTACTACACGCAAAGCAGCCTTTGCCGAGCTCAATCCGACACTGCAGGGGCAGGTGCGCGCCGTCGAGATGATCCGCGACGCTTTGCCGGGCGCGCTCATCGTCGGCGATTCGACGCAGCCGATCTATGCGGCCAACCTCTATTACGACCATGATCGGCCAGGCGGTTGGTTCAATGCCGCCACCGGCTTCGGCGCGCTTGGCTACGGCCCGCCGGCCGCAATTGGCGCGGCCCTTGCGATACCCGATGCGCCGGTCGTCTGCCTCACGGGTGACGGCGGCTTCCAGTTCACGCTGCCGGAACTGGGCGCCGCGCTCGACGCGCGGGTACCGGTCATCTTCGTCGTCTGGAACAACAGAGGCTACCGCGAGATCGAAACCTCGATGCTCGATGTCGGCGTCGAGCCGGTCGGCGTATCGCCGGCGCCGCCGGATTTCTGCAAGCTGGCCGAGGCTTATGGCATCGGCGCCGAACGGCTTGCCGATATCGACGCTCTCGCGGACGCGCTGAAGCGCGCCCGGGCCACCGGACTGCCGCGCGTCATCGAAATCACAGTTGACTGAAGCGCGGGTTTCCCGTCTTGGCGGGCCACGGCTGAAGTGTCGGACGCATGCAAAGACGCGACAACTGCCATGTCGAGATGTCAATTGAGTGATGGCGCAAAAGGCGCGACGCTTCGCGTCGGCGGCACAGAAACGACCTAACGACAAAAAAATGACAGGAGCGTCCAAGATGACGGAAACACTTGAAGGCAAGCATATCGTCGTGACTGGTGGGACCGGTGCACTCGGCGGTGCGGTTGTCGGCAAACTGCTGAGCGACGGCGCGATCTGCCATGTGCCCAATGCTCATGCCGCCGCCCCTACGCATTTCCCCTTTACCTCGCATGACCGTGTCCAGCTGGTGCACAACGTCGATCTCTCGGACCCCGCGAAGGTCGAAGCGTTCTATAGCCAGGTTCCGGGCCTTTGGGGCTCGATCCATCTGGCTGGCGGCTTCACCTCGGCGCCTGTTGAAAAGATCGAGTCGGCGTCCTTTGCCGAGATGATGGACACCAATGCGCGCACCGCCTTCCTGTGCTGCCGCGCCGCGATCCGCTCGATGCTGTCGTCGGACACGGCGGGCCGCATCGTCAACGTCACCGCGCGCGCCGGGCTCGATCCGCGGCGCGGCGCCGGCATGGTCGCTTACGCCGCCAGCAAGGCGGCGGTGGCAGCCATGACGGTGGCGATGGCCGAAGAGCTGAAGCACAAGGGCATCCTGGTCAATGCCGTGGCGCCGTCGACGCTAGATACGCCGGCAAACCGCGCCGATATGCCGGATGCCGATGTCACAAGATGGGTCAGCCTCGAAGCCGCCGCCGAGGCCATCGCCTATCTCGCCTCGCCGGCCAATCAGGCGATGAGCGGCACGCTGGTGCCGCTTTACGGCAGGGCGTAACTTTCCAACCTTTACCTAGGTCAAAGAAAAACCCCGCCGGATCGCTCCGGCGGGGTTTTGTTTTGGAGCCTGTGCGAAGGCTTCGCGGTGCGAAGACTTAGCTGCCCTGCTTCTTCAGCGCGGCACCCAGGATGTCGCCCAGCGAAGCGCCGGAGTCGGTCGAGCCGTACTGAGCGACCGCTTCCTTCTCTTCGGCGATTTCCAGCGCCTTGATCGAGACCTGCAGCTTGCGGGTCTTCTTGTCGAAGGCGATGACGCGGGCATCGACCTTCTGGCCGACGGTGAAGCGCTCGGGGCGCTGCTCGTCGCGGTCACGGCTCAGGTCGGAGCGCTTGATGAAGGTTTCGATGCCGCTGTCGACCAGCCGCACTTCCAGACCGCCATCCTTGACGCCGATGACTTCGCAGGTGACGACCGCGTTCTTGCGCAGTTCGCCTGAAGTCGCCGCTTCGCCGACCGTATCCTTGGCCAGCTGCTTGATGCCGAGCGAGATGCGCTCCTTGTCGATGTCGACGTCGAGCACCTGCGCCTTGACCATGTCGCCGCGATTGTACTCTTCGATGACCTGCTCGCCCGGACGGGTCCAGTCGAGGTCGGAAAGGTGCACCATGCCGTCCACGTCGCCTTCGAGGCCGATGAACAGGCCGAACTCGGTCTTGTTCTTGACCTCGCCCTCGACCTGGCTGCCGACCGGATGGCTAGAGGCGAAAGCCTGCCACGGATTCTCGAGCGTCTGCTTGAGGCCGAGCGAGATGCGGCGCTTGGCCGGATCGACTTCGAGCACCACCACGTCGACTTCCTGGGTCGTCGACAGGATCTTGCCGGGATGCACGTTCTTCTTCGTCCACGACATTTCCGAAACGTGGATGAGACCCTCGATGCCCGGCTCCAGCTCGACGAACGCGCCGTAGTCGGTGATGTTGGTGACGGTGCCCTTGATCTTCTTGCCGATCGGGAACTTGGTGCCGATCTCGGACCACGGATCGCTCTCGAGCTGCTTCATGCCGAGCGAGATACGGTGGGTTTCCTGGTTGATGCGGATGATCTGCACCTTGACCGTCTGACCGATGTTGAGGATTTCGGTCGGATGGTTGACGCGGCGCCATGCCATGTCGGTGACATGCAGCAGGCCGTCGATGCCGCCGAGGTCGACGAACGCACCGTAATCGGTGATGTTCTTGACGACGCCTTCGACAACCTGGCCTTCTTCGAGGTTCTGCACGATTTCCGAACGCTGTTCGGCGCGGCTCTCTTCGAGCACGGTACGGCGAGACACCACGATGTTGCCGCGGCGGCGATCCATCTTGAGGATCTCGAAGGGCTGCGGGTTGTGCATCAGCGGGGAGACGTCGCGGATCGGGCGGATATCGACCTGGCTGCGCGGCAGGAAGGCCACGGCGCCGTCGAGGTCGACCGTGAAGCCGCCCTTGACCTGGTTGAAGATAACACCTTCGACGCGCTCACCCTTGGTGAACTTCTCTTCGAGGCGGACCCAGCTCTCTTCGCGACGGGCCTTCTCACGGGAAAGCATTGCTTCGCCAAGCGCGTTTTCAATGCGCTCGACATAGACCTCGACGGTGTCACCAACCTTGAGGGTAGTGTCCTTGCCCTTGACGCCGAATTCCTTCAGCGGCACGCGGCCTTCGACCTTGAGGCCGACGTCGATGATGGCCATGTCCTTTTCGATCGCCGTGATCGTGCCCTTGACGACCTGGCCTTCGCCGGAGTGACCGGTGGTGAATGATTCTTCGAGCAGGCTCGCGAAATCATCGCGAGTGGGATTTGCAGCTGACATTGTTTCTCCTGGAGTGCCCCGCATCTGGAAGCGGGACGGGCGCCGTGGGTTAGCGTTGCGTTGGCCTGCCGGCGTTCCGGGCTACAAAAGCCCTGGGCCGCTCTTTAAGCGGCAATTCCGGCGCATGAAGAATGCTGGCAGGCTGGTTCGTGCCCGATATGGGTATTTTCTTCGCCTCCGACAACGGAAAGACGAGGGAAAAACCCGGATCAGGCCTAGTCTCTCTTGGCCAAGACGTCATCGATGATCGCCATGGCTGCAAGAAACGCGGCTTCTATAGCCATTTCGCTGGTATCAAGCAAGTGCGCGTCGGCGGCCGGCTTCAAAGGTGAGTCGGCACGGCCCATGTCGCGCTCGTCGCGGCGCATGATATCGGCGAGGATCTCGGTGAAATCGGCGGTCCCGCCGATGCTCTCGATCTCGGCCAGCCGGCGCTGTGCCCGCACCTCGGCGCTCGCCGTCACATAGAGTTTGATGTCGGCGTCGGGGCACACCACGGTGCCGATGTCGCGCCCATCGAGCACCGCACCCGGCGGCGTCTTGGCGAAGTCGCGCTGCTTTTCGACGAGGATGCGCCGCACGGTCGGGTACACCGCGACCTTGGAGGCCGCCTCGCCGACCGCATGCGCCGACAAGACCGTCCGGTCGAGCTTTGCCAAATCGACCTGGCGGGCAGCGGTTTCAGCCGCCGAGACATTGTCGAGCGGCAGCGCGTGCTGGATGAGCGCATAGGCCACGGCACGGTAGGTGAGGCCGGTGTCGAGCAGGTTGAGGCGGTAGTGGTCGGCCAGCCGGCGGGCGAGGGTGCCCTTGCCGGCGCCGGCGGGGCCGTCGATGGCGATGGTGAAGACGTGTGTCATTGGCAGACCGCCGAAAGGGTTGGGCGCTGGCCTGCCAACGTACCAAGGCTATTGGTTGCCACGACCGTCACCCGATCTCCGCGCCCAGCGCCGTCATCAGCCCCATGAACTCCGGAAAGCTGGTCGCGATCATGGCGGCGTCGTCAATGGTCACCGGCTTTTCCGTCGCCAGCCCCATGACCAGAAAGCTCATGGCGATGCGGTGATCGAGGTGGGTCTGCACGGTGGTGTCCTTGCCATTGGGATGGCCGCCAAGGCCTTTGCCGCCCGGTTTGCCGCGCACGGCAAGCGAAGCTTCGCCCTCGGTGCAGTCGACGCCGTTGAGCGTCAGCCCGTTGGCGACGGCCGACAGCCGGTCGGATTCCTTCACCCGCAACTCCTCCAGCCCCTGCATCAGCGTTTCGCCCTCGGCGAAGCTCGCAGCGACCGCCAGCACCGGATACTCGTCGATCATCGACGGCGCCCGCTCGGGCGGCACGATGACGCCCTTGAGCTCGGAGTAACGTACCCGCAGGTCGGCGACATCCTCGCCGCCGGCATTGCGCGGGTTGAGGATGTCGATGTTGCCGCCCATCTCCTGCAGCGTCAAAAGCAGGCCGGTGCGGGTCGGGTTCATCAGTACGTTTTCGATCGTGATGTCCGAACCCGGCACGATCAGGGCGGCCACCAGCGGGAAGCCGGCTGAGGACGGGTCGCCCGGCACGGCGATGGTCTGGCCGGTCAGCTTGCCCTGGCCTTCGATGAAGATGTGGCGCACGCCACGCTCGTCGGTTTCGACCGACAGATTGGCGCCAAACCCCTTCAGCATCTTTTCGGTGTGGTCGCGTGTCATCACCGGCTCGATCACCGTGGTGATGCCGGGTGTGTTGAGGCCGGCGAGCAGCACTGCGGACTTCACCTGCGCCGAGGCCATCGGCACGCGATAGGTGATCGGTGCGGCATGCTTGGGTCCATGCAGTGTGATCGGCATGCGGTCGCCCGGCGTCGCCTTCAGCACCTGCACGCCCATCTGGCGCAAGGGTTCCAGCACACGGCCCATCGGCCGGCCCGACAGCGAGGCATCGCCGATGAAGGTGGTCTCCATGTCATAGGTGCCGACAAGGCCCATGGTCAGCCGCGAGCCGGTGCCGGCATTGCCGAAATCGAGCGGGCCTTCCGGCTGCAGCAGCGCGCCGTTGCCGGTGCCGCGGATCACCCACTCGTCGCCGTTCTTCTCGATATGCGCGCCCATTGCCTTCATGGCGGCACCCGTGCGCATCACGTCCTCGCCTTCGAGCAGGCCGGTGATGCGGGTCTCGCCGGAGGCGAGGCCGCCGAACATGAAGGAACGGTGCGAGATCGACTTGTCGCCCGGCACGCGCGCGATGCCGGAAAGGGCTGGGGATTGGCGGGCGGTGGCCGGCTTGGGGGCGGCGGCGTGAGACATGGAATTTCCCTGGACGGAATGCCGGCGGGCCGGCGCTTTTCATTTGTTGCGGCGGTCTCGTACCACGGTGGGCCGAAATGGTCATCCCCATGGTCGTCACTTCACGCGAGGCCTTTCAATGCATGGTTTTGTGACGCCGGCTTTTCGCTTTGACAGCGCTGCAAACTGTGGTTAAGGGGACCACTCTTTTATTGACGAGGCTTGCCGTGGCAAAAACCGAACTTGGCACAAAACGTATCGACCCGGAGACGGGCCGAAAATTCTACGACCTGAACAAGGACCCGATCGTCTCGCCCTACACCGGCAAGACCTATCCGCGTTCCTATTTCGAGGAAGGCAAGATTGCCGCTCTCGAGGAGGAAGAGGAAGTGGCCGAGAAGGAAGTGGACGCCGAGGAAGAAGAAGGCGTTGAGGTCGTCTCGCTCGAAGAGGCTGATGAGGACGTCAAGGGCGACGACCTGCCGGATCTTGGCGACGACGAGGACGACGTTGATCTCGGCGACGACGAAGATGACACCTTCCTCGCCGACGAAGAGGAAGAAGATGACGACGTTGCCGACATGATCGGCGTCGGCGACGACGACGACGAGGTCTGATCGGCCTTGAAAGCGGGCGTTTGCGGGCTTTCGAGGACTGTGAAGAAAAAGCGACTCTCGAAGGCTTGATATCTGAGAAGGGCGGGGTTAGAAGCCGCCTGCACTAACGGCGCGGTCTCCAACCCGCGCCGGATCTCTTCGCCGGAAACGGCGCCGGTTGACTGCCGGAAGTGGGGCCATAGCTCAGTTGGGAGAGCGCTTGAATGGCATTCAAGAGGTCGTCGGTTCGATCCCGATTGGCTCCACCAAACAGTCCCTCTGCAATTCGCAGCCGATGAATGTGCCGCACTGCGGTCATCTGCGTTTGATGGTCAATTCGGCAACGCCGCTGAAAGCCCCTCGATCAAACCGAACGAACGAGCCATTTCTCGAGAGCAACTGCTCGCCGGACAAAGTCTTCATTATTCCTGGAGTGCTTGGAGTCTGAAAGCCAGCCCGGATCACCACTCGGCGAAGGAACCGTCCTTGTGGCGCCAGATCGGGTTGCGCCAGCGGTGGCCTTCCCTGGCACGTTCCTTGACATAATCCTCGTCGATCTCGACACCCAGTCCCGGGCCGTCGGGGATGGCGACATAACCATCCTCGTAGCGGAAGACATCCTTGTTGGCGGCATAGTCGAGCAGGTCGTTGGCGGCATTGTAGTGGATGCCGAGGCTCTGCTCCTGGATGAAGCAGTTGTAGCTGACCGCGTCGAGCTGCAGGCACGCGGCAAGCGCGATCGGCCCGAGCGGGCAATGCGGCGCGACCGCGACATCATAGGCTTCCGCCATCGCCGCGATCTTGCGGCATTCTGTGATGCCGCCGGCATGCGACAGGTCGGGCTGGATGATGTCGACGACGCCTTCCTCGAACACGGACTTGAAGTCCCAGCGGCTATAGAGCCGCTCGCCGAGCGCGATCGGTGTCGAGCCAAGCGCGGCGATCTCCTTCAGCGCCTCGCGGTTTTCGCTGAGCACCGGCTCCTCGATGAACATCAGCCTATAGGGTTCGAGTTCCTTGACGAGCGCACGCGCCATCGGCCGGTGCACGCGGCCATGAAAATCGACAGCGATGCCGATGTTGGGCCCGACGGCCTCGCGCACCATGGCGACGCGTTCGACAGCGGCGTCGATCTTGTCATGGCTGTCGACGATCTGCAGTTCTTCGGTACCGTTCATCTTGAGCGCCAGGAAACCGCGCGCCACCATTTCCCTGGCGCCGGCAGCGACCTCCGCCGGGCGGTCGCCGCCGATCCAGGAATAGACCTTGATCGAGTCGCGCAGCTTGCCGCCGAGCAGTTCGTGCACGGGCACGCCGAGCGCCTTGCCCTTGATGTCCCACAGTGCCTGGTCGATCCCGGCAATGGCGCTCATCAGGATCGGGCCGCCGCGGTAGAAACCGCCGCGGTGCATCACCGTCCAGTGATCCTCGATCAGCCGGGGATCCTTGCCGATGAGATAATCGCCAAGCTCCTTGACCGCCGCCTCGACGGTCAGCGCCCGGCCTTCAACGACCGGCTCGCCCCAGCCGATCACGCCGGCATCGGTTTCGATCTTCAGGAACAGCCAGCGCGGCGGAACGATGTAGGTGGTGAGCGAGATGATTTTCATGCGCAGTCTCAGTTGCTTTTGAGTTTCTTGGCGCTGACGAGGTCGCGCGCCGCGAGGTCGAGGATCTTGTTTGCCGCCCCACGCGCGGCATCGGCATTGCGCATACGCAGCGCCTCGACCACCTCGCGGTGCGCCGCCACGGCCTCCATGCGCCGGTCGAGCGAAATCACCGCCGTCGCCTCCAGCGAGAATTTCAGCCCGGTGTCGATGAGATTGCCGATCTGGCGAAAGATCGGGTTGTGGCTCGCGGCATAGACGATCTGGTGGAAAGCGATGTCGCTGCGCGAGAAGGCGGCGAGATCCTCGCCGGCGCCGGCCATGCCGCGCCAGGTGGCTTCGAGATCGGCGATCTCCTGCAGCGTCGCGCGCGTGGCGGCGAGTTCGGCAACCAGCGGCTCGATGGCCCGGCGAGTCTCAAGAATGGCGTCGAAGAGCTTGTCGTCCAGTGCATGCGGCGCGTGCCAGGCCAGCACCTGCGGGTCGATGATGTTCCAGTCGTCCTCGTTGCAGACGATCGTGCCGACGCGTGGCCGCGACAGCACCAGCCCTTTTGCCGCCAACACTTTCAGGGCCTCACGGATGACGGTGCGGCTGACGCTGTATTCGACGCCGAGCTCGTTTTCGGTCGGCAGTGAGGAGCCGGCCGGATAGCGCCCGGAAAAGATGTCCGAGGCAATCGCCTTGGTCACGTCGGGCATGACGCGCGGGCGGCGAGTGGCTGTGTCGCCTTGCGGTTTCTTCAAAGTCCCGGTCACCTCAGCCCTCCTCCAAGGCGGCGAACCGCTGGTTTCGCACAACCGGTCCGGCCTTAACGGATGCGGATCAATTGCGCCAGCGATCGCTGGTCAGAGCATGTACATTAATTATCATACCAGATCAATTGACGAGTATGATAAAAGCGATTAGAGACTCCGGCATCCGGGCTGAGCGCCCGGTCTATCGCTGGGAGGTAATCATGCGACTTTTGAAGACCGCGCTCGTCGCGGGCGCGCTTGCCGTGCTGTCCGTCACGACCATCGCTGCATATGCTCAGGACACCAAGATCGGCTTCATCGTCAAACAGCCCGAGGAGCCGTGGTTCCAGGACGAATGGAAGTTTGCTGACCAGGCCGCCAAGGAAAAGGGCTTTACCCTGGTCAAGATCGGCGCCGAAGACGGTGAGAAGCTGATGTCGGCCATCGACAATCTCGGCGCCCAGGGCGCGCAGGGTTTCATCGTCTGCACGCCCGACGTGAAGCTCGGCCCCGGCATCGTCGCCAAGGCCGCCGCCAACAATCTCAAGCTGATGACTGTCGATGACCGCCTGGTCGGCGCCGACGGCAAGGCGCTGGAAGACGTGCCGCATATGGGCATCTCGGCAACCAAGATCGGCGAGGCGGTTGGCCAGGCGATCGTCGACGAGATGAAGGCGCGCGGCTGGAAGGCCGACGAGGTCGGCGCCATCCGCGTCTCTTACGACCAACTGCCGACCGCGGTCGACCGCGTCGAAGGCGCCATCTCGGTGCTCAAGGCAAACGGCTTCAAGGCCGAGAACATTTTTGACGCCCCTCAGGCCAAGACCGATACGGAAGCTGCCCTCAATGCGGCGACCGTCGTGCTCAACGCCCATGCCGAGATCAAGAAGTGGGTTTCTTTCGGCCTCAACGACGAAGCGGTGCTGGGTGCGGTGCGTGCCTCCGAAAGCGTCGGCATCCCCGCTGATAGCGTGATCGGCGTTGGCATTGGCGGCGCGGATTCGGCGATCAACGAGTTCAAGAAGCCGACGGCCACCGGCTTCGTCGGCACCGTGATCATCTCGCCGAAGCGTCATGGCTACGAAACGGCGCTCAACATGTATGACTGGGTTGCCAGCAACAAGGAGCCGGAGAAGTTGATCCTGACTTCCGGTGCACTCGCCAAGCGCGACGACTACCAGAAGGTCCGCCAGGGCCTCGGCATCGAATAATCCTCCCTGTACAAACAGGCGGCGGCTCATCCCGCCGCCTGTTTGCCATTCCATAAGAGGATCGCTGCCCGTGTCCTTTCTCGACTTCTCGCACATCACCAAGACCTATCCGGGCGTCAAGGCGCTGTCGGACATCTCGTTCGGCGTCGACAAAGGCGCCGTGCATGGGCTGATGGGCGAGAACGGCGCCGGCAAATCCACCCTGATCAAGATACTGTCCGGCGACCAGCATGCCGATCAGGGCGAGATCCGCATCGACGGCAGGGTTCAGGCCTATACGTCGACCCGGGATGCCTTCGACAATGGCGTCATCGTCATTCATCAGGAACTGCAGCTGGTTCCTGAACTCACCGTTGCCGAAAATCTCAGCCTCGGTCGTTTCCCTGCCAACGCCGGCATCATCGCCGGCCGCCGGATGCTGGACGACGTCGGCGCCAAGCTGAAATCGGCCGGCATCGACATCGACATGCGCCGCAAGGTCAAGACGCTGTCCATCGGCGAACGCCAGATGGTCGAGATCGCCAAGGCGATCATGCTCGACGCACGCGTTATCGCGCTGGACGAACCGACCTCGTCGCTGTCCTCGCGCGAAAGCGAAATCCTGTTTGCCCTGATCGACCGCCTGCGCGGCGAGGGCAAGGTCATCATCTACGTCTCGCACAGGCTCGACGAAGTGTTCCGGCTCTGCGACAGCCTGACCGTGCTGCGCGACGGCAAGCTGGCGGCGCACCATGCGTCGCTGAAAGGCGTCACCCGCGACCAGGTCGTCGCCGAAATGGTCGGCCGCGAGATTTCGGATATCTGGGGTTTTCGCGCACGAAAAACGGGCGATGTCCGCCTGAAGGTCGACGCTCTCAGCGGCCCCAAACTGAAGACGCCGGCCAGTTTCGAGGCGAGGGCAGGCGAGATCGTCGGCTTCTTCGGCCTGATCGGCGCCGGGCGCTCGGAACTGATGCGTCTGGTCTATGGCGCCGATCCGCGCTCGGGCGGCACCATCACCGTCGATGGCAAGCTGGTCCCTGCCACCGATCCGCGTGGTACGATCCGGGCCGGCATCGTGCTGTGTTCGGAGGATCGCAAGCATGACGGCATCATCCAGGGCCGCTCGGTCGAGGAGAACATCAACATCTCGTCGCGGCGCCATCACACGCGCTTCGGCGTGTTGAACCGCGCCAGCGAGATCGCCACCGCCGAAACCTTCATCAAGAAGCTCAAGGTGCGCACGCCGTCGCGCAAGCAGGACATCATCAACCTCTCCGGCGGCAACCAGCAGAAGGTCATTCTTGGCCGCTGGCTGTCCGAACAAGGGGTGCGGGTTCTCATTGTCGACGAGCCGACGCGCGGCATCGACGTCGGTGCCAAATCGGAAATCTATGAACTGCTCTACCAGCTTGCGCAGGACGGCATGGCGATCGTTGTCGTCTCGTCCGAACTGCCGGAGGTGATGGGCATCTGCGATCGCATTCTGGTGATGTGCGGCGGCCGCGTCAGCGCCGAGCTCACCCGCGACCAGTTCGCCGAAAGGGCGATCCTGGCCGCCGCTCTCCCCGATCAGAAAACCCCCGACGCGATCGCATCTTGAGGACTTTTGGCATGACCGACCAGTTGAAAAAAATCCTGCTCGGCGAACAGGGCCTCGTCGTCATCTTTGTCGTCGCCTTCGCGCTGGTCTCGGCTCTGGTGCCGAATTTCCTCACCGACCGCAATATGCTCGGCCTGCTGCAGTCGGTGGTCACCGTCGGTATCGTCGCCTGCACCATGATGTTCTGCCTTGCCGCACGCGACTTCGACCTGTCGGTCGGCTCCATCGTCGCCTTTGCCGGCATGGTCGCTGTGATGGCGTCGAATTACACCGGCTCGATCCTGCTTGGCCTCTTGGCGGCAATTGCCAGCGGCGCCTTCGTCGGCTTCATCAATGGCGTCGTCATCGCCAAATTCCGCATCAACGCGCTGATCACGACGCTGGCCACCATGCAGATCGTGCGCGGGTTTGCGCTGATTGCGTCCGACGGCCGCGCCGTCGGCATCAACAGCCCGGATTTCTACCAGCTCGCGCTGTCCAAACTGCTCGGCATTCCGACGCCGGTCTGGGTGCTCGCCATCCTGTTTTTCATCTTCGGCTTCGTCCTCAACCGCACCGTCTTCGGCAAGAACACATTGGCCATCGGCGGCAATCCGGAGGCTTCGCGCCTTGCCGGCGTCAATGTCGACCGGACGCGCATCTGGATTTTTGCGCTGCAAGGCGTCGTCTGCGGCATCGCCGGCATCCTGCTGGCGTCGCGCATCACCTCGGGCCAGCCCAACGCGGCGGTCGGACTGGAACTCTCGGTCATCTCGGCCTGCGTGCTCGGCGGCGTCTCGCTTGCCGGCGGCCGCGCCACCATGTCGGGCGTCATCGTCGGCGTGCTGATCATGGGCATCGCCGAGAACGCCATGAACCTGCTCAACATCCCGGCCTTTTACCAGTACATCGTGCGCGGCGTTATTTTGCTGCTGGCCGTGCTGCTCGACAATCTGCGCTCGTCGGCTTTGGGCCGGCGTTGACTCGGGGCAGGGCATGTCGGCTGGAATACTACTGGAAAGCAATCGGCTGTGCGTCGAGATCAGCCCCTCTGGCAGCGCAATCGTCAACGGCCATACGGCCGACGGGGTGCCATTCCTGCGTCCCTACCAAGGCGAGGCCGAGTTCGACGTTGTGCACTGCGCTTGCTTTCCGATGGTGCCGATCGGCAATCGCGTCGAGGGCAATGCGTTTTCCTGCGGCGGTCAAAACTTCACGCTGGCGCCCAACACGACTGATCCTTTCTATATTCACGGTGACGGCTGGCAGGCGAACTGGAAGGTCGAGGAGCATCGCGTCGACCGCCTCCATTTGGCCTTCGATCATCCGCGCGGCGTCGACTCGCCCTATGTCTACCATGCGCGACAGTCGTTCCGGCTCGCCGGCGCGCGGCTGGAACTCCGGCTTGCCGTCGAAAATACCGGCGTCATTCCACTGCCATTCGGCCTCGGTTTCCATCCATTCTTTCCGCGCACGCCGCGGACGACCTTGTTTGCGCCGGCCGAAACCTGGTGGACAGAGCGCGACGGGCACCTTCCAGCGTCCAGGAGCGCCATTGCCGCCGATGTCGATTTCTCAACGCCGCGCCATTTGCCCGACCGTTGGCTGAACAATGGCTTCGAAGGGTGGAGCGGCATCGCGCGCATCATCTGGCCGGAGCACTGTCTGGGGATCGACATCGAGGCGGACGCGGAGCTCGACCGCTACATGCTCTTTGCGCCGGACACGGACCGAAGCTTCTTCTGCCTGGAGCCGATGAGCCATACCCCAAATGCGTTGAAGCATTTCGATGCCGACCCAATGGGGATCAAGGTACTTTCCCCCGGCGAGGTTCTCAGAGCAAGATTCGCAATGACC
The DNA here is from genome assembly GCF_020164655.1 of Mesorhizobium sp. AD1-1. Classification (NCBI taxonomy): domain Bacteria; kingdom Pseudomonadati; phylum Pseudomonadota; class Alphaproteobacteria; order Hyphomicrobiales; family Phyllobacteriaceae; genus Mesorhizobium; species Mesorhizobium sp. AD1-1. Next base: position 240,322 of record NZ_JAIUGP010000001.1, read on the forward strand.
GTCTTCGACTGGAGCGACAACCATGGCTGAGCGCCTTTCCGGCAAACGCATCTTCCTGACCGGCGCCGCGCAAGGCATCGGGCTGGCGATCGCCGAGGCCTGCCTTGCCGAAGGCGCAAGACTGTTCCTGGTCGACCGCGACGGCGCACTGCTGGACAAGACCGTCGCGGGCCTCGCCGTGCCGCGCGGCCATGTCGGGCATGCGGCAGCCGACATCAGCGACGGTGCCGCAATTGCCGCTGCCGTCAGCCAAGCGGCCGCCGAGATCGGCCCCATCAACGCGCTGATCAACAATGCCGGGATCAATGTGTTCTCGACGCCGCTCGAGGCGACCGAGGAGGAATGGAACCGCAACTTCGACGTCAACGTCAAGGGCGCTTGGAATTGCAGCAAGGCGGTGTTGCCGGGCATGATCGCGAGCGGCGGCGGCGCCATCCTCAACATCGCCTCGACGCACAGCTTCACCATCATCCCACACACCTTTCCCTATCCGGTCGCCAAGCACGCGCTGCTCGGCCTGACCAAATCGCTGGCGCTCGAATATGCGGCGCAAGGGGTGCGCGTGAACGCGCTGGCGCCCGGCTATGTCGAAACCCAGAAGGCGATTGACTACTGGAACAGCTTTGCCGATCCGGCCACAGCACGCGCCAACACCATGGCGCTACATCCTGGCGGCCGCATCGCCACGGCGCGCGAGATTGCGCTGGCTGCGGTGTTCATGATTTCCGACGAGTGCCCGTTCATGAATGCGGCCACGCTCGTCGTAGATGGTGGGCTGAGCCAGCTCCAGCATCCAGCCTGAATTCCGGGAAAACCATGACCAAGAGACGATCGCAGCACTGGTTCGGCGGGCAGGGCAAGGACGCCTTCATTCACCGCAGCTGGATGAAGAACAACGGCCTGCCCGACGATGCCTTCGACGGCCGCCCGGTGATCGGCATCTGCAACACCTTCTCCGAATTCACGCCTTGCCACGTGCATTTCCGTGGCCTGATCGAGCACATCAAGGCGGGCGTGCTGGAAGCCGGCGGCCTGCCGCTGGAATTCCCGGTCTTCTCCTGCGGCGAATCCAATCTGCGCCCGACGGCGATGCTGTTCCGCAATCTCGCCTCGATGGATGTCGAGGAAGCGATCCGCGGCAATCCGATGGACGGTGTCGTGCTGATGGCAGGCTGCGACAAGACCACCCCGTCGCTGGTCATGGGCGCGGCCTCCTGCGACCTGCCGTCGATCGTCATTTCCGGCGGGCCGATGCTCAATGGCCGTTTCCAGGGCCGCGAGATAGGTTCCGGCACCGATGTCTGGAAATTCTCCGAGGATGTCCGCGCCGGCGTGATGAGCGAGCAGGATTTCGCTAATGCCGAGAGTGCCATGTCACGCTCGCCGGGTCATTGCATGACCATGGGCACGGCCTCGACCATGGCCTCGATGGTCGAAGCGCTCGGCCTGGCGCTGCCGGGCAACGCTGCCTATCCGGCGGTCGACGCGCGCCGCAGCCGCATCGCCCGCATGACGGGGCGGCGCATCGTCGAGATGGTCAATGAGAATCTCCGCCCGTCCGCCATCCTCAAGAAAGAAGCTTTCGCCAACGCCATCCGTGTCAATGGTGCCATCGGCGGCTCGACCAATGCGGTCGTGCATCTGCTGGCGATTGCCGGCCGCGTCGGCACCGAACTGACACTGGACGATTGGGATCGATATGGCCGCGATGTACCGACCATCCTCGACCTGATGCCGTCAGGCCGCTTCCTGATGGAGGACTTCTGCTACGCAGGCGGCATTCCGGCGGTCATGAAGGAGATCGGCGATCTGCTCGATCTCGACGTGCTGACCGTCACCGGCAAGACCGTGCGCGACAACATCCGTGACGCTAAAAACTACAATCCCGAGGTGATCCGCCCGCGCGACAAGGCGCTTACTCCCAATGGCGGTATCGCGGTGCTGCGTGGCAATCTGGCGCCCGACGGCGCCATCATCAAGCCGTCAGCCGCGTCACCGGCCCTGATGAAGCATCGCGGCCGCGCCGTCGTCTTCGAGGACATCGACGACTACAAGGCGCGCGTCGACGATCCCGCGCTCGACGTCGACGAAGCGTCGATCATGGTGCTGAAGAATTGCGGCCCCAAGGGCTATCCGGGGATGGCCGAGGTCGGCAACATGGCGCTGCCCCGGAAGCTGCTGAAGCAGGGTGTCCGCGACATGATCCGCATCTCCGATGCCCGCATGTCCGGCACCGCCTTCGGCACCGTCGTGCTGCATGCCGCACCCGAAGCCGCCATCGGCGGCCCGCTGGCGCTGGTCAGGAGCGGCGACTTCATCGAGCTCGACGTCGAAGCAAGGAAGCTGCATCTCGACGTGTCGGCACAGGAGCTGGCGCGGCGTCGTGAATCCTGGCTACCGCCCGTCCCGGCGATGCGCGGCGGCTATCAGGGCCTCTATGTCGACCGTGTCCTGCAGGCGGACCGCGGCGCCGATCTCGACTTTCTCGTCGGATGCCGTGGCCACGCCATTCCACGCGAAAGCCATTGAGGCCGACCAGCATGCCCAATTTCCGGCCTGACGATTTCCACGCCATTCACGCCATTCTCTACGCGCTCTTTGACGCGAACGAACAACTGGACCGCGCGGCGATGCGTCGGCAGGTCGAGATCTGCCTGGCGACGGGCGTGCACGGCATGGCGGCGCTCGGCCTGGCGACGGAAGTCGCCAAGCTGACCGAGGCCGAGCGCCGGACGATCATGGACTGGACGGCGGAAGATACGGCTGGAAAAGTGCCGCTTGCCTTCACCATCTTCGGCGCTTCGGTGGCTGAGCAGGTGGCACAGCTTCGCCATGCTGAAAGCGTGGGAGCGGATTGGGTGATCCTGCAGCCGCCGCCGGTCGGATCCTATGGTGCGCTGGAATACACCAGGTTCTTCGGCCGCGTCGCCGAGGCAACCGACCTGCCGGTGGCGATCCAGAACGCGCCGGCGTTTTTCGGGCGCGGCCTGTCATCGGACGAGATCCGCGAACTTGTCACGCTTCATCCCAACATAAGGCTGATCAAGGGCGAAGGCCCTGTCACCGACATTGCCGGATTGATCGAACGCACCGAAGGCCGGATACCCGTTTTCAACGGACGCGGCGGCCTTGAACTGATCGACAATTTCCGCATCGGTTGCCGCGGCATGATCCTGGCGCCTGATGGCATCGACCTCGCCGTGCGCGCCTACAATGCGTTTCGGATCGGTGACGAAGCGACGGCCGAGGCCGAGTACGCAAGAATGCTGCCGGCAGCGGTCTTCGTCATGCAGGGCATCGAGAACCTGATCTGCTACGGCAAGCGGCTGTTCGGCGCCCGCGCAGGCATCCCGATACACGACCGGGCTCCGGCGATGCGGCCCAACGAGACCGGCGTGGCGATGGTGGCGCGCTTTGCGGCTGGCCTCGGTCGGTTGCCTGGCTGAACGGCAACTGCCCTTCAATAGGTCGTCCGCCCACCCGACAGGTCGAACGTGGAGGCGGTCGTGAAACTGTTCTCCTTGGAGACGAGCCAGGCGACCATCGCCGCGGCTTCGTCGACCTCCAGCAGGCGGCCGCGCGGAATGCGCGAGCGCATATATTCGATGTGCTCCGGCGTCAGCTGTTCGAGGATGCGCGTCTGTGCCGTGGCCGGCGAGATGCAGTTCACGGCGATGTCGTACTGCGCCAGTTCCTTGCCGAGCGACTTGGTCAAGCCGATGACCGCCGCCTTCGAGGCTGAATAGGCGGAGGCGTTGGGGTTGCCCTCCTTGCCGGCGACCGAAGCGATGTTGACGATCCGTCCGTAATTGCGCTCCTTCATTCCGGGAACCACGGCGCGATTGACGTAGAACGTACCGTTTACGTTGACGTCGATGACCTTCTTCCACGTCTCGATGTCGTAGACGTCGAGCGGGGCGGCAGGGCCGGCAATTCCGGCGGAATTGACCAGAATGGAAATCTTGCCGGCCAGATCTTCGGTCCTGGCGCGCGCCGCGTCCACCGACGTCCAATCGGCGACGTCCACGATCTCTGTCGTGGCAGCGTTGCCGAGTTCCTTCTTGGCGGTTTCGAGGCGGGCCTCATCGAGATCCCACAAGCTGACCGTCGCGCCGGAAGCGACGAAACGCCTGGCCATCGCGAAGCCGAGGCCTTGGGCGCCACCGGTGACCACAGCGTGCTGGCCGTCAAGATCGATCCTGTTCATGTCGAGCGGTTCTTTCCGTTTGAGCTACTTCCGGGATAAAGGCCGGCCTGTGCAGGCCGGCGATCGCTACATGGTCGCGCCAAGGCTCCATGGCACGAACTCGTTGTCGCCATAGCCGAGCGCTTCCGACCTGGTGCGCCCGCCGGAAGCGACGCGCAGGATCTCGGCAAAGATCTCCTCGCCCTTCTCGGCCAGCGAGACGCCGTCCAGTATGTCTCCGCAATTGATATCCATGTCCTCGCGCATCTGCTCGAAGATGAAGCTGTTGGAGGCAAGCTTGATCGAGGGCGTCGGCTTGCAGCCGAAGGCCGAACCGCGGCCGGTGGTGAAGCACAATATGTTGGCGCCGCCGGCGACCTGCCCGGTGGCCGAGACCGGGTCGTAGCCGGGCGTATCCATGAAGACGAGGCCGCGCTCGTTGATCGGCTCGGCATATTCCAGCACCGCCCGCAGATTGGTGGTGCCGCCCTTGGCGGAAGCGCCGAGCGATTTCTCCAGGATGGTCGTCAACCCACCCAGCTTGTTGCCGGGCGAAGGGTTGTTGTTCATCTCCATGTCGTGCCTGGCGGTATAATCCTCCCACCAGCGGATGCGTTCGATCAGCTTTTCGCCCACCGCGCGGCTCTCGGCGCGCAAGGCGAGGAGATGTTCGGCGCCATAGATCTCGGGCGTCTCCGAGAGCACCGCCGTACCGCCTTGCCCGACAAGCAGGTCCACCGCAGCACCTAGTGCCGGATTGGCGCTGATGCCGGAGTAACCGTCCGATCCGCCGCATTGCAGCGCAAGCACCAGTTCGGAGGCTGGTTGCGGCGTCCTTTCGGCGGCGTTCACCGTAGGCAGCATGTCGACGATCGCCTTCACGCCAGCCTCGACCGTCTTTCGCGTACCGCCGGTTTCCTGGATGGTCATCGTGCGGAAAATCGTGCTCTCCTTGATGTTGTACGACTGCATCCAGCGTGGGATCTGGAACGCTTCGCAGCCGAGTCCGACCATCAGCACGCCGCCGATATTGGGGTTCGTGGCAAAGCCCCATTGCGTCCTTTTCAACAGGTCGTAAGCGGGACCCTTGGTGTCGATGCCGCAGCCAGTGCCGTGGACGAGTGCGATGATACCGTCGACATTGGGATAGTCGCGCAGGATGCCAGACCGGTTGACCTCGTCGGTGATGAACCGGGCGACGCTGGCAGAGCAGTTCACCGAGGTCAGGACGGCAATGAAGTTGCGCGTGCCCACCTTGCCGCTCGGCCGGCGGTAACCCATGAAAGTAGCGCGCTCGGCCTCGGCAACGATCTCGGTTTGCCTGGTATTCGTGCCGAAGACGTAGTCGCGTTCGAAATTTCGCAGATACACATTGTGCTCGTGAACCCAGTCGCCGGCGACGATTGGTTCCCGCGCAAAACCGATGGTCTGGCCGTATTTCACGATCGGCTGGTCCGAGCCGATGTCGCGCAAGGCCATTTTGTGCCCGCGCGGTATGCGTGCCCTGGCAGCCACGTCACCGGCTTTTTCGCCGATCTTCAACGGATCGACCGCCAGAAGAATGTTGTCGGCCCCCGAAAGCTTGATGAACCGCGCCATGACCCCATACTCTGAAAAAGTTCTCCGCGACAGGAGGTCGAGAGACAAGAAATGATTTGGAATACTAATATAATAGAATGTCAGAGGTCAAGGAGGTCAAGGCCGGAGACTGGATGAGGTCGTCATGAAAGACGGACCGGTCGCCACGTCGTTGGGGCATATCCGGGAAGCGACTGCCCGATAACGTTCTGGTCAATCGAGATGGAAGACCTCTCCCATGGCCGCCCACCATTCGCCGTCGGCGCGCGTCGGCAGCGGCGTCTGCATGGGGTCGCACAGTTCCCACCATTTGCGCATGGCCGGCGACTCGCTCATCCGCGCTGCATCCCTGGCGAAGTCGCTGCCGTGATACTCCCAGCAGGCGAACAGAAGGTTCTCCGGTTCGCGCAGGAAGATCGAATAGTTGCGGATGTTGGCGCGGCTGATGACGTCGAGCACTTCGGGCCAGACGGCGGCGTGGACGCGCTTGCGATCGCCTCGGCTTTCACGCCGATACAAAGTCCCATTCTTTGCATGCTGGTTGCTCGCGGGGCTTCAGCCGAGAAGGTCGGCGGCGACTTCGAGCGTGTTGCGGAACGACGTCTCGAGATGATGTTCCATGGCCCGTGCCGCACCCTCGGCGTCGTGGCGCTTCAGCGCGTCGAAAATGGCCTCGTGCTGCTCGATCGTCTGTTCGCCATAACCCGGTCTTGGGATAGCGAGATAGCGCCCGCGATCCATCTGTGCCTTCGAGATGTCGACGGCTCTCCAGATCATCGGCAGGCCGCAGATCTCGGCTATGGTGCGGTGGAAGACATCGTCGAGTTGTATCGCGGTGGCATATCTGCCGCGGGATATGGCAAGCCGATGCGCCGCCATGTTGTCTTCCAGCAATTCGCTGGCTGCCGCCGTGAACTTGGCGGCCGCGCGTCGGGCGCTTTCCATCTCCAGTGCCCGCCGGATGACATAGGCTTCTTCCAGGTCGGCCCGGCTGATCGGAGCAACATAGGTGCCGGTCTGCGCCAGGATCTTGACCAGGCCCTCGTCGCTGATGCGCTTGACCGCTTCGCGAACGGGGGTGCGAGACACCCCCAGGGCCTCCGCGATGGCGACCTCGTTGATGACCTCTCCCGGCTTCAACTGCCCGACGACGATCAGGTTGCGGATCTTGTGGTAGATCTGATCGCGGAGCGGAAGAGCCCGATTGAGCGTCGAAGGATCCAGGTCCATTGCAAATCCGTGTCTTCGTTCACCAGAAATGGCCAGATAATACTAGAATGTCAATTGGAACGCATCCAATACAAGCGTGGGGGTCGGTGACGCACAACGTCATGACGACCCGCCGGAATCCAGCTTGCCAGAACTGTTATATTAGTGCAATAGTGAGGATGAACGATGGAAAATTCAGTCCGGGACTGAGGCCTGGATCTTCAACAGCGCAGGCCATTCAAGCTTGTTCGAAGAAGCCCGAACTGCGTTTGCAGCGCTATTATACTAACATATCGAAGGCCGATGTAGCGCACCGGCCGGCCGCCAGGAGGAACCTAGCCAGATATGACCGTCGCCGCCGATTGCGCCTTGGATATGCGAGGCATCAGCAAGAACTTTCCAGGCGTGAAGGCTCTGTCCAACGTCAATTTTGCCGTGAAATTCGGCACCGTTCATGCGGTCGTGGGTGAGAACGGCGCCGGCAAATCGACGCTCATGAAGATCCTCAACGGATCCTACGCGCCCACCAGCGGCACGATCAAAGTCGGTGGCGCCGAGGTGCGCATGCGCCGGCCCGCCGACGCCCAGGCGCTCGGCATCCGCATGGTGCACCAGGAAATCAATCTGGTCCCCGACCTGACCGTCGCCGAGAACGTCTATCTCGGCCGCATGCCCGGCAAATGGACCTTTCTGCGCAAGCGCGAGATGGTCAGGGCGGCGGCTGCCGTCCTCGACGAGCTCGGAGCGGCCATCAATCCGCGTGAACGGCTCGGCAACCTTTCTATCAGCCAGCAGCAGCTCGTCGAGATCGCCAAGGCCTATGCGGCGCAGCCGAGGATCATCGTGCTGGACGAGCCGACATCCAGCCTCAGCGAGCATGAGACGGCGGCGCTGTTCCGGATCCTGCGCAAGATGCGCGATGACGGCATCGCCATCGTCTACATCAGCCATCGGCTGAAGGAGGTGCTCGAAATCGCCGATGAGGTGACGGTGCTGCGCGATGGCTCAATGATCGAGACGCGTCCGATCAAGGGCATAAAGGCTGCCGATATGATCAGGCTGATGGTCGGTCGCGAAGTTAGCAATGTCTTCCCGAAAAGTCCGGCCGCGATCGGCAAGTCCGTGTTGCGCGTGGAGCATATCAGCGACGGACAGCGCTTCCGCGATGTCAGCTTCGATGTGCGCGCCGGCGAGATACTGGGCTTGACCGGCTTGGTGGGCGCTGGTCGCACCGAGGTTGCCCGCGCAATCTTCGGCCTGTCGCGGCTTGTCGAGGGCACGGTCAGCGTCAACGGACGCGAGGTCTCGATCAACTCGCCATCCCAGGCGGTCAGGGCAGGCATTGCCTATGTTCCGGAAGATCGCAAGGGCGATGGCGTCGTGCCTGGAATGTCGGTCCGGGAAAACATCAGCCTGCCCATCCTGCGCCGCCTGACCCGTTTCGGACGCATCAGCCGCAGCGCCGATCGCGCGCTTGCCCGGGATTCGGTCAAGCAGTTTTCGATTTCACCGCCCGACGGCGAACGGCGCATCAGCCTTCTGTCGGGCGGCAACCAGCAGAAGGCGGTCATCGCCAAATGGCTTGCCGCCAAACCTTCGGCCTTGATCCTCGACGAGCCGACGCGGGGCGTCGACGTCGGCGCCAAGGCCGAGATCCACCACATCATCGGCCAACTCGTCGCCGGCGGCATGGCGGTCGTGATGATCTCGTCGGAACTGCCCGAAATCCTCGGAGTCTGCGACCGCGTGGTGGTGATGCGCGATGGCTATGCCTCCGAGCCTCTCTTGCGCAGCGAATTGAGCGAGGAGCGCATCATGGCGCTGGCCACCGGGGAGGAAATGGCTTGAGCGAAGCGGCCATGGAGATCGGTGGCGTGAACCGCAACGACCGCTTTACGCGTGGCAGCAGGCTCGTCGATGTCCTGTCGAAGGCGGGGCTCGCCTTCGCCATCGTCGCCGTGATGCTCTACGGCTCCCTCGTCAGCCCCGCCTTCTTCACGTCAGGCAATTTGCTCAACGTCCTGACCTCGATGTCTATCGTTGGCATCGTCGTCGTCGGCATGACCTTCGTGCTCGTGGTCGGCGGCCTGGCCGACCTGTCGGTGCCGGCCACCATCGCCTGCGGCGCCATCCTGTCGCTCGGGCTGCAGCCGATGATCGGGCCGCTGCCGGCGTTCCTGCTGGCGGTGGGTCTCGCGGGCCTCATAGGCCTGCTCAACGGGGGCCTGGTCGGATATGTCGGCATCAATCCCATCATTGCCACGCTCGGCGTTGGCACGATCGGACTGGGCATCGTCCAGGCGGCTGTCGGCGGGGTCATCGTCTATGGCAGCAATCCCGCCTCAGCCGAATTCGCCAAGGGCCGGCTGTTCGGCATTCCGGTCGTGGTGTTGATCTTCCTGGTCATCGCCCTTGTCGGCCATTTCGTCCTGTCCCGCTCCTTCTGGGGCAGATGGACGCTCGCCGCCGGCGGCAATTACAGCGCCGCCGAGGCTAGTGCGGTTCCGGTGCGGGCCGTGAAGGCTGGCGCCTTCGTGATCACCGCACTGGCTTCCGGCATCAGCGGCGGCCTGCTCGGGCTGACGCTGCAGAGCGCGCGGCCGCTCATCGGCGGCGGCTACGAATTCAGCGCCATCACGGCGGTGGTGGTCGGCGGCGTGTCGATCGTCGGCGGCTTCGGATCGGTGCCGCGGGCCATTGCCGGCCTCATCTTCGTGCAACTGCTGACCAACGTCATGGTGCTCGACGGTGTGCGCACGCCAATCCAGGGTTTCGTGCTCGGCATCCTGATCGTCGGTGCCGTCGGCATGGATGCGGCGCTACGCAAGCGGGGCGTGGCGTGATGCGTTTTCTTTCGCTTGTCTCGCAGCATCGCGTCGTCATCATTCTCGGCCTGACGCTCGTCATTTCCGCGCTGTTGGTTCCTGGCTACCTTTCGGCATCGACCCTCGGCCTCGGTCTCGACCGGGCGGCGACGATCGGCCTGATCGCGGTCGGCCTGACGGTGCTTTTGATATCGGGCCAGATCGACCTCTCCGGTGGCGCGGTGTTTGCCCTGGCCGGCATCGTATCGGTCATCCTGCAGCGAGAGATCGGCATCCTGCCTGCCGCGATCGCCGGCATCCTGGTCGGTACCCTGGCAGGCGCCATCAACGGCATGCTGGTCGTCGGCCTGAAGGTGAATTCGCTCGTGCTGACGCTCGCGACGATGCTGATCTTCCGCTCACTCGCGCACTGGATCACCAACAGCCAGCCTGTGACTGGAACCGACATCATGCTCTCCCTGGCGCTGGCCAAGATCTATCTCGATGTCTTCACCCTCCGCAGCGTGCTGTTCATCGCCCTGATCGTGCTGCTGCATTTCTGGCTGACGCGCACCATACCTGGGCGCAACGTCTTTGCGGTGGGGTCCAACCCGGCGGCTGCCAAGGAAAGCGGTATCGCCTCGGACCGTATCGTCTTTCTCGGCTTTGTCTTTGCCGGCACGCTTGCCGGCCTGGCGGGGGTTCTCCAGAGCCTCGTCACCAACACCGGCTCGCCTGTCTTCGGCTCGGAACTGACGGTCGCCGTCATTGCCGCGGTCGTTGTCGGCGGGACTCGTCTCGAAGGCGGCAAGGGATCCGCGCTCGGCACGCTCGGCGGCGTGCTGACGATCGGCTCGCTGACCATCGCGATGGAGTTCCAGTCCGTTCCCGCATACGTCCAGCAGGTCGTGTCCGGGCTTATCCTGATCCTGCTCGTCGTGCTCGATCGGGCCGTTACCACCAAGGGGAGGGCTCCGGGCACGCGCCCGGCGCTCGTTCGCGACAATCCAATCACTCAAGGAGGAACCACATGATTGGGAGGAAACGCATGATTGGCAAGAAAAGCATGCTTCACGTCGCCGCCATGGCGGCTGTGCTGGCATCGACGGGCTGGGCCAGCGCCAAGACGGTCTGCTACGTGACGGCAGCGGATTCGCATGCCTACGCGACGCCGGCCAACAAGGCGCTTCAGGCGCGCGCTGCGGAACTCGGCATCGAGATCCTGAGCCTCAGCCAGGATTTTGATGTCCAGAAAGGCACCGAGCAGCTCAACACCTGCGTTGCGCGCAAGGTCGACGGCATCATCCTGTGGCCGCTCGACCCGCAGGCATACATACCGGGGCTGGCGCGCGCGCAGCAGGCGAACATTCCGGCGATCCTCATCAATTCGCCGATGAGCGACGATGCCAAGCCGTTCATCAAGTCGTTCACCGGGCCTGATGTCTACGAGGAAGGCAAGCTGGCGGCGGACTCGCTGAGCAAGGCGCTGGGCGGCAAGGGCTCCGTCGTCATCATCGCCGGCCAGGCCGGCAACGGCACCACGATCGGCCGCGTCAGCGGCTTTACCGACCGTCTCAAGGAAACCAATGCCGAGATCAACGTGCTCGACACGGTCAACGCCGACTTCGACCAGCAAAAGGCGCTGGTGGTGAGCCGCGATCTGATCACACGCTTCGGCGACCAGATCAGCGGTGTCTACGCCAATGACGACACGATGGCCCGCGGCTTCATCGACGCATGGAAAGAGGCGAACCCCTCCAAGGCCGCACCGCCGATCGTCGGCATCAATGGCCAGAAGGATGCGTTCGAATCGATCCGCACCAATGAGATGTACTCGACCATCGTCCAGTCGCCCGTCGAGGATGGCCGCCTGGCGATCAACACGATGGCCGAGATCATCGAGGGCAAGGAGGTCAAGGACCGGCTGCCGATCCCGCTGACAGTCGTCACCAAGGACAACGTCAACGCGGTCGAACCAGCGTTCTGATGCAGGAAGGCCGGCCCGCTGCACTCGGGTCGGCCTCGCCGCCGATTTCTTGGGGAGAGAAATTCCAATAGCGGCAACGGAATTGGAATAAACTAACTCTACAGAGTTTGTGGAATAAGCAATCTGCACTGGCGATCTGGTTTCCACCCGGACAGGACCACGCCATGCCTATCTTTTTGCGCTCGCCGTCAACCAAAGCAGGCATCTCCGGCCGCCTCCGTCAGGCGACGGGAGACAGGCCATGAGCAAGCACATTCCAGACCGTATCAAGGTGCTCTGGTTTCTGCCGACGCATGGCGACAGCCGCTATCTCGGCACGGCCGAGGGCGGCAGATCGGTCGATCTGCCCTATCTGACGCAAGTGGCGAAGGCGGCCGACACGCTCGGCTACTATGGCGTGCTGTTGCCGACCGGCCGCTCGTGCGAGGATTCCTGGGTGATCGCATCGGCTCTTGTGCCGATGACCGAACGCTTGCGTTTCCTTGTCGCCGTGCGGCCCGGTTTGCAGTCGCCGACGCTGGCCGCGCGCATGACTGCGACGCTGGACCGCATCTCCAATGGCCGCCTGCTGATCAACGTCGTCACCGGCGGCGATCCGCTGGAGAACAAGGGCGACGGCATTTTCCTGTCGCATGCCGAACGCTATGAGGTGACGCAGGAGTTCCTGCGCATATACAAGCGGGTGCTGAGCGGCGAGACGGTCGAGCATGACGGCAAGCATTTCCACATCGAGGACGGAAGGCTGCTGTTTCCGCCGGTGCAGACGCCTTACCCGCCGCTGTATTTCGGCGGTTCGTCCGACGCTGGGTCCGTGGTGGCGGCGCAGGAGATCGACAAATATTTAACCTGGGGCGAGCCGCCTGCCGATGTCGGGCGCAAGCTGGACAGCGTGCGTGAACTGGCGCAGAAGGCCGGCCGCAAGCTCTCCTTCGGCATTAGGCTGCATGTCATTGCCCGCGAGACGACCGAGCAGGCCTGGGCCGCTGCCGACAGGCTGATCAGCCGCCTCGACGACACGACGATCGCCTCGGCCCAAAAAGTCTTTGCGCGCATGGATTCGGTCGGGCAGGCGCGGATGAGCGCATTGCATGGCGGCGATCGTGCCAAGCTCGAGATCGCGCCCAATTTGTGGGCCGGCGTCGGCCTGGTGCGCGGCGGTGCCGGTACTGCCCTTGTCGGCGACCCCGACACGATCGCCGAGCGTATCGACGAGTACCGGCGCCTCGGCATCGATACCTTCATCCTGTCCGGCTATCCGCATCTGGAAGAAGCCTATCGCTTCGGCGAACTGGTGCTGCCGAAACTGCCGACCGACCATCCGGTAAAAGCCGCCGGCTCGTCCGTCAACACCGGTCCGTTCGGCGAGACCATCGCCGGCGACCACCGGCCGAAATCGCTCGCCAGCGCCTCGTGAACGCGCTCCCTCCGGCCCGCCGGTTGCGCGTCGCCATCCTTGGCGGCGGCTTTTCCGGCGCGGCGGTGGCCTGGCATCTGGCGCGGGCACCTCAATCGGAGTGCCTGTCGATTTCCGTCATCGAGCCGCGACCAGCGCTCGGCGGCGGCCTGGCCTATTCCAGCGAGGAACCGTCGCACCGGGTCAATGTCCCCGCAGTCAGGATGAGCATGGCTCCCGATGATCCGCAGCATTTTGCACGCTGGTTGGCTGGCAGCGGAGAACTCGAACACGACCCGGATGCCATCTGGAAGAACGGCGACGCTTTTCCGCGCCGTCGCGTGTTCGGCCGCTACGTCGCCGAGCATCTGGCGCCGTATCTCGGTTCCGGCCTTGTCCATCATGTCGAAGGTTCCGCCACACGCGTGACACGCGATGCCAGTGGCGCGGGCTGGACCGTGCACACCTCTGCCGGACCGGTCGTCGCCGATATCCTCGTCCTGGCAGCGACGCATCCGCGGCCCGGAATTCCCGACGCGCTGGCCTCGCTGACGGAAGCGCCAGATTTCGTCGCCGATCCGTACGCTTCCGCCGCGCTTTCAGGGATCGGGCCGGAGGCGTCGGTGCTGATCGTCGGCTCCGGGTTGACCTCGGCCGACATGGTCGCCGAACTCGACCGCCGTGGCCATCGCGGCCGTATCCTCGCGCTGTCGCGCCGCGGCCTGCGCTCGCGCGGCCACCCGGATATCAGGGGCGAGCCTTTTGGCGACTTTGCATCCGCGCCGGCCACGACGGCGCTCGGCCTGCTCAAGACCATTCGCGCGACGCTGGCGGCCGCGCGCGCCGCCAATGTCAACTGGCAGTCGGTCTTCGATCAGCTGCGCCTCCAGGGGCCGGTGCTGTGGGCCGCACTTGCGCCGCCGGAGCGGGCAAGGCTGGTGCGCCAGCTGCGCGTGTTCTGGGACGTGCATCGCTTCAGGATCGCGCCGCAGGTCGCCGCCGTGCTCGACCGGCGTCATGCCGCCGGTACAGTCGACACCATTGCCGCCAGGCTTGTCGCGTCGAACGACGAGGACGGCAGCCTGGCTGTCAGCTTTCAACGGCGCGGGCAGACCCGGATCGAGACGATGCGCTTCGCTGCCGTCATCAACACCACCGGTCCGGCCCATGGGCAGGCGCTGCAGCTGAACCCGGCGCTAAGCTCGCTGGCGGAAGCCGGCTTGATCAGGACGGACCAATATGGGCTTGGCATCGAGACAGGTCTCGACAGCCGCGCGATCGGCCGGGACGGCGCGGCGGTCGCGACACTCCTGGTCGCCGGCCCGCTGGCACGAGGGACTTTCGGCGAGCTCATGGGTCTGCCGGAAGTCGCCCGCCATGCCCAGACGGTCGCGGTTGAAATTGCCAAGCTGCTGGTAACGCTGCCGTCAGCGCAGGCCATCGGCCCCAATGCCGCGCACCGTCCACACGTGGGCTGACACCTGCGGGCCGGGTTCGGCAGCGAAAATTGGTATTTCCGTCCCAAGAGCGCCCCAAAAACGGAAAATCCTTCTTTGTATATATATTCTATAAACATAATAAATATCGGAGCCGGCGCGACCGGAGCGATCAACGACACGGCCTGAATGGGAGACAGTTCATGGCACATGCAGAAGCCGATCCGATCAAATTCGCCTATTGGGTGCCGAATGTTTCGGGCGGCCTGGTGATTTCCAACATCGAGCAGCGCACCAACCATTCTGCCGAGTACAATCGCAAGCTGGCGCAGATCGCCGAGAAGGCCGGCTTCGATTACGCGCTCAGCCAGATACGTTTCACCGCCGGCTACGGCGCCGACGAACAGCATGAATCGGTGGCGTTCAGCCATGATCTGCTGGCGGCGACCACGACGCTCAAGGTCATCGCGGCGATCCTGCCAGGACCATGGAACCCGGCGCTGGCGGCCAAGCAGATCGCCACCATCAGCTACCTGACCAACGGCCGCGTCGCGATCAACCTTGTCTCCGGCTGGTTCCGCGGCGAGTTCCATGCCATCGGCGAGCATTGGCTCGACCATGACGAGCGCTACCGCCGCTCGGAGGAATTCATCCGGGCGCTGCGCGGAATATGGACTGAAGACAGCTTCACCTTCCGTGGCGATTTCTACCGCTTCAATGAGTATTCGCTGAAGCCGAAACCGCCGCAAGTACCCGAAATCTTCCAGGGCGGCTCGTCGCGCGCCGCGCGCGACATGGCATCGCGCGTTTCGGACTGGTACTTCACCAACGGCAACACGCCGGCCGAGATCGCCAAGCAGGTCGATGATATCAGAGTCAAGGCGAAGGCCAATAACCATTCCGTCAAAGTTGGCGTCAACGCCTTCGCGGTCGTTCGCGAGACCGAGGACGAGGCCAGGGCGGTGCTCGCCGAAATCATCGCCGAGGCCAATCCCGACGCGGTCAATGCTTTTGGCCATGAGGTCAAGAATGCCGGCAAGGCCTCGCCGGAAGGTGAGGGCAATTGGGCGAAATCATCCTTCGACGATCTGGTCCAGTACAATGACGGCTTCCGCTCGAACCTGATCGGCACCCCCAGGCAGGTCGCTCAACGCGTCGTCGACCTGAAGCGCGCGGGTGCGGATCTCATCCTGCTCGGTTTCCTGCACTTCCAGGAAGAGGTCGAGTATTTCGGCAAGCATGTCATCCCGCTCGTTCGCGAACTGGAAGACGCCGAGGCGGCGGCGTCGCTGGCGGCGGAATAGTCACCCCATAGGCACGCCGGACACGCGCCGGCCTGCACACATGGAGCTTGCCCGGTGCGCTGATCCGTCGGGCGGCAATAGGTCTTTGCGCGCCTAATCGAGGACGATTGGAATGCCGTTGCCCAGTTATACGCTCGGAGTGATGGAGGCTTCCGCCTATGCACCGGAGGTCTTTGCGCGCGGCTTGCCGTCAGACCAGCGGCCGGAGCAGTCGTTCGAAGATGCCGCCAGGCCGGCAGAGTCCGTTGCCGCCGCCTCTCCGTTGCTTTCGCTTCAGGGCATCAGCCTGTCCTTTGGCGGCGTCGTGGCACTGGCCGATATCGACCTATCGGTCCGCCAAGGCGAGATCCGTGCCATCATCGGCCCGAACGGCGCCGGCAAGAGTTCGCTGATCAACGTCATCAGCGGCGTCTACCGGCCGGATAGCGGCCATGTCCAGCTCGACGGTACCTCCTATGCCCAGGTCCCGACGCAGCGGCTGGCCCATCTCGGCGTCGCCAGAACCTTCCAGAATCTCGCACTGTTCAAGGGCCTAAGCGTCCTCGACAATGTCGCCTCTGGCCTTGCCTACAAGGTTCGCTCCAACTTTGCCGGCCAGGTGCTCGGCATCGGCCGCTCGCGTGGCGAGCAGCGCGATTCACGCAGCCGTGCCGAACAGATCCTTGAATTCCTCCATCTCACCGCCATTCGCGACCGTCTTGTCGGCACCTTGCCTTACGGGCTGCAGAAGCGTGTCGAACTGGCCCGCGCGCTGGTGGCCGAGCCGCGCCTGCTTTTGCTCGACGAGCCGATGGCCGGCATGACAGCGAGCGAAAAGAGCGAGATGGCGTCTTTCGTCCGTGCCGCGCGCGATCGTTTCGCCACCACCGCGGTGTTGATCGAGCACGATGTCGGCGTCGTCATGGGTCTGTCCGATCGCATCGCCGTTCTCGACTACGGCCGCAAGATCGCCGACGCCACGCCCGATGAAGTCAGGAACGACCAACGCGTCATCGATGCCTATCTCGGCGTCGCCTCGGACAATGAGGACGGGGCAGGCATATGATCGCCGATTTCGACTACCAATTCTTCATCGAAGTGCTCGTCGGCGGCCTGCTCTCAGGCGTCATGTATTCGCTTGTCGCGATCGGCTTCGTGCTCATCTACAAGACCTCGGGCGTGCTCAATTTCGCGCAAGGCGCGATGCTGCTGTTTGCGGCACTCACCTTCGTCAGCCTCGTCGAGCGCGGTATTCCGTTCGCGCTGGCGCTGGCGGTCACCTTCGCCATCATGGTGGCGATGGGTGTCGCCATCGAGCGCACGGTGCTGCGGCCACTGACCAACAAGCCGCCGATCACACTGTTCATGGCGATGCTCGGCCTGTCCTACATCATCGAGGGCGCCGCCCAGCTGATCTGGGGCACGCAGGTCCATGGCCTCGATCTCGGCATCGAGGACGTGCCGCTGGAAATCGGCGGCGTGCTGATCAGCCAGTTCGACATTTTTGCCGCGGTGGTTGCCGCCGGCATGGTCCTCCTGCTGTCGCTGTTCTTCCGCTACACCCGCATCGGCCTCTCCTTCCGCGCCGTTGCCGATGATCAGTTCGCGGCCCTCGCGGTCGGCCTCAGGCTGCCCTTGATCTGGGCCACCGTGTGGGCTGCCGCCGGCCTTGTCGCCCTGGTGGCGGGACTGCTCTGGGGCGCACGCCTCGGCGTGCAGTTCTCGCTGTCGCTGGTGGTGCTGAAGGCGCTGCCGGTGCTGGTGCTCGGCGGCTTCGATTCCATCCTCGGCGCCATCGTCGGCGGGCTGCTGATCGGCGCCAGTGAGAAGCTCGCCGAGGTCTATATCGGCGATTATTTCGGCGGCGGCATCGAGAGCTGGTTTGCCTATGTCGTCGCGCTCGTCTTCCTGCTGATCCGCCCTTCCGGCCTGTTCGGCCAGAAGCTCGTTGAGAGGATCTGAACGATGACCGCGATAACAAGCGATTTCGTCGCCGCGCCGGTGCTGCCGAAATGGGTCGTACCGGTCCTGCTGCTCGCCTTCGCCTATGGTGTCGTGCCGCTGATCGGCTCAAGTTATCTGTTCGAGGCCATCCTGCTGCCGTTCCTGGCGCTCAGCCTCGCAGGCGTGGGCTTGAACATTCTCACCGGCTATGCCGGCCAGGTCTCGCTGGGCAGTGCCGCCTTCATGGCGGCGGGCGCCTTCGCCGCCTATAATTTCAACCTGCGCGTCGAGGGCCTGCCGCTGATCGGCAGCATCTTCCTGGCCGGCATCGTCGCCGCCGCGATCGGCATCGTTTTCGGCCTGCCCAGCCTGCGTCTGAAGGGTTTTTATCTCGCGGTCTCGACGCTCGCCGCGCAGTTCTTCGTGCAATGGGGGCTGACCAAGTTCAGCTGGTTCTCCAACAACTCGGCGTCAGGCGTCATCGACGCGCCGAGACTGTCGATCTCAGGTTTCGCGCTCGACGGCGCCATCGGTCGCTATCTCTTTGCACTGACCATCGTCACCGTCCTGACCTTCCTTGCCCATCGGCTGGTCTCGTCGCAGACCGGGCGCAACTTCATCGCCATCCGCGACAATGAAACCGCCGCCCGCATCATCGGCATCCCGGTGCTGAAGACCAAGCTGCTGGCCTTCGCCATCTCGTCCTTCATCATCGGCGTCGCAGGCGTCATCTGGGCCTTCGCCTACCTGAGGACCGTCGAGCCGGACGGCTTCGATCTCGACCGGTCGTTCCAGGTCCTGTTCATCATCATCATCGGTGGGCTGGCTTCGATCCGCGGCGCGTTTTTCGGCGCCGCCCTCATCGTGGTTTTCCCGCTCGCTCTGTCGCGCCTCGGCGGCTTCCTGCTCGGCGATCTCTTCGATTCGGGCGTGCTCGACATGAGCCAGCGCATCGTTCTGGGCGCGCTCATCATCCTGGTTCTGATCCTTGAGCCCGACGGGCTGGTGGCGCTGTGGGACAGGGTCCGAAGACGGCTCCTGTTCGCCTGGCAGTCGACCTGAGCTGACGCATCCGAAAATGAACAAGGGGCCGAACAAGACGGCCCATACCGGGAGTACCTCGACCATGACTTTCCTCAGCACAATCAAGGCGGCGGCGTTGTCCGCGGCGATGATCGTGTCGGTGGCCTTGCCCGCCGCGCACGCCGACGAACAATATTTCCCGCTGCAAAGCTATCGCGTCGGGCCTTACGCGGCCGGCGGCACCGGCTTCTTCGGCGGCTTCATCGACTATCTCAACCTCATCAACATCCGCGACGGCGGCGTCAACGGCGTCAAGCTGACCTGGGACGAATGCGAGACCCAGTACGAGGTCGAGCGCGGCGTCGAATGCTACGAGCGGCAGAAGAGCCATGCCGGCGCCGCCGCCTGGAACCCGCTCTCGGTCGGCATCGCCTATGCCATGATTGACCGCATCACCGCCGACAAGGTGCCGCTGATCACCGTCAACCACGGCCGCACCGATTCCACCGACGGGCGTGTCTTCCCCTACGTCTTCCCGCTGCTGCTCAATCCCTACAGCGAGACATCAGGCATCGTGAACTACATCGCCTCCAAGGAAGGCGGCATCGACAAGCTGAAGGGAAAGAAGATCGTCGTGCTCTATCACGGCTCGCCCTACGGCAAGGAGACCATCCCGATCTATGAGCTGCTGGCGCAGAAATACGGCTTCACCGTGCAGCAGATCGAGGTGCCGCATCCCGGCAACGAGCAGCAGTCGCAGTGGCTGACCATCCGCCGCGCCAAGCCGGATTTCGTCGTCCTGCGCGGCTGGGGTGTGATGAACCCGGTGGCGCTGAAGACGGCGGTCAAGGTCGGCTATCCCGTCGATCACATCGTCGGCAATGTCTGGTCGAATTCTGAAGAGGATGTCATCCCTGCCGGCGACGCCGCCAAGGGTTACACCGCCATCACCACGCAGGCTTCCGGCAACTCCTACCCGGTGGTTCAGGAGATCGTGAAGACGGTCTACGGCGCCGGCAAGGGTAACCTTGAAGACAAGGCGCGCATCGGCTCGGTCTACCACAATCTCGGCATCGTCAACGGCATCCTCAATGTCGAGGCGATCCGGGTCGCGCAGGAGAAGTTCGGCCACCGCACGCTGACCGGCGACGAGGTCCGCTGGGGCTTCGAGCATCTCAAGCTTGATCCGGCCAAGGTCGAGGCGCTCGGCGCCAAGGACCTGTTCCACTCGATCAATGTCAGCTGGGACAACCATGAAGGCGAAGGCTACGTGACCTTCCAGCAGTGGGACGGCAAGAAGTGGAACGTCGTCTCCGACTGGATCGCGCCGGACTGGGCGCTTCTGCGGCCAATCATCGAGAAGTCCGCCGAGGCCTACGCCGCCGAGAAGGGCATCAAGCTGCGCACCGCCGACGATGCCAATGCTGTGACCACCAACTGATCAGTCAGTGCCGGGCGTCGCGGACCAAGTTTCCGTGGCGCCCGACCTGTTCGGTTTTCGAACCGCGAAAGAACAGCCTATGCCGAACGATGACGTCATTCTTGCTGTGGACACGGTCCATGCCACCTACAACCACGCCATCACGGCGCTGCATGGCGTCAGTTTCGAGCTCAGGCGCGGCCAGATACTGGCATTGCTCGGTGCCAATGGCGCTGGCAAGACCACGACGCTGAAGGCCGTCTCCAACCTGCTGCCGGCCGAACGCGGCCAGGTCAATGCCGGCACCATCCGCTATGACGGCTCGGATGTCTCGCGCCGCAAACCGGGTGATCTGGTGCGCGCCGGGCTGGTTCAGGTGCTGGAAGGCCGCCACTGCTTCAAAAGCCTCACCGTCGAGGAGAATCTGATCGCCGGCGGCATCGGCCGCAGCGGCAGCCGCGCCGAGATCAACGGGGATCTCGAACGGATCTACGGCTATTTCCCGAGGCTTCGGGAAAAACGCCGGACATTGTCCGGCCTGACCTCCGGCGGCGAACAGCAGATGACCGCCATCGGCAGGGCGCTGATGTCGCGGCCGCGGCTGCTCGTCCTGGACGAACCGTCGATGGGGCTCGCGCCAATCATCGTCCAGGACATCTTCCAGAGCTTGAAAAAACTCAACCGCGAGACTGGCCTATCCATCCTGGTCGCCGAGCAGAACTCCGCAGTGGCGCTGCGATATGCCGACCATGCCACGGTGCTGGAGAACGGCGTTTCCGTTCTCGCCGGCGCGGCCCCCGAGCTTCGCCAGCGCGAGGACATCAGGGCCTTCTATCTCGGTCAATCGAACCCCGGGCAACAGGCGTCACCCGCCACCAAGCCCGCCCATCTCCACGCCGTTGCCTGAATCGAAATCCCAAGGAGCAGTGAAATGACCGTTTCGACCGTCAAGACCGACAAGGCTTCCGCCGCCGTGCCGCCAGTCGCAAGGCCGACCGCCCCGGCGCACATCATCAAGGACGACGCCGAGGCGATTGCGGTTGCCCATGCGCTCGCCGCCGAATTCGTCAAGGACTCCTCCCGGCGCGACCGTGAACGGATCTGGCCGGTCGCCGAACTCGATGCCTTTTCGCAAAGCGGCCTGTGGTCGATCAATGTACCCAAGGCATTCGGTGGGCCGGAGGTGTCCTATGCGACGCTGGCGAAGGTGATCGAGATCATCTCGGCGGCGGATTCCTCGATCGGCCAGGTTGCGCAGAACCATCTCGGCGTCGTCGCTGCCATCCGCACCGTCTCTGACGCGGACCAGCAGAAGCTGCTGTTCGCCGAAGCGCTGAAGGGCACCCGGTTCGGCAACGCCTTTTCCGAGTTCGGCTCCAAGCGCGCCGCCGATTTCGAGACCCGCTTCACCGATGCCGGCGATCATGTGGTCGTCAACGGCCGGAAATTCTATTCGTCTGGCGCGCTGCTCGCCCATCTGGTGCCGATCGTGGCGCTCGATGACGAGGGCCGCGCCTGGTATGCGATCGCCGACCGCGGCGCACCCGGCCTGACCGTCATCGACGACTGGTCGAGCTTCGGCCAGCGCACGACCCTGTCCGGCACCGTCATCATCGACAACGTCAAGGTGCCGAAGACGCATCTGGTACCCGGCTACAAGGGCTACGACAAACCGACCGCCGACGGCGCCATCTTCCAGATCATCCAGGTGGCCGTGGACACCGGCATCGCCCAGGCGGCGATCGACGAGACGGTCGATTTCGTCAGGACCAAAAGCCGCGCCTGGATCGACAGCGGCGTCGACAACGCCTGGGACGATCCCTACACCATTCAGGCCATCGGCGACCTGACGCTGCGCCTGCACGCGGCGCAGGCGCTGCTCGAAAAGGCCGGTCATGCAATCGACCGGGCAGTGGCCGAGCCGACAGCCGAGACGGTGGCGCACGCCCAGATCGTCACTGCCGAGGCAAAAATCCTGTCGACAGAGATCGCCATCGCCGCCACCAACAAGCTGTTCGAACTGGCAGGGACCCGCTCAACCCTGGCCGAGCACAATCTCGACCGGCATTGGCGCAACGCTCGCACGCACACGCTGCACGATCCGGTGCGCTGGAAGTACTCGATCCTCGGCAAATATTTCCTCAACGGCGAAAACCCGCCGCTGCACGCTTGGAGCTGATTTCCACCGGCGGGCTGGCGGCCCGCCACGTCAAACCTTCGACCATTCAAGAGGCCCACTGCCATGTCAAACCCAACAGTCGTCGGCTTTTCCGGCAACATCACCAGGCCGTCAAAGACGCGCGCCTTCGTCGATCTGGTCGCCAGGGACATCGCCGCCAGCCACGGCCTATCGGCGAGCACCTATGATATCGAGGATCTCGGGCCGTCGCTGGGAACGGCGAAATGGGCCCGCGATCTCGACGGCCAGGCGCACGCGATCCTGGAACAAATCCTCGCCGCCGACGTGCTTGTCGTGGGCTCGCCGACCTACAAGGGCAGCTATACCGGCCTGTTCAAGCATTTCTTCGATCTGATCGATCCGGCGGCATTGCGGGGAAAGCCCATCGTGCTGACGGCGACCGGCGGTGGCGAGCGCCATGCCTTGATCGTCGAGCATCAGCTGCGGCCGCTGTTCGGCTTCTTCGAGGCCTTTGCGCTGCCCACCGCCGTCTACGCCACCGACAAGGATTTCACCGACGGCGTGCCGCGCTCCGAGGCGATCCTTAAGCGTGCGGCGCAGGCGGTCGACGAGGTCGGCTTTGTGCTGGCCAATCGTTCGGCAGGCCGGATCGCCGCTGAATAGCCTGTCGTCAGCCAGATTGAACTGAACGAAATCCGTGAGGGCAGCGCCCCCGCTTACGCGCAATTTACGACCGACCGCTAAAACCGTTCCTGTCTGATTCGTCTGGGACAGGAACGTCATGAGCAAAGCCCTCACATCCTTCGCATTGGTCGCCGTGCTGACCGCCTTGCTCATGGCGTTGAGCCTGGCTGTCGCCAGGCACGGCTATCCCTATGGCGCGATCGGCGTCAGGCGCCTTGACGGCATTGCCGACGCCGGCGTGTTCATCCCGATTGCCGCCGTCTATTTCTTCAGCGCGATGCTGATGATGATCCTGCCGATAAGGGCGGCCGGTATCGTCCTGACCCATGCCGCCGATGCCCTTTTCTGGACCGTGATCGCACTGTTTGCGACCATCGTCGGCTGTATGGTCGCCAGATGGGCGTTCGGGCAGGGCAGCGCCGTGTGGACATTGCTGAACTGGCGGTTCCTGTTTGCCGCGGCGATCGTCGGTTGTCACTTTGTCATGAACGAGCTGCGCCGCAACGTGCTGCTGCGCAGCCTGTTCTTCGCCGTCTTTGCCGCCGCGACGCTGGCCTGCCTGTTCTGGTCGTTCACACTCTGACCAGCCGTAACCGGCTACTTCGCTGATCCTGCGGCGATGTTGCCGGCGGCAATTTCCATCCATGTCCAGAGATAGGCGGCAAGACCGCGATCGACATGGATGCGCAGCTTGGCGTCATGGCGATAGACGACGGCGCTGATGTCGGCGAAGGAGAGCGCTGCACTGGCGCTCGCTTGGCTGGGATCGAGCGTCGTTCCACGCGCGATGAAAGCGTCGAGCGCCGTGCCCTCGGCCTCGAACATTTGCAACCCGGCGCTGATCGCCGTCACCGCGAACCCGTCTGTGTGCCAGCCCGAGGCGATGGCAAGCGGGCTGTTCGAGACGACCAGCAGCCGGTCGCGCGCCAGTCGTGCCGCATAGCGGTCACCTTGTGCGGTGCCAAAGGCTCCGACACCAGTGCGGTCCACGCCAGATACTCGCGCCCATGCGTCGAGATCGCCGCTGACCAGCAACTGGGAGAGGTCGAGGACTGCTCGTATCGCAAGGCCCGGCGTGGCGATGACCGCGCCCTGCCAGTCCGGTGCAACGGACCATTTTTCCGCGAGATCACGCATGCAGCCGGTCTCCTGCCGGGTCGAAGGCGCAAGGGGCGGTAATTGTCGCCTTGCTGATCTTGCCGAGATGCTGGATGTCGATCGTCTCGCCGTGCCGCGTCGCGCCGCGCTCTATCAGCCCAAGCGCAACCGGGCGGCCAAGCGTCGGGCTCTGGTAGCTCGAGGTGACAAAGCCCTGGCTGTGCAATCTCCCGTCGATCCGTTTGATGCCATGCGCGCCGGTCGGCAGCGGTGCTTCGCCTTGCGGCACTGCCAGCCCGACAAGCTGCATGCGATTGTCACGCGACGCCTCCTCGGTGAACAATGAGCGGCGGCCGACGAACTCGGTCTTGCGTTTGGCCCGCGGACCGTGGACGCCGAGATCATGCGGCAATGTGGTGCCGTCGGTGTCCTTGCCGATGACGATAAAACCCTTTTCGGCACGCAGGATCATCAGCGCCTCCAGGCCGATGACGATGGCGTCGAGCGCCTGGCCGGCCTCGCGCAGATGCGCCCATAGCGGCTCGGCGTGGTCGGCCCGGATCGAAATCTCGTAGCTCCTGTCGCCGGTGAAACTGACGCGGGCGATGCGGACTTCGTCGCCGGCATAAGTGCCATGACCGATCGCCATATGCGGCAGGTCGGCATCGTCGAGCGAGAGGCCAAGATGCAGCTTTTCCAGCAGCTTGCGGGCATTTGGCCCCGAAACGGTCAGTGTCGCCATGTCCGGTGTGGCGTTGTGGATGTAAACGGCGCTGCGGCCAAAACGGTCCTGGCGCCATTCCTCCAGCCGCGCATGGACGGCGGCGACATGCGAGGACGAGCACGACACGATGAAGCGATGCTCGTCCAGCCGCACCAGCACGCCGTCGTCGAAGACCACGCCGTTCTCAGACAGCATGAAGCCATAGCGGCAGCGGCCCGGTTTCAGTGTTGACATGGTGTTGTAGTAGAGGAAATCGACGAACGCCGTCGCCTGCGGCCCGATCACCTCGATCTTGCCGAGCGTCGAACCATCGAACAGCGCGACCGACTGGCGCGCACGTCGCGCCTCGTCCGCGATCGAACGTTCCGCGTCCGCGTTGCCGCCATAGTGGGCAGGCCGCAGCCAGCCGCCATATTCCTGGAAGACAGCGCCGCTGGCGCGATGGACGTTTTCGAGCGGCAGTCGCCGTACCGGCGCCATCAATTCACCGACGCGCGCGCCGGCAAAGCTTGCCAGCGGCACCGGCGTGAACGGCGGCCGGTAGGTGGTGGTGCCGACCTCCGGCACCGTGCGGCCGGTAATCCCTGCCATCAGCGCCAGCCCGGGCAGGTTGGAGGTCTTGCCCTGGTCGGTCGCCATGCCGAGCGTGGTGTAGCGCTTCAGATGTTCGACCGAGACGAAGTTTTCGCGTGCGGCCAGCTCGACGTCCTTCACCGTCACGTCGTTCTGGTAGTCGATCCAGATGCGGCCTTTCGAGCCCGGCATCGGCCAGGCCGGGAGAATGCCGTCCGTCGCCTCCGGCCCGGTGCTGCGTGGTGTTGCCGCGTTCTCCTTGCCGGCGAATGCCTTTTCCACGCCGGCAAACACCTCCGACAAGGAGACCGCGCCGGCTGCGGCGCCGACCACGGCGATACCGCCGACCGGTTCGCCCGGCAGGAAGGCCGCGCGCGCATCGCTCCAGGCGAGCTTGCCCCTGGCCTGGCCGAAGAGATGGATGGTCGGCGTCCACCCGCCGGAGACCACAACGCAATCGGCATCGAACCTCGTGCCGTCGTCGAGCGTCACGCCGTCGACGCGCAGCTTGCCGCTGGCGGATGCGAGAGAACGCCCCTTGATCAGCCGGACATTGGCCGCCGCCGCAGGCGCGCCGTCACGCCGGATATCGACAAGCCTGACTTCGGCGCCAACCTCGGCAAGCGCCCCCGCCACCTCATAGGCGCTGTCATTGTTGGTGGCGACGATGATGCGGCGGCCGACCAGCACAGCGTGGCGCCGGAGATAGGCGAACGCCGCATCCGCCGACATGATGCCCGGCAGATCGTTGTTGGCGAAAGGCAGCGGCCGCTCGATGGCGCCGGTCGCCAGCACGATCTGGCGCGGCCTGACCCGCCACAGCGTATCCGGCCGGCCGTCGAGATGACGCTGGTTCAGCCCGACCAGATTGTGGTCGTAAATGCCGAAGGCGGTGGTCGAAGGCAGGATGAGGTGACCGCCAGCGGCAAGCCCGGCAATCGTCTCCTTGACCCATACGGCCGCCGGCTTGCCGTCGATCTCCGCGGCACGATGGCCGAGCGATCCGCCGGGACTCTGCTGGTCGTCGACCAGTGTGACGGTCAGGCCAGCACCGGACGCCAGCCCTGCCGCCGCCAGCCCGGCCGGTCCCGCGCCTACAACCAGCACATCGCAATGATGGTTGATCTGGTCGGCCTTGCCGGGCGAGGTCCAGTCGGCGTCGACTGTGCCCAATCCCGCCATGGCGCGGATGCGCGGCTCGAACCTGTGCCAGTCCGGCCACATGAAGGTCTTGTAGTAGAACGCCGCTGGAATGAAGCGCGCGAAACGGTCGAGGAAGGCGTTGCGGTCGGCCAGCGCGCTGGGCGTGGCGTTGACGCTTTTCGCCACCAGTCCGTCCCGGGCCGGCTCGGTCGTGGCGCGGGTGTTCGGCGTTGCCCGCGTGCCGCCGATATCGACCAGCGCATTTGGCTCCTCGACGCCGGCGCCCCATATGCCGCGCGGCCGGTGGTATTTGAAGCTGCGGCCGACGACCGCGACGTCACCCGCCAGCAGCGCCGAGGCGATGGTGTCACCGGCAAAGCCTTGCACGATGGTTCCGTCGAAGCTGAAGCGGATCGGGCGCGAGCGGTCGATGGCGCTGCCGCCGGTGGCAAGACGTGAGGCGGTCACGCGACGTGCTCCCCGCCGAGTGCGGCCGAGGACAGCACCTTGTGGGTGACGGTGTCGCGCTCCATAACGAAGAACTCGCCGCAGTTCATGTGAACCCAGATCTCGCGCGCCGCGCCTTTCGGATTGGTGCGCAGATAGAGATAGTTTGCCCAGCGATCGATCGGCACATCGGCGCCATCCGGCCTGATGTTGCCGGCATCGCCGCCATAGTGGAATTCGGTTTCGTCGCGCGGACCACAGAATGGGCAAGGAAAGAGCTGCATAAAATCCTCAATCTTCGTCTTTATGCATGTCGTTCTCCCAAAACCGCTGCGCACTTTTGGGCGACATGCATCAGTGCGCGATGCCGGAGCCGGCCGCTTCGTCGATCAGCCGCCCGCTGGCGAAGCGATCAAGGTCGAATGGACGGCTGATGTGGTTGTGTTCGCCAGTCGCCAGCAGGTTCGCCAGCAGCGTGCCGCCTGCGGGAATGGCCTTGAAGCCGCCCGTGCCCCAGCCGCAATTGAGGAACAGGCCGGGCAGCGGCGAGGGGCCGATGATCGGCGAGGAGTCCGGCACGACATCGACGATCCCAGCCCATTGCCGCATCAGCTTGAGCTGGCCGAAGATCGGGAACATCTCCAAAAGGCCGGCGATCACCCCCTCCAGCGTCGGCAGATTGCCGCGTTGCGCATAGGAAGGAATGCGGTCGAGCCCGCCGCCGATGACGATCTCGCCCTTGTCCGACTGGCTGACATAGACGCCGCAGCCGGGCGACAGCACCACCGTGTCGAGGATCGGCTTGACCGGTTCGGACACGCAGGCCTGCAGCGCATAGGAATTGATCGGCAGGCGGAAGCCGGCCTTGGCCGCCAGCACCGAAGAATGCCCGGCCACCGCCATGCCGATACGCTCGGCACGGATCGCGCCACGCGAGGTCTGGACGCCACGGAAGCGGCCGCCCTCGATGATGAAATCGGTGATCTCGCAGTTCTGGATGATGTCGACGCCGAGTCGGCTTGCGGCCCGCGCATAGCCCCAGGCGACCGCATCATGGCGTGCCGTTCCGGCCCTGCCTTGCCAGATACCGCCGAACACCGGGAAGCGTGCGTCCGGTGAAAAATTGTAGATCGGCGCCACCCGGCGCACATCGTCAGGCGAAAACAGCTCTGCATCGATGCCGTTGATCTGCATGGCGTTGACGGTGCGGGCGCCGATCTCCATCTCGCCGGTCGAGTGGCAGAGATTGACCATGCCGCGTTGCGACAGCATGACGTTGTAGTTGAGCTCTTTCGACAATCCCTCATAGAGCCGGTGCGCCAGCCCGTATAGCTCGACGCTCTCCGGATAATAGTAGTTGGAGCGCACCACGGTGGTGTTGCGGCCGGTGTTGCCGCCGCCGATCCAGCCTTTTTCCAGCACCGCTACCCTGGTGATGTTGTGATTCTTGGCCAGGTAATAGGCCGTTGCCAGCCCATGGCCGCCGCCACCGATGACGATCGCATCATAGGACAGTTTCGGCTCGGGCGAGCGCCACGCCGGTTGCCAGCCGGTTTGGCCGGCCAGGCCCTCCTTGAACAGCGAAAAGGCGGAATAGCGTGTGGTCATGACGTGCCGGACAGGCCTGATTTTCGGAAAGAAACGTGGATCATCGCATGGTCTTCCGCACCGACGTCACCGGTTCGATCGGTCATGCCCGCATCGCCTTGCCCAGCGGATCGTATGGCGACGAGGCGATGACGCGCGCACCTCTTTCGACGCCGACGATGTGGGTTGTCAACTGCGTATCGATATCAGCCACCTCGCGCTCGACCAGCGCCATGGCGAGGCTCTTGCCGACCGTATGGCCGTAGCCGCCCGAGGTGACGAAGCCAGCAAGCTTGCCTCTATACCAGACCGGCTCGTAACCGCTGGCATCGGCGTCCGCCGCGTCGATTTCGAGCGTCACCAGCGTGCGCCTCGATGAAGCCTTCAGCTCCTTCCGGGCCGCCTCGCGGCCGATGAAATCGCCCTTGTCGAAAGCGATCCAGCGGTCCATCCCGGTCTCATCGGGCGTATAGTCCTGCGTGAACTCGCGCGACCAGATACCAAAGCTCTTTTCGAGCCGCAGCGAATTGACCGCGCCGAAGCCGTATTCGGTGACGCCCAGATCGCTGCCTGCGGCAAGCAGCGCGCGGCGCAGGCCTGCGTGCTCATTGGCCTGGCAATGGATCTCGTAGCCGAGTTCGCCGATGACCGAGAGCCGCCCGACTTTGGCCCGCACCAGCCCGACATCCAATGTCTTGCAGGCTAGAAAGCCAAAGGCCTCGTGCGAAACGTCCTGATGTGTGAGGCGCTCAAGCAACATTCGCGCATTGGGACCAGCCAGCGAGAAACCGACGACCGCGTCTGAAATGTCGCGGACGGTGACGCCGTCGCTCATATGCTGCTCGAACCAGCGCATATGCCACTGGCGCAGATAGTAGGATCCCATGATCCACCAGGAGCCATCGCCCCAGTTGAAGACGGTGAGGTCACCCTTGAGCTTGCCGTTTTCGCCGAGCATAGGCGCGAGCTTGGCGCGACCCGGCTTGGGCAGCGCACAGGCAAGCAGCCGGTCGAGCCAAGCTTCCGCCTGCGGCCCGGCGATTTCGTAGCGCGAGAAGGCAGTGATATCGAGCAGACCGACGCCCTCGCGCACCTTGCGGCATTCCTGTGCGACGATGTCGAAGGCGTTGGAGCGCTTCAGCGTCGGTGTCTCGACGAAGCCATGCGGCGCGAAATAGAGCGGCACTTCCATGCCCCATGAATTGCCCCAGCGCGCGCCGGCGGCATCCATCGCGTCATGCGCGCCGGCTGTCTTCAAGGGCCGCCCCGCCGGCAACTGCTCGTTGGGATAGCTCATGACAAAGCGGCGCGAATAGAACTGCCCGGTGGTCTGCCTGATGTATTCGCGGTTGGAGGCGAAATCGCCATAGCGGGCGATGTCCATGCCGTAGACATCGGCTTCCGGCTCGCCATGGATCATCCATTCGGCAAGCGACTTGCCGACCCCGCCGCCTTGCAGGAAACCGGCCATGACGCCGCACGCCACCCAGTAGTTGGGAACCCCGCGCACCGGGCCGACCAGCGGATTGCCGTCCGGCGAGAAGGTGAAGGCGCCGTTCACCCAGCGCTTGATGCCGGCATTCTCCAGGCAGGGGTATCGGCTGAAGCCGAGGGCCAACTCGTCGGCGATGCGGTCGGTGTCTTCCTGGATCAGTTCAATGCCGTAATCCCACGGCGCCCCATCCATGTTCCAGTGCTTGTGGTTGATCTCGTAGATGCCGAGCAGCAGGCCTTTCTGTTCCTGGCGCATGTAGGTGAAGCCTTCGAGATCGACGATCAGCGGCAATTCCTTGTCCAGCGCCTGGATTTCGGGCAGCGCCTCGGTGACGAGATAATGGTGCTCCATCGGCGACACCGGCAGGTCGATGCCGGCCATCCGGCCGACCTGCTTGGCCCACAGCCCGCCGGCATTGACGACGTGTTCGGCAATCACCGTGCCCTTCTCGGTGACTACGTCCCAGCCGCCGTCCGCGCGGCGGTTGAGTGCCAGCACGCGGTTGTGCTCGATGATATCGGCGCCGCGCAGCCTGGCTGCCTTGGCATAGGCGTGCACGACGCCCGAGGGATCGATATGGCCTTCGCGCGCGGCATAGAGTCCACCCAGCATGCCGTCGGTGTTGAGGATCGGGCAGCGCTGCTTGATCTCATCGACTCCGACCAGGTGGACATCGTCGATGCCCATGGTCTGGAAGATGCGGTAGGAAGTCTTGAGCCATTCCCAGCGCTCCGGCGCCGAGGCGACCGAAATACCGCCGGTCATGTGCATGCCGATGCTCTGGCCCGATTCCTTCTCGACCTCGGAGAGCAGGTCGATCGTGTAGGCCTGCAGGGCGGCGATGTTGGGATCGGCGTTCAGCGCATGGAACCCGCCGGCCGCATGCCAACTCGACCCTGCGGTCAGCACCTCGCGTTCGATCAGCGCGACGTCGCTCCAGCCGAACTTCGCCAGGTGATAGAGCACCGAGGCTCCAACCACTCCGCCGCCGATGACGATCGCCCGATATTGGGATTTCATCCTGTCGCACTCCACCCAGCCAGTGTGGCGTACCCTATCGGTATTGTACATATGTGTCTAGAGCTTGGCGGATAGCGGAATGAGCGCCCCATGACGCCGCTCTGCGCCGATACGGCAGAGGGCTCCTCTGCTGCTGTCGGCAGCAACCGTGCTTGCTATTGGGCCGATGCGCGAAGCGAAATCGTCAGGCCGCGGCGGCCGGGCCGTACTATCGGTTGCGCGAAAGCGTCTTCTCGACATAGCGCGAGAAGTCCTCGACATCCTCCGCCGGAGGCTCCTGGCCGGTGAAGCTGCGCAGATAACCGGCGACGTGAGGCAGGCGGCTGCTCATCGGCTCGTTGAGCTCAAGCGAGTAATAGCCGATCTGCATGAAATACAGCACGCGGGCCCGCACGAAGGCATCCTCCTCGTCGTAGCCGTGACGCATGAACATGTCGCGTATGGCGTTGACACGCTCCTCGTCGGCCTCGTCTAACGCGCGCCTGATGGCGGGCGAGCGACGGGCCCAGGCCCTGATCGCGAAATCCAGCTGGGGGTCGAACAGCCTTTCGTCCACCCAGCATTCGAAAATGCTCATCACCCCGCGTATGACGGTGGCGGAAGGCCGCCTGGCGCGTTCCACGATGAATTTGGTATTCGTCTGCCGCCAGTAATCCAGCAACTGGTCGAGCAGATCCTGCCGGCTCTTGAAATACCAGTAGAAGCTGGAGCGCGACACATCGAGCTTCTGGCCAAGCGTCAGCACGCGGACGCGTTCGACTCCGTCAGAGATCAACGTTTCAAGCGCAAGCTTCAGCCAGTCTTCGCGAGTGGCCTTGATGTTGCCGGTGGCGCCGGCGCGCTGAATCGTCGTTTCGAGAGCTGCCATCGACACGACGCATGACATGCTGCCTCAGGCAAATCAAGGCTATGGACATAAGTGTACAGGATGAATCGGCCCAAGCCGATTGATGCACGATGGAGGTTGGCTGCATCGAGGCTCGATGGGGAATCGTCGTCGCCCGCCATCCGCGCGGCGCAGGCACGGGGATTTTTGTCGCGGCTGGCGGTTCACTGTTTGCTTTCCCGCGAGGCAATTGTCTGGCAAATACCAGTTCAGACAGATGCCCGCGCGGCCAACAAGCAGGAACACACGATATGACGCTGTTTCGAAAGAACCTCATCGATGGCGAGTGGGTCGGCGATGCCGGTTCGCGCAACATCAACCCCTCGGATACCGGCGACGTCGTCGGCGACTATGCCTCGGCGGGTGTCGAACAGGCCCAGCAGGCGATCGCCGCGGCCAAGGCAGCGTTCCCGGCTTGGTCCCGCTCCGGTCCGCTGGCGCGTCACGCGGTGTTGAAAAAGGCCTCCGACGAGATTCTGGCGCGCAAGGACGAGATCGGCCGCAACCTGGCGCGAGAGGAAGGCAAGACGCTGGCCGAAGGCATCGGCGAGACAATTCGCGCCGCCCAGATATTCGACTTCTTTGCCGGCGAAACGTTGCGTTTGACCGGAGAGGTCGTGCCGAGCGTGCGGCCGGGCGTCGGCGTCGAGATGACGCGCGAGGCGGTCGGCGTGGTCGGCATCATCACGCCGTGGAATTTTCCGATCGCTATTCCGGCCTGGAAGATCGCCCCGGCGCTGACACACGGCAACACCGTCGTCTTCAAGCCGGCGGAACTGGTTCCCGAGAGCGCCTGGACCATCGTCGACATCCTGCATCGCGCCGGCCTGCCGAAGGGCGTGCTCAATCTCGTCATGGGCAAGGGCTCGGTCGTCGGTCAGGCGATGCTCGACAGTCCCGATGTCAACGCCATCAGCTTCACCGGCTCGGTCGGCACCGGCAAGCGCGTCGCTGCGGCAAGCATCGAACACATGCGCAAGTTCCAGCTTGAAATGGGCGGCAAGAACCCGCTGGTCGTGCTCGACGATGCCGACCTCGCGATCGCCGTCGATTGCGCGCTCAACGGTGCCTTCTTCTCGACCGGCCAGCGCTGCACCGCCTCGTCCAGGCTGATTGTGGCTGACGGCATTCACGACCGCTTCGTCGACGCCCTCAAGGATCGCATGAGCAAACTGGTCATCGGCGATGCGCTCGACGCGCAGACCCAGATCGGTCCTGTCGTCGACGCGACGCAGCTGAAGCAGGACGAGGACTATATCGCCATCGGCGTCAGGGAAGGTGCCACGCTCGCCTTCGGTGGCGAGCGGCTCGACCGCAAGACGCCGGGCTTCTACCTGCAGCCGGCGTTGCTGACCGAGGCGACCAACGCCATGCGCAGTTCGCGCGAGGAGATTTTCGGGCCTGTCGCCAGCGTCATTCGCGTCAAGGACTATGACGAGGCGCTTTCCGTTGCCAACGACACGCCCTTCGGCTTGACCTCCGGCATCTGCACCTCGAGCCTCAAGCATGCCACGCACTTCAAGCGCAATTCGGAGGCCGGCATGGTGATGGTCAACCTGCCGACGGCGGGTGTCGATTTCCATGTTCCCTTCGGCGGCCGCAAGGGTTCGAGCTATGGGCCGCGCGAGCAGGGCCACTATGCGGCGGAGTTCTACACCACGGTGAAGACGGCCTATACATTCGCGGGCTGATCGGCCGTCGACCGATCAGCCGGGCTGATCGGTCACTGCCGACCACGCCGGCAACCCCGCCATGAACATCTGGATTGGAGCGGCGCGAAGGATGACAGTGCAGGACCTGACCTGGCTTAACCCGCCGCCGCACCATTCTATCGACGGCGACAGCGTTCGTGTGCGCACCGGCAAGGAGACCGATTTCTGGCGCGAGACCTTCTACGGTTTCTGGCGCGACAATGGCCACTTCCTGCACCGGCCCGTCGAAGGCGATTTCACCGCCGAGGTCACCGTCAAAGGCGACTACGAGGTGCTTTATGATCAGGCGGGGCTGATGGTGCGGCTCAGCGAAACCCATTGGATCAAGGCCGGTATCGAGTACACCGACGGCCTTGCCTATTTCTCCGTCGTGGTCACCAACGACACGTCAGACTGGTCGCTGGTCGCCATTCATGCCGGTCCGGGCGGCGTCAGGATCCGGCTGACCCGTCACGCCGAAACGATCCGTGTCCAGTATCTCGATGCTTCCGACGGCCACTGGAAGCCTGTGCGGCTCGCCTACTTTCCGATCTCCAGGACGGTCGATGTCGGCATGATGTGCTGTTCGCCGCAACGCGAGGGCTTCGAGGTCACATTCTCCGGCTTTTCGGTGGGGCCGCCGATATCGCGGGAATTGCACGATTGAGACGTGCGGCCTGCGCCGACCGCAAGCCCTTCGACCTTTGTCATAATCAAGTCTGTAGATCGCCGCCTGCCTCGCCGGCGGCTGCGCCTGTCGTAAGTTGGGTTCTCCGGAGCCGGAATGGGTATTGCGGGGAAACTTTTGGCCTATGTTCCGCTCAAGGCGAATATGTCGGGCAGCACGTTGCAACGGTATTGGCATCCGCGCTAGGAGTTGCCCATGGGCAGGTTGCGAAGGGCAGTCAAAAGAGCCGTCTATTCCAGGGCGCTGAGATTTCTTGGCGTTCCGCCCGTGCTGTGGTCGCAGGGGATCGGACATTTCTGCGATTTCGCCGGGCCGCGCTGGTATCGCAACGCGTCAACCGCATCGACACAGAGCGAGGCATTTTTCCGCCAGCATTACAGCGGCGCACATGGCATCGTCTGGCTGCGTCTGAGCACCTTGTCCAGGGATGCGCAAACCTGTGATCTCGACACGTTCGTCAGGATCGTGTTGCCAACGATCACGGCACCGTTCACGCTGCTGACGACCGATGGCGATGCTTCGGTGCCGTCGGATCTGGCGAAGGACACCGTCGACCAGCTTCTCGCCAACCCCTTCCTGGTCTCCTGGTACAGCCAGAATTGTGACGGCACTCACCCCAGGGTCAAGCCTTTCCCGATCGGGCTCGATCTTCACACGCCTCGGTCCTTCGCCACGCCGGAAGGGCTTGTGAAGCAACTGGAAATCATACGCGCCCGGCAGGATCATGTGGACCGCCGCCCGCCCAGACTGTTCTCTGATTTCAGCATCAGCAATGGCTCGAGACAGCGCCGGGAACTGCTTGATGCCCTGCGCGGATGTCCGCATATCGATTTCCTGACGAAACGCGTCTCGCAGCGCTCGATCTGGCAACTGTACTCGCAATACCCGCTTGTGCTGTCCACCGAAGGCAACGGCCTGGACTGCCATAGGACATGGGAGCTGTTCTATCTCGGCTGCATCGTCGTCACCAAGACCTCGCCGCTCGACCCGCTCTATCAGGGTCTGCCGGTCATTATCGTCGACGACTGGCATGAGGTCAGGGACCCCGATGCGCCAAGGCGCTGGATAGAGCAGGTTAAGCATCTGACCGAGCGCGACCATGTTTGGGGACGCTTGCATCCGCAAACCTATCTCGAGCCCATTCGGCAAGAACTTCTGCACGCACCCTGACAGGGCAGCCACGAAATTGGAGTCGCGGTCGGCAGGGCCCGCAGGATCCGCGGAAATATAGAGCCGGCTAACCTCTGGATGGCGTCGACGTTTGGCGGATATCCGAGATGGTCGACGAGGCTTTCGTCAAGCGCCGCATCGTCGCCGAATGTCCGACGCACCAGCTGCGGCAGGCTGCCGGAATGTCACCATCGCCTGGACCACGCCAACCAGCGGCCAGCCAGATGCTTCCATGATGAGGTGAGCCTTGTCCGCCGATAGGCGTCGCCGGCCATCTTTATGCCTAGCGCCTGCGTCGGGAAGGGATGGATGACGTCGGCCAGCGCACGCAATCCCATGCCCGATTTGATGGCCAGCGACACCGCATTGATCATCTCACCGGCATGGCTGGCGACGACCGTGGCGCCCAGGATGCGGTCGGACCCTTCCCTGACGTGGATTTTGACGAAACCCTCCTCCTCGCCGTCCATGACCGCCCGGTCGACATCGTGCATCAGCACCGTATAAGTCTTGACCGGGATGCCGTTCTGGCGCGCCTCCGCCGGATAGAGGCCGACATGGGCGATCTCCGGATCGGTGTAGGTGCACCACGGAATGACCAGCTCGCTCAGTTTCCTGCGTCCGAGAAACAGGGCATTGCGCACGACCATGCGAGCTGTGGCCTCGGCGGTGTGGGTGAATTTGTAGGCGAGGCAGACATCGCCCGCCGCATAGATGTGCGGATTTGTGGTGCGGAGATAATCGTCCACCTTGATACCGTCGGCATCGTATGCCACCCCGGCGTTTTCCAGGTCGAGGCCGTCGACATTGGGCGATCGGCCGATGCCGGTGATGATCTCGTCGACGGAAATCGTTGTCGTGATGTCGTCGCACACCAGATCGGCGAGCTTCTTGCCGCCTTCCGTTCGCACCGCTACCACCTCGGTGTTGAGGCGAACCTCGACACCTTCGCGCGCCAGCGCGTCCGAAAGGATCTGGGCGGCGTCGCGTTCCTCGCCGGGCAGGAACATCGGTTCCCGTTGCGCCAGGATGACCTTGGCACCGAGCAGGCAGAAGGCCTGCGCCGCCTCGCAGCCGAGCGGTCCGCCGCCAATGACCAGAAGCCGCTTCGGGCACTCCGTGAGCTCGAACATGGTCTCGTTGCTGAGATAGCCGGCCTCGGCAAGGCCTGGAATCGTCGGCAGCCTCGGGCGCGCGCCTGTCGCGATCAGCGCCTTCCTGAAACGCAAGGTTTGTCCGGCGACCGTGACAGCGTCCGGTCCGGAAAACAGCGCTTCGCCGAAATAAAGGTCGATGCCTTCGGAAACCAGCCTATCGGCGGCATCCGCGCGGCTGATCCGCTGCCGGATCTGCCGCATCCGCGTCATGGCGCGCGGAAAGTCGACGTGAAGACGGTCCGGCATGTCGCCGCCGAAATTCTCGGCATCGCGCATGTCGGCATAAAGCCTTGCGGTGCGGATGATCGACTTGGACGGGATGCAACCGACATTGACGCAAGTTCCGCCGATCAGATTGCGCTCGATGAGCGCGACCTTTGCGCCGAGGCCGGCCGCTTCGTAGGCGGCAGTCAGCCCAGCCGGCCCGGCACCGATGACGACGAGGTTGTAGGGACCGTCCGGCTGCGGGTTCTTCCAGTGCGGCGGATGGGCGCTCGCGATCAGACTGATGTCGTTGCTGTCGACGGGGAAGGCGGTGGTCCTGGTCCGGTCACGCGACATTGCCGCCACCTGACGCCGGGCTTGCCGGCTGAGACAGCCAGCCGCCATTGAATCCGGCCTTGTGCAGGCCGCGACGGATATGCTGATTGGACCGCATCAGCTTCCAGATCAGCCCTGACCGATGGTTCTCGATCATCATCACCACGATACCCTGATCCAGCCCATAGTGGCCTTCCGACACCCAGCCGTGCCTCCCGAATTTACGCCGGTTCGCCAATGTCGGATTGAAGCCGCTCGGCAGCCGGAAATTGTCGATCACCTCGGGGTAGCGATCACCGAGATGGCGCAGCGCCGCCAGGC
This sequence comes from Mesorhizobium sp. AD1-1, assembly GCF_020164655.1. Lineage (NCBI taxonomy): Bacteria > Pseudomonadati > Pseudomonadota > Alphaproteobacteria > Hyphomicrobiales > Phyllobacteriaceae > Mesorhizobium > Mesorhizobium sp. AD1-1. The sequence continues at coordinate 277,949 of NZ_JAIUGP010000001.1, forward strand.
AGATCTCCGGCGCGAAAGGCAGTGATGCCGGATAGGACCAAGGGGCGATCGTCCCGTCATCGGGCCCGAACGGAGCGCCGCGCGCGGCATAGCCGGAAAACCGCCGGCGCTGTCGCTCCACGCTGGTGCGGAAGCCGCCCGGCCCGTCGCCCGCCGAAAGTCCCCAAAGGTTCTCTTCATAGCCGTCATAGCCGTAAGGGTTGTGGCGCGCATAGTCGCGATGCAGATAGGTCGAGCGGCGGCTGTTTTCGAAATAGTCCGAGTTCTTCTCGCGCATGAAGGCGTCGCGGATGCCGGCGAAATCGATCCAGGCATGCGAGAACTGGTGCATGAACAATGGGCCGCCATACAGCACGTCGTAGCCGTAGATGTTTTCCCACTGATAGGTCGCCGTCCAGCCCTCGTAGCTGTTATCCGAGGTCGGACTGTCAGGCGAGGCCATCGACAGCACGTAGAGGATCGTCGCTTCGTTGTAGCCCTCCCAGCCATAGTGCAGAAAGCCGCTCTTTGGCTTCCAGCCTTGCCGCAGGGTCGGGCTTGAACCTTGTGCCCACCGCCAGTCGACGCGCCGGTAGAGCGCCTCGGCCAGTTGGCGGATTTCGGCTTCCTCGTCATCGTCACCGGAGAAATAAGCGCTCGCCACCAGCATGCCTGATATCAGCAACGCCGTATCCACCATCGACAGTTCGCAGCGCCAGACGCGCAGGCCGGTCCGCATATCGAGGAAATGGTAGTAAAAACCCTTATGGCCGGTGACGTCGTCGCTATTGCCTTGCCGGCTGGTCGAGAAGAAACGCAGCGCGGCCAGCGTCAGCTTCGCGGCGGCATCGCGCGTCATCCAACCGCGCTCGACGCCGATCGGATAGCTGGACAGCGCGAAGCCGACGACAGCGATGCTGGCCGGCGAATTTGGCCGCGATGTGTCGGCGACCAGTCCGTTTTCGGGGTTCACGTTATCGAGGAAGTAATCGAAGGCGGCGCGCTGATAGCGGTCCAGAAGCTCATCGTCGGACAGTGCGGCAGATTCGGCTCTAAGCAAAAGTAGCAAACTCCCGCCTGACGGCTGCATTCCGTGTCATGGTTCCCGCTACCTTGTCGCGACTTGTCGATTCGAGGCGTCCAACTATACGCCCGCATGCTCCATCCGTTGCACCGTCACGTGGAATTGAGATTCGTTCTGCCTCAGTAGGTGGCGCGGCCGCCGGAAACGTCGAACACGGCGGCCGTCGTGAACGAACACTCTTCCGAGGCGATCCAGCAGATCAGCGCCGCCACCTCGTCGACCTCGCCAAAGCGCGCCATCGGTATCTTGGACAGCATGAAGTCGATGTGCTCCTGGCTCATCTGCTTGAAGATCGCGGTGCGCACGGCGGCTGGTGTGACGCAATTCACCGTCACCTTGGTCTTGGCCAGTTCCTTGCCGAGCGACTTGGTCAGGCCGATCACCGCGGCCTTGGACGTGCTGTAGGCGGAGGCGTTGGGATTGCCTTCCTTGCCGGCGATCGAGGCGATGTTGACGATGCGGCCATAGTTGCGCTCGAGCATATGCGGCACGAGCGCCTTGTTGCAGTAGAAGACGCCGTTGATGTTGATGTCGATGACCTTCTGCCAATCTTCCGCCGAATAGTTCCAGGTCGTCATGTTCGGCCCGGTGATCGCCGCGCTGGTGACCAGGATATCGACACCGCCAAGCGCTTCGAGCGTTGACCGGGCAGCGCGCTCCACGCCAGCGGCATCGGCAACGTCGATAGCGATGCCGTGAAGACTGGGGATGACGGCCTTGGCCTGTTCGATCTGGGCGGGATCGCGATCCCAGACCGAAACCCGTCCGCCTTCTTCGACAATCCTCTGCGCCACCGCCAGACCAATGCCCGATGCGCCACCGGTGATGACCGCCACCCGGTCGCTGAACCGTCCTGCAAAATTCATCGGCATCCGATCTCCCCCCGTCACCTGAACCCGATGGACTGACAACGCGAGCGCCATGCCATCGGCGGCGACTGTGCTGCCACCACCAGGCAAGTTCAAGCCGGCATGCAGCCCGATCGTCTGGACCAATCCCGTGCCGGGATTACACGGGAATTCCCTCGAGCTGGTCGCCCAGTGCTTTCACCATCGCCACCAGCGCCGGTCCGATCTCGGCATGCGCGCGGTCCTCGGTGATGATCTCGCCGATGCCGCCGCAGGTGATGGCAACCAGCGGCGAGCCGTCACGCGGGCGGAACGGCACGCCGACTGCATGGATGTAGCTGTGCCAGGCGCCGAACGACGTCACATAGCCCTGGCGTGCATATTGGGCGATCGCATCGTCGATCGCCACCGCGATCATCGCTGCCTTGTCCGGCTCCGCCTCCTGCAAAGCCCGTACAAGGCTGACGCGCTCCTCGGGTGAAAGGGCCGCCGCATAGGCCAGCCCCATCGATGTCTTCCAGATCGGCAGATAGGAGCCCGGGTTGAGCCGCAGCGTGACAAGGCTCTCCGACCGGCAATTGGCGAGATACACCATGTTGAGGCTGTCGCGCGTGCCGAGCGCCACCGCCGCCCCCGTCAAATCGGCCAGCGGCTGCATCAGCGGCCGGGCGACGTGCACGACGGCGCTTGAACTGAGCGCCGAATAGCCGAGCGCCACGGTAGCCGACCCCAGGCTGTAGCGGCCGAGATCCTTGTCGTACAGGAGGTAGCCGAGCGCGCTCAGCGTATAGGTGATGCGCGACACCGTGGCCTTGGGCAGGCCGGTGCGGGCAATGATGTCCTGGTTGCCGAGCGAGGCGTCGCCCGGCCGGAAGGCGCGCAGGATGCCGAGCCCGCGCACCAGCGACGACGAAAGCTGTGCGCCTTCGCCTTCAAGCTCCGTCTCGTCCCTGGTGGCTCGCTTGCGCACGCTGAGGTCTTTCTGGCGTCGTCGTCCGCCTGTCGGGCCGGTGACGTCGGCACTGTCGATCAAAAATGAAATTAAATTCCATTTATATTGACAGCGGCTTTCGCGGGCTGTCAATATGTTTCCGTCGATGGCATGTCCCAGCGCCTTGTGCCATCTTACGAAGCCCCTCCTTGTGAAGGTAGCCACGTGTCTCGCTATATTTTGCGCCGGCTTATCGCAATGCCGTTTCTGGTGCTCGGCATCGTCACCATCGCCTTCCTGATCACCACGGTGACCAAGGGGGATCCGCTGACCGCGATTGTCGCCGAACAGCAGATGAGCAACCCCGAAGTGGTGGCCGCCGCCAAGGCGCGTTGGGGTCTCGATCGTCCTTTGCCGGAACGCTATATGATATATCTTGGTAATCTGCTGAGCGGCGATCTTGGCACCTCGTTCATCACCAAGCGCAATGTCGGCACCGACATTCTCTACCGCTTGCCGGCAACGCTCGAACTGGTTTTCGCCGCGATGATCTTCGGCACCACGCTCGGCATCGTGCTTGGTGTGCTGGCCGCCTATTTCCGCAACAGCCTGATCGACCATGGCGCGCGGCTGTTCGCCTTGTTCGGCTCTTCGCTGCCGGTGTTCTGGTCGGGGCTCGGCCTGTTGTTCATCTTCTCCGTCATGCTGAACTGGCTGCCGGGGCCGGGCAGGGTCGATGCCCGCTTGGCATTGCCGCCCGGCATCACCGGCTTCCTGACCATCGATTCGCTTCTGGCTGGCGACTGGACCGTCTTCAAGGACGCGCTCTGGCACCTGCTTCTGCCGGCCTTCGTCCTCGGCTGGACGGTTTCGGGCACCATATCGCGGCTGGTGCGCGCCAACATGCTTGATGTGATGAGCCGCGAGTTCGTGCTCACCGCGCGCGCCAAGGGGGCGAGCGAATTCCGCGTCGTCATCGTCCACGCGTTGCGCAACACCATGGTGCCGACCCTGACCGTCATCGGCTATTCCTTCGCCTATCTGATCACCGGCGCGGTGCTGACCGAAACCATCTTCTCCTGGCCGGGCATGGGATCCTATGCCGTGGAGGCAGCGCGTGCGCTCGACTTCCCGGCGATCATCGGCGTCACCATCGTCGGCGGCCTTGCCTTCCTGGTCACCAACCTTATCACCGACATACTCTATGTCGTGGCCAATCCGCGCGTGAGGTTGAGCTGATGGCGGTCGTCGTCACCAAGTCCCGCTCCTCGACGGTTCCCGAATGGCTGACCGCGCCATTGGTCATCGGCACGGTCGTCATCCTGTTCTGGCTGTTCATGACCGTATTCGCCAACCTGGTCGTGCAGTTCGATCCGCTCGAAATGGTCGCACGCCGGCTTCAGGCGCCAAGCTGGGCGCATTGGCTGGGTACCGACGCACTCGGCCGCGATGTGCTGGCCCGCACTCTGCACGGGGCCGCGCATTCGCTGCCGATCGCGGTTCTGGTCGTCGTCTCTGCAGTGATCATAGGCTCGCTGCTCGGCGCCATTTCCGGCTTCGTCGGCGGATTGACCGGCGCGGCGATCATGCGGCTTGTCGACGTCACTCTGTCCTTTCCGCCGATGCTGCTGGCCATGGCCGTCGCGGCGTCGCTCGGACCAGGCCTCGGCAATGCCGCCATAGCCATGGTGCTCGTCTGGTGGCCCGTCTACGCCCGGCTGATGCGGGCGCAGGTATTGGAAGTGAAGGAGCGCGAGCATGTCGAGGCGGCAATCGCCGCCGGCGCCAGGCCGCGGCGCGTGCTGTTCACGCACATATTGCCGCTTTGCTGGACCCCGGTGCTGATCAGCGCGACAATGGATTTGGGCCAGGTCGTGCTGCTTGCCGCGTCGCTCAGCTTCATCGGCCTCGGCGCCACGCCGCCGACACCCGAATGGGGCTCGATGATCTCCGATGGCGCCGTTCATTTCTATCAATGGTGGATCGCCTTCGGTCCCGGCGTCGCCATCCTCACCATCGTGCTCGGCTTTAACTTCATAGGCGACGGCTTGCGCGACATTCTCGATCCAAGGTCGGACTAGGCGATGAGCGCACAGATTTCCTCAGCGCCACCGGGCGCAGTCGACAAGGTGGGCGAGCGCGAGCCGCTGCTGTCCATACGCGGTCTGCGGGTCGGGTTCCGCAAGGCCGGCAGTCAGTTCGAAGCGGTTCGCGGGATCGACCTCGACGTCGCCAAGGGCGAAGTGGTCGGCATTGTCGGTGAGTCCGGCTCGGGCAAGTCCGTCGGCATGCTCGCCGCGCTCGGCCTCACGTCAAAGAACGCGGTGGTCACCGGCTCGGTCCGCTTCAACGGCGACGAACTGGTCGGCAAACCGGCGCGCGAGATGCGCAAGATCAGGGGCGCGCGCATCGCCATGATTTTTCAGGACCCGCTGTCCTCGCTCAATCCGGTGATGACCGTCGGCGCCCAGATTGCCGAGGCGGTCAGGCTGCATCATCGCGTGACACGCAAACAGGCGATGGCGCGCGCGGTCGAATTGCTCCATCTGGTGGCGATCCCGCAGCCGGAGCGCCGGGTCAACCAGTATCCGCATGAATTCTCCGGCGGCATGCGCCAACGCGCGGTTATCGCCATGGCCGTCGCCAACGATCCTGACCTGTTGATTGCCGACGAACCGACCACGGCGCTCGATGTCACGGTGCAGGCACAGATCCTGGCCGTGCTGCGCTCGCTGCAGGAACGGCTCGGCCTCGGCCTGGTGCTGATCACCCATGATCTCGGCGTCGTCGCCGGCCATGCCGACCGCGTCGCGGTCGTCTATTCCGGCCGTGTCGTCGAACAGGCAGGCGTATCCGAGCTGTTCGCCGATCCGCGCCATCCTTACACCCGTGGCCTGATCGCCTCGATCCCCAACCTCGAGGAAAGCCGCGAGCGGCTGTTCTCGATCGACGGTTCGCCGCCCGCACTTGGGCGCTTGCCGGGCGGCTGCGCCTTCCATCCGCGCTGCATTTATGCCGCGGCACGCTGCCGGACCGAGGACCCGCCTTTGCACGATGTCGGCGGCCGGTTCTCGGCCTGTCATTTCGCGACGACCTTGCCGCCCTTCCACAGTGCTGTGCTGGCGGCGGCGAGCCTGGACAGTGGAGACGTGGCCCCATGAGCGCAGCGGAGCAACTCCAGGCGGAAACCAAACCGGCGGTTGCGCTTTCTGTTCGCCATCTCGTCAAGGACTTTCCGGTTCGCGGCGGCCTCGTCTTCGACCGTGCCGTTGCCCATGTCCGTGCGGTCGCCGATGTCTCGTTCGACGTAGCACCAGGCGAAACGATGGGTCTGGTCGGTGAATCCGGTTGCGGCAAGTCGACCCTCGGGCGCTGCCTGATGCGGCTGATCGAGCCGACCAGCGGCGAAAGCTGGTTCCGTGGCCAGAACCTGCTCGCGCTCAATCACGAAGACATGCGCCTGATGCGGCGCTACATCCAGCTCGTCTTCCAGGATCCCTACGGGTCGCTGCATCCGCGCATGCGCATTGCCGACAACATCGCCGAGCCGCTGCGCATGAGCGACATGTCGGCGGCCGACCGCCGCGCGCGCGTCGCCGAATTGCTCGAACTGGTGCGGCTCAATCCCGAGCATGGCAAGCGCTATCCGCACGAACTGTCCGGCGGCCAGCGCCAGCGCGTCGTCATTGCCCGCGCGCTGGCACTCAATCCGCAAGTGGTGATCCTCGACGAGCCGGTTTCGGCCCTCGACGTTTCGGTGCAGGCCGGCGTGCTCAATTTGCTCAAGGACATCCAGCAATCCTTCGGCACCTCCTATCTGTTCATCGCGCATGATCTGTCCGTCGTGCGCCACATCTCGCATCAGGTGGCGGTGATGTATCTCGGCAAGATCGTCGAGATCGCGCCGGCGGCCGAACTCTATTCGAGGGCGCTGCATCCCTACACCCAGGCGCTGCTGTCGGCGGTGCCGCTCGCCAATCCCGAGAAGGAGCGCAAGCGCGAGCGCATCGTGCTGAGCGGCGATGTGCCGAGCCCGCTCAACCCGCCATCCGGCTGCCGCTTCCGCACGCGCTGCTTCAAGGCGCAGGCGATCTGCGCTGCCGTCGAACCGCCGCTCGATCCGGCCGGTGGTTCGCATCGCGTCGCCTGCCATTTCCCGGAGCCGGTCAACACTTTCAGGGCTGTCTGAGTAGCCTGCCGAATTCACCCGAAGGAATTTTGATCGTGACTGAGGACCATTCCGCGAATGCCGGTACGGCAGAACCCGCGCGCTTGCCGCTCGAAGGCATCAAGGTTCTCGACCTCTCGCGTGTGCTGGCCGGGCCGTGGGCAACGATGAGCCTTGCCGATCTCGGCGCCGAGATCTGGAAGATCGAGAACATCGACGGCGGCGACGACACCAGGGCGTGGTCGGTGCCGAGCTACAAGGGTGTCTCGACCTACTATCTCTGCGCCAATCGCGGCAAGCAGAGCATCGCGCTCGACATGAAAAGCCCGCAGGGGCTGGCCATCGTGCGCGAGCTGGCGGCCAAGGCCGACATCGTCGTCGAGAATTTCCGCTCCGGCACCGCCGACCGCCTCGGCGTCGGTTTCAAGGAACTCAGCGCGTCAAATCCGCGGCTGATCTACTGTTCGATCTCCGGCTACGGCCAGACCGGGCCCGATGCCGGACGGCCCGGCTATGATTTCGTCATGCAGGCCGAAAGCGGCCTGATGGCCATCACCGGCGAGAGCAATGGCGAACCGATGCGTGTCGGCGTCGCCATTACCGATATCGTCTGCGGCATGGTCGCCACGCAGTCGATCCTGGCGGCGCTTTACGAGCGCGCGACGACCGGCAAGGGCCAGTTCCTCGACCTGTCGCTGATCGACTGCGCGCTCAGCCTGCTGATCAATGTCGGCAGCGGTTACCTTAACACCGGCCAAGAGGTCGCCCGCTACGGCAATGCCCATCCGACGGTCGTTCCCTATCAGATATTCGAAGCCTCCGATGGCAGCTTTGCGCTGGCGGTCGGCAATGACCGCCAGTTCGCGGCGCTGTGCGAGAAGGTCGTTGATCTGCCACATCTGGCTGGGGATGCGCGCTTCATCAAAGCAGGGGCGCGCGCCACCAACCGTGAGGCGCTGATCCCGCAACTAGCCGCCGTCTTCAAGACCAAGCCACGTGACCACTGGATGGCCACCTGTGCCGCCGCCAGCGTGCCGGCCGGCACGGTAAAATCGATACCGGAAGTCTTCGACAGTTCCAATGTGCGCGAGCGTGGCCTCGTCCAGACCTTGCCGCATCCGCATCTCGGCTCCGTCGCCATGGTGCGCCCGGCGCAGGGACTTGCCGCGCAGCTGACCGCGGACTTCACCGCGCCGCCGATGCTGGGCCAGGACACAGCTGCCGTGCTGGCCGACGTGCTCGGCTATAGCGCCGAGATCATCGACCAGCTGATCGGCACCGGCGCCATCGGCGTCTATACGCCGGCCGCCGAACCGATCCCCGCCTGATCTTCATGGAGCCTGACGGGCCTTCGTCTCGCATTTGCAGGTCGACTGAATGGTTCTTCAAGAGGGCGAAGAGCCGTTCCTTGTTTTGGCGCAATTCCCTGGAGAAAGCGCTATGCGCTTTTCCCGGGAAACCGCTTCACCTTTTCTGGAATTGCTCGGCCGGCTACTTCTGCTGGCCGTAATTCTTGTAGCGCCCGCGAATGGCGGGGATCTCGCTGCCCTCGATGAGCACCGGCGTGCCGGCGCTGCGCGCCAAAAGGTACTGCCGCGCCAGGGTTTCCAGCTTGATGGTGCGGATGAGCGCCGTGTCGAGATCGCCGCCGAAGGCGATCATGCCATGATTGGCGAGCAGGCAAGCCGTACGGTCCTTGAGCGCGACGACGGCAACCTTGGCCAGTTCGCTTGACGCGAAAAGCGCATAGTCCGAGCAGCGCACATCATCGCCGCCGAAGCCCGCCACCATGTAGTGGAACAGCGGCAGCGGTTCGCGCAGGCACGACAGCGCCACACAATGGTCGGGATGGGCATGCACGACGGCGCCGGTCTCGGGAAACGTCTTGTAGATCTCGGCGTGCATCTCCCATTCGCTCGACGGCCGGAACGCACCGTCCCAGGATCCATCGAGCTGCATCGCCACCATCTGCTCCGGCCGCAAGGCGCTTGTGGCTATTCCCGTCGGCGTGATCAGCATGCCGCCTGTCGTGCGCACGCTGATGTTTCCGGTGGTGCCGACATTCATCCCGCTGGCGTCCAGCGTCTGCGTCGCGGTGATCAGGCTCGTGCGTTCGATTTCGAGTTCCATCACGATGCTCTCCTTGCCGGTGGCCATGTGTCGATCGCCGGCGCAATAGTGCTCGGCCGTGTCATGTCTTGCAGGACGTCGGCGAAAATATCCGGGCCGCCGAGCTTTCCCGATTTCAGCATCAGCGCCAGCGGATCGGAGGGCCGGCCGGGGAGGTGAGCGATGGCGCGCGACAGTCCGGGGCCCTCATAGGCGCCCATGGCGATCCGGTCGATGCCGAGCGCCTTCACCACCGAACCGGCGGTCTCGCCGCCGGCGACGACGAGCCGGCGGACGCCGAGTTCGGGCACCAGAATCTGGGCAATCCCGGCCAGGATCTCTTCCGCCCTTGCCGCCACCATATCGCGGCCATGCGCCTGCTGCAGCGCTTCGACGGTCGCTTGCGGCGCTGTCGTAGCAATGGCGATCATCGCGCCGGGCAAATGCCGTTGGGCGAAGGTACGCGCTTCGGCCATGACATCGGCGCCGGCAAAGGCGCTGGCAAGGTCAATCGTCAGCAGTGGATTGTTTTGCGCAAAACGCTCGAGCTGTTCGATGGTGCGGTCGGCGACGCTGCCGGCCAGCACCGCTGCCGGCCCTTCGACGGCCGGCAGGCTGGCGGCAACGAGATCGCCTGAATCCAGCAGCCCATGCGTGAGCCAGGCCGGTGGCAGATGCGCGGCGACTGAGGAATTGCCGGTCATCAGCGGCAGGTCGAAGGTGGCTTCCGCGATCGCCGCCAGATCGCGCTCGCGGATGGTGTCGGTGACCAGCAGCGTCTCGCCGCGCCTGCTTTGCTCTCCTATAGCGCTCCGGATGGCTCCAGCGCCGGCGTCGACGACGAGATAGGGCACCAGCCCGACCTTGCCCCTGCTCTGCGCCTGCAGCACGCGAACCAGATTGGAATCGGTCATCGGCGTCAGCGGATCGAAGCGCTTGGGCGACTCAGCAAGCAGCTGGGGACCGCCGAACATATGCCCCTGATAGACGGTGCGCCCAGTCTCACACAGCGCGGGGGCGAACAGTGTGACGCCGCCGCCAAGGCGCTCGAGCAGCGCTTCGGCGCAAGGACCGATATTGCCCGCGGGCGTCGAATCGAAGGTGGCGCAATATTTGAAGAAGATCTGCCGCGCGCCAGCTTCGACCAGCCGGTCCGCGGCCTCCAGCACCTGGCGCACCGCATCGCTGGCTGCGATGACGCGGGTCTTCAGCAGGATCACATGGGCAAGATTGCCTGATGGGATCGGCGCGTCCAGCCCGACCGTGCATCCCGTCGGAATGCCGCGCGCGACCAGCATCGACGCCAGCTCGGTGCCGCCGGTCAGATCGTCGGCAATGGCGCCGAACAGCAAGGAAGGCATCGACGCGGTCATGCGGCCCGTCTCATGTCTGCCGGTTTCGGGGCGGCTTGTCTCATGTCGGTGGTCAGGCCATTCGTGGTATCATATACACAAGCCACGCGACGCAGGCGACGCCTGCGCTGTTGCAAGAACGGAGAGCGGATGTGACTGCTTCTATCGCGCCGATCGCGCGCGACAATCTGACGACGCGTGTCTATGAGGAGCTTCGCCGTGCCATGATGGAAGGCCGTTTCTGGCCGGGCCATCGCTTCAAGATCCGCGACCTTGCCGCCAGCCTTCAGGTGTCTGAGACGCCGGTGCGCGAGGCGCTGATGCAGTTGGTGCGCGAAAAAGGCCTGGAGATGGAGGCCGGCCGTTCGATCACCGTCGCCCAGCTGTCGCTGGCTCAGTATCTGGAACTGCGCAGCATCAGGCTGCATCTCGAAGGCATGGCGGGTGCCGCGGCAACGACGCGCATCGAGCCGCGCGAGATCGACCGTCTGGCGGCGGTGCATGAGAAACTCATTGCCAACGAGGACAATGGCCGCTGGTTCGAAGCCGTCCGCGACAATTGGGAATTCCATCACTCCATCTACCAGGCGGCGCAAATGCCGGAGCTGCTGGCCATCATCGAGGGAATCTGGCTGCGCAACGGACCGCTGGTGAACTACCAATACCCGCACGCCCGGCCGACCTATGACGGCCGCCACCGGCATCTCGACATTCTTGAAGCGCTGCGGGCGCGCGACGAGAACGGTGTGCGCAAGGGCATTCAGCAGGACATGATCGAAGGCGGCCGCCTGCTGGTCAAGGTTCTCGAACGGCTGAACGACGGCGCGGTCACGCCGGAAGAACTGCGCCGCGCTGCGCAGAACGGCCGACTGGTGTCGGCCACCGGCTGAACAGTTTGTTCCTTTCCACCGCATTGGCGCCGGTCACGCCACCTGCGCCGCGGCGGCCATGCCCGCATCGGCAGCCTGCAGGGCGAGATCTATATCTTTTGCGGTGTGCGCAGCACTCAGGAACATGTTGTGCCGGGGATGGAAATAGGCGCCTTCGCGCAAGGCGGCCGAGCAGAAGGCGTTGGCCAGCTTGAATTCGGCATCGCCGTCGAACAGCACCATCGGCATCGACACCGGACCTGTCTGTCGCAGCGAAAGACCATGCTTCTTCGCTGCAGCATCGAGGCCTGAGCGCAGCCTGTCGCCGGCCTGTGTCATGTGGGTGACGGCGTCGGTGTCGCGCAGTGTGCTGATGGTGGCGATCGCCGCGGCCATTGCGACGGCGCCATACCAGAACGAACCCGTCACATAGACCTTGGTCGCGGCTTCGCGAAACCGGTCGGTGCCTGCGATGGCGGCCAGCGGATAGCCATTGGCGATCGCCTTCGAGAAGGCGGACAGGTCCGGCCGTACGCCGAGCGGCTCCCAGCTGCCGGCGAGGTCGATGCGGAAGCCGGCGCGCACATCGTCGACGATCAATGCCGCATCGGCAGCGGTGGTGAGTTCGCGCGCCCGTTTGGCGAAGGCGGCGGTCGGCAGTTCCTGGTCGCGGGCGATGTCGTGCCGGAAGGCAGTGACGACGACAGCAGCGAGATCGTTGCCGGCCTGCTCGACGGCCGCTTCGAGGCTGGCGACGTCATTGTAGTCGAAATGGATCAGATGGGCGCGGTCCTCGGCGGTGACGCCGGCCAGCGATGGCGTGCACCACGGCACGGCGCCGTGATAGGAGCCGCGCGCGACCAGCACCTTGCGTCGGCCGGTGCCGGCGCGCGCGATCGTCACGCAGGCCGTGGTGGCGTCGGTGCCGTTCTTCTGCAGCATTGCCCAGTCGGCATGCGCGACCGTCTTGACCAGCAGCTCGGCCAGTTCGACCAATACCTCGCCGGGGCCGTTCATTGCATCACCGAGGCGACGCTGCCGGGCGGCAGCCTCTTCGACTGCTTGATGATGGTGGCCGAGAATGTTGGGCCCCCAACTGCACATCAGGTCGATGTATTCGTGCCCGTCGATGTCCCAGACCCGGCAGCCGTCGGCGCGTTCGAAGAATTGTGGATAGGCGGAGCCGAGATAGCGCGTCGCCATGTGTCCCCACATGCCGCCCGGAATCACCGAGGCCGCACGCTCGCGCAGCAACTGGTCCTTGGAGTTGATCAGGGAAGGCATGACGAGGTCTCCGCTCATTGATATATCATATATTGAATGTGATGTTGGAAGAACAGGATTTGCTGGCCTTCCGGGATGGAGAACAGGGAGGCGACTGTCGCCTCCCCGTATTGTTTTGCTCAGTGGCTGAGTTCTGCCAGCGGCAGGTTGCAGCAGGCGCTGTAGCGCACGCCCTTGACGTCCGACTTGTAGGCCAGGATCAGGTTCGGGCTGATCAGCGGCAGGATGATCCTGTCCTTGATCATCTCCTCGCCGGCCTGGTGCCACAGCTTGGAGGCCTCGTCGCCGCTTGCCGCAAGGGCTGCCTTGTAGATATCCGCTTCCTTCGGGTTGAGCACCGACGGGTCGCGCTCCGCGCCGGCACGGCGCGACCAAGGGCTGCCCTTCGTCATGGCGAAATAGTCGATGTATTGCGAGGTGCCGTAATAGTCCGGCGCGTAGAACACCGCCGTCATCGGGATGCCGTCGCCATTGACGCGCTCGCGCCAATTGGCGAAGGGGATCGGCTGCAGGTCGAGCTTGATGTTGATCTTGGCCAGATCCTGCTGGACCTTCTGCATCAAGAGCGAGAGATCGACGCCGTAGACGTTCATGCCGGGGAACGCCGCCTCCATCTCGAAGCCGTCGGCGTGTCCGGCCTTGGCCAGAAGTTCCTTTGCCTTGGCAACGTCATAGGGCTGCGCCTCGAAGCCCGAACCGCCGGGGAAGCCGAGCGGGATCGGCGCGCTGATCAGCTGACCCTCGGAGCCGATGGTGAAGTCGAGGATAGCAGGACGGTCGAGACCGAGCGAAATGGCCTCGCGCACTTCGGGCGTCAGCGGCACCTTGTTGGCCTTGGCGCCGGGCGACAGCGCCACATAGATGAAGTTGTAGGACGGCACGGTCTCGATCTTGACGTCGCTGCCGGTCATCGTCTTGGCCGTGTCCGGGTCGATCTGCATGGCGATATCGGCGGTGCCGCTCTGCAGCATCTGCGCCTGCGCCACCGCATCCTTGGTCTGGCGTATGACGACTTCGCTCAGCGCCGGCGCCGTGCGCCAGTACTTGTCGTTGCGCGCCAGCCGCAGTTCCGAATTGGGCTCATAGGATTTCAGCACGAACGGCGCGCTGCCGGCCGAATGGGCCAGGAACCAGGCCTCGGCATTGTCTGTCGTCGAGGCGTCCGCATCGGCCTTGGCGCCGGCTTCGGAAGCAACCTTGCTGTTGACGACCGCTGCGTAGGGCGCCGCCGCGATGTTGAGGAATTCGGAGCTCGGCGCGACCATCTTGACGACGACCGTATGCGCGTCCGGAGTCTCGATCGAGGCGACATTGTCCATCAGGAACGAGGCGCTGCCCTTGAGGTTCTTCAGCCGCTCCCAGGACCATTTGACGTCCTTGGCTTCGACAGGCGAACCGTCCGAGAATTTGGCGGCCGGGTCGAGCGTGAAGGTGAAGCTGCTCTGGTCGGCATTGCCTTCCCACTTCGAGGCGAGCAGCGGGATCAGCTTGTTGTCCTTGTCCAGCGTCAGCAGCGATTCGTAGACGCTGGAATTGTAGATCTGGCAGGTGTCGCAGAAGGCGCGGTGCGGATCGAGCGAATTGAGGTCGATGTTACGCGCAATGACCAGCGGCTTGCTGTCCTGCGCGAAGGTGGCAGGCGCCCAGAAGGCGCTGGTGGCCAGCAGCACGGCCGCCAGCATCGTCGCCCTGGTCTTGGCTCTTGGTAGGATCGTCATGTCCATTTCATTCTCCCATTTTCTTGTCAGATCTTTGTGGCAATGCGTTGCTCTATCCACCCACGGCAATGAGGGATTGAAGCGCGGCCTTGAGCTTATCAGCGCCGCCCAGTGCGGCGCGGTTGAGCGGGGCCGATACGACGGGAGCCGAGAGGCTTCCCGTCACATGCAGGATCTCGTGATCGAGATAGTCGAACACGCGATCCTGAATCTCTTGTGTCAGCCGTCCGCCAAGCGACAGTCCACGCTGCACCTGCTCGACGACGGCCACCCGGTTGGTCTTGCGGATCGAGGCCTCCACCAGCGGCCAGTCGAGCCCGGTCGGGTCGAGGCTGCGCAGATCGATGATCTCGGCATCGACGCCGGTCTCCTCGACCACCTGCTTGGCGACGGCGACCATGCTGGCACTGGTGAGCAAGGTGCAGGCACTGCCCGGCCTGACGGTTTTCGCCTTGCCGAGTCGCACGCAATAATCGCGGTCATCCGCAGGCACAGGCCCTTCGCTCGGGAACAGTTCGACATGCTCGATGACGACGACCGGATCGTCGCATTTCAGCGCCGAATTCATCAGGCCGATATAGTCGAAGGGCGTCGTCGGGGCGACGATGCGCCAGCCGGGAAACAGCGCGAACAGGCCAGACGGATCGCCCGAATGCTGCGAGCCGTAGCCGGTGTGCGGCGAGACGCGCACCCGGATCACGATCGGCACCGGGAAGCCGCCGCCGAACATGTGGCGCACCTTGCTGACCGCATTGAACAGCTGGTCGGCGGCAACCAGGCAGAAATCGCCGAACATGATCTCGACGATAGGCCGCAGCCCGCAAAGCGCTGCACCCAGCGCCACGCCGACAAAACCGTTCTCGGCGATGGGCATTGCCAGTACACGCTCCGGCCAGCGTTCCAGCGCACCCTTTGTGGCGCCCGAAACGCCGCCGCGCAGCCGGTGCACATCCTCGCCCATGATAATGATGCGCGAATCCTTTTCCATGGCGCGCGCAATCACCTCGGACGCGGCAACCATGAACTTGACCGGCCTGGTGTCGGCTGGCGGCATATCCTCGATCTCGAGGAAACGCTCGCCCTTCAGTTCGGAAAGATCACCGCGTATCTGGTTGTCGACGCCGCCTGGGTCTGGCCACAGATGGTCGGGAATGCCCAGCGCGTTGCCACTCATTTCGGTGAGCGAATCGGCAGCGGTGTTGACCACCTCCATGACGCGCTGGTCGAGTGTGCCGAGGTCGGAAGCGTTCAAAATGCCCATCGTCTTCAGGCGAGCCGCCATCGTGACCAGCGGATCGCGCGCTTTCCAGGCGTCTTCCTCGGCCCGCGTGCGGTAGCCGAATTCGCTACCCGGGCGCGCGCCGCTCTGATGCAGGAAGCGGTAGCAAAGCGCCTCGACCAGCACCGGGCCACCGTCTTCCTCGATCGCCCGGCGCGCCTCGCGCATGGCATGGTGGACCGCCACCACATCCATGCCGTCGCATTCGATGCCGCGAAAGCCGAGCATAGGTCCGCGCGAGGCCAGCCGCGTCTCGCGCGTCTGCTCGTTGATGTGCGTCGAGACGGCATAGAGATTGTTTTCGGCGAAAAAGATCACCGGCAGCCGGTAGAGCGCGGCGATGTTCATCGCCTCATAGGCCGGCCCCGCCATCATCGTGCCGTCGCCGAAAAAGGCGACCGAGATGTTGCCGGTACCGAGCAGCTTGTCGGCCAGCGCATAGCCGGCCGCATGCGGCAGGTTGCCGCCAATGATCGCGCTGGTGCCAGGGATGCCGGAGGCATCGTCGCGCATATGCATCGAGCCGCCACGGCCGCCGCAATAGCCTGACTTGAGGCCCATGATCTCGGCCATCAAGCCGCGCACCGAGCCCTGCATGTCCGGGTTGAAAGCGTCATGCAACGGGTCGAATCCGCCGGGCGTCTGCGCGTTGACAAGCTTGGCCAAGACCTGGTGATGGGCGCGGTGGGTGCCGTTGATGCGGTCGCCCGTACCGAGCACGGACATGGCGCCGACCGCCGTCGCCTCTTGTCCGATGCTGGCATGCGCCGGACCATGCACCAGCCCGGCATTGGCGAGATCGAGCACTTTTTCCTCGAAACGGCGGATGAGCAGCATCTGCTGATACCAGCGCACCAGGCTCGAAACCTCGGCGTCGTTCCAGTCCGAATCGTCGACGTCGAGCCGCAACCAGGGCGCCGATGGCTGGATCGATGTCTGCTGGACCATGTCAGCTATTTCCGTTCTGGTAGATGATATATCAAATATTTTCTCAGTCGATTGCGTCCGGGCACTTTTCCTGGGCACTGCACTGGCTTGCGGGCACCGCACAAATGGAATTAAATTTCATTTTCTGTGCGAAGCCGAGACTAAGCCGGGACGGCGGCGTTCCGCAAGAGGAATTTTGAAGCCAGTTTTCGAGCCATTCCGGCGACAAGCCCCCTGCACCAATTCACGGAGGGAGCGGCTCTGCAAATCAGGCATTCGGCTGGCGGATCGGCTGGGTAAGCGAGCGGCTAGCGATCGGCCTGATGCTGGAAGAACTGCAAAAACAATTCCCGCTCGGTGGTGATGTCGAGCTTCTCGTAGATGCGCCGGCGATGGTTCTTGACCGTGCCGACGGTGATGCCGAGGCGCTCGGCGATGTTGGCCGTCGGGTGGCCGGCGAGGATCAACTGAACCAATTCCCGCTCGCGCAGCGACAGCTCCGGCCACAGACTGGCCGGGATCGTCGGCTCCTGCCGGGGCGAGGCGCCGGGGCCTGTCGGCGCCGACGTGCGGGAGAATTTGGTTCCGCGCGCCTTGATGTCGAGCGCATGCAGCGCCTCGAATACAGGCAACCGCTCGTCCAGCAAAGCGATCTCGCTCTCCTTGAACGACGTGGTCGAGCGGTCGAGGAAGATGCCGAGGCACCAGTCGCCGCCATCGGCAAGCATGATGCCGACCTCGTCGCAGATCTCCGACTGCGCCAGGAAGCCGGCAATGTACTGGCCGCGCTTGGCCTCGTCGTCGGCGAGCCGTTTCAGCGGCATGATGCCCAACCTGCGCTCGCGCCGCCACGAGGCATAGAACGGGTCGAACACGTAGTAATTGTGGAGATAGCGCCGGACCATCTCATCCGAGAAGCGCCGGTGCTTGATGAATTCGGGTGTCTGCGTCGCCGAATAGCGCGTCACCGTGACGAGGTCGTGGTCGATGTCGGCGCCGATCAGGTCGATCAGGCAGTCGACATGCCTGTCCGTGCCGATGGCGGCGATCGCTTTGGCGAGCGGCGCCCAGATATTGCCCATGCCCATGCCCTTTTCTCGGCGATGTCAGCCCAACCGTCATTGTGTCTTTAGGCATATGGCGCGAGGCCATCCAATGAATCTAGCCTGGCGTCAACCTAGACCAGATCCCGAGGCGACCGTGACCCAACCCAATCTCACCGCCCCCATTGTCGGCAACCCAATCGTCATCGGCATCGACGCCGGCGGCACCATGACCGACACGATCCTTGTCGATCAGGACGGCCACTTCAAGATCGGCAAGTCGGCGACCACGCCGAAGAACGAAGCCGAGGGTTTTCTGGCCTCGGCCGAGGACGCGGCGGATGCCTGGGGCATCTCGCTGGAATCATTGTTTTCAGGCGTCAACGTCGTGCTCTATTCCGGCACCGGCATGCTGAACACGCTGTTGTCGCGCACCGGCCGCCGGCTCGGCCTGATCACCACCAAGGGCCTCGAGGACATGATCCTGATGGGCCGCGGGCTGCAGGCCTGGGCCGATTATTCCTACGCCGACCGGCTGCATGCGGTCACCCACCATCATCCCGATCCGCTGGTGCCGCGCCGCCGCACCCATGGCGTCACCGAGCGGATCGACCAGTTCGGCGACGTCGTGCTGCCGCTCTATGAGCACGAGGTTTCTGCAGCCGCAAAAAAACTGATCGCCGACGAGGTCGAAGCGATCTGCATCATGACCATCTTCTCGCACGTCAATCCGGTGCACGAGAAGCGCATCGCGGAAATCTGCCGCGAAGAGGTCGACAAGGCCGGCGCCGACATCATCGTCTACACCAGCCACGAGGTCCGCCCGGTCATCCGCGAGCAGTCGCGGCTGAACTCGGTCCTGATCGAGGCCTACGCCACCTCGCGCGGCCGCAAGCAGCTTAGGGGTATCGAGGACGTCTCGAAGAAATACGGCTTCAAATATGGCGTGCAGACGCTGCTCTCCTTCGGCGGCCTGACCTCGATCAACCATCCGCGCCTGCATGAAACCATGATCTCCGGCCCGATCGGCGGCATCCTCGGTGCTGCCTATGTCGGCAAGCTGATCGGCAATGATTCGCTGATCTGCTCGGACATGGGCGGCACCTCCTTCGACATGGGCGTTATCACGCGCGGCCAGACGCGGATCGAGAACGAGCCGCTGATGGATCGCTTCAAGCTCAACGTGCCGACGCTGCACCTCGATACGATCGGTGCCGGCGCCGGCATGATCCTCAAGGTCGATCCGCTGACCAAGAAAGTCTCGCTTGGACCGGAAAGCGCCGGCTCCGATCCAGGTCCGATTTGCTTCGCCAGGGGCGGCACCGAACCGACCATTGCCGATTGCGATGCGATTCTCGGCCGGCTCAACCCGCACTATTTCCTCGGCGGCAAGGTCGTGCTGCAGGTCGAAAAGGCCCGCCGCGCCTTCCAGGAGAAATGCTCCGACATCCTGGGCGTCGGGCTGGAGGAAGCCGCCGAAGGCATGATCGACATGCTGGAGGCCGACGCCAACAACGCGCTGCGCCGCGTCATTTCGGGCCAGGGCATCCATCCCTCCGAGTTCACGCTGCTGTCCTATGGCGGCTCTGGCCCGCTGCACCTGGCCGGCTGTTCCAGGGGCATCGGCTTCAAGGACATCATCACCTTCCAGTTTGCGGCCGCCTTCTCCGCCTTCGGCTGCACCACGGCTGATTTCATGCGCCGGCATTCGGTGTCGACGCAGCACGACATCCCGTCACGCGCCGATGAGGCGACGCTGGCCGCCTTCGGCGTCAAGGTCACCACGGTCTGGAACGACCTGACCAAGGCCGCGGTCGACGAGATGATCGCCGACGGCCATGCGCGTGAGAAGATCAGGACCGTGCCGTTCCTGATGATGCGCTACACCGGCCAGCTCGAGGATGTCGAAGTGATGGCGCCGCTGGTTGAGGTCAACTCGGCCGACGACATGCGCAGGGTTATCGACGAGTTCGAGGCGGTCTACGCCAAGGTCAATCATCGCGTGTCGCGCTATGGCGAGGCCGGCTTCACCATCACCGAACTCGGGCTGATCGCCACCGCCGACAAGGTCAAGCCGGTGCTGCTCAAGCGGCCGCTTGGCAAGTCGGATCCGGCTTCCGCGCACAAGGGCGTGCGCGAGGCCTATATCGGCGGACGCTGGCACAAGGCCAATCTCTATGAGATGGACCTGCTGCAGCCCGGTCACGAAGTCATCGGCCCCGCCATCATCGAACACCCCGCCACCACGCTCGTCGTTCATCCGCAGGACCGCGTCCATGTCGATGAATGGACGCTGCTGCACTACACCCACGCTTGAGAGGGCATCGCCATGTTGGACAAACCTGCCTCGACCCTGCGCCTTCGCGAAAGACTGCTCGATTCCGAGCGGCTGATGGAAGAGACCGGCTGCTATGACGGCATCACGGAACTCACGCTGCGCAACCAGGATCCGCTGAAGTTCGAGACGCTGCACACCAAGCTGCGCGCCTATTGCGTCTCGGCTCGCGAAATGGCCCGCCGCATCTCGGCCTCGCCCGGCGTGCGCGAAGTCGGCGAGATGGTGGTCGCCATCTATACGCCCGAAGGCGACGCCATCGCGCTCTCCAATGGCATCATGGTGCATGTCCATACGATGAGCCGCTTCATCAAATGGATGATCAAGAACAATTACGAGGAAAACCCGAAGATCCGCGAAGGCGACATCTTTGCCAACAACGACGCCTTCATCGGCACCGTGCAGGTGCCTGATGTCATGGATGTGGTGCCGATCTTCCATGAAGGCACGCTGGTCGGCTGGGCCGGTGCCGTCTGCCACGAACTGGAAGCCGGCGGCATCACGCCGGGCGGCGATGTCTGCCTGGCGCAGGAGCGCTTCACCGAAGGCCTGTTCGTCTGCGCCGAGAAGATCGGCGAGAATGACGAGATCCGGCGCGACTACGTCATACGCTGCGAGCGCAATCTGCGCATGCCGATCTACTGGGTGCTCGACGAGAAGGCCAAGGTCGCCTCCTGCATCGACATGCGCGAAAGCGTCAAGCAGCTGATCTCCGAGATCGGCCTCGACTACTGGATGAAGGTGTCGAAGGAGTTCATCGAGGAAGGCCGTCGCGCCCAGCTCGCCCGCACCCGCCAGCTCACCGTGCCCGGCATCTACCGCGGCCACACGTTCTACGGCCATGTCACGGCGGGAAAGCCCGGCTTCCAGCTGCTCGGCGATCCCGACTGGCTCTACAACATCCCGATCGAGATGGAGATCACGTCAGACGGCAAGATCACCATGGACTTCGAGGGCACGCAGCCCTGGGGCTACCATTCGATGAACTGCACGCCGGCCGGCATGGATGGCGGCATGTTCGTGACGCTGACCCAGCACATGAATTTCGAAGGCCTGGTCAATGACGGTGCCTGGATGGCGACCGAACTGAAACTGCCGCACGGCACCTGGACCAACCCCGACAACGAGATGGTGGCCACCGCCACCTCTTGGGCGCTGCTGCTGCCGGCCTACGGCGTTTTCCAGCGGCTTTTGTCGCGCAGTTTTGTCGCGCGCGGCTTCGTCGAGGAGGCCTTTGTCGGCCAGGTCAACAGCCCGATGATCGAGATGGGCGGCGAAAGCCAATACGGCACGCCGTTCGGCATGGCGCATTTCGAGTGCGCTGCCGCCGGGTCCGGTGCGCTCGCCATCAAGGACGGTCTCGACACCGCCTATGTCGGCTGGAACCCGGAATCCGACATGGGCAACATCGAGGTCTGGGAACAGTCGATGCCGATGGTCTACATCGGCCGTTCGATCGTGCCGAATTCCGGCGGCGCCGGTAAATATCGCGGTGGCTGTTCCTTCGTCTCGACCTGGCTGATCAACAAGACCTCACATCTGCGGCTCCACACCTCCGAGCACTCCTCGCGCGTGTTCGACAATGGCGGCATGTGCGGTGGTTATCCGGCGCCGACCTGCCAGAAGCATCGCGCGGTGCGCAACTCAGACATTCACGAACTGGCGGCAAAAGGCGAACCGCTGGCGCATTCGCCCGGCATCGACCCTGACGTCTCCGACTACGAGAAGAACATCGGCGGCGACCATGTCGTGGTCGAAGGCCCCTACATCACCTCGCCGCACAAATCCGGCGACATCTTCAGCCATTCCTACAATGGCGGCGGCGGCTATGGCGACGTGCTGGAGCGCGATCCGATCAAGACGGCATGGGATGTCGAGAACGGCTTTCTCACCCGTGAAGCGGCGGACCAGGTTTTCGGAATTGTGCTGAAGGACGATGAAGACGGTTATCCCGTCGCCGATATCGACGCCACGGTCGAACGCCGCGCCGCCATGCGCAAAGAGCGCCTGGCTAAGGCGATCCCGGTGACGGATTGGATCGCCAAGGAGCGTGGCCGCGTCGGAAAGGCCGACTTCGCGCCCGAAGTGAAGAAAATGTACGCCAGCGCGATCAAGCTGTCGTCGCGCTTCACCAAGGAATTCAGCGATTTCTGGAACGTTGACGCCAAATCGATCTTCACGCCGGGAGCCAAGCCATGACCTCATACAGCAAGGAAGTTCTGGGCGATCTGGCCGCCGGCAAGCTGCCCTGGCCGCAGACAAGGCGCATCATGAGTGCCTACAAGGATGACGACCGTTTCTTCAAGATGGTTGCCGTCTATCAGGATCGTGTCGCCTGGAAGGACCCGATCCTACTGCCGGTCTCGGACCATCTGTTCATCTGCCAGAGTGGCGATGAGCGCATTACCCGCTGCGAATGCGGCCACTCCTTCGGCGACTATCGGAAGAACTGGAAGCTCAACGCCGCGATTAACGTGCGCAACACCGAGGAGGCTTTGCGCGAGATCTATCCCAACAGCGATCTCCCTGATCCCGAATGGATGGAAATCCGGGAGTTCATCTGCCCGGAGTGCGGGACGCTGCATGAGGTCGAGGCGGCGGCACCCGGTTATCCCATCGTGCATGATTTCGAACCCGACCTCGAAGGCTTTTATCGCGAATGGCTGGGCAGACCGGTTCAGGGGTCCTGAACCCTCGTCGATGGAGGCTGCGCCGCTGTGATTGCCAAATCCGGTCAGGACTGATTGCCTGCCCAAACGAAGCGGAGACCGTGCGCCATGAACAACCTTTCCGGCCGTAGCGCCATCGTGACCGGCGGTTTCTCGGGCATGGGCTTCGCCATTGCCACGGCTTTGGCCGAGGCTGGGGCCAATGTCGCCGTCGGCTCCTACATCGCGCCTGCCGGCGCCGACAGATCCGATGCCGCCTACTATCCGGCCGCCGACGAGATCGAGCGCGTGCGCTCGGCCCTTGCCGCCCATGGAACGAAAGTTCACGCCGCACACCTTGACGTTCGCGACAGCGACGTCACCAACCGTTTCGCGGCTGATGCCGAGACGGCCATCGGCCCCGCCGACATTCTGGTCAACGCCGCCGGCACCACCGCCGAGCAGCCGGTCTGCGGCCATTCCGACGCGCTTTGGGACAAGATCGTCGACACCAACCTGACCGGCGCCTTCCGCGTCACGCGTGCCGTGCTGCCGGGTATGATCGAGCGCGGCTGGGGCCGCATCGTCAACATTGGCTCGACGGCCGCCTTGGTCGGGTGGAAGGACAACCCGGCCTACTGCGCGTCCAAGGCCGGCCTGCTGGGTCTCACTCGCTGCGTGGCGCTGGAAGGGGCGGCGCATGGCGTCACCTGCGTTATGATCAGCCCGACCTGGGTCGAGACCGAACTGATGCGCCGCAATGTGGCGCAGGTCGTCGAGCGCGAAGGCAAGGGGCGCACGCCAGAGGAAGCGATGGCCGAGATCGCCAGGGGCAACCCGCAGCAGCGCATGCTGCAGCCGCGGGAGATCGCGGCTTTGGCAGTCTTCCTGTGCTCGGATCTCGCCAAGGGCATCACCATGGAAAACATCCAGATCACCGGCGGAGCGCTTTGGTAGCGTCTCGGACGCGCAACCGGCTGATCTCTCCGCAGATGCCTCGCTGTAAGACAAGGTGACCGGATTTGCCATTGAGCGCCGGGCGCAATAGGTTATATTGCACTGCACAATGGAGACGCCGTTTATTGCACGCCCATGTCTGCGAAGATTCCGGCCGGCTCATGGCTTGCCGGCCCTGGGTCGTGTCGGCGGGACTCTGAGATGAAGATTCCAAAGTCCCTGCTGATCGATCCCGAGAAGAATTCGGTCTATGGCGCCTTTGCCGTAGCCGTTTCGATCTGGGCGTTTTCTTATTCGGTCATCTTCGGCCAGATATTGATCCTGGCCTACTATGCGGTCTGGCTCCCGCTCGTCCTGGTCGACTACCGGCGGTTTGTGAGGCATCTGTCCAGCGCCTGGCTGCCGCTGCTGTTTGCTGCCTATGTCTGCTTCTCGGTTTTCTGGTCGCAGGCTCCCGGCGTCACCGCAAGGACGTCGGTCCAGTATTTTTCCCATATTGCCTGCGCCTACGTAGCTGCGCGCACCGTCAGCGTGCGCACGCTGACCATAGGGGCGCTGATCGGGATATTTGTCGTCCTCATCTATTCGCTGAAGGTCGGGAACTATTCCGAGGATGTCCTCGACGGCACCGTCAACTTCGTCGGCGCCTTCGCCTCCAAGAACCAGATCGGCTTTGTCGGCTCGCTCGGCATCTATTTCTGCGTCGTCTTCCTTGCGTTCTACAGGCGCGGCCGGCTGAGCTTCATCCTGGCGGTGCCCGTCGTGCTGCTGTCGGCCTATGTCCTGGTCGCCTCGCATTCCGCCACCTCGATGGCCTCGATACCCGCGGTTCTGGCGCTGGTGGCGCTTCTTGCGATGAGCAAACTTCTGTCACGACGCTATCGCCGGGTCATCTTCCTGATCGGCGCCGGCCTGCTGGTCGTGACGGCCTTCGTCGCCTTGAATCTCGGGTTGATGGACTTCGTCCTCGGCCTCTTCGGCAAGGATTCGACGCTCACCGGGCGAACCTATCTGTGGGAGCAAGGCTGGAACACGGTCCAGAAATCGCCGATTCTCGGCGTCGGCTATGCCGCCTATTGGGTGCAGGGTTTCGCTGAAGCCGAGCGGCTGTGGAACGAATTCTACATCACCACCCGCACCGGCTTCCACTTCCACAACACCTATATCGAGGCCCTCGTCGAACTCGGCTTCGTCGGAGCGACGCTGGTGTCGCTGATCATGCTGCGCACGCTCTACGGCCACGTCTCGGCGGTGATCTTCAAGGCATGGCAGGCGGACTCGGTGATCCTTTTCGGCGTGATGGTCCTGCTGCTGATCCGCTCCTTCGTCGAGGTCGAGATACTCAACCCCTACATCATGGGTTCTTTCCTGATGTATTTCAGCTTCTTCAAGCTGGCGCGGCTGCCTGTTACCCGCAGGCGGCGGTCGCCGGCTCTGGAGCCGGCTGACGCGGCCGGGGGCGAGACTGACTGGCCTCGGTATGCCGGCCATCCGGCGGGCGCCGGTCCCTCATAAATTATCATCTCGCGGGCTGAAGGGGGCGGTCTTCCTTTTTGAGCAAGCATGTGCTCGGACGGGAAGCCTCGATCCCGAGACGGCTATTATAGTTTCCGCAGGGGTTCAAACAACTGAGCCAGAGCCTCATCCCGGTTTGTCGGGTGAGGCTCTGGCTCGAAACACTGGATCGTGTTGGAAGTCGGTCTACTGGCTGGCCAGCGGCGCCAGCTTGATCTTGATCACATCGCCGGGCAGCACCGGGGTTTCTTCCTTGGCGGCTATTTCGGTGGTCTTGCCGTCGACATTGCGCACCAGCGAATAGAGCAGGGTCGGCTGCTGATCATTTGTCATAGCGGCCGCCATCGCGGGATCGCTGGCCTGGGCTATCAGGCCTTTCTGCATGTTCACCTTCAACGCGGCCTCGTTCAGGTCGGCTTCGGTCTGCTGCCGGTCAGTGGCGAGACTTGAACTCAAGGTGTTCTGGGCATCGATAGCATCCTGCTTCGCCTTGCTGATCGCCTGCTTGGCGGTGAGGATGGCGGTTTCGTAGTCCAGGATCTTGCCCTGCAGGTCGGCAACCGACTGGCGCGAATCCAGCAGTCGGGCGTTGGCGATCAGGCCTTTCTGCGCCAGCGGGCCGATGCTGGCGAGCTGCTGCTGCGCCAAGTCGACCTGCTGCTGCTGGTTGACGATCTTCTTCTGCAGCGATTCGATCTCGGATTCCAAAACCCCTTTGAGATCGTCGAGCGCTTCAAGCTTCAGCTTCAGCGCCTTTTGGTCCGCTGTCAGGATCGTCATCTCGTCCGCCACGATGGCTGGCAGTCTCGGATCGCCCTCGACCTCCTTCGGCACGTCGAAACTCGCCTTTCCGGCCATATCCGCATCGATGCGGGCGCGCCTTACGATCAGTCGGATGCGCTGGTCGTCGGAGATGTCGAACATGCCCTTGGCGGTGACCAGGTCCTTGCCGAGCTGGGGGCCGTAGTCGGCGTTTCGCCGGATGCCTCCGGCGACGCTGATGGCCTTCAACACCGTCAGGTCGGGCACATAAGGAAACTGGCCGGGGTTCTGGACTTCGCCCGAAATGTAGAATGGCCGGAACTGCGCCATCTCGACCGAGGCTTCCGGCCTGTCTGACAAAGCGAGCTTTTTCTGCAAAGCCTCGCCGATCGCCGCCGCGATTTCGGACGTGGTCTTGCCGGAGGCCGGCAGTTCGCCGGCGAACGGCACCGACAGCGTGCCGGATGGACCGACCGTGTACTCGCCATTCACCGCCGACCAGTCACGGAATGTGCCTTCCACGGTCTGCCATTCGGCGACGCGGATGGTGAGCTTGTCCTGCGAGCCGAGGCGATAGTCGCCGGCGGCGGCGATGTGCGGGACGACGAGGGCCATGGCAAGGCATGTGGCCAGCAAACGCGCCCGCCGCAGCCGGCCGGAATCCGGGCCGCTGCGAAAGGTTTCGAACAAATCTGTTTTCAACTCAACGTTCCGATCCGCTATAGCCCCATCGCCCGATGAGCTTGCGTCGAATGGCCGACGCCAATGTCTGGCATTGGCCACCGGCCGGTCAGTAAGAACCGCGCGACATCCAGACGGCCGGGACGGTCTTGATGATGATGCGAACGTCCTCGAACAGCGACCAGTTCTCGACATAGTGACGGTCGAAGGCGACGCGGCTGTCATAGGACACATCGTTGCGGCCGCTGACCTGCCACAGGCCGGTCAGGCCCGGACGCGATTTCAGATAGTAGACGGCGGATGTGCCATAGATCTCTAGTTCGTCGCGCACAACCGGACGCGGACCGACAAGGCTCATATCGCCCTGCAGGATGTTGATGATCTGCGGCAACTCATCGAGGCTGAGTTTCCTCAGCACTGCTCCAACGCGGGTGACGCGCGGGTCGTTCTTCAGCTTGCGGGTCGCGATCCATTCCGCGTTGGCGTCCGGGTTGGTGGCGAGATAGGCTGCCAGCACCTTGTCGCCGTCCGGAACCATGGTGCGGAACTTCAGGCACGGAAAAATCCGTCCGCCCCGCCCGATTCGCCTGTGGCCGTAGAAAATCGAGCCGCCGTCGGAAAACTTGACGAGCAGCGCTATCATAACAAATAGCGGGCTGAGGGCGATCAAGCCAATCAGTGAACCGGTGATATCGAAGCTGCGTTTGAGCAGGCCGCCGATCGGCGGCGGAAAATCGATGTCAGCCTGCGAAAAGCTCGCGGTGGCCGACTTGGCAACGTCCCTCATGCCGTAAACTCCATGCGTTGAACGAATGGTTCACCACACGATACCAAAAAAATGTTGCAGCGCAACACACAATTTACCACCCCGTTGAAATAGTCACGTCATGAAATGACTAAATAATAAGCTTGCCATGCACAAATTTCGGCATATTTAGCACATTTGTGACAATAAATGGGCACAGCCGAAAAAATAGAGGCCTTTGTGGGGCGGTTTTTAGGCGGACCTACCTATTTGCCAAGGCGAGGTACAAACTAGTGCTTCATCATGCCGTGATGCTTGGTCGAAACCATATAAAATACTACTTAATATTGGCCATTTTACTGAAAAATATCGACGAGAGGATATCGGCCTAGCTCCCGTTGCGTGCATTGCAACATGGCAGAGTCGATCGCAAAAGCTCGATCAAAAATAACCGAAGTTGCCCTTGCCGCCTATTGCTCGCCTTAATAGAATTGCAAATTATACCTGTCACGGTGACGACAGGTGGAAAAGGCCGGAAGCAACCGGTCGAGAGTGGGCGACCTTAACAAGCCCACATGACAAGGGACGGCGCTCGGGTGGGGCAATCGCGATAATACCCGAGCCGGTTTATGGGCTGTTGGGTATGGCACTTCCAAAATTCATCCTCGGGATGATTTTCGCTCTGGCGATCGTCGTCGGCTGGTCCTGGCTGGGCGGTGCGTCGATAGGCACGATATTGGTGCGTGTCATCATCTGCGCCGTGACCATTCAGGCCGGCTATTTCGTGCTCATCTACACCATGATCGCCAGGAGCGCGCCGACGCCTGCCGACATAGCTCGTGACGCCGAGCGCAAACTGAACGCACCCGAGGTCGCCGAAAGCGAGAAGCTCGGCGGTGCCAGGCGCGGCCTGCATTGATGCAGACTGCTCAAACGTGGCCGGTTTGGCGGCAACGACATCCTTCGAGACAAAGGGACCAAAGCGCCGCGTGAATCCGTCTCGGCGCGACGCGTCCTGGTCGCCGGCTCACGCCACATCAGCGGGTTCGCTCTCCGACTGTTCCCCCGACAGCATCCTCGACAACCGGCTGCCGGTTTTTTCCTTCAGCCGCTGATATTGGCCGACCTCGACGATACGGCCGTTTTCCATCGCCACCACCCAGTCGGCGAAGGCGATCATCGACGGCCGGTGCGCGATGGTCAGGATCGTCATCGTACCGCGTAATCCGTCGATCGACCTGGCGATCAGCGACTGGTTCTGCCAGTCGAGCGCGCTGGTCGCCTCGTCGAGGATGAGCAGCGACGGCTTGCGCAGCAGCGCGCGCGCGAGCGCGATGCGCTGACGTTCGCCGCCCGAGAGCCGCACGCCGCGATCGCCGACCACCGTCTCGAGCCTGAGGTCGAGCCGTTCGACAAACTCGCCGGCGTGCGCCTGACGCAGCGCGGCCCACAGATCGCCATCGCTGGCCCGTGGCGCGGCGAGGCGCAGGTTCGCCGCGATCGTGTCGTGCAGGAGGAACACGTCCTGCGGCACATAGGCCACCTGGTCGCGCCAGCGACGGCGATTGCTGGCATCGATCTCGACGCCATCGACAAGCATCTTGCCAGTGGTGGGCTCCAGCAGGCCAAGCAGCATGTCGGCGATCGTGCTCTTGCCCGATCCGGACGGGCCGATCAGGGCGGTGACCTTGCCGGCCGGCAGGCCGAAGGTGATGCCGCTCACCACCGCCTTGTCGACAGTATCTCCGTAGGCGAAGGACACGCCGCGAATATTCAATCCCGTATTGAGGGAGAGTGTCCCGGCGTCGGCGAACTCGGTATGGCCGGGTTCGCGTTCGGCGTCGAAACGTGCCTGCAGGCTGCGCATTGCCGTAAAGGCGGGCAGGTTGATCAGCACTTGCTGGGCCTGCGTCTGCATGTCCATGAAGCGCGGCGCGATACGCATGAAGACCAGGAGCAGGACGACGATCTCGGCCAGCGACAGGTTGAAGCGGACCAAAGCCACATAGATGAACAGGCTCAGGCCCACGACGCTCGCCACCTGGAATACAGCAGTGCCGATGGTGCTGTTGCGCACATAGTCGATGTTGTCGGCCTTCATCCTCTCAAGCGTCGACCGCAGCTGCGCGAAATAGCTGTCCTCGACGTTCAGGCTCTTGGCCACCTTGATGCCGCCGAGAAATTCCGAGACCGTCCGGTACTGGTCCTGGCGATTGGCGGTCAGCACACGGCCGAAGGCAGTGGCCCGTGCCCGGAAGGGCCGCAGCGCCACGAACATCAGGATGCCGATGACCACGGCAAACAGCGTCATGACCGGCGAGATAAACACGGAAACCAGGAGATAGCCGGCCAGAAGAACGGCGATCTGCACCAGCATCAGCAGTGCGAAAGCCGCGCCCTGGACGCGGTCGATGTCGCCGGTCAGGGCATGATCGAGATCGGAACTGCGCATGCGTGTAAAAACGCCCCAGCGCGCCTTGCCGATGCTTTCGAACAGGTTCATGCGAACGCGATTGATGAAATCGAACAGCAATTTGGCCATGTAGACCGACTTGAAGCGATTGAACGCCGCCTGCGCCGCAACAAGCCCGACCAGCGCGCAAAGCACGGTCGTCAGTTGCAGCGTGCCATCAGGCACCAGCCAGCGCACGAAATCATCATTGGGCAGCCGAACAGCGAAATCCTGGTCGGCACGTCCGACCAGATGCAGCAGCGGCACGAGCAGCAGGATCGAAATGCCCTCGGTCAGGCTGCCGAGGATGAGGAAGAACAGCGCCGTCCACGTTCGCCGGCCGCCGATCCGGGCAATGGTGGCGCCGAAGGCGGCAATTTCTCGAAACAGCGACAGGCGAAGGATTGGGGGCTTCGACATGGTTGCGCTCACAACCGCCGGCTGCCAGCCGACAGATCCTTTTCGATCAGTTCCACGGCTTCGCCGATCCTGTCCAGGCCCGTCGGGACTTCCAGCCGGTACACGCCGATATGGTTGGCAATCCATGAACATTGCCGAAGATGCGCCGTCGCGAAGTCGCCGGGCAGGGCCGCGCGGCCGAAGCGCGTCACATAGGAGAATTTGATGATGGCCGGCAGGGCGGCAATGGCGGGCAAGGGCGTGATGTCAGCCCTTTCGCCGCGCTCGAGGATATAGATCCTGGTCGCCGGCACCTCGTCGCCCGAAAAGCTACCGTTCAGGCGATGCTGCATCTTGTCGATCGCCGCATGCACTTGCGGCCGCACTTCCGCTTCCCCAAGCGAGATCGCCGCCGCGGCGTCGGCCGCCAGCTTGATCTGCGGAAAGCCCGGAACGGTCATTGGCTCACTCGGATTGGCGAGGTCCAGCGCCACCACGTCATCGGTAAGCAGTCGATGCCCGGCCCGGATCATCGCACTTGCGGTCGTCGACTTGCCGGCTCCCTTGTCACCCATGAAGATGGCGCTCGTGCCGGCGGCGGCGATGGCACTGGCATGCAGGACAAGCAGGCCGCGCCGGTGCAAGAGCAGCGCCATGACCGGACCAAGCAGCGGAAACGCGAGCAGCGCGTCGTCGACGCCGGGCGCCGGTTCGATGTCGATACGGCTGGAATCGGTGATCAGGAACGCGCCCACGGCATGCCACGCCAGATATTGCCGGTCCGGCTCGAAGCGAAAGTCGGTCGCGGCTTCGGGCGAGGGCTTTGGCAGGTCGATCGCGCCGACGGCAATCACGACATCCGCCGCCCCCGGCGCCGCCGGCTGCAGTTCGGGCAACGTCACCTCCGACGCGATGGTCAGGCCGTAGGCCCGGTAGAAGCGGCGTTCTCGCATGGCCCGGCCATGCGAAAAGGCATCATCATTGCATAGAGCGAGCGGCTCGTTGCGCGGCATCATGCGGGGCTCCCGCCATGCTGGAACTGCCGCAGCCAGAGCGACAGCGAGGCCGAGCGCCAGACATACTGGACATCCAGGGGGGCTGCCTGATCGGGCTGGCGCAGCAGCCGCGCATAGGCGGCACTCACTTGCGGCAGATTGACGTAAGGCGCGATGCGGTTCGCATCCGAGACCAGCAGCTGTTCCAGGAGGTCGCGATGGTTGCGCAGCATGCCATTGACGAGATTGGCAGTGAAGTCGATCTTGTCGCGCCGCCACTGCACCGCCTCCGGCAATACGCCTTGCATGGCGCGGCGCAGCACATAGCGGCCAAAACCGTGGCTCAGCTTCTCCTCGCCCGGCAACGCCAGGCAGAACTCGACCAGCGGCTTGTCCCAGAAGGGGTAGCGCGGCTCGACCCCGAAATTGGCGGCGGCCTTGTCGAGAACCTCGAAAGCATGCGGGACATAGCCGTTCGACAGGATCCAGCGATGGCTCAAGGCATCGCTGGCCTGGACGCCGGGCGGCATGTAGCCGGCCCGGTGAAACCGGTCGACAAGCTCGGTGCGCTTGGCCAGGTCCGGATTGATCAGGTCGCGCCAGCTTCGTGCGCGCGACACTTGCGCGGGCTTGCGGATCTTGTTCAGGGCACGGTTGGCCATATGCCTCAGCCTGGCGATGCGCCAGGCCGGCCCGTAGAGGGTCAGGAACTGGAGATAAAGGCCAAGCGTGCTGTCGCCATAGGTGTTGGATGCGCTGCGGACCTCGCGCCACAGATCCATCCATCGGCCGCCATTCGCAAGCTCGTGCAGGTGGCCGTGGCCTTGTGAAACGACCTCGTCGCCACCATGGCCGTCCAGCAGCACCTTGATGCCCTTGGCGCCGGCAGTCCGGTAGATGCCGCGGGTGAGCGTCAGGCCCGGCGCCAGGAACGTTCCTTCCTGTTCTTCCAGCACGCGCTCGAATTCGGCGAATGGGGCATAGTTGCCAACCGGGATCAGCGTCGCGTCGACCTTCTGCTGGTCGAGAACGGCATCGATGAAGGGCCGCTCGTCCATCGGCGAGCCCTTCTCGAAAATCAGCGAGAAGGTTGGCAGCTTCGGCTTGCGCGCGGCGGCATTCTGCAGGCCGGCGACACAGGCGATAGACGAGGAATCGAGGCCGCCGCTCAGCATTGCCCCGACCGCCGAGGTCCCACGCATGCGGTTGCGCACCGATTGCGAGAACAGATGGGCGAATTCCTCCGATGCATCGGACCGCAAGGGCCGTGCCGACGGCTCGATCTGCCAGTATCGGCGCAGCATCACTTGTTGCGCGGTGACGGTTAGGCTGTGGCGGGCCGGCAGGCTGAATATATCGCTGTAGGGGGTCGACTGCGGGTCGTCGGGAAGCCCGGCCAGGAAGCCGGAGATCTGGCGCTCGCTGACACGTGCGCGGATACCCTCGACGCCCAGGATCGGACCGATCTCCGACGCAAAGGCAAAACGCCGGTCCGCCGCGTGGTAGTAGAACGGCTTGACGCCAAAATGATCGCGCGCGCAAAACAGCGATTGCCGCTCGTCATCCCAGATGGCGAAGGCGAAATCGCCTTGCAGATGCTCCGGGCAGGCTTCGCCCCAGCGCAGATAGGCCCGCATCAGCACGATCGCGTCGGCTACCGACTGGTCGCGGATACCGAGCCTGGCCAGCAACTCGTCACGGTTGTCCAGCCGGCAATCGGCGGTGATGGCGAGCCGGCCCCCAGCCATCGTCAAAGGGCCCGGACCGACTTCATCCGATGTGTTGAGCCAGGCGTGGCCAAGGGCGATGCTGGTGTCCAGCCACCAAGAACTGCCGTCAGGACCACGATGGCGCATGCGCGCCAGCATTTGCTGAATGTCGGCCGCCGCGACCGCCGGTGCGTTTGCTCCGCGCAACAGGATTCCGGCGACGCCGCTCATCGGCTGCCGTGGTCGACGAGATGGGCGAAGCCGTCGATCGATCCGCCAAGCACGATATGGTTGTCGCTGACCAGCCAGGCATGTGCTTTCAACTGCTCGCCTGTGCCACGTTCGATGCCGATGCGTATCGTCGATTCATTGCCTTGGCCGGCGAGAATATACTGGCCGGAGAGCGCCTGGGTCAGGCACGTGGCGTAAGGGACGAAACGGGCCGCGGCGGCAACGCCCCAGGCGACACGCCGCAGTTCGCCCATTGAGGCGCACTGCCGCGCGTCGAGGCGCGTCACCAGGCTGCGTACACGATTGTAGGACAACAGCGTCAGCCCCAGCCGAACTGTCGCCACCACCAGCAGGCAATAGCCAAGGAAGATCATTTCCGAGCCACTCAGGGAGAAAATCCTGACCAGCCCGCGCCGGCTTCCTCCGCGCTTCGTCTGCTTGACGTTTGTTTCTCTCGCCGGTTCCTGCCGTAAAGCCGTGGCCCGCGAAGACAAGGCCCGCGAAACCAGGGCCCGTGAAACCAGGGACTTGTGCTGGACCGGCTTAGACAAGTGCCTCATGATGCCGTCTCGCAAGCCCATTATCGGCCAGGCCCTTCAGCAATGCGTCGACATCGGCCTGGCAGCGCGCCGGGTCGACATTGTAGCGCGCAAGCACGGCGCTGCGGATGTCGCCGATCGACCGGGGTTCCTGGATCAAATCCCAGATGAAGGCGCCGACGCCATTCAGGCTGTAGTAGACATTGGATTTGAGATTGAGCAGCGCCAAGCCATCTCCGAACTCGCAAGCCACGGCATCCTTGGTCGCGCACACGCTATCGTGGTCGCCCAGATCACGGTCGGATAGCTCCCCGTTCATCCCCAAACCTCGCTGACAAAACGCTGCGACATCTCCAGGTGGCGCAGGAGAAATCGGGAGGCTGGCCCCCCGACCCCTCTTACGTCTGCTTTTGAATCCAGAGTCCCAACATGTCACTCTGGAATCGGCTGTAAGTCTCAGGAGAACGTCAGGTCGCCAATCGGCGTATGCGCGGGGAACGATGCGTCGATCGCCGTGCTGCCGCCGCCGCCCTGGGTGATGGTCTCAATCGAACCATGGACCGTCAGGCTTGGCGTTTCATATTCATGCTTTTCAACATTCTGTTCCATTTTACTCTCCGATTTAGGACTGGAAACGGCCTGTCGAGTGCCGTCAGCACTTTTATGCTGCAATGCAATAGCTGCACGGCAGCATTTATGAGTCAAGACTGTTTTACTTTCTGTTAATCAATTACGGTTGCTGGCGTCGTCACATGAGCGGCATGCCTAAAACTTGTCATTTTTTAGCCGATTCCTTGTGCACGACGATCGCGCCTGTGCTGATTCTTTAAGCATTTGATTTGCTTGCATAAGCCGTTTGCGTTGTGCCTATATTTAGGCCTCTCTAATGAAAAGAATTTCCATTTGAGAAATCGTCCGGAGATTGCCTAAGCCGACGTGGCAAGGGACATTTCAACCGCGGTTTTCACTGCTTTCCGATGCCACCTCGATAGACGCTTTGGTGGCAAAAATTCGCACTGCAGAAGGAAAGGCTTTACGGCATCGAGGTTTTTGGTGATGCTTGCTTCGCACTTGCAGCATAAGTGTCGGCGCGAAACGCTTTCTTGGGAGACTGTGCGCTAAATGGCCTTGCCGGATGGCTCATACGAACGATTGCGCGCCGCCGGCTGTGCCGGCGAGGTGGCCTATGTGCAGGCTTGCCTGCGATTGTTTTTCGCCGGCCCGGGCGCGGGCGACGTTTCGATGCGCCATCTTGACGGTGAAAAAATTGCCGAGATTGCCAGGCTGAACAAGGTCGCCGTCTTTGTCCTCAAGGCGCTTTCGCGCGCACCCGCGCTTCAGAGGCCAACTAAGCTTTTCCAATGGCTCGACACCTACCGCAGGAAAACGGTTTCGATGAACGCGTCCTGCATCATGGATTCGATGGCGATCCAGGACGTGCTGCGCGCCAGCGAGATCGATTTCGTTTTTCTGAAGGGTCCGTTCCAGCAGCAACTTCTCTACGACGACCATTTTATGAAGCCCTCGGGCGATGTCGACATCCTGGTTTCGCCGCTCGGATTTTTCAGGGCGCGTGATGCGCTTCGCAAGATCGGCTATGAGGTATCAGGCAAGTCGAGCTCCGTCTGGTGGGTCCGCTTCCTCGGCGAACAGCACATGACCCGGGACGACGGGCCGAGGTCGTCCACCGTCGATCTCCACTACCGCCTCCAGCAGCCCGGCTCGCCAAGCCCGCGCGACGCGGACGGGTTCCTGCGGCGCAAGCGACAGGTCGAAATCGCCGGTGCGACGGTGCCGTTCACCTCGGTGGCCGATACATTGCTTTTGTCCTGCATCAGCGTCGCCAAGGCACTTTTCAACCGGGAACCCTGCGCCGGATACGTCTGTGATATCGGCGCCAGCGCCGGCCGCCTCGACGAGGCGGATCAGCAGCGTTTGCTCGATGCCGCTACCGCGCAAGGTCTGGACGACACGCTGCTGCTTGGCCTGCGCGCCGCCGACGTGCTACTCGGCGGTGCCGGCACGCTGCTGTCGCAGCGCGCGACCAGGATCCTGCCGCGCATCGGCAATGAGGATCTGCTCAGCATGGTCATCGCGCCGTGGCTGCCGTCGCTGCGGTGGCCGCAGCGGCGAACGGTGCTTTGGGAACTGTGCGGCCGCGCGCCGGTCCGCTATCTGGCCGAAGCAGGCTGGGCGGCGTCCGCCGATATCAGCCGCCGCATCTTCGAGCGGCCGGCGAGTCGCTGAAGGTAAATTGGATGCTGATGGCAATTCTGTAGTGCATCGAACGAGTACGGGGCGAGGGCAAATCGATATTACCTGTACGAGAGGCAAATCCATGTCGATGACGAAATCCGAGGTCTGCGTGATCATCGCGGCAAAAAACGCCGCAGCGACAATCGCCGTCGCCATCGCATCCGCATTGCGCGAACCGGAAGTGGCGGAGGTCGTGGTCGTCGACGATGCCTCCACCGACGACACCGCCGGTGTCGCACGATCCGCCGATGATGGCAGCGGGCGGCTCTCCGTGATGCGCCTCGATGTCAATCGCGGCCCCTCCTTTGCCCGCAACGCAGCCATCGCCGGCTCGAAATCGCCGTTCATCAGCATTCTCGATGCCGACGATTTCTTCCTCGAAGGCCGGTTTCGCAACTTGTTTGCCGGCGCCGATTGGGATTTCGCCGCCGACAACATCATGCTGATCAGGGATGATGCGACAGGCGACGCGACGAAAATCGTCGCGCCGCAATTTGCCGCCGATCCGGAATTCCTCGATTTCGAGCGTTTCGTCGAAGGCAACATCTCCAGGCGCCGCGTGCAGAGGGGCGAACTGGGCTTTTTGAAGCCGGTGATCAGCCGTGCCTTCCTCGACCGCTATGGGTTGAGCTACGACGAGAGCCTGCGGCTGGGCGAGGACTATGAACTCTACGCCCGCGCGGTCGCATGCGGGGCGCGGTTCAAGGTCATTCGCTCCTGCGGCTACGGCGCCATCGTCCGCGCCGATTCCCTGAGCGGCCGCCACAAGACCCAGGACTTGAAGCGTTTGGCCGATGCGGATCTGGCGCTGCTGGCGATCGACAGCCTGCCGGAAGGCTCGAAGGCGGTGCTGCGGCGGCATGAACGGCACGTGCGCGACAAATATCGGCTGCGTAATTTCCTTGACGTCAAGGCCGAGCGGGGGCTGGGCTCGGCTGCGGCTTACGCCTTCGCCAGCCTGTCCAACCTCATCCCCATCGTCCAGGGCGTGGCTTCCGACAAGCTCGAGGCGCTGTTTCGTCGTGTCGGCCTTGTGTCCAGCCAAAAGCCTGTGCCGCCGCTGCGCTTTCTGATGGCCGGAACCAGCACGGGCAAGGAACGCTGAGAGCGGTCCCGATGCAGGCGATTTGTCCACTCGCGGCATGTCATCACGCAAACCATTTCGGCCGGATTTATGAGTTTACGAATTGGGTGGTTGCCTCGCGGCTCCGACGATGGCAGTCTATGTTGCGGTGCAGCATAGTGGACGACCAGCCGAACTGGCCCCCGATCGGATTGGTCTGATGTCTCTCCCTCAAAAGGAGCATGACAACGCAACACGAGTTTTTGGGCCCCGGCTGCGGGGATCGGCCAGAAGCCCGGCCCACAAGCCGGCGATGACGGGAACCTGAGTTCATGGCCTCGATATTCGGTTTCAGATCAAGGGATCCGGCCCGCGACCGGCAGGCCGATGTTTCACGTCTTGATCGTCTGGCAAAGCTGTTCGAGCAGATTGCGGCCGAGATCGAGGCCGAGAGAGCCGGGCTTGAGAATCGCTACCGGACGACGTCGACCAACGCCGCCTTTCTGGTCGAAGCGATGGAAAACGGCTCTGCTTCCGACAAGCGGTCTTCGGAAGTCAGCGCACTGACACAGTCGATCCTGAATTGCGAGCGCCGCATCGCGGCGCTGTCGCGCCAGGACGGCATGATGAAAGAGCTCCGTCATTCGCTGGATACGGTCTTTGACGAGGATGCCTCCTCGGCCGCCGCGGCGGAATTCGCCTGGCCGGCAGGCGCCGGCAGAGGTTGAACGTGAAGGCTCGGAACTGTTGCAACAGATTTGATGCAAGGCGGGAAGCAGAAGCAATCGAGAGGGTCACAAGGAAGGTCAAGGTTGGCCCGTGCAGGAGCGGTTCGAACGTCGACTTTGGGTTGGGGACACACAGCGCAAAGGTGAGTTTGGTATGAATTGGAATCCGAAACCTACGACGGCAATTGACGCACCGCCTCTCGCATATCGGACCGGACAAGCCGCCCGGCGGCTGGGGTCGCTCGGTGCGTTGCTGCTGGCTGCTCTTGGCGGTTTCCTGGCAACCCCTTCCCATGCCCAGGACATTCCGACATCGCCGTCCTTTGTCGATGATTTCAAAAGCTTCGACCGCACGCGCTGGTATGTTTCCGACGGCTGGAACAACGGCAGCCATCAGAATTGCACCTGGTCGAAAAATATGGTCGAACTGTCGAATGGTGTGCTGTCGCTCGGCTTCGAAAAGCAGACGCTGAAGGATCGCGACTACGTCTGCGGCGAGATCCAGACCAAGCAGCGCTTCGGCTATGGCACCTATGAGGCACGGCTGAAGACCGATACCGGCTCCGGCCTCAACGCCGCGTTCTTCACCTATATCGGTCCAAGCGACAAGCAGCCCTGGGACGAGATCGACTTCGAGGTCCTGACCAAGGACACCTCCAAGGTGCAGGTCAACGCCTATATCGCGGGCAAGGGCAAGAACGAGAAACTGGTCGACGTACCGGGCGGCACGGAGAAGGCCTTCAACGACTACGCCTTCGTCTGGCAGAAGGACAGCTTGCGATGGTACGTCAACGGCCAACTGGTGAACACGATTACCGACCCGGCGAAGCTGCCCAGCCATGCACAGAAGATATTCTTCAGCTTTTGGGGCAGCGATACGATGAAGGGCTGGATGGGAGCGTTCGCGGATCCGGGCCGCAAGCTTTCCCTGCAGGTCGAGCGGGTCGCCTTCACGGCGCTCGGCGAACCCTGTCAATTTCCGGAATCGCTGGCATGCAGTGTAAAGTAGTTGGGAAAGTCGATTTGAACCGGCGGGGCCGAAAACGGTCCGCTGCCTTGCATGGGAATGAAACCGAATGAATTTGACGGTGTTTGGAATTGGCTATGTCGGCCTCGTGCAGGCGGCGGTGCTTGCCGAAGTCGGGCACCAGGTGGTGTGCGTCGACATCGACGCCGCCAAGGTCGAGCGGCTCAACCAGGGCCTGGTTCCCATTTTCGAACCCGGTTTGGAAAACCTCGTTAAGGAGAACCATGCCGCCGGCCGCATCAAGTTCACAACGGATGCCGCCGCCGCTGTCAGGCACGGCGAGATCCAGATGATCGCGGTCGGCACGCCGCCGGGCGAGGACGGCTCGGCCGACCTCAAATATGTGCTGGCAGTCGCCGAGACCATCGGCCGCGAAATGGACAAACCCAAGATCGTCGTCGGCAAGTCGACGGTGCCGGTCGGCACCTGCGAAAAGGTGAAGGCCAGGATCGCCGACACGCTGAAGAAAAGAGGCCGCGAGGACCTGGCTTTCGATGTCGCTTCAAATCCGGAATTCCTCAAGGAAGGGTCCGCGGTTGCCGACTGCATGAAGCCGGACCGCATCATCGTCGGCACCGACAGCGAGGACACCGAGGCTGTGATGCGCGAACTCTACGCGCCGTTCAATCGCAACCACGAGAAGATGATCGTGATGGACGTGCGCAGCGCAGAATTCACCAAATATGCCGCCAACTGCATGCTGGCGACCAAGATCAGCTTCATGAACGAGATGGCCAATCTGGCCGAACAACTCGGCGCCGACATCGAGGAGGTCCGCAAGGGCATCGGCAGCGATCCGCGCATCGGCTACCATTTCATCTATCCGGGCCTCGGCTATGGCGGCTCGTGCTTCCCGAAGGATGTGCGGGCGCTGATCAAGACCGCCGAAGGCGTCAAGTTCGACGCCAAGCTGCTGCGCGCCGTTGAGGAGCGCAACAACGCACAGAAATCGGTTCTCTTCGACAAGGTGGACCGCTATTTCAAGGGCAACCTCAAAGGCAGGACCTTTGCGCTCTGGGGTCTGGCCTTCAAGCCCAACACCGACGACATGCGTGAGGCGCCGGCGCGCGTCCTGATGGAGGCGCTGTGGAAGGCCGGCGCCAATGTGCAGGCCTATGATCCCGAGGCGATGCAGGAATGCCAGGCCATCTACGGGCTGCGCGACGACCTGCTTCTGTGCGGCACCAAGGAGGCGGCGCTGCGCGGCGCCGATGCGCTGCTGATCGCCACAGAATGGAAGAGCTTTCGCGCGCCGTCCTTCGACGCGGTGAAGGACGCGCTGACCACGCCGGTCATCTTCGACGGCCGCAACCTCTATGACCCCAAGGTCATCGCCCGCCACGGCATCGAATATCACTCGATCGGCAGAATGGCGGCATGAGACCGGGCCCTGGCAGACGGATGCAAGACCGGTCCGCACACGACCTGCGGACGCTGGGGTTGAGCGCGTATTCTGTGTGGAGTTGTAGCTGATGGTGCTGGACGTAAAGCCGGAGCAAATCACCAAGGATCATTTCGATCTCGTCGCGATCGGTTCCGGCTTCGGTTCGGCCTTCTTCCTGCATGAGTTCGCCAGGCGCCGAAAGGCGCGCATTCTGGTGCTGGAGTGGGGACGCCACAACACCCATGAATGGCAGCTCGAACAGAACGTCAACACCGACATCGAAGACGAGACGACCTACAAGACCAATTCCGACAAGCCGTGGAACTACACGATCGGACTGGGTGGCGGGACGAACTGCTGGTTCGCGCAGACGCCAAGATTTCATCCCAATGATTTCCGGCTGAAAAGCACCTACGGCATCGGCAATGACTGGCCGATCAGCTATGACGACGTCGAGCCGTTCTACTGCGACGCGGAAGACATCATGTCGATCTCCGGCGACCCCGACATGGCGGCGATGCTGCCCCGCTCGAAGCCGTTTCCGCAACCGCCGCATCGCATGTCGACACCGGACAGGATGATGAAGGCGGCGCAGCCCGACCAGCACTTCGTCATGCCAACCGCGCGGGCTCGCGTGCCGACCGCGCAGCGCAGCTCGTGCTGTGCCAATCTGCGTTGCTGGCTGTGCCCGGTCGACGCCAAATTCACCGTCAACAACGGGTTGATGCACGTCTTCGAGCATCCCGACATCTCGGTCTGCCTCGGTGCGGAAGTGCGCCGGCTCGATCACGTCGGCGGCGCTGTCCGTTCGGTCACGTTCAGCCATGACGGCAAGGAATACCAGGTCAGCGGCGATCTCTTCATTCTCGGCGCCAATGCCATCCAGAGCGCGGCGATCATGCTGCGATCCGGCCTGGGCGGCGAATTTGTCGGCAGCGGCCTGCATGAATCCTACGGCTGGAATTTCGAGGTCTATCTCGACGGCGTCGACAATTTCGACGGCAGCACCATCACAACAGGCCTGAATTTCGGCCTCTATGATGGTCCTCACCGATCGGAGCATGCGGCGGCATTGGTCTATTTCGAGAACCGCTGGCAGCACGGAATGCGTGCCGAAAAGGGGCGGCTACGCCAGGCGCTGCCGTTGGTCGTGGTCACCGAGAACCTGCTCGACCCCGAGAACTACGTCACGCTTGACGCGGATGACAATGCCTTCGTCAGCTTCAAGGCGCCATCGGACTACGCGGTGAAGGGCATGGCGCGTGCTCTGGAGAAATTGCCTGACCTTCTGGCGCCGCTGCCGGTCGAAAAGCTCTTCGACCGCGGCATTCGGCCGACCGAATCGCACGTCCAGGGCACGCTGAGGATGGGCACCGGCCCGGCCGATTCTGTGGTCGACAGCGGCATGATCCACCATCAGCTCAGAAACCTGGTCGTCGTCGGCACCAGCACCTATCCGAGCTGCTCCTGCGCCAACCCGAGCCTGACCGCGGCAGCGCTGTCCTTGCGGGCGGCGAGCCGGATCGCGTGAAAGGAGGTATCGCATGATCGAGATTTCCAGACGCTCGGCCCTGGCCGTCTTGGCTGGCGGAGTGGTTTCGACGGGGGTCGCCTACGCCACCGTTTCCTCCTTCTCGGACGAGGATCTGGTGCGCGTCACGCTGGAAAAATACCTTGGCAAGTTGAACATCCGCATCGAGCATCTGCAGCAGTTCGTGCTGGCGTTCCGCGACCGGAATCCATGGAACTTTCCAAGCGAAAAACTGAGTGACGCCGTCACCCTGGTGGAGGAGCTCAAGCTGGGCGCCGCGCGTCGCTTGCTGCCCCGGCGGAAGCGGGAAGATCTGCTGCATTTCGACCGCTGGGTCGTCGCCGAATTCCATATGCTGACGGACTACGCCTGGCGCAGTTCGCCCAACGACCCGATCCGGTTTACCGGCTGGCAATCCTGTACCAATCCCTTCGCCAATCTGGAGCCGCCGAAACTTGCCTGACGTCGAAAGCGAGGCGGCGGCCTTTGCCTGTTGTCTCCGAGCAAGGAATACGAGATGCGACAAGGAGCCCGATCATGAAAGTTCTCTTTGCAGGCGGCAACGGCTACCCGCCCGAGTTCAGTGGCGGCGTTCAGTCGAGCACGCATCATCTGGCCGAACAGTTGATCGAGCACGGTCATGAAGCCGCTGTGCTCGCCGCCCTGTTCGGTGACGGTGTCTTCGGCTTCAAGGCGCGCGCCAAGATGAAGCTGTTGCGGCAGCCGGCGGTTGTCGACAGCTATCCCGGCTATCCGGTGGTGCGGGCCTGGTTTCCCTGGGAAGCGGCGGGTTATGCCGTCGACAGGCTGAAGCCCGATGTCGCCGTGGTCCAGTGTCACAAATCGGTTCCGATCGGCAAGGCGCTGCAGGCGGAGGGCGTGCCTCTGGTCGTTTATCTCCGCAATGTCGAGTTCCATGAACTGGGCGGCGATCTGCGCGAATTGCATTCGGCGCTTTACATTGCCAATTCGGATTTCACCGCGCGAACCTACAAAAAAGAATTCGGCATCGAGGCAGCAGTGATCCCGCCAACCATCAACCCGGCGCATTACTCGACGCCGACGACGGGCCAGTTCGTCACGCTGATCAACCCTTATGAGGAAAAGGGATTTGAGCTCGCGGTGCGGATTGCCGGCGCCTGCCGCGAAATTCCATTCCTGTTCGTCGAAAGCTGGAAGCTCGACGACGATCACCGGGCGCGGATCGAACAGACGATCGCTCCCTTGGGCAATGTCGTCCTGGAGAGCCGCACCAGCGACATGAAGACGGTCTATGGCCGCACGAAGATCCTGCTTGCTCCCAGCAAGTGGGAAGAGGCGTGGGGCCGCGTCGCTTCGGAGGCCCATTGCAGCGGAATCCCCGTTATCGGTTCGCGGCGCGGCGGTCTGCCCGAGGCTGTCGGCTCCGGTGGCGTGGTGCTGGATTACGATGCTCCGCTGGCCGATTGGGTCACGGCCGTCAGGCGGCTGTGGAACGACAACCAGGAATATGACCGGCTTTCCGGTCTCGCTCGCAGCTTCGCCGGGCGCCCGGAACTCGATCCCGATCGCCAGTTCATCACCTTCTTCTCGATACTGGACAGGGTCATGCAGCAGCGCGCGCGACAGGCGGCCTGACGACGCCGCCTGAGCAGGTCAGGCCGGACGCTTGACCCGGCTTTTCAGCGTCTCGTAGCCGCGGGCGCCAAGCAGTGCGCGGGCAATGGTCTTGGCGGCGCTCTTGCGGCCCTCTTGCGACTTGATCTGCCGCAGCCTTGCCGGCAGGTTGCGGGCCGCCTGGCCAAGTGCCGGCAGCGACAGCGCGTCGGGGAAGCTGACCATATGCGTTTCGACGCACAGCACCGGCTTGCCTGACAGTTCGGTGATCTTCAGCGCCTGTTCGTGCTCGCTCTCGATGAACAGGATGGCATCGGACTTGCGGTAGAAATCGGCCTTGAAACTGCCATGCGCGCCGAGTCGTTGCCGTTCCGCCTTGCTCGGCAGATCGAGCATGATCAGCTGGTCGTATTTGATCTCATGCTTGGCGAGCCATGCCTCGGTGAGCGCGCGGTATTTCTCCAGCCGGCTGGTGACCAGCCAGCCGATCCTGTGGGTCGCGACATGGAGCGGCCGCGCTTCGCTGAGGAATTTCTCATAGGCCGGGCCGTCGTCGTTTTCCGCCTCTGTCGGGTCGAGGCACAGCACGCCGTCAATGTCGACGCAGCATTGCGCCAGGAATTTGTGATGCATGAAGTTCCACTGGAACATGCGCGGATGCGGCACGACCTCGAAGACGAGGTCGGTTTCCTGGTGCAGGGGCTCAAGGCCGAACACGGCGGCAAAGGTGAAGTCCGCCTCGATGCCCGCAGCCTGGATGCGGGCGCGTGCGTCGCGCATGGCATTGCCGCCGGCGACGCTGTCGTCGATCACCAGCACCTTGCGCATCTCGGAAACCTTGCGGTCGAGAGCGGCCCGGCGCTTGGTGACGCCTGATGTGTAGATTCGCCCAGCCAGGAAGCTGTCGAGATCGGTCATCGGGATGTTCGCGGCAAGGCTGACCAGCGTCGCTGCCAAAACGCCGCTTCTCGGCACACCGACGACCAGGTCGATGTCGCGCGGCAGCCGGTGCAGGCCCCTGACGATGGCGTCGTTCATATCGGAGATCGATCGGTAGTGCATGGTTCAGACCTGGTCCTGGAGGAGATGTCCGTAGCAGTCGAAGACGCCCAAATTATTGCGCTTCGCGCGGCGCTGCCGCAGGCAGCCTTGCCGGCAGCATCTTGAGCGCCTCGCGCAAGGCTTCGCGGCCGGAGGCGAATGCCAGTGCGATGATGATTGTGATGAGGTAGGCGAACACGGCGCTGCTGGCCAGGGCGACGACATGCTGCTGCGGCAGCGCTGGCTTGACGAACCAGATCGCGGCCAGCGCCAGATGGGCGCCAAGCACGAACGGCGTTGCCGCGCGCAGCACATGATGCGCCTGCAGCGGTCCGCTCTTGCCGACATAGAGCCATAGGAAAGGCGTCCGCAGATATTCGCTGATCGCATAGGCGATCGCCACGCCCAGCGCGCCATAGGGCAGGCCGAGCATGAAAGCCAGCACCGACGTCACGGCCGTTATGATGCCCCAGCGCATGAAATCGCCGGAGCGGCCCTGGCTGACGAAAAGCCACCCCGCCGGATTGTTGAGCGG
The DNA here is from genome assembly GCF_020164655.1 of Mesorhizobium sp. AD1-1. Lineage (NCBI taxonomy): Bacteria > Pseudomonadati > Pseudomonadota > Alphaproteobacteria > Hyphomicrobiales > Phyllobacteriaceae > Mesorhizobium > Mesorhizobium sp. AD1-1. The sequence continues at coordinate 322,669 of NZ_JAIUGP010000001.1, forward strand.
CTGCAGCAGCCCGGCAAAGCCGAGCGCCAGGAAAATCGAGGCGCTTGCGCGCCATTGCTCGCCGAGCACGAAGGGGATCAGCACATCCGACATCGCGGTGGCGAAGGCGACACCGGGAAGCGCCACCAGCAGGATCAGCGGCATGACGCGCAGATAGGCGCTGCGGTAGCGATCCGGCTCGTCCTTCAGCCTGGAAAGTGCTGGAACCATCACCTTCGACAAGGGGTTGGTGATCTGGCTCAGCGGAAACAGAAGCAGCTTGTAGGCGCGGTCATAGAGGCCGAGCTGCGCCTCGCCCCAATATTTGCCGATCAGCACGTTGTCGAGGTTGCGGGCAAAGAAATTGGCGAAGTTGAAGCCGGTGATGCCGGCGCCGAAATTGATCAGCTCGCCGATGCCGGCGACCTTGCGCGGCAGGCCCGGACGCCAGCGCGAACTCGCCCAGTAGCAGAGCGTCGGCAGCACGGCACCGGTCAGCGTGCCGGCAAACAGGGCCCAATAGGAGCGATCGATGAAGGTCCAGGCGATCGACACGGCAAGCCCGGCGATGGCGCTGGCGACGTCGATGACGGCCAGCCGGCCGAACTGCATACGGCGCGTCAAGAGCGCCAGATGCTGGGCGCCAAGCCCATAGGCCATGATCTGCAGCCCGAACGCAGCCACCAGACCTGTCACGCGCGGCTCGCCGTAGAAGGCAGCAACCAGGGGCGCGGCACCCGCAAGCACGCAAGCCAGGATCGCGCTGACGGCGACATTGATCCAGAAGAGGTAGTTCACCTCCTCATGCCGGATGCCTGATTTCTGGATCGTTGCCTGGGTCAGGCCGAAATCCTGGAACAGTGCGATAAAGGCAAGCACCGGCGCGCACATCGCCACGACACCGAAATCCTGTGGCGACAACAACCGCGACAGCACGATAACCGACAGAATCTGTGTCGCGACCCGCACCGATTGCGCCATGGCCGTGACAACCGCGCCGCGCCCAACCGATTTGCGCAAGGAGCCTTCTGGCGGATCGAATGCATTGGCTTCCAAATTCAGGATTCCTGATTTTTTACGTGGATTTTCGAGCCCGAAAATCCACGACCGCCGCCGACCACAAACTACGGCAATAATTTTGCAGTGCAACAGAAAACGTGGACCGCCGCACCAAAAATGTTGCGATGCAGCAAGACCTGTACTAGCATTCCCTCGGGTGGGCCAACAGCGGTCGAGTTTTTATGCTGCATGTCTTGTACCTAGTGCACGACGTTTCCGACCCGGCGGTGCGCCGGCGGATCACGATGCTCAGGGCAGGTGGGGCCCAGGTCACCTTGGCCGGATTCCGTCGCACCGCGAATCCGATTGCGGATATCGAGGGACTGCGCCCGATCGACCTCGGCGGGACGCGTGACGGGCGATTCGGCCAACGCCTCGCGGCCGTAGCCAAAGCAGCCGTTTCGATAGGCTCGAAGCTGGGCGGAATGCCAAAGCCGGATGTCATCGTCGCGCGCAACCTGGAAATGCTGGCGCTTGCCCGCCGCGCCAGGTCAGCCTTCGGTGCATCGGTTCCGATCGTATACGAGTGCCTCGACATTCATCGGCTTGTGCTGCGCAACGATGTCCTGGGCAAGGCGCTGCGTGCCACCGAACGATTTCTGGCCAGGGATGTGAAGCTGCTGGTGACCAGTTCGCCTGCCTTCATCGCCAATTATTTCAAGCCGTTCGGCCAGGTCGCGGCACCCATCGAGCTGGTCGAAAACAAATATTTCGAGGCCGCGACGATTGTGCCCGGCGCTGCCGAGGCCGATGAGAGCCCGGTCGGCCCGCCATGGCGGATCGGCTGGTTCGGCGCGCTGCGCTGCCGCCGCTCGCTCGAGCTGCTGGCTGATTTCTCCCGCCGCACGGAGGGCCGCTTCGAGATCGTGCTGCGCGGCCGTCCGGCTTTGTCGGAATTCCCTGACTTTCACGGCTTTGTCGAGGCCGAGCCATGGCTGTCGTTTCTCGGGCCCTACCGCAATCCGGAAGACATGGCGGCGATCTACAACGATGTCCATTTTTCCTGGGCGATCGATTTCTTCGAAGCGGGGCAGAACTCCGAATGGCTTCTGCCCAACCGGCTCTATGAGGGTTGCCGTTTCGGCGCGGTGCCGATCTCGATGGGCAATACCGAGACCGGGCGGTTCCTCAAGCAGCAGGATATCGGCGTGCTGTTGCCGCAGGCGTCGCCCGAAGCGCTCGAAGCCGCGCTAGGCAAGATGGAGGAGCATCGCTTCGCCAGGCTGAAGGGGCGTGTTCTGGCGCGCAACCCGAGGACCTGGAGCTACGATCGCAGCGATTGCCGTGCGCTTGTCGAGCGGCTGCGCAGCCTGACCGCCGTGCCCGGTTCGTTTGCCGCCGAGGCATTGGCATAGGATGGCAGGGGATGGACAGAGGCAAGATGGACAGAGGTTGATGACGCAGACGGAAAAACCCTCATCCAGCCTGATCGTTATCCCATGCCTGAACGAAGCCGCCCATATCGGTGCGCTGCTCGATCAATTGCGGCCCGCGGCCGCCAGGCTTGGCGCCCGGATCATCGTCGTCGACGGCGGCAGCACCGACGGCACGCTTTCCATCGTAGACGAAGTCATTGCCAGGGACCCGCGGGTTATCCTGCTCCACAACAAGCGGCGCATCCAGAGCGCGGCGATCAATCTCGCCGTCGGTACCTTCGGCGATGGTGCCGACTATCTCATCCGCATCGATGCGCATGGCGGTTATCCCGACGATTATTGCGACCGGCTGGTCGAGGAAGCGCTGGCTACATCAGCGGATTCGGTTGTCGTTTCGATGCTGACCAGCGGCAGCGGTGCCGTGCAGAAAGCAGCGGCCGCGGCGCAGAACTCCAAGCTCGGCACCGGCGGCTCGAAGCATAGGCATCTTTCGCAGGGACAGTGGATCGATCACGGCCATCATGCACTGATGCGGATATCGGCGTTCGGCGCCGTCGGCGGCTATGACGAAACGTTCAGCCACAACGAGGACGCCGAGCTCGATTATCGCCTGCGCAAGGCCGGCTACAAGATCTGGATGAGCGGCAAGACGCAGATGGTCTACTACCCGCGCGGCTCGCTCTCAGGCCTCTATTTCCAGTATCTCGGCTACGGTCGCGGGCGTGCCAAGAATGTGCTGAAGCATCGCGTCATCCCGAAGGTGAGGCAGATGGTGCCGCTGCTGGTGTTCCCGGTGGTGCTGCTGGCGGCCTTCTCTTTCGTGCACTGGCTGGCGGCGGTGCCGCTGCTGCTGTGGGCGTCGGTGTGCCTGGGCTACGGGCTGGTGACGGCTATCCGCCAGCGCAAGGCCGACGTTGCGCTGGCCGGTGTCTCGGCCATGGTCATGCATCTTGGCTGGTCGGTCGGCTTCTGGCTGCAGCTTCTCGGCCTCGGCTCGCGACGAGGAGTGGCCTGATGGCGGTGTCGGCAAAGAACCGCAGCATCGACATCGGCGTCTGCACGTTCCGCCGGCCGGAACTGGCCGACACGCTGCGCTCGCTCGACGCCATGGAGATGCCGGTGGGATTCGATGTCCGCATCGTCGTCGCCGACAATGACGACACCCCATCGGCCCGTGACCTGGTGGCGGCGCTGTCGCGGGAATTGACGGTGCCGATCCACTATCAGCACGCCCCGGCGCGCAACATCTCGATCGCCCGCAACGCCTGCCTCGATGCGAGCACCGCGGATTTCGTCGCCTTCATCGACGACGACGAGACGGCCACGACGCCATGGCTTGCCGAACTGGCCGCGATGGCGCAGCAAAGCGGTGCCGCCGCCGTGCTCGGCCCGGTCAGGGCGCGCTATCGCCCGGACGCGCCGGACTGGATGCGGCGCGGCGATTTCCATTCGACCTTGCCCGTCTGGGTGCGCGGCGAGATCCAGACCGGCTACACCTGCAACGTTCTGCTGCGGATGGGCTCGGACAGCCTGCGCGGCCGCCGCTTCAGCCTGGCGCGTGGCCAGACCGGCGGCGAGGACACCGAATTCTTCGACCAGATGCACAAGGCAGGCGGCCGCATCGCCTTCTCGCCCGAGGCGTGGGTCGACGAGGTGGTGCCGCGCTCCAGGGCGGCATTCGATTGGCTCGGCCGCCGCCGCTTCCGCGTCGGCCAGACGCATGGCCATCTCCTGGGCAGCAGCGCCAGCGGAATCGGTCTGGCCAAGCAGGTCGGCCTGGCCTCGGCAAAGGCCATCTATTGCTTCGCCTCGGCACTTCCGGTCGTCGTCAGTCCGGTACGCAGGAACCGCAGCCTGCTGCGCGGCATTATGCATGTTGGTGTCGTCAGCGGCCTCGTCGGCATCCGCGAAATCCGCCTCTATGGCCAGCCGTCGCCACAGGAGGGAGGCAAGCGTGCAGCCTGACGTCAGCTCTATCCCCGATGTTTCCTTCGTTATTGCCGCCTACAATGCCGAGACGACCCTTGATCGGGCGATCGCCAGCGCCATCGCCCAGAAGGGTGTCAGTGTCGAAATCATCGTCGTCGACGACAAGTCGCACGATGCGACCCTCGATGTTGCGCGGGCCTATCCAGGGGATATCGTCCGTGTCATCGCCCTGCCAAGCAATCGCGGCCCGGGCGGCGCCAGGAATGCCGGCCTCGATGCCGCCCACGGCAGATGGATCGCGGTTCTCGATTCCGACGACGCGGTCTTTCCCGGCCGGCTCGCCAAGATGATCGCGCGTGCCGAAAGCGCGGATGCCCAGATCGCCGTCGACAATCTGCAGGTCGTTCGCGAGGACGGCGTTATCGAGGACGCGATGTTTCCGCGGCAATATCTGGAAGGCTTGCGCGAGATTTCGCTGGCCACCTACATCGCCGGCAACGTCGTCTTCGAATCCAAGTTCAACCTCGGATACCTCAAGCCGGTCTTCCAGCGCGAGTTCCTGAACGAAAACCGGCTTCGCTATGACGAGAAGCTGAGGATCGGCGAAGACTACATCCTCTTTGCCGCCGCCCTGGCCAAGGGCGGAAAATGCGTCGTCGAGCCCGATATCGGCTATGCCTACCATATTCGCAGCGCCTCCATTTCGCGCGTGCTCGAGCTTCACCACGTCGAAGCCATGCGCAGGGCGGATGCCGTGTTCGCTCAAACCCATCGGATGGATGAGGCCGCGCAGGCCGCGTTCGCGCGGCGTGGTCGCAGCCTGCGCAAGGCGGCATCGTTTCTGTCACTGGTACAGCACATCAAGGCGCGGTCCCCGCTCAAGGCGATCCGGACTGCGCTCAGCGACCCGGCGGCGGTCAGGCATATGGGCATGCCGATCGCCGTGCGGTTGCGAAGAATGGCGGCACAATTTGCCGTCGGGGCGGGGAGGTGAAGATGCAGGCACATGGAGGGAATTTTCGTGGCCTGTGAACGGATTGAAGTCGATCTCCTCAGAAGGAATTTGCGATGAAGAAAATCAGGAAGGCCGTGATACCGGTGGCGGGGCTTGGAACGCGGTTCCTGCCGGCGACCAAGTCGATGCCGAAGGAAATGCTTCCCGTCGTCGACAGGCCCGTCGTCCAATATGCGGTGGACGAGGCCTTCGAGGCGGGCATCGAACACATCGTCTTCGTGACCGGTCGCAACAAGGCGGTGATCGAGGACTATTTCGACCTGCATCCGGAATTGATCGGCACCCTGGAGCAGACCGGCAAGAAGACCCAGCTGGAGGCGCTCGAAAGCATGCTGCCTGTGGCCGGCGCCACCAGCTTCATCCGCCAGCAATCCCCGCAAGGCCTCGGCCATGCCGTCTGGTGCGCGCGCGAGGTTATCGGCAACGAGCCCTTCGCCTTGCTGCTGCCGGACATGGTGTCCTTCGGCGGTCGCGGATGCCTCGCCGAAACCGTCGAGCTTTATGAGCGCACGGGCGGCAACGTGATCGCCGTCGAGCGTTGCGAACCCAGCGAGACCAACAAATACGGCATCGTTGGCCGTGGCGCCGAGATCGGCGGCGGTTTCGAGGTGACGGCCATGGTCGAGAAGCCGGCGCCGGCCAATGCGCCTTCGAACTTCTACATCAACGGCCGCTACATCCTGCAGCCGGAGATTTTCGCGCTCCTGGGCAATCAGCAGCGCGGCGCCGGCAATGAGATTCAGTTGACAGATGCCATGGTTCGTCTGTCGAAGGATCAGCCGTTCTTCGCCCAGCCTTTTCTCGGCCGCATGTTCGACTGTGGTTCCAAGGAAGGGTTCATCCAGGCCAACATCGCCTTCGCGCTGGCGCGCGACGACATGAAGGGTCCGGTTTTCGAGATGCTTCAGGAGTTCGTCCGGTCGCATGAACGCCAGGAAGAAGCTGCATAATGCCCATCTTTCGGGAGTATCGTCAGATGGCCGGCGAAGAGGGGCCGGCAGGTTCTCTCCGTCTGGCACGACGCTTGCATTGCTCTGGCGATGCTCCCGATCTTCGAGGCGCCTGCAAGCCAAGGCATGATCCCTGAAAGTGGGTCCCGGTTTCCGGAAAAGATCATGTTGAAACAGTAAGATAGAGCCAATTGCGATCAATCGGAATAGGACCGGCTCTAGAATTGGACCGAAGATGAATTATGCCAACTTTCCTCTCGACAAGAGGATGCCATTGCCGAATTCGGACGCAGGAGACGGCGAAGACTTCATCGATATCGAGCGGCTGCTTGGCATGGCCGCACGGCAGGCCAAGGTGGTTGCCGTGTGTGCCGTCATCGGTCTCTTCCTGGGCCTGCTCTATTTGCAGACAACGCCGCCCAAATATCAGTCGATCGCCAGCGTGCTGATCGACGAGGGCTTGAACAAGATCGTCGACGACATTTCGGCGACGTCGACAACCATGCAGACCGATTCCGCCATCCTGAGCCAGATCGAGATCCTGACCTCGACGCGGCTTGCCGCCGTGGTCGTCGACAAGCTGAAGCTCGACCAGAACGACACGTTCATGAATCCGCCCCAGTCGGCGCTTGCCCAAGGCATAGGCCTCATCCGCGGCCTGATCCAGTATGTCCGCCCCAGCTCTTCCATGCCGGGTGGCGCTGACTTCAGCAAGCTCGACCCGGCCGCCCGCGATGCGCTGATCGCCACGTCGCGCCGCGACTACGCGATCCTCAAGCTGCAGAACGAGATCCGGGCGGAACGCGTCGGCCGAAGCTACGTCATCGCGCTCGGCTATCAGGCGACGGATCCGGCCTTGGCAAACGCCATCACCAAGGCCTATGCCGATGCCTATCTCGCCGATCAGCTCGATGCCAGCTTCGATGCCACCGAGCGGGCTGCGGTCTGGCTGCAGGGCCGGTTGACGGAGCTGCGCCAGAGCTCGCAGGCAGCTTCGCTCGCGGTTGAGAAATTCAGGGCTGAACATGGGCTGGCGGCCAACAGCGATGGCCAGCTGATGAGCGACAAGCAGCTTTCCGACCTCAACGCCCAGCTTATCGTGGCGCAGGCCGACACCGCACGCGCCAGCGCCCGCTACCAGCAGTACAAGGCCATCGTCGACAGCGGCTCCGAAAACGCTTTCAAGGATGCCGCCATATCGAGCGACCAGCCAAGCAGCTCGGTCATATCGGCGCTCAAGACCCGCTACCTCACGGTGGCCAAGCGGCTGCAGGACGTCGAGGCGAATTTCGGCCCCGAGCACCCGCAGGCGGTGGCTCTCTCCAAGGAGAAGGCCGACATATCGACGCAGATTTTCGGCGAGCTGAAGCAGCTGACCGAAAGCTATCGCAACGAATATGAGGTGGCGCAGGCACGCGAGACCGCGCTCAGGGCCAACGTCGCGGCCGCGCAAGGCAAGAGTTCCGTCGACAACCAGACGCAAGTCAAGCTGCGTGAACTCGATCAGCAGGCGACGGCGCTCACCACGCTCTATCAGACATTCCTGGGTCGTTACGAGGAAGCCGCGCAGCAGCAGTCCTTCCCGGTCGGCAAGATCCGCATCATCTCCGACGCGTCGATGCCGATGACGGCCTCAAGCCCGCGCACCATCGTCGTGCTCGGACTTTCGCTGGTGCTTGGCCTGCTGATGGGCGCCGGCTTTGGTGGCCTGAACGAGTTTAACGAACGCTTCTTCAGGACCGGCGAGGACGTGCGCGACCGCGTCAACCTGAAATTCCTCGGCTACCTGCCGACGATCGGCGGCAAGCTCGGCAAGGAAGAAAAGCCGGGCGAGACCCAGGTGGACGCCAAGACCACCCAATCGCTGTCTTCAGCCGAAAAGCGGGCGCGCATGCGGGTCAGCATCGATTCTCCAGCCTCGATGTTCTCCGAAACGCTGCGCAGCGCCAAGATCGCCTTCGACGTCGTGATGGAAGGGCAAGGCAGCCGCGTCATCGGCATCATCTCGGTGCTTCCCGGCGAGGGCAAGTCGACGGTCGCGGCAAATCTCGCCGGCTTGCTTGCCGCCAATGGCTCCAAGACGCTGCTGATCGACGGCGACTTGCGCAATCCCGGCCTCAGCCGAGGCCTTGGCATGGAAACCGAGCAGGGCTTGATGGAAGCGGTGGTCGGCGGCCAGACCTGGCAGTCCGTCGGCAAGATCGACAGGCAGACGAAGCTGGCGATCATCCCGGCGGTGCTGCGCGGTCACTTCTCGCATACCAGCGAACTTCTCTCCTCGGCCGGCATGCGGCGCTTCATCGAGAACGCCAAGGAGACGTTCGAATACATCGTCGTCGATCTGCCGCCGCTCGGACCGGTGGTCGACGCCAAGGCCTTCGCGCCATTGGTCGACGGTTTTGTACTGGTCACCGAGTGGGGGCGCACCCCGCGCGCGATGGTCAGGTCGATGCTGGAATCCGAACCCTATGTCGCCAACAAGATCGTCGGCGCGGTGCTGAACAAGGTCGATTTGAAGAAACTGGCCAAATACGGATCGTTCGGCGGTTCGGAAAAATTCTTCGATAAATATTCGAGCTACTATCTGGAAAAGTCGGAAGTGCGCGGCAAGGCGCCGGTCTGACGTCGACCGTTGCGCGAGTGGGTCCACTCTGAAGTGTATCGATCTTCAGGCCAGCACACCTGAATATCGTTGCGCGTCAGGAGAAGATCAGCCTGCCTTGCTTGTCGGCGATCCTGACGGCGGTCAGGCGTCCGCTCTGGAAGGCGGCCGTGTCGATGCCGAGCCGGCGCCCTTCGAGCTTCGGGACATCCACCGGCGTATGCCCGTGCACCACCCAGCGGTCGAGCAGGTGCGTTGCCTCGAAGAAGTCCGAACGGATGTTGATCAGGTCATGGTCGGTTTGCGCCGCAAGGTCGACGCCGGGCCTGATGCCGGCGTGGACAAACACGAACTTCCGCGAACGGACCATGATCGGCAGCCCGCGCAGGAAGCTGACGTGATCGTCCGGAATGATCTCCCTTATGCGCCGGTCGATCTGCGCGCTGCTCCCGTAGAGGCTGGTGAGGCGCGCCGGATCGATGCCATAGGAAAACAGGGTTTGCAGGCCGCCCGTCGCCAGCCAGGGTTCGCGGGACAGATTTCCGTCGAGATAGTTCAGCATTGCCACTTCGTGGTTGCCCGCAAGACAAATGCGCTGAAATCCTTTCGGCGGCGGCGCCAGGAGGTGATCGAGCACCCGCGCCGACTGAAACCCCCGGTCGATGTAGTCGCCAAGCATGACGATGATCTTGCGGCTCTGGAAGCGCAGCGAATCGAGCAGGATCTTCTGCTCCAGCGCGCGGAGTTCCTTGTAGCAGCCATGCACGTCGCCGATCGCATAGACGACAGCGTCCTGCATGTCGATATCGAGGCGCGGACGCGCCGCGATGCGGGGTTTTCGCTGGAACAGGGTCACGTGCCGGGCGTCTCGAGGCAAGCTCTCATGCCGAAGGCATAAGTGCCTGTTATCATGCCCGAAACGAAGAATTCCGCAATCGTGGAAAATGCAGCTGCGCCGGGTCGGCACCGCCAATGCATGTCGCTCGGAAGTGAGCTCCGTTTTGGGAGAGCGATCCGTGGAACAAAGGCCTGGAGTGGGCCTGAATCCGCTCAGGCGCGACATGCTTTAGGTCGGCGGCCGGCCCGGTCTGCCGGACCGTCGTCAGGCTGCCTTGAGCCGATAACGGAAAACGGTATGGTCGAGCAGCAGCCGGATGCGTGGTTCGGCCTCGGTCGCCACTAGCCAGCTTGCCGCGATCATCGTCGCGCCGACGACCGCCATCGAGAACAGATGCGGCAGACCGGCGCGGACCAGGATGCCGAGCAGGGCCGCGCCGACGACATCGTGCAGCAGGTAGAGCGGATAGGTCATCAGCCCGATCCGGCGCCAGCCGCTCCAGGAGAGGTCGAGCCGCAGCGACCACGCCATCAGCGCGATGCCTATGAGGAAGATGAGGATCGGCGGGGCGAAGGGCATATCACGCCCGACCTTCAGGATATGAACGTCGACCGAACTGGCGATCTGCAGCACGCCACCGGCCAGGAACAGGGCGCAGAAGGCTAGGCGGGCGGCTGTCACCGCCTTGAAGCGCATCAGCCACAGCATGACGCCGGTGGCGAAGAACACGCCGTGATGCACCAGAAGCAGGTCGAGCGTGCGTGTTTCGGCAAGGTCGGCCCAGTCGAGCGGGTAGTAGAGGCACCAGAACAGCGCGCTGATCAGGCCGATGGCGAGGGCCACAATTTCCATTAGATGGAAGCGGCCGAGCCGCAGCAAGGTCCAGACGACGGCATAGAAGGCGATCTCGATGCCGAGCGTCCAGTAGACGCTGTCCACCCATGGCGCGTAAGGGGCGAACAGGCCGGTGCGGACGAGCCTGACGACGGCATCGGTCGGCCAGCTGAGGCCGACGATCAAAAGCACCGCCGCAGTGACCGGCGCACAGATCCACACGGCCGGCGCCAGCCGTTTCACCCTGGCTTCGAAAAACCGCAGGGGTGTCGACCTTTCGGCGCTGAAGGCGATGACGAAGCCGCTGATGACGAAGAAGATCTGGACGCCGACCCAGCCGGATTCGACCCAGGCGCCTATTGCCAGCTGCGGGGGAACGCCGCCCGTGGCGCGCGCCGAAACACCGTCAGGATACGCCCACACCCAGAAGCCATAGTGGTAGACCATGACCATGACGGCGGCGAGAAAGCGCAGGATGTCGACGCCGCCAAATGTAATCTTCTGCTGAGCCATGCGACCTTTGTCGATGGCCCCCCGCGAACGACTTTAGGGTGCATTGCTGCGTCGCACAATAAAAGTATTGCTTGCCGATCGAAAAGGTCGTCCGCAGCCCACCCTTCAGTGGCTCAAAGTCCGATTCCGCGCTCCTTTAGCGTGGCGCTGATTTCGTCGAGGATGACCGGATCGTCGATGGTTGCCGGCATGGCCCATTCCTCCTTGTCGGCGATCTTCTGCATGATGCCGCGCAGGATCTTGCCCGAACGCGTCTTGGGCAAGCGCTTGATCGTCACCACCGTCTTGAAGGCGGCGACCGGGCCGATGCGTTCGCGCACCAGGCCGACCACCTCGTTCTCGATGGAGCCGATATCGCGGGTCACACCCGCATTCAGCACCACGAAGCCCAGCGGAACCTGGCCCTTCATGGCGTCGGCAATGCCGATGACCGCGCATTCGGCGACATCGGGATGGGCCGAAAGCACCTCTTCCATGGCGCCGGTTGACAGGCGGTGGCCGGCGACATTGATGATGTCATCGGTGCGGGCCATGACGTAGAGATAGCCGTCCTCGTCGACCATGCCGGCATCCGCCGTCTTGTAGAAGCCGGGGAACTCGTCGAGATAGGCTTGGCGGAACCGTTGATCGGCATTCCACAGCGTTGGCAGGCAGCCGGCCGGCAGCGGCAGTTTGATCACCACATTGCCCAGCGTGCCGCGCTGCACCTCATGGCCAGCATCGTCGAGAACGCGGATGTCGTAGCCGGGCATCGGCACGCCAGGCGAGCCGTATTTCACCGGCAGCAGGCCAAGGCCGGCGGGATTGATCGTCATCGGCGAGCCGGTCTCTGTCTGCCACCAATGGTCGACCACAGGCACATTCAGCTTCTGCTCCGCCCATTTGATGGTTTCCGGGTCGGCGCGCTCGCCGGCAAGAAACAGCGTGCGGAACTTCGAGAGGTCGTGTTTGGCAATGAACTCGCCCTTCGGGTCCTGCCCCTTGATGGCGCGGAATGCGGTCGGCGCGGTGAACAGCGCGACCACGCCATGCTCCGCTATCACCCGCCAGTAGGTGCCGGCATCGGGCGTGCCGACAGGCTTGCCCTCGAACAGGATGCTGGTGCAGCCATGCAGCAGCGGTCCGTAGACGATGTAGGAATGGCCGACCACCCAGCCGACATCGGATGCCGCCCAGAACACCTCGCCCGGCTTGACGCCGAACTCGTTTTCCATCGTCCATTTCAGTGCGACCATATGGCCGCCATTGTCGCGCACGATGCCCTTGGGCTGCCCGGTCGTGCCCGATGTGTAGATGATGTAGAGCGGATCGGTGGCAAGCACCGGCACGCAGTCGACATTGGCGCCCGCTGCCCGTTCGCGGGCGACGGCATCGGCGTAGTCGATGTCGAAATGCTCCTTCAACTCGCAGCGCAACTGGTCGCGCTGCAGGATCAGGCAGGCGTCCGGCTTGTGGCGGGAGATCTCGATCGCCTTGTCGAGCAACGGCTTGTAGGCAACGACGCGGCCTGGCTCCAGGCCACAGGATGCCGAAATGATCAGCTTCGGCCTGGCATCGTCGATGCGGGTGGCAAGCTCATGCGAGGCGAAGCCGCCGAAGACCACCGAATGCACCGCGCCGATGCGGGCGCAGGCGAGCATGGCGATGGCCGCCTCGGCCACCATCGGCATGTAGATGATGACGCGGTCACCCTTGCCGATGCCGCGGTTCTTCAGCACCGAGGTCAGCGCGACGACCTCGCGCTTCAGCTCGGCATAAGTGAACTTTTTCACGGTTCCGGCAATCGCACTGTCGTGGATCAGCGCGATCTGGTCGGCGCGGCCGCCGGCGACGTGGCGGTCGATGGCATTGTAGCAGGTGTTGCAGGTGGCGCCGGTGAACCAGCGGCCATAGACACCGGCATTGGCGTCGAACACCTTGTCCCAGGGCGAATACCAGTCGATGGCGCCGGCCGCATCCGCCCAGAATTGTTCCGGATCGCGTTTCCAGCCTTCATAGACCTCGTGATAGCGTGAAGCCATCCATACCTCCCCGGGAAATGTTTTTCTTCCTTCCAGATAGCGCGCTCTACCCTTGGCCGCAAATCCACGCCATTGTGACGACGGCATCGACCTGGCGCTTGGGGCAAGCAGCTATGAACTGCGAGACGGGACTGGGGTGGTGATGTCTGCTGCTGTTCGGATCATCGGGCGCTTTTCGCTATCGTCGGTCATGGGCGCCGTACTTGCTATGTCCACCGGAACCGCTGAAGCCGGCGATGCCGCGGCACGGCACATCATCGGCTTTTCGCCGGATGGCGCTTATTTCGCCTTCGAGCAATATGGAACGCTCGACGCCGGCGCCTCGGACTCCGGCTGGTCTGAGATCGACATCATCGATACCCGTACGGATCGGTTCGTTGGCGGTAAGCCGATCCTCGTCGTCGATGAGACGGAGGAGGCGACACTGACGCTGGAGCAGGCGAGGGCGCAGGCCGCCGCTCAGGCGGCGCCCATTCTCGCCCATTATGCAATCACATCCCCAGCCGAGCAGACAGCGTCCGACAAATTCACCTTTCCGGGTGAAATGGTTGCCTACAACGACATCTCCCGCCTCGAACAGGTGTCGCAGAAATGGCTGTCGCCGCTCCATGGCGAAACGGGCGTTTCGACCATCCAGCTCGACGAGATCCTGGCAGCCAGCACGGGCGATTGTTCGGCGAGTTTCGCAACGACGGAGCGGCGCGACACATCTGGCAAGGCACTCGGCTTCCGGCTGACGCTGCAAGGCCAGGACGGCAAGCCGGTCAAGATCCTGCACGAGGACAAGACCGTGCCGGGCTCAAGAAACTGCCCGACCTCCTACAGCCTGTCGGAATCCTACGAACTTACCCCGGCCGGCAAGCTGCCGGTAATTGTCGTGCTGGTGCAGCGTTTCAGCCAGGGTTTCGAGGGGCGCGATCGCCGCTTCCTCGCAGTGACCGGGCAGCCACGCTGAGAGGTCAGGCCCAGGCGCCGGCAGCCGCTCTGTCTGAAGGTTGTTTCTAGATCGGCAGGGCCACAAGCATAAGGCCAATGCCGCCAGCGATCAAAATGGCTGTCGCCAGCGCTTTTCTGTGACGTTCGAAGCTCGTCGGAGCTCGCTCCCAATTGTAACGCATACGCTATCTCCCCAATACCCAGGCAGGTTTTACCTTACTTAAGGGAAGAAATGCAACGTCCGCTGCCGGCAGCCCGCTGCCTGTCACGTTTCACCGATGACTATTTCTGGGACGAATGCGGCCGGGAAGACGCAACCGAGCAGGTTCTAACGCGACTGGCGCGGAGAATCTGTCAGCAAGGCCGTTGGTCCGTGCACCGGGCTCCCGTGATCGGCTGATAGACAGCGCTCCACCTCCGCGCTATCTGATTTCCGGGATGAGCTGGCTTGGAGGGGGCGTGGTGGAAATAGTCTCTGGAACCGTTCTGCGGCTGGCCGAGGATGCCTCGGTGCAGCATGTGGGCGATGGCGCAGTCGTGCTTTTGGCGCGCAGCGGCCAGCTCTATACATGCAACGGCACGACCGAAGCCTTTCTCGACAAGGTGGACGGCGCGCGCAACCTCGACCAGATCGTCGACCTGCTTTGCGAGGAGTTCGAGGTCGACAAGGGGACGCTCGATCAGGACATGGCGGCACTGGCCACGGATCTGATCTCGGAAGGTATCCTCGCCGCGCCAGGTGCTTGATGGCTGACGGCCCGCTCCTGCGCGCTCTTTTTCGCTGCCATCTCTGGGCGAGCGCGCGGCTGATGCCGGTCCTTGTCACCAACCGGAGCTTCGAGGAGGTGCTCAAATGGGCGCCGCTCGCCTCGTCGACGCCCTATCGCGGTCTGCCGTCCGCCTACATCGTCGAGAGCGTCAACCGCACGGTCCGCCATCCCTGGCTGATGCGTGACCGCAGGTGCTTGAGGGAAGGTCTGCTCGGTCATCGTTTCCTGCGACTAGCCGGCTTCGATCCGGACCTGCGCTTCGGCGTCGAACCGCAGTCGATGCAAGCGCAGCGTCTATCGGCGCATTGCTGGGTCTGCCTCGACGGCAAGCCGGTGGTCAGCGACAAGCTTCCCGGCATGGTCGAGATCTATCGTCATCATGCCGATGCCGTAAAGGCGCGTCCCGCTTGACCAGACCTTCAGCCTGCTATGGCCTCAACGGCCTGATCCTTGGCATATCGGCCGAGCGCTCCGAGCTGTGGCAGGATTTCGACCGGATGCTGGGCAGCCTGCGCATAGAGGAACCCGTCGCGCCGGACTTTCGTCTTGAGATCACCGAGACAGACACGCTGGACGAGACACCCAATGGATCCCTGGTCTTCGATGGCGAGGTGCCGGAGGATGGTCCCTGCCGGATGATCGAGGATGGCGGCATTGTCCATCTGGTCTTTCCCGGGCGCCAAACCGTTGCGATCAATGGTGGGGAAAGTTGGGCCGAACTCCGGATTCGTACCGGTACGAAAGCCGCCTGGACGCCGTCGATGTTGGTCCTGGATGCCGCGCTCGACGCCGGTGGCCAGCATATGCTGCATACGGCCGGGCTGACCTTGCCTGACCGCGATGCGGTGGTGCTGATCCATGCGCCGAGCGGCACCGGCAAGACCACGACGTCGTTGGCGCTGGCAACACAGGGCTTTGGCCTCTGCTCCGACGACGCCATGATCCTGAATGTCGCTTCGGGCAAGGTCGTGGCCTGGGGCTTGCCGCGCGCCGTCAAGATCCACCGGAAGACTGCCGAAATGATCCCGCAGGTGGCGCCATGCCTTGCCCAGACGTGGGATCGCAACGGCGAACAGCCGGTCTCGTTAGAACGGTTGGGGGGTATCATCCGGGTGGAAAACGCATCCGCCCGGCCGGTGGCGGCGCTTCTGCATCTGGCGCGTTCCGCCGACGGCCAGACCCGGCTCGTCGCCATGGCCAGGACCGACGCGATGGTGGCGCTGGCAGTCGACAATGTCCGCACCGGCATGACCGGGCTGCTGCCGATGCAGAAGCGCAGGCTGGCGACCATCGCCGGGCTGGTCAATGCGGTGCCGACCTTCCAGCTCGAAGTAGGCGGGCGCCCCGCTGACGCGGCGGCGCTGATCCGCGCTACCCTGGATTGACGTCAAGTCAGGCTACTTGCGGCCTGGCCTTGGCCAATCTCTGAATCCACCGGAAGGCGTCGCGGCGCAGGCGCGAGCCCAGTCTGTCCCTGGAATTGACGCCAAGCAGCGTATTCGTTGTGATCAGCCGCCTGGCCAGCCGTATGGAGAGGTCGGGCTTGATGCGGCCGGCGAGTTCGAGCGCGCGGCTCTCGTCGAACAGCTGGCCGGTCACATTGAGCACGATTGCCAACTCCAGTTCGATGCCGGTCATGCGGGCAGCGTCGAACAGGCGTGCTTCCGCTTCGGGTGATTGCAGCGCCCGCACGCCTTGCAGCACGTCGACGCAAAGCTGCAGGCGGTGGAATTTGTGGCCGCCGGCGGCGTGCACGATGGCGATCGTTAGAAGAGCCGCCGGCGTGTCCGTGGCTTCGCCGTCGATGGCGCGCAATTCAGGGAAACCCAGCGACAGGCGCCGTCGCATGCCGGTGTCATGCACGAGGTCGCCATGCAGTTCGACCAGCAGGCTGGAATTCTCTTTTTCCAGCCATTTGAATTCCTGCAATTCGTAGGATTCGGCCTCGTTGCTGCCAAGTTCGAAGCCGCATGCCGCGATCACCTGGTTTGCCCTGGCCAGATTGGCGGGTTCGACCAGGATGTCGATGTCGGTGAAGGGCCTGTCGGCGACGTTGCGGTAGAGCTTTCGCGCGAAGACGGGTCCCTTGACGATCCGCGCCGGAATATTGTCCGCCGCCAGTCCCTTCATGATGCGGTCCCCATGATACTTCAACAGCATCGACTGGCCGGTGGCGATCGTTGCCTTCTGGCGCAGATCCTCCAGCTTGCCGTGCAGGTCGGCATCCGCTGGCAGCCGCGCGTCCCCGCTGAGCTTGCGCAACATGATCGGCAGCACGCCGTGAAACTCGGCATTGTCGAGCAGCGCCGTCAGCGTCTTTGCCGACAAATCTTCGCCGCCTGCCGCCGCCTCGGGGTCAGCGAAGCGCAGCAAGAGTCTTTCTTCAGCGGAAGTAAGCGGTGGCAGCATCAACCCAGCTAGCATTGCGAGCAAGTCAGGAATGGTTGCAGAAAAGCCTAATGTAAGCCAGCTTTTACATGCCCCAGCGCAGCGCCGCAGTGTGTACCGGCGCGTCCCAGAATGCGGTCGTCTCGTCGTCGAGCATGGTCAGCGTGATCGAGCAGCCGGCCATATCGAGCGAGGTGACATAGGAGCCGACCAGCGAACGGGTCACCGTCACGCCATGCTTCTCGAAGATTAGCCGTGCGCTGTTGTACATCAGATAGAGTTCCATCAGCGGCGTGCCGCCGAAGCCGTTGACGAACAGCAGCGCCGGGCCTTTCGCCCTGTCGCCGAGATCGCCGAGGATCGCGGCGCAAATCTCCTGCGCGATCGCATCGGCGCTTTTCAGCGCATCGCGCCGGCGGCCGGGCTCGCCATGGATGCCGACGCCGAACTCCATCTCGCCGTCGCCGATATCGAAAGTCGGCTTGCCCGCCGCCGGCACGGTGCAACTGGTCAGCGCCACGCCCATCGAGCGGGTAGCAGCGTTGACGCGGTCGCCAAGCGCCTTCAGCGACGCCAGAGCCAGGCCGTGTTCGGCCGCCGCGCCGACGATCTTTTCCACCACCAGCGTGCCGGCGACGCCACGCCGGCCCGTCGTATAGGAAGAATTCTCGACCGCGACATCGTCATTGGTCACGATCTGCTGGACGCCTTCCGACATTTCGGCCGCCATCTCGAAATTCATGACGTCGCCCTCATAGTTCTTGACGATGAACAGGCAGCCGGCGCCGGTGTCGACGGCCTCTGCCGCCGCCAGCATCTGGTCCGGTGTCGGCGAGGTGAATACCTGGCCGGGGCAGGCGGCGTCCAGCATGCCGTGACCGACAAAGCCGCCATGCAGCGGCTCGTGACCGGAACCGCCGCCGGAGATCAGCGCCACCTTGCCCGGCCGCAAGGTCTTTCGGCGGATGAATTTGTGCTCGTCGCCGAGCACGAGGATGTCGGCATGGGCGGCGACGAAGCCGTCGAGGCTTTCGGTCAGCACCGTGTCCACCGAATTGATAAACTTCTTCACGGCCGTCTCCTCCCGAAATAGGCCTTCCAAAGCAATTCCAGGAAAAGTGTATCGCGGTTTTCCGTCCGGAATTGCGTAAAACAAGAGTTCGATCAGCCACTCTTGCCGGTGATGCTGGTGATCTTTTGGATAAAATCGTTCACCGCCTTATCGAGCGCGGCGTTCTGCTTGTCGTCGCCGAAATCCGGCACGATCAGCGAGACATGCCGCGTCTTGCGCATGCCTGATGCGATCGACATCTTGCCTGGATGCGCCTGGTGATAGGCGGCGAGAAACTGGTCGCGCTCGGCCGGGCTGAAATGGCAGACGGAAAATATAGCCGGCAAATGTTTTGACGGAATCGGGATCGAATAGGCAGGACTGGAAATCTGCGTGACGAAGCTGCGGTGCTTGCCGAGCGCATCGGCCAGGCGCTGGCGCATGCCGGACGGGCGCTGGTCGATGACCTGCGACAGGATCGTCTTGTAGGCGCGGATCGCCTCTTCGGAACCGGGTTCGGGTGTCCTGTCGACCATGCCGGCCGCGCCTAGACAGAAACGTCCGCGACGGCCGCCTTGGCCATGGCGAGTTGCGCCGGCGCGACGGAAAGATCGCGCAGGCCGGCCTCGATCAGTGACGGGATCGAGGCTGGATCGCCGGCTGCATCGCCGCACAGGCTGACCGGGATCTCTTCCCGCTGGCCAAACGCGGTCACGGCAGCGATCAGCCGCAGCACGGCCGGATGACGGACCGAATTGAGATGCGCCACGGCAGCGTTGTCGCGGGCGGCCGCCATGACATACTGGGTGAGATCATTGGAGCCGATCGAGAAGAAGGCGGCATCGGTAAAGGCTTCCGGTACGATCGCCACCGAAGGCACTTCGACCATGATGCCGAGCGGCGGCATGTTGTGTGCGACGCCGCGTGCGGCAAGTGCAGTCTGCTCTTCGGCGAACATCGCCGCTGCCTGTCGGTATTCCTCCACAATGGCGATCATAGGGAACATCACTTTCAGGCTGCCATGGACAGCGGCGCGCAGCAGCGCCCGGATCTGTACACGAAACACCTCGGGTCTTGCCAGCGACAGCCTGATCCCGCGCAGGCCGAGAAACGGATTGCTCTCCTCGACCGTAAAGCCGGGCACCGGCTTGTCGCCGCCGGCGTCAACGGTGCGGATCGTCACCGGTTTTTCACCGGCCCACTCCAGCACCTTGCGATAGGCGCGATACTGCGTCTCCTCATCCGGCAGCGTCTTGCCGAACAGGAATTCGGTGCGCATCAACCCGACTCCGTCGCAGGTCGTAATGTCGATGAGGTCGACATCGGACGGGTCGGCGATGTTGACCTGCACGCGCACCGCCGTGCCGGCCTTGGTCACCGCCGGTCGCGCCAGGAACGTCCCGGCCCGGTCGCTGCGCGCCCGGAATGATGAGGACGATTGGCGAAAAGCAGCGATTTCAGTCTTGGAGGGTGACAGCACGATACCGCCATGTTCGGCGTCGAGCAGCGCTGTGCCGGTTAGACGAGCCAGCGAAGTGCCCAACCCGACAACCATCGGCACGCCGCGCGAACGCGCCAGCATGGCGACGTGGCTGGCGGTGCTGCCCGCCTTCAGTGCGATGCCGCCGCCGCGGCTCCAGTCGGTTTCGAGAAAACGCGTCGGCGCGATATCCCAGCCGTAGAGGATGGCGCCGGTTGGCGCCTGGACGTCGCCATCCTCGGACAGCGCCCGCAGCACCTGGTCCCTGATATCGCGTATGTCGGCGGCCCGTGCGCGGAAATAATCCTGGTCTGAAGCGTCGTAGCCGGCAATCTCGGTATCAAGCGCTTGCCGCCAGGCTTTGTCGGCTGGCAGGCCGGTGCGGATCGCGGCAAAGGCCGGGCTGCTCAGCGCATCGTCTTGCAGCATGGCGATCTGAAACTCGAGAATGTCGGCGGCATCGCCCTCGGCCATCTCGCTCAATGCGGTGAGACGGCTTGTCGCGACGGCGATTGCGGCTTCGAGCGCGGCCTTCTCGTCGTCGGCTGTTTCTTTGCCGACATAGGATACGACAGTCTGGTCGAGGTCGAACAGTGGCCCCTCGGCATAGCCGGCCGACGCCGAAATGCCTTGCAGTCTAAGCGGTTCGGACATGGTCCGCGCCTTCGTCGAAATCGCGCCGCACCAGTTCGACCAACGCGTCGACGGCATCATTGGCGCCGTCACCGCTGGCCCTGATGTGCAGCACGGTGCCCTTCGGCGCCTTGGCCGCCATCACCTTGACGATGCTCTTGGCGTCGAACCATGGCCCATTGGCGGCGAGCGCGATCTCCACCTCGGCGGCAAAACTCTTGGCCAGCTTGGTGAACTTCACCGAAGGACGCGCGTGCAGACCCACCTCGTGGGTGATCACAACGGTCGCTTCGGCGGATGCGGACATGTCTTTCAAAATTCCCGTTCGTTCACGACGGCGACAATTCATGTGCCGTCGCCACCACTTCCCGCAGCGAGGCGCCGCCGGAGGCCTCGGTCGCTGCCATCACCGCGCCTTCGACGATCGGCGCGTTGCAGACTATGATCTTGTGCGAGCGTGGCTCGCCGATCATCTCCACCGCCATTTCCGAGTTGGTCTCGGCGCCGCCGAGATCGACCAGAATGGCGACACCGGCTTCCGACCAGGCCTTGTCGATGGCGCCCATGATCGCCTCGACATTGGTGCCGAGCCCGCCATGGCCGTTTCCGCCGCACCATGCAAGCGGCACTTCGTCGCCCACCATCTGCCGCACCATGTCGGCCGTGCCCTCGGCAACCAGCGGCGAATGCGAGACGATGACGATGCCGACATTGCTCATGCGCTTTCCCCGAGGCTGTGCGCCACTGTGCGCACCAGCAGCGCGGTTGAGCGCGCGCCGGCGTCCATATGACCGATCGATCGGTCGCCCAGGAACGAGGCGCGGCCACGCAAGGCTTTCATAGGCACGGTCGCGTCGGCCGCGGCGTCGGCGATATCGGCGATTTCAAGAGCTGTCTTTCCCTGCAGCAGCGCGTCATGCACCGGCTGCAGCACGTCGAGCATGGTTTTTTGTCCGATCTGCGATTTGCCGCGTGCTGCCACAGCTTCGATCGCCTTGCCGAACGCCGCCGTCAGATTGGCGCGATCGGGTTTCGCCGAAATCTCCTTGCCGAATGCCAGGAACAGGGTGCCGAACAGCGGGCCGGAGGCGCCGCCGACCGTCATCACCAGCTTGGTGCCGATCGCCTTCAGGGCATCGGGCAGCGGTTTGGCCGAAAATGCTTCGGCTTCGGCGCGCACGGCCTCGAAGCCGCGCTTCATGTTCAGCCCGTGGTCGCCGTCGCCGATCGCCTGGTCGAGCGCCGTCAATTCCTCGGCGTTCGCGGCGATCGTATCCGCGGCGGCCGGGATCAGCCGGGCAAGGTTCAACGCCGCCATGTCACCCGCATTCCCGGTTTCCATCTTGCCGGCAGTATCGAAAGAACGGTCATTCGACAACTGGAGCATACGTCAGGCCGCTTCATGCAATGCCGCGGCCGCCGCGAAGACTTCGGCCACCGCGTGAGCGCCGGGGTCGACCACACCTCGCAGCTTGCTGCCGACATAGGCCGACCGCCCGGCTTTTGCCTTGTCCATGGCGGCCGTGGCCTCGGCACCATGGCGGGCTGCTGTTGCCGCCTCCTCAAGGCCGTTCGCGTCGAGCGCTTTGAGCGCCGGCTCAAGCGCATCGACCATGGTTCTATCGCCAATTCTGGCGCCGCCGTAAAAGGTCATCCGTTCAAGGCCGGCAAGCAGCGCCTGGGCCAGGCTCGCGCCGCCGCCCAGAGCCTGCGCCGCCGCCGTGAAGAAGATCGACAGCAGCACGCCGCTGGAGCCGCCCATCGACGCGCTCAGAATGTCGCCTATCGCGCCAAGGGTGGCTGCAGGCTCGGCAAGCGGCAGCGTGTCGAGCCGCTCGAGAACACTGCGCGCGCCGGTCGCCACCGTCGAACCGGTGTCGCCGTCGCCTGTTTTGGCGTCCAGTCCGTTCAAAGTCGCTTCGAGCGCGATCAGCCTTTCGCAGATGGTAACGAGAAGAGACCGGGTCCGCGCATCCTGGCTGGGCTTGCGTGCCACGCTTTGTCCGGCCGCTTTCGCCATCGGCACGACGGCAGGTGAAACAACCGGCTTTGCCGGTATCCAGGCATGCGGGCCGACCGGCGCCTGCAAGGCGGTTTCGCGCGCCGCATCCAGCCGGATCAGCGACAGCGAGAAGCCGTTCATGTTGAGCGCCGTCATCAGCGGGCCCGGGCCGATCGTCAGTTTGATGGTTTTAGCCAACGGCGAGGCAAGCACCGCATTGGCGATAACGGACATTTCGAGCGGCGGCACGGAGCCGAGATTGTTGATCAGCAAGGCGTAGGTGGCCTTGGGATCAAGCCGCTTCGCAAGGCGCTCCGCCATGATCGCCACCAGCCTGTCGGCGCTCTGCACCGCAATCCGCTCGACGCCCGGCTCGCCGTGAATGCCAAGGCCGAGTTCGCCATCGTTCTCGCCAAATCTGTCTTCGTGCGGCTGGCCCGGGATCGAGCAGGACGACAGCGACATGCCGAGCGAAACGATGTCCTTGGCCGCCGCCCGCGCCGCTGCCGCGATTTCAGCCAGATCGTGGCCGGCTTCCGACAGGTGGCCTGATATCTTGTGCACGAACAAGGTGCCGGCAACGCCGCGCGGCTGGGTGATGTCGGGCAAAGCGATATCGTCGGCGACAATGACCATCTCGACACGAAACCCTTCGGCGCGCGCCTTCTCTGCCGCCAGGCCGAAATTGAGACGGTCGCCGGTGTAGTTCTTGACGATCAGCAGGCAGCCGGCCGGGCCGGTGACCGCGCGAATGGCGGCCAGCACCGCTTCGACGCTTGGCGAGGCAAAGATCTCGCCCGAAACCGCCGCCGTCAGCATGCCCCTGCCGACGAAGCCGGCATGTGAAGGCTCGTGCCCGGCCCCGCCGCCGGAGACGACACTGACTTTCGTCTTGTCCCAGTCGGCGCGCAGGACGACCTTGATCTCGGGATAGCCGTCGAGGCGCGCGAGTTCGCCGGAGCCAATGGTTCGTAGCAGGCCGTCGAGCGCCTCGGTGACGATCGTTTCCCTGCGGTTGAAAAAGTGCTTCATCGAATTCGTCCCGTACTCGAAAAATCAAAACCGGTGCTGAATCACCGAAAACCGCTCACATCAATCGCTGTCCATCGGCGCCGAAATACAGCGGCGCCCGGTAGCGGATCACCACTTTGTCGCCCTGCGCCAGATCCGTGTCGGGATCGGTCAGCGTCACCAGTTTCTTGGTGCCTACCGTCACATGCAAATGGTTCTGGTCACCGAGATGCTCGACCCAGTCGACAACGCCGTCAGCATGGCCATTCGCGGCCTTCGCGATCGTCAGATGCTCGGTGCGCGCGCCGATCGTCTTGGTGCCGGCCGGTGCGCCGCCGTCAGGCAGCAGCCCGGTCGGCAGAAGATTGATCGCCGGCTGGCCGAGCCTCGCCGCGACATGCAGGTTTGCCGGCTCTGAATAGATGGTGCGCGGCGAGCCGATCTGCACCAGCACGCCCTCGGTGAGGATGCCGATGCGGTCTGCCATCGTCATCGCCTCGATCTGGTCGTGGGTGACGTAGAGCATGGTGGCGCCGAGCTCGGTCTGGATGCGCTTCAGCTCGAGCCGCAGATCCGCCCGCAGCTTGGCGTCGAGCGATGACAGCGGCTCGTCCATCAGGTAGATGGACGGTTTGCGCACCAGCGCGCGGCCGATGGCGACGCGCTGCATTTCGCCGCCCGAAAGCTTGGTCGAGCGGTTGGCGAGCTTGTGATGGATGCGCACCATCTTCGCCACCTCCTCGACCCGGCGGCGGATCTGGTCTTCCGGCATTTTCCGCGCCGGCGAGCGCAGCGGAAAGGCGAGATTGTCGAACACCGACAGATGCGGATAGAGCGAATATTGCTGGAAGACGAAGGCGGTGTCGCGCTCGGCCGGCGACAGCGTCGTGGCATTGTGTCCGCCGATCTCGATCGTGCCGCTGTCCGGCCGTTCCAACCCGGCGATGAGCCGCAGCGTCGTCGTCTTGCCGGCCCCGGTTGGCCCGAGCAGCACGACGAATTCACCATCTGCTATGTGCAGGTCGAGGCCGTCGACGGCGACATGGTCGCCGAAACTCTTGGTCACGTTCTTGATGTGCACCTCAGCCATGCTGGGCCCTCCGTTCCGAGGCGACATCGTGGATCGCGGTTCTCACCGCGCGGCCCGATCCCTTCTCGAACAGCGACAGCCGCGCGCTGCTCAGCGTCAGGCCGACATGGTCGCCGGTGGCGAGCCTGATTTCGGCCGGTACGCGTGCCTTGATGATGCCATCCGCCGTCTCCACCGCTACGATCTGCGTGGTGCCGAGATATTCGGTGCCGTAGATGGCGCCGCGCAATTTTGAGGCGTCGTCGAAGCGGATGTGTTCAGGGCGGATGCCGAGCGCCATGTCGCCAGGTGCGATGTCCTCGCGCACCTCCGGCACCGCGACCTTCGCGCCTTGCACGATGATCTCCCTGGCGCCCTTGGCGAGCCCGCCGCCAAATCCCAAAAAGTTCATCGGTGGCGAGCCGATGAAGTCGGCGACGAACATGGTCGCCGGGCGGTCATAGATTTCGCGCGGGCTTCCGAACTGCTCGATGACGCCATGGTTCATCACCGCGATCTTGTCGGCCATCGACATCGCTTCCATCTGGTCGTGCGTGACATAGACCGTCGTGGCGTGGATGCGGTTGTGCAGTTCGCGCAGCTCGTGGACCATCAAATCGCGGAATTCGGTGTCAAGGGTTCCCAGCGGCTCATCCATCAGGAAGCATTTTGGCCGCCGCACGATGGCGCGGCCGAGCGCGACGCGCTGGCGGTCGCCGCCGGCAAGTCCGGAGACGGATTTGTTGAGCAGATGGTCGATGCGCAGCAGCTTCGCCGTTTCCTCGACCCGCGTGCGGATTTCGGCCGAAGGCATGCCTTGCGCCAGCAGCGGGAAGCCGATGTTCTTGCGCACATTCATGTGCGGGTAGAGCGCGAACAGCTGGAAGACGAAGGCGATGTCGCGCTCGCGGGCCCGCAGCATGGTGACGTCGTCGCCGCCGAGCAGGATCTGGCCGCCGGTCGGCAGCTCAAGCCCCGCGATCATGCGCAAGGTCGTCGTCTTGCCGCAGCCGGACGGGCCGAGCATGACGAAGAACTCGCCATCCTCGACGACGAAGTTGGAATCCTGCACGGCGACGAAATTGCCGAAAGCCTTTCTCAGGTGCTGGACACGGATTTCGGCCATGATTATTCCGGGAACTTGGAGACGATGATGAACATCACGGTGCCGGCGAGCATGGTGATGAAGGAGTAGGTGTAGAGCGACAGCGCGAAGGGCTGGAACAGCATCAGGAAGCCGATGGCGATCAGCGCTGTCGCGATGTTTTCCATCAGCCCGCGCCGTGCCCAGGCCGGCCAGCGCGATTTGCGGTTCCCAGGCTTGGTCAAGCTCATTTGCGCACCGCGCCGAAGGTGATGCCGCGCAGCAATTGCTTGCGAAGCAGGATGGTGAAAACCAGGATCGGCACCAGGAAGATCGTCGTGCCGGCCGCGACCGCCGGCCAGTCCTGGCCGCCTTCGCCGATGATGGTCGGGATGAAGGGCGGCGCGGTCTGCGCCGTGCCGGAGGTCAGGAGCGCTGCGAACGCATACTCGTTCCAGGCGAAGATCAGGCAGAAGATCGCGGTCGCGGCAATGCCGGTGGTGGCTTGTGGTAAAACAGTGCGCCAGAAGGCTTGCAGCCGCGTATAGCCGTCGATCATCGCCGCTTCTTCATATTCGCGCGGGATCTCGTCGATGAAGCCCTTCAGCAGCCAGACAGCCAGCGACACATTGACCGCCGTATAGAGCAGGATCATGCCGAGCGCGGTGTCCGACAGGCCAAGCTCGCGGTACATCAGGTAGATCGGAATGGCGACGGCGATCGGCGGCATGAAGCGGGTCGACAGGATGAAGAACAGGAGGTCGTCGGCGAGCGGCACCTTGAAGCGCGAGAAGCCGTAGGCCGACAGTGTGCCTAAGAACACGGCGCAGAAGGTCGAACCGAAGGCGATGATCAGCGAATTGACGAAGCGCGGCAGGAAATTGGACGGACCGGCGATCACCATGTTGCGCTTGCGCGTGGTCTCGTCGCAGAAGCCTGTTGCCGGGCCCAGCGAGTTGATGTATTCCGGCGTCTGCCGGGTCCGCGTCGTGAACAAATTGCAGTAGCCCTCGAGGCTGGGCTGGAACAGGATCTTGGGCGGATACGCGATTGAATCCGGCGGCGTCTTGAAGCTGGTGGCGAAGATCCACAGCAGCGGCACGATCGAGATCAGTGCGTAAAGCACGATGATCGTGCCGGCGATCCGTTTCGAGTTGCTGCTCGGTGCGACGACCGAATGGGCTGTGGTCAGGCTCATCTCTGCTTCACCTTGTTGAGCGCCTTGACGTAGATGTTGGCCAGGCCGAACACCGCCACGAAAAGGATGATGGCGAAGGCCGAGGAATAACCGGTGCGCCAGCTTTCGAAAGCCTGCCGCTTCAGCGTTATCGAGGCGACCTCGGTCGTCGAGCCCGGCCCGCCGCCGGTCAACAGATTGACCATGTCGAACATCTTGAAGTTCTCGATGCCGCGAAACAGCACAGCCAGCATGATGAAGGGCAGCGCCATCGGCAGCGTGATCGACCAGAACTGCCGCCAGTTGGAGGCGCGGTCGACCTCGGCCGCCTCGTAGATGTATTCGGGGATGGAGCGGAGGCCCGCGAGGCAGATCAGCATCACGTAGGGCGTCCACATCCAGGTATCGACGATGATGATCGACCAGGGCGCCAGCGACACGTTGGAGAGCATCTGGATATCGGTCGGCGGGATCCTCGTGACAAAGGAGATCGCATAGGCGAACAGGCCGATCTGCGGCTCGTAGAGGAAGCGCCAGAAATTGCCGACCACCGCCGGCGACAGCATCATCGGCACCAGGATCAGCGTCGTCCAGAAAGCGTGGCCGCGGAACTTCCTGTCGATCAGCCAGGCCAGCGTGAAGCCGATCAGCGTCTGCAAAAGGATCGTCCAGAACACGAAATGCGCGGTCGTCTGCATGGCGATCCAGATGTCCTTGTCGCCGAGGATGCGCTGGTAGTTGGCAAGGCCGAGATTTTTCACCACCTCGTTCGGGCGGTTGGCCCGGTAGTTGGTGAACGACAGATAGATCGCCCAGAACAGCGGGAAGATGTTGATGGCCAGCAGCAACAGGATCGTCGGCGAGATGAACAGCCAGGCGAGGCCCTTGTCGCTGATGCCCCGGACCTTGCGGGCCAACGGTTCCGGGGTCGCCCGGGCAACGTTCTCCGCGGTCCGATTGAGCATGGTGAGTCCTGCTTCGGTCACTTGGTCGTCTCTGTCATGGAATTTATCTGAACTGCATCCCGTGCCAAGGGGCGGCACGGGATGCTTGGCTTAGCTCGGGAGGAGCTGGTTACATCTTGCCATCGTCCTGGAAGACCTGGGTCCAGTCCTTGACCAGGCCGTCGAGCGCATCCTTGGCCGAACCCTGGCCGGCGACGACATAGTCGTGGAAGCGCTTCTGCGAGGCCTGCAGCAGCGGGGCGTAGCTCGGCTCGGCCCAGAAGTCCTTCACGATTGCCATCGAGTCGAGGAAGGTCTGCGCATAGGGCTGGCTGGCCGGGAACTTCGGATCCTTGACCACCGCGTTGAGGCACGAATAGCCACCGAGCGACCACCATTTGGCCTGCACGTCCTTGTTGGCGAACCACTTGATGTATTTCAGCGCCGCCTCCTGCTTGTCGGAATAGGACACCACGGAGATACCCTGGCCGCCGAGCTGGGCGAACTGCTCGCCGTCGGGACCCTTCGGGTTGACGAAGTAACCGATCTTGTCGCCGCCTACATTCTCGTCCTTCTGCAGGCCCGGCCATGTGAAGGCGAAGTTCATGTGCATCGCCACCTGGCCGGATTTGAAGGCATCGACGCCTTCGCCCATGTAGCTGTTCGAGGCACCGGGCGGCGTGCAGCAATCATAGAGCGCCTTGTAGAATTCCAGCCCCTTCACCGACTTGTCGGAGTTGACGAAGCCTTCCATCTCGTAGGGCTTCTTGGGGTTTTCGTATTGGAAGCCATAGCTGTAGAGCACGTCCATGGCGCCCATGGTAATGCCTTCGGAGCCGCGCTCGGTGTAGATCGAGGCGCCATAGACGGTCTTGCCGTCGATCTCGCGCTTCTGGAAGAACTCGGCGACCTGCTTCAGCTGGTCGAAAGTGGTTGGCGGGCCGAGGTCCCAACCGTACTTTTCCTTGAATTCCTTCTGCAGCTCCGGCTTGGAGAACCAGTCCTTGCGGTAGGTCCAGCCGACGACGTCGCCCATGGCCGGCAGCGCCCAGTAGTTCGGCGTGTTCTTCGGCCATTCCGAATAGCCGACGACGGTTGCCGGCACGAAATCGTCCATGCTGATCTTCTCCTTGTCGAAGAAGTCGTTCAGCTTGACGTAATGGCCGTTCTCGGCAGCGCCGCCGATCCACTGGCTGTCGCCGATGATCAGGTCGCACAATTTGCCGTGCGAGTTCAGTTCGTTGAGAAAACGATCGGCATAGTTGGTCCACGGCACGAACTCGAATTTCATGCCGATACCGGTTTCCTTGGTAAAATCCTTGGACAGTTCGACAAGCGCGTTGGCCGGGTCCCAGGCGGCCCAGCACAGGGTCAGGTCTTCAGCGTGCGCGACGTTCGCGACGGCTGTCGACGCTGTGATTGCCGAGGTCAGTCCCAACGCCAGTTTCAAGCTCGATTTCATGACTTCCTCCCATTTGCGAAACGCGCCCAGATGACGGTTTCAAAAAGCCCTCAACCCCTCTCCTCAGGGGCCCAAACATGGCTGCGCGGTTACACTGCAGATGTTTAGTAATTTGTTTAGTGATGCAATTTTTACTAAACAAGGCAAGCGAATTCGTTGCTGCGCCGCAGCATGCTTATGGCGATGTCTGAAAACGTTGGGAAAAGCGCGGGTCGCTGGCTGGTTTACCGAAGCTGTTCAGGCCGATTCTGACCGGGACGTGGGGCAGCCTCGGCCTTCAATCTACCCTTCTGGTGCTCACCATCACCTTGCGGATCGCCGGCGCCGGCGGCAGCAGCGCGCGGATATCGGCGAACGGGAACGACGGTTCGAAACGGAAGGCTTCGGCCGATGAGCCTTGCGCGCCGTTGCACTGGCCGGCGCGAAAGGCGTTCTGTGTCCGCGCAATGTCGACGAAGCGGTCGGGATCCTGCGATTGATGCATGCGGATCGCCTCGGCCTTGACGTCGGCATGGGCGGAAATGTCGACATAGTGCGTCGGCGAAAAACCGGTGCCGCCCATCGTGTCGGCATGCAGCACTGGGACGGCGAAAGACGCCGCGATACGAACGCCGTCCGACAGCGCGCGATGGTCTGCATGATAATCGTTGGGCGCATGCGTGATCACCAGATCCGGGCCGATTTGACCGATCAGTGCTTTCAGAGCTCCAATCAGCGCTGCATCGGCCACCAGCTCGCCGTCCGGGAAGTCGAGGAAGCGTGGCACTGCGCCTACCAGCGCGGCCGCGGCCGTTGCTTCGTCGCGACGGACACGAGCGAGAACAGCGGGATCACTTGTGCCGCCCCTGGCACCATCCGTGGCCATGGCAAAAGTGAGTTCTGCGCCTTGCGCGGCATAGGCGGCCATCGTACCGAACATGAAGATCTCGATGTCGTCCGGATGCGCACCGAGCGCCAGGATTTTCAAACCACTCTCTCCCCGGAATTGGAACAACGTGACGAACGGAATCCTGCTCGCCCTGATCGCCTACGCAAGCTATTCGGGTAGCGATGCCGTTGTCAAAAGCCTGGGCGGTCAGCTCACGATCTTCGAGATCGGCTTTTTCATAACCTTGTTCGCGGGCTTCTTCCTGTTCTTCACGCGGCCCGCGGGCGAACGCTGGCGCGATTTCTGGCGCACCAGAAGGCCATGGGCGGTGCAGGCGCGTGCCTGGGCGGGCATCGCTTCCGGCGTGCTCAGCGTCTACGCCTTCACCACCATTCCGCTGGCCGAGTCCTATGCGCTGATCTTCCTGGCGCCGCTCTGCGTCACCATCCTCTCCACGGTGATCCTCAAGGAGAAGGTCGGCCCCTGGCGCTGGCTGGCGGTGGTCGCCGGTTTCGCCGGTGTCATGCTGGTGGTGCGGCCGGGCTTTCGCGAGCTCAATCTCGGCCACCTTGCCGCCTTCGGTGTTGCCTTCCTCGCCGCCACCAGCGTGATCCTGATGCGCTCGCTGGCGCAGCAGGAAAAGCGCACCACCATGCTCGGCGTGCTGGTCGGCTACGGCCTGCTGTTCAACGGCATCGGTGCCGCCGCCACCTCGTTCACCGTTCCCGACGGCAAGCAGTTGCTGTGGTTGGTGGCGGCCGGTGCCTTCACAGCAGGTGGACAATTCCTTCAACTGCTGGCCATGAAATACGCGCCTGCCAACCGGGTCGCGCCGACGCATTATTCGCAGATCGCCTGGGCGGTGATCCTCGGCGCGTTGTTTTTCCAGGAATATCCGGACGGGCTGTCGCTGGTTGGCCTGGCGGTCGTTGGCGGCGCCGGCCTGTTGACCATGGTGCGTGAGGAAGCGCGGCTGGGGACCGTGCGCTGGAACCCGTTTTCGCGTACCCGGCTTTGAACCGACTCTGGTTGCGCCGTGGCCGTAACCGCTGATATGCGGGCGCCATGACCACAAAACCCCTGCCGGAGCTTCCTGTGTCCGTCGTGCTGCCGGCGCTGAGGGAAGCGCTTGGCGATGGCAATAGCGCCGTGCTGGTGGCGCCGCCCGGCGCTGGCAAGACCACGCTGGTGCCGCTGGCGCTGCTTGACGCGCCTTGGCTCGGCGCCGGCAAGATCATCCTGCTTGAACCGCGCCGCCTCGCCGCTCGCGCCGCCGCTCGCCGGATGGCTGAGTTGCTTGGTGAGGAACCCGGCGCCACCGTCGGCTACGCCATGCGCATGGAAAACCGCATTTCGGCAAAGACCAGGATCGTGGTCGTCACCGAAGGCGTGCTGGCGCGCATGATCCTCGACGATCCCGAACTGCCCGGTGTTTCGGCTGTCATTTTCGACGAATTCCACGAGCGTTCGCTCGACGGCGATTTCGGTCTCGCTCTGGCGCTCGACGTGCAGGGGGCGCTCAGGCCGGATCTGCGCTTGGCTGTGATGTCGGCGACGCTCGACGGCGCGCGCGTCGCCAAACTCATGTCGGGCGCGCCGGTCGTCGAAAGCGAGGGTCGCGCCTTTCCCGTCGATATCCGTTATGACGAACGGCCGGCCGGCATCGCCATCGAGGACGCGATGGCCAAGGCAATCCGCGCCGCCCTTGCCGACGAGAGCGGCAGCGTCCTTGCCTTCCTGCCCGGCCAGCGCGAGATCGAGCGCACCGCCGAACGGCTGGCCGGCAAGGTCGGCACCGATACCGACATCGTCCCGCTCTACGGCATGCTGGACGGCAAGGCGCAGGACGCGGCGATCAAGCCGGCAACATCGGGCCGCCGCAAGGTGGTGCTGGCCACCTCGATAGCCGAAACCTCGATCACCATCGACGGCGTGCGCGTCGTCATCGATTCCGGCCTGTCGCGGCTGCCGCGCTATGAGCCGGCCAGTGGCTTGACCCGACTGGAGACCGTGCGTGTCAGCAAGGCTTCCGCCGACCAGCGCGCCGGCCGTGCCGGGCGCACGCAGCCAGGCGTCGCCATCCGGCTGTGGCGGGCCGAGCAAACGGCTGCACTTCCCGCTTTCACGCCGCCGGAAATCCTTGAGGCCGATCTGTCCGGACTGCTGCTCGATTGTGCTGCCTTCGGCGTTGCCGATCCGTCAGCGCTTGCTTTTCTCGATCCGCCGCCTGTTCCGGCCCTCAATGAGGCAAGGGGGCTACTGCGCGCGCTGGATGCCATCGACCACACGGGGCGCCTGACGGAGGCGGGTGCAGCGATGCGCAAGCTCGCTCTGCCGGTGCGGTTGGCGCATATGGTTGCCGAGGCATCCCGGAGCGGCCATGCCTTCGAGGCGGCAATGTTCGCCGTGCTCCTCACCGAACGCGGCCTCGGTGGCGACGGCGCCGATCTGGAGCGGCGGCTGATGCGTTTTCGCGGGGAAAGATCTCCGCGCGCTACCGCCGCCAAGCAACTCGCCGAAAGGCTGGCAAGGCAGGCTGGCGGGGCGAAGGGCAGCGAAGCTGCGGCGGGCGGTCCCCTGCTCGTCCACGCCTGGCCGGATCGGGTGGCGAAGGCGCGTGGCGAGCGTGGCCGTTTCGTGCTGGCCAACGGCTCCGGCGCTATGCTCGACGCCGCCGATCCGCTGGCGGGCGAGCCGTTTCTGGTCGTCGCCGACCTGCAGGGCAAGGCACAGAATGCGCGCATCACGGCGGCAGCGGCGATCGGCGAGGACGATGTCCGTGTCGCGTTGGCGGACAGGATCGAGGCGCGCCGTGAAACGAGCTTCGATCGGGACAAGCGCGCCGTGCGTGTACGTGAAACCGTGCGCCTTGGCGCCATCACGCTCGCCGAGCGCATGCTGCCGCCGCCAACGGGGGCCGACGCCGACCGCGCCGTCCTCGATGCCGTGCGCCAGCACGGGCTGTCGCTGCTGACCTGGAGCAAGGAGGCGCAAACGCTGCGCCAGCGGCTTGGCTGGCTGCATCGCGGCCTGGGCGCGCCATGGCCCGATATGGCGGATGACGCCCTCGTCGAGCGCCTCGACGACTGGCTGCTGCCTTACCTCGCCGGCGCGGCATCGTTTGCCGCCATCGATGCAGGTGTTGTCTCGGCCGGACTGGCCAGCCTCGTGCCGCATGATCTGCAGCGCAGGATCGATACGCTGGCGCCAACCCATTTCGACGCTCCGTCCGGCAGCCATGTGCCTATCCGCTATGACAGCGAATGGCCGGTGCTGGCGGTTCGCGTGCAGGAACTGTTCGGGCTCGACCGGCATCCCGCCATCGCCAATGGCACTGTGCCGCTGACGCTCGAACTCCTGTCGCCGGCGCACCGGCCGATCCAGACGACGCGCGACCTGCCCGGCTTCTGGCGCGGCTCCTGGGCCGACGTACGCGCCGACATGCGCGGCCGCTATCCCAAGCATGTCTGGCCGGAAAACCCGCTGCTCGCCGCCGCCACCGCCAGGGCCAAGCCGCGCGGGACCTAGCCTTTGGAGCTTCGCGGCTGTAATTCATGGCCATGATCAACGTTTTGCGTTCGCCCGATTTCCAGCAGAGCCAGAGACTGCGCCTCAACACGCTAATCCGGTTGCGATGGCTTGCCATTGTCGGTCAGAGCCTGGCGGTGCTCGTCGTCGCCTATGGGCTGAAGTTTCCGCTGCCGGTCAGCCTCTGCTTTGCCCTGATCGCCTGTTCGGCCTGGATGAACCTGTTTCTCGCCTTTCGCTTTCCGGCGGCGCACCGGCTCACGCCGCTTGCGGCCTTCGGCATCCTCATCTTCGACAGCCTGCAGCTTGCCGGCCTGCTCTACATGACCGGCGGCCTCACCAATCCGTTCTCGCTGCTGATGACCGTGCCTGTCGTCATTTCGGCGACATCGCTGCCCCTGCGCCTGACTGCCATCCTCGGCGGGCTGGTCATGTCGGCGGCGACCTTTCTGGTCTTTGTCCATCTGCCGCTGCCCTGGCATGAGGATGCGCCGCTGGCCATGCCTTTTCTCTATGTCGCCGGCATGTGGATGGCGGTGCTGTCCTCGATCGCCTTCACCGCCATATATGCCTTCCGGGTGGCCGCCGAAGCCCGGCTTCTGGCCAATGCGCTCGCCGCAACAGAGCTGGTGCTGCAGCGCGAGCAGCACCTTTCGGCGCTCGACGGGCTGGCCGCCGCGGCCGCGCACGAGCTCGGCACGCCGCTCGCCACCATCGCGCTTGTCGCCAAGGAGATGGAAAAGGCGCTCGGCAAGGATCCGAAATACGGGGAAGACGTGACGCTGTTGCGTTCGCAGAGCGAGCGTTGCCGCGAGATTCTCAAGCGGCTGACCAGCCTGTCCTCGGAGGGTGAGGCGCATCTTTCGCGGCTGCCATTGACATCGCTGGTCGAGGAGGTCACCGCGCCGCACCGGGACTTCGGCATCTCGATCAAGCTTCGGCCCGGCGAACGCATCGGCCCCGAGCCGGTCGGGCAGCGCAATCCGGGCGTCATCTACGGCCTCGGCAACCTGGTCGAGAACGCGGTCGATTTCGCTCGCAAAAGCGTCACCGTGCGCTGGAGCTGGGACGAGGCCACCGTCACCTTCTCGATCGTCGATGACGGCCCCGGTTTTCCGGCCGAGATCATCGACCGCATCGGCGAGCCCTATATGTCGACGCGCCAGGGCAATGAAACCGGCGGTGGTCTGGGCCTCGGCCTGTTCATCGCCAAGACCTTGCTCGAACGCTCTGGTGCCGTGCTCGATTTCCGCAATTCGAGTGGCCTGGGCGAGGGCGCCATGGTCCAGATATCGTGGCCGCGTGGTGTGTTCCTCAATCCGGAAATCACTTCGGCCAGCATGTTCGACACTGCCTGAGAGCCTTGAAGGACCTCTAAAAATTGGACAAGGAGGCTCAGGAACTATATTTGCGTAAAATTAAGGCAGCAGGAATTTTGAGACTATGACAGGCGACGAGAATATTGGCGCAATGGTTGAAGGCGAGGACACCTCGCTGCTTGTCGTCGATGACGACAAGCCGTTCCTCACGCGTCTGGCCCGCGCCATGGAAGCCAGGGGCTTCGTGGTCGAGACGGCCGAGAGCGTCGAGGAGGCGGTTGCCAAGGCGCGCGCCAATCCACCCGCCTACGCCGTGGTCGACATGCGGCTCGGCGACGGCAACGGCCTCGACGTGGTCGCGGCCATCCGCGAAAAGCGCGAGGATTCCCGCACCATCATCCTGACCGGCTATGGCAACATCGCCACCGCGGTGACCGCGGTGAAGCTCGGTGCGGTCGATTATCTCTCCAAGCCCGCCGACGCCGATGATATCTTCGCCGCACTCACCCGCACCGCCGGCGAGCGCGCGGCGCCGCCGGAAAACCCGATGTCGGCCGACCGCGTCCGATGGGAGCATATCCAGCGCGTCTATGAGATGTGCGAGCGCAACGTCTCCGAGACAGCGCGCCGGCTCAACATGCACCGTCGCACCTTGCAGCGCATACTGGCAAAGCGCGCGCCGCGTTAAGGCCACCGTTTGCCATCTTGCCGATTGAAACCCGCCGAAACAGGCGGCATGACGGAGGCGACATGCAGGATCTGAAGCAGCGGCCGATTTCCGTCTTCCGCGAATTTCTCGATAGCGAAGCGGCCGGCGGCATCATCCTGATGGCGGCGGCGGCACTTGCGTTGATCGTCGCCAACTCGCCGCTCGCCGAAACCTATTTCTCCGTGCTCCACGCCTATCTCGGCCCGCTCAGCGTCTCGCACTGGGTCAATGACGGGCTGATGGCGGTGTTCTTCCTGCTCGTCGGGCTGGAGATCAAGCGCGAGATGCTGGACGGCCAGCTCTCCACCTGGCCTCGGCGCGTGCTGCCCGGCATCGCCGCCGCCGGCGGCATGCTGGTTCCGGCACTCGTCTATGTCGCCGTCAACCGCAACAATGCGGCCGCCCTGTCCGGCTGGGCGATCCCGACCGCCACCGACATAGCTTTTGCGCTCGGCGTGCTGTCGCTGCTCGGCAGCCGCGTGCCGGCTTCGCTGAAGGTGTTCCTCACAGCATTGGCCATCATCGACGACCTCGGTGCCGTCATCATCATCGCCATCTTCTACACCAGCGGCCTGTCGCTGGCTTATCTGGGTGCCGCCTTCGCAATCATTGCCGCGCTTGTCGTGCTCAACCGCATGCGGGTGATGACGCTTGTGCCCTATCTCGTTCTGGGCGTCGTCCTGTGGGTTCTGGTGCTGAAATCTGGCGTCCATGCAACGCTTGCCGGCGTGGCGCTGGCGCTGACCATCCCGCTTGAGCGCTCCGCCGGGATCGGTCACGATCTGGACCGTTCGCCGCTGCACCGGCTCGAGCACGGCCTGCACAAGATTGTGGCTTTCGTCGTCATCCCGA
This sequence comes from Mesorhizobium sp. AD1-1, assembly GCF_020164655.1. Taxonomy (NCBI): domain Bacteria; kingdom Pseudomonadati; phylum Pseudomonadota; class Alphaproteobacteria; order Hyphomicrobiales; family Phyllobacteriaceae; genus Mesorhizobium; species Mesorhizobium sp. AD1-1. The sequence continues at coordinate 359,068 of NZ_JAIUGP010000001.1, forward strand.
TCTTCGGCTTTGCCAATGCCGGCGTTTCGCTCGCCGGCCTGAGCTTTGGCGCGCTGATCGAGCCGTTGACGCTGGGTGTCGCCGCCGGCCTGGTTGTCGGCAAGCTGGTCGGCGTGTTCGGCTCCTCGGCACTTGCCATCAGGCTCGGTCTTGCCGACCTGCCCGCCAATGCCGGCTGGACGCACATGATCGGCATATCGCTGCTGTGCGGCATCGGCTTCACCATGAGCCTGTTCATCGGCCTGCTCGCCTTCGCCGGCGACGTGGCGCTGCAGGACGCGGTCAAGGTCGGCATCCTCGCCGGCTCCTTCATCGCCGCCATCCTGGGCGCTGCCGTGCTGCTCATGGCGTCCGCTAGGGGTGGCGTGGAGGACGGCGAAGAGGAGAGCCGGTCATAGAGTGAAGGACGCCGCTACTCGCTCTCACCCTCCAGCGCCGGCACCGACACGCCGGCAAGCTCCGCCGCCAGCAGCCGCGAAGCGCCGGCCCGCGCGATCCGCAGCATCAGCGCCTTGCGCGTTGCCGCTGCCATGCGGTGCTCGGGCGCATCGCGCAGGATCTCGGCGCCATAGCCGTCGGAAAGGATGAAGCCGCATTCGTGCGGGAAGATCTCCGAGGGTACGCCGGGATGGGTGGCGAAGAAGAAGCGGTCGGAATGCAGCCGGTAGTCGGGCCATTTGCGGTCGACCCTGAAATCCTCGATCGAGGATTTGATCTCGATGATCCAGATATCGCCCTGCCGGGTCAGCGCGACGAGGTCGGCACGGCGGCCGGTGGCCAGCGACAGTTCGGGCAACACATGCGCGCCCATATCCATGAGCAGCCGCTGCACACCGCGCCGCACCAGCATGGCGCGTTCGGACTGGCGACCGTCGATGAGAGGGTTGATTGGGATGGGCGAGATGATCGGCATGCCAGGCACCATGCCAGATTCTGTTCACGGTTTGAACCTGTTTTATGCAGGCGATTGTATATTCGATATACCCGGATATACCCAAAAGAAGTCAGCAATTGATCCTTGAAAGATTGAGCTTGTGGTGCACACCATCGTTCTCATGGGGACGGGCGGCACAAAATTGAACAGCACTGATGGTGAACAACTGTGGGCCTTTGACCTTGATGCTCTGCGCAAGGCTTTCAGAAAGTCCGTTCAGGAGCATAAAGTCACCACGGCTGATTGGGCGGAGCACGCCAAGCAGTTCCTGGAAAAACAAAGAGATCGTCAGCGCAAATCGACTTGATATGCTGCGCCGGTCAATTTCCATTTGGTAACTTTAAGATAGCAGCGAAAAAGTCTTTGCGCGTCACCAACCAAAGTCAGATGCAACCGCTTTAGTTCCGCGAATGCCGAATGGCATAAGCAGGGAGACGTCACTTCGACACTTTCGTGAAGTGCGCACCCCATCTGCGGGTGATGCATGGCTTTATGTAAATTAGCTAAAGCGAATATAAGAGAAAAGTGATATTTTGGAAGCAGCCGGGGCTCCCCCAATACACCCCGCTCCGGTCAGGCCCGGTGGCGGTCCACCCAAAGGAAGGCTACCGGGCCGATCCCTGCAACCAACCGGTGACCCGCTCGTTGATCCCATGCCGGGTTGATCCCCCGGCACTCCAGGACCTGCCCGCTGCCGAGGGGCGGCGGGCCTTTTTTGCCGATTGGATTCCCCGCAGCGATAGCGAAGGCCCCGGCGGGCGCCGGGACCTTCGCGTTGCTGGTCTCGTCAGAAGTGGATCCAGAAGGATCTGCGGAAACATCTGCGGCGCCAATAGCCATTGCGCCAATAGCGACGGCAGACCCGCCTCCACCCGCGTCGGCGACGGCGGCGGTGCCATCTGCGGTGCCGCACCAACTCGACGCCATCCTGGACACCGGGACCATCCGGGTCGAGAATATCGTCGGACGGTTTGTCGAGCTCGTCGAGAATGCCGGGCCCCGTATTCGGGATGCCGGCCAAGGCGGTGGCAGGACGCGCGATTGCGACGACGGTCGCAGCCCCTGCCAGCCCAAGCATTCCAGTCAGAAACAATCGCCGATCCATGCCAACCTCCATCGTTGATCATTGCGACAAAGGAAGACATAGAGCGGCTGATTGACGCGCCCAGATGCCGAAGAAAATTGGGTCAATCGCTCCGCCGTGCCGGCGGCGGGCCTTTTTGGGCGATCTCTGACAATCCACGCGGCCAATGCGCCTGTTCCGGGGGATCATTCCTCCGACAAGCCGGCCGCCGTTGCGGCCGTTTCAATGCTCACCGGCACGCCCTGGCGCAGGGAGTTGCTGACCGTGGAAATCGCCGCGGCCCTTGTGATGATCTCCGCCGGGTCGGAGCCGTCCAGCGTCGTGCATGAAACCGCCATGGTTGACGAGGTCGCGAGCAAAGGCTTGCCTTCGAGGTTCAGCGTCACGGTCACGGCGATCTTGTCGAGCGTTACGCCCATTTCCTCGGCGACGTAGCGAAGATCGTTGCAGAAGCAGCCGCCGATCGCCAGGGCAAGCAACTGGCCGCCATTGAAGCCCAGGCCCATGCCGCCGGCCTTGCCTTCGGGCCGGTCGACGATGATCGTGTGGCCGCCGGCCCAGCCCATGGCGGCTCGCGTGTCCTCCACATTGCGCAGTTCGACGGTCATCGAGACCATTGCGGATGTCCTCCCGGCAGGAGTCGACCAGGCTTCGGGCGTCGTCGACATACGGTCATTATGCAGGCGCAGAGGCGCCCTTGTCGCTAGGCAATGCCGCGCCCGCCATGTCATCAAGGATCGGACAATCCGGCCTTTCGTCGCCGTGACAGGCATGAATCAGTTTCTGCAGCGTCGAGCGCATCGACTGCAACTCGCGCACTTTCTCCTCGATCGCCGTGACATGGGCGGCGGCGATTTCGCGCACGTTTTGGCTGGCGCGGCTGCGATCCTGGTAAAGCGCCATCAGCTGGCGGCAATCGTCGATGGAAAAGCCGAGATTGCGCGCGCGGCGCAGGAAGGCCAGCCGATGGATGTCGTCTCCGGAATAATCGCGGTAGCCGTTGGCGGCGCGTGCCGGGGCGATCAGGCCGATCTCTTCATAGTAACGGATGGTCTTGGCCGGCAGGCCGGAGCGGTGGGCGGCGTCACCGACATTCATGACGGTTCTCCTCGATTTCCAGGAAGCCATGGAGCAGGCCCCTTGAATTTGCTTCACAATCCTGTGAGTCCTGTTGCCAAAATGCCATAGTGATACGCTTACCGGTACGTCAAGGCAGGCATATAGGCATCGCGCGCTTGGCAAGCAAAGCAAATGCCAGCATGAATGATGATGAGAGAGCGGCCGACTCGTGCCGCCGAGTTTGGGCGGGGCACCGGATCACCTGATGCGCATGAAGTCGTTTGCAATCATCGCCGCACTGGCGCTCTCCACTGCTATCGCCGGTTGCAGCACCATCGGCTCGCAGATCTTCTCCAACGACTACGGCGCGGTCACCGACGCCGGTTATCAGCTGCCGCGCATCCCGATCGAGAAAGTGCCGATGAAGTACCATCGGCAGGAAGTGAACTACGATAGCCCGGAAAAGCCGGGCACGATCATCGTCGATACGCAGAACAAGTTCCTTTATTTCATCGAGGGCGACGGAAGGGCCATTCGCTACGGCATCGGCGTCGGCCGCGAGGGCTTCGAGTGGCATGGCACCGCCCACATTGCGCTCAAGCGCGAATGGCCGACCTGGACGCCGCCGAGGCAGATGATCCAGCGCCAGCCGGAATTGGAAAAGTTTGCCGGCGGCATGGAGCCGGGCCTGAAGAACCCGCTCGGCGCGCGCGCCATGTACCTGTTCAACAAGGGCGGTGATTCAGGCTATCGCCTGCATGGCAGCCCCGAATGGAATTCGATCGGCAAGGCGATGTCGTCTGGCTGCATCCGGCTGATGAATCAGGACATTATCGACCTCTATGACCGCGCCTCGGTCGGCGCCAAGGTCATCGTTCTCTAGAGGCAGTTTTCGTACGCGGACCGTCTAGGCAACAACGGACGTCCCAAGCAGAAAACCGGGCAATTCGGCCCGGTTTTTTGTTGTTTGCGCGATGCGACGCCTGCTCGGCGGTCAGGACACCGCCGAGAACGCGGTGGGTACCAAAATTTGGTTGATGATTGTCTCGGTGATCTGGCCATCACGCTCGGAGTCTTCCCGCGCCTGCGTCCAGGCAGGGTCCTTCACGAACGCCGTCCAGCGCTCTTCGCGTTCGGCCAGCGATTCCCATGCCAGCATGTAGGTCAGTTCGTTGTTCGAAGCTCCGATCAGCGTGGTAAAGAAACCCGCTTGGCGGATACCGTGCTTTTCCCATAATTTGAGCGTGATCTTGTCGAAGCGATCAAGAAGCGCCGGCAAGCGTCCCGGCAGAGCCCGGTAAACCCGAAGTTCGTAGATCATTTTGGAGTTCCTTCTGACCGATGCGCCGGAAGCGAAGAAATCGGACCAGACGGTCAGCAGGGTAGAATTGTCAAAACGGGCGTCAGGAGACCTGCTCGACCTGCTGCACTTCCGGCACGAAATGGCGCAGAAGGTTCTGGATGCCGTGCTTCAGCGTCGCCGTCGATGACGGGCAGCCGGCGCAGGCACCCTTCATGTGCAGGAACACCGTGCCATTCTCGAAGCCGCGGAAGGTGATGTCGCCGCCATCCTGGGCGACCGCCGGGCGCACCCGCGTGTCGAGCAGCTCCTTGATGGTGATGACCAGCTCCTCGTCGGCCTTGTCGTAGAACTCACCGGTCTGGCTGGTCTCGGCGGCCGGGCCGGCCCTGGCCATGACGGGCGCGCCGGACATGAAATGCTCCATGATGGCGCCGAGGATCGCCGGCTTCAAATGCTGCCAGTCGGGGCCATCCTTGGTCACGGTGATGAAGTCATAGCCGAAGAAAACGCCGGTGACGCCAGGAATTTCGAACAGCCGGCCGGCCAGCGGCGAGGCGACGGCGGCGCTGTCGGCATCGCGGAAATCGGCGGTGCCTTCCACAAGCACTTCCTTGCCGGGCAGGAATTTCAGCGTCGCCGGGTTTGGCGTCGATTCGGTCTGGATGAACATGGCCGTCTCCGTGCCCGGTTGGGCATCTAGTTTGGAACAATTCTAAATAGGCTCAATTGGCTGGACATTCAAGCGAAACGCATCGCCGGAATGGCTGGCTGGCGGAATGTTTTTTGCGCGCCCCTGGGACGCGCCCGAAGGTGTGTTGAGATTCAGGTCAGGCCGGCATCACCTGAAAATCAGCACACCTCAGGCCAGGCTGTCTATTTCCTCGTCCGAAAGGTTCTGCGGCACGACAGTCACCGGGATCGGGAAGGCGGCACCCTTGCCGGCCACGGCGCCGACCAGCGGTCCCGGGCCTTCCTTGCCCGCACCGGCGGCCAGCACCAGGATGGCGATGTCCTGGTCTTCCTCGATCAATTTGTGAATCTCTTCCGTCGGCTTGCCTTCGCGGACCACCATCTCGGGCTCGATGCCGAGCTTCTGGCGCACCTTGTTGGCATAGCTGTCGAGTGCGGCGCGCGCCGTGGCGTTAGCTTCCTCGCGCATGATCTTCTCGACACCCAGCCAATGCTGGAAATCGTCCGGCACGATGACATAGAGCAGCACCAGCGTGCCGCTGGTGCTCTGCGCCCGTTTCGAGGCATAGGCGACGGCACGCTCGCATTCCGGCGTGTCGTCGATGATCGTCAGGAATTTCCTGCGATGGCCGGCTTCGCGGCTGAGGCGTTTGGAGACCATGTCTATCTACTCGGTGTCTTGCGGCGCAATCTGCCACTGCGGCGGACCGGCGGCAAGCCGCCGGCCTTGTGCCAGTGCACCCGATGTCGCGATCAGCCCTGCAGCAGGCCGATAATGTCGCGCACCGTCTTCATCGTCGCTTCGGCCAGCACGCCGGCGCGCTCGCCGCCGTCCTTGAGCACCGCGTCGACATAGGCGCGGTCATCCGAAATGCGGCGCATCTCGCTGGCGATCGGCGCCAGTTTTTCCACAGCAAGATCGGCCAAGGCCGGCTTGAACACGGAAAACTGCTGGCCGGCGAATTGCTTGAGCACATCCGCCTTCGACATCTCGGCGAGACCCGCATAGATGCCGACCAGGTTTTCTGCCTCGGGCCGGCCGGCCAGGCCATCCAGCTCGCTCGGCAACGCTTCCGGATCGGTCTTGGCCTTGCGGATCTTCTTCGAGATGTCATCGGCGTCGTCGGTCAGGTTGATGCGCGACAGATCAGACGGGTCCGATTTGGACATCTTCTTGGAGCCGTCGCGCAGCGACATGATGCGCGCCGCCGGCCCGCCGATGACCGGCTCGGTCAGCGGGAAATAGCCGTTCACGGTCTCTTCGCCGACCTGCATCTCGACGCCGACGCCGAGCGCTGCGATACGGTCGGAGAAGTCGTTGTTGAATTTCTGCGCGATGTCGCGGGTGAGCTCCAGATGTTGTTTCTGGTCCTCACCGACAGGGACGTGGGTGGCACGGTAGAGCAGGATGTCGGCAGCCATCAGCGAGGGATAGGCGAGCAGGCCGAGCGAGGCATTCTCGCGGTCCTTGCCGGCCTTGTCCTTGAACTGCGTCATGCGGTTCATCCAGCCGATGCGCGCCACGCAATTGAAGATCCAGGCAAGCTCGGCGTGCTGCATGACCCGTGACTGGTTGAAGACGATGTGCTTCTTCGGATCGATGCCGGAGGCCAGGAACGCCGCAGTGATCGACCGCGTCTGGTCGGCCAGGTCTTCATAAACGAGTTGGGCTGTCAGCGAATGCAGGTCGACGACGCAATAGATGCAATCGGAGGTGTCCTGCAGGGCAACGAATTTCTTGATGGCGCCGAGATAATTGCCGAGATGCAGATTGCCGGTCGGCTGGACACCGGAAAAGACGAGTGGCTTGAAGGCGGTCATGATTGTCCTCATGGCTTGTGGAGGGCCGTATAAGCGTGATTCCGAAAAGTTGCAGACTTTTCGGAGCCAATCACGCGGCTGGAAACCGCGCGCGGCGAAAGTCTTGCGACGGCGCGCTTATGGACGAAGACGGCGCTGCGATCAAGACGGCGCTGCGAGCGTGTCGGGCGCTACTCGTCCAGGTCGGTCTTTGCGATCGGTGGCGCCGACTTGCCAGATCCCCGCTTGACGTTGCGACGGATCATGCCGAAATCGGCGCCGCCGGTGGCAAACGCCGTGATGAAGTACAGCAGCGCCCCACCCGCGACCAGCGACAGCAGCGTCGTCGCCTTGACCACCAGCGGCGAGCCGGGCCCGAGCCTGACGGCGAACCAATGCTCGGCAAAATAGAGCGCTGCCCCCATCACGATAGCCGACAGCACCAGACGTGGAATGCGCTTCATCAGCGGCACGTCGCGGCCCCAGTGGCCGCGCCGGATCAGGACGCCGAGCAGCATCACCGCGTTGACCCAGCCGGCGACGGCCGAGGCCACCGCGATGCCGGGCGCGCCCATCCGTGGAAACAGCGTCAGCGCCGTGGTGACGTTCACCGCCACCGAGATGGCGGCAAAGATCATCGGAGTACGCGTGTCCTCTCGGGCGAAATAGCCCGGCGTGAATGCCTTGATCAGCACGAAGGCCGGGAGGCCGAGGCCGAAGATCGCCAGGATCGCCGCCACCGTTGGCGTCGAGCCGTTGGCGGCGAACGCGCCGCGCTCATAGACCAGCCGTACGATCGGCTCCGACATCACCCAGAGTGCGGCGGCTGCCGGCAGCGTCAGGAACAGTGTGAACTCGACCGAGCGGTTTTGCAGATTGGCCGCCTCGATCAGATTGCCCGACTTCAGCGCGCGCGACAGTTCGGGCAACAGCACGATGGCGACCGCGACACCGACCACGCCGAGCGGCAACTGGTAGATGCGGTCGGCATAGGCGAGCGAGGACACCGCGCTGTTCTGCGCCGAGGCGATCGCCGTGCCGATCAGCTGGTTGATCTGTGTGATGCCGCCGGTGATGGCCGCCGGCAGCGCCAGGATCAGCAGCCGCTTGACCGCGGGCGTCATTCTGGGACGGCGAAAGCCGATCGAGATGCCGGCATGGCGCACTGCCACCCAGACGATCGCCAGCTGCACCAGTCCGGCGGCAAGCACGCCCCAGGACAGCCCGTAGCCGACTGTGAGGGCATCCGAGCCCTTGTACCAGGCATAGGCGAGCACGCCGATCAGGATGATGTTGAGGAACACCGGCGCCACGGCGGCGGCGAAATAGCGGCGCAGCGAATTCAGCATGCCCGCCATCATCGCGCCCAACGACATGCAGATCAGATAGGGGAACATGATCGTCGCCAGCGTCACCGTGGTGTCGAACTTCCCCGGCGTGCCGGCAAAACCCGGCGCCACCAGATAGCGCACGATCAGCGGCATCGACAATTCCATGATGATGGTCAGCGCCAGCAGCGCCGTGAACAGCACGCCGAACACTTCCTCGGAAAAGCGCTTGGCGCCTTCGGTGCCGTGGGTCTCGATCTCCTTGGCGAACAGCGGCACGAAGGCGGCGTTGAAGGCGCCCTCGGCAAACAGCCGGCGAAAGGTGTTGGGAAACTGGAAGGCGGCGTTGAAGGCATCGGCGACCGGTCCGGTGCCGAGTGCGGCGGCCATCAGCATCTCGCGGCCGAAACCGAGCGCGCGGCTCATCAGCGTGCCGGAAGCGACCGTTGCGAATTTCTTGACGAGGCTCATGCTTTTGGGAACTGCCTGCGGAATTGGGACAAAGTGATGGTCGTTGTCACTCGGCCGCCGCCCTGGACTTGCCGCCGCGTTCGGGCACGATGCCTTCGAGCGTTGCCATCAGCCGATTGCGGATGGTGGCGATGCGGGCCGGGTTATCTATCTTCTGGCCAGTGAGATCGGTGACATAGAAAGTGTCGATGACCTTTTCGCCGAAGGTGGTGATGTGGGCCGATGCGATGTCAAGCGACAGGTCGGAAAGCGTTCCGGTGATCTCCGACAGCAGCCCAGGCCGGTCGAGGCCCTCGACCTCGATGACCGAAAAACGATTCGACAGCGTGTTGCGGATTTCGGCACGCGGCGGGATCTTGAACACCTTGGAGCCGCGCCGCGGCTTGGTGCGCTTCTCGATCATTTCCGGCAGCCAGCTCTTGCCCGACAGCACGTCCTCGATCAGCCGGCCGACACGCTCGGCACGCCGGCGCTCGTCCTCGTCGCGGTCGAATTCTCTGCTGATCAGGATCGTGTCGAGCGCACGGCCGTCCGACGTCGTGAAGATCTGCGCGTCGACAATGTTGCCGCCGGCCCCGGCGCACGCCCCGGCGATGACCGAGAGCAGGCGGGGGTGGTCCTGCGCCAGCACGGTGATTTCGGTCACCGCCTCGAACTGGTGGGTCTTGACCATGGTGGCAAGCTTGTTGCCTGACGCGTCAGCCTCACGAATGAATTCGGCATGGCGCAGCTGGTCTGCGAGATCGACGGTCAAAAGGTAATTCTCGTAGTGCTGGCCGACATAGCGCTTGCGGGCCTTGTCCGGCCAGTCGGCAAGCGCCTCGGCCAGACGCTCGCGCGCCGCCGCCGTGCGTTGCGCGCGCGACACTTCCGAAAACCCGCCGGTCAACAGCAATTCGGTCTCGTAGTAGAGCGTGCGCAGCAACTGGCCCTTCCAGCCGTTCCAGACACCCGGTCCGACGCCCCTGATGTCGCAGACGGTGAGGATCAAAAGCAGCTTCAGCCGCTCGACCGACTGCACGATCGCGGCGAAATCCTCGATGGTCTTGCGGTCGTTGAGGTCGCGGGTCTGGGCTGTCATCGACATCACGAGATGGTTCTCGACCAGCCAGGCAACGGTCTCGGTATCGGCAGGCGACAGCCCCATATGCGGACAGATGCGGCGTGCGATCCTGGCCCCCGCCTCGGAATGGTCCTCCGGCCTGCCCTTGGCGATGTCGTGCAGCAGTACGGCGACATAGAGCGCCTCGCGGCTCTTCTTCAGCCCCGGCATCAGCGTGTGCGACAGGGGATGGACCTTTTCGCCGTCGCCGCGTTCGATCTCGGCCAGCACGCCGATGCAGCGGATGAGGTGCTCGTCCACCGTGTAGTGGTGGTACATCGAGAACTGCATCATGGCGACGATCTTGCCGAAATCCGGGATCAGCCTGCCGAGCAGCCCGGCCTCGTTCATGCGGCGCAGATTGAGTTCGGCATTGCGATCCGAGGTCAATATGTCGAGGAACAGCCGGTTGGCCTCCTCGTCGCGCCGCAGCGACTTGTTGACCAGGCCGAGCGAACGGGTCAGCAGCTTCAGCGCATCGGGGTGGAATTCCAGACCGTGCTTGTCGGCGAACCAGAACAGCCTGAGCAGATTGACCGGATCGCGCTCGAACACCTGGTCGTCGGCGATGTTGATGCGGTGGTTGTCGACAATGAAGTCCGACGTGCCGGCCAGCTTGCGCTTGCGCCGCGAGAAAGTCAGGAAGATGCGGTTGAAGCCCGGCACGTGCTTGGCCTGCTCCTCCTCGAGCGCGGCACAGAAGATGCGGGTCAGGTCGCCGACGTCCTTGGCAACGAGGAAGTAGTGCTTCATGAAGCGCTCGACCGCCGACAGGCCGGGGTGCGTGGTGTAGCCGAGCCGTTCGGCGATCTCGCGCTGGATGTCGAAATGCAGCCGCTCCTCGGCCTTGCCGGTGAGGAAATGCATGTGACAGCGTACCGCCCACAGGAAATCCTCGGCTTTCTGGAACTCGCGGTACTCACCCTCGGTGAAGACGCCTTTATCGACCAATTCCTCGCCGGTGCGCACCCGGTAGAAATATTTGCCGATCCAGAACAGCGTCTGCAGATCGCGCAGGCCACCCTTGCCGTCCTTGACGTTGGGCTCGACCAGATAGCGGCTTTCGCCGGCCTTGGCATGGCGGTCATCGCGTTCGGCAAGCTTGGCCTGGACATATTCGGGGCCGGTCGTGCGCACCACCTCATGGTCGAAGCGCAGCATCAGTTCATCATAGAGCTTTTCCTCGCCCCACAGGAAACGTGCTTCGAGGATCGAGGTGCGGATGGTGACGTCGGTGCGCGACAGGCGCAGGCATTCGTCGATATTGCGTGTGGCGTGGCCGACCTTCAGCCCCAGGTCCCACAGCATATAGAGCATGTATTCGACTGTCTGTTCGCCCCACGGCGTCTGCTTGTAAGGCAGCAGGAACAACAGGTCGATGTCGGACCCCGGCGCCAGCGTTCCACGGCCGTAGCCGCCGACAGCGACGACGGCCATGCGCTCCGCGGAGGACGGGTTCTTGACCCGGTAGACATGGGTGACGGCGAAATCGTAAAGCGCCCGGATGATCTCGTCCATGAGATGCGACAGCCGCGCCGCGCAGGCGCTGCCGCCGCCATCGTCCCTCAGCATGCGTTCGGCAATGGCGCGCCCGTCCGCCAGTCGTCCCTTGAGCAGCTGGAGCACACCATTGCGCGCAGCCTGCCCTGAGCCGTCGCCCGCCGTGCCCGCGGTCAGCGCGGTCATCTCGCGGCGCAAGGCTTCGCCGTCGATCAATTCGTCGAGCTTCAGGGAGATTCTTGCCATATATCCAGTCGGCCTTGCCGTTTCGGCGGCGTCTATAGCGCGTTTTGGCGGCGCTGGGTATGGGGCGTTGAAGCCGGTTCAAGACCCGGCTGAGTTTTGGCTCGGATAAGTAAATGGAATGACCATTCTCCGCTTCAGTCGACCGAAATCGACAATGCGCTTGCCTATTCGCCGAGCCTCGGCTTTGACCCTCGCTATGGCTGTCTTTCTGCGTTTCCCGGTCCCGGCGGGTGCGGCGCACTGGATATCCCGCTTTTCTCTGAGCAGGCTTGGCAATTGGAGCGCCCTGTCGCCAAGGAACTGATCTTGCGCGCAGAGCGCAGGAACAAGCTGATAGATCGTCTCGCCTCGCAAAACCGAAAACTCGGGGTTGAAGACAAGGTCGTCGACAGCGATGCCGATCTCCTCGGTGGCCTTGATCAGGTCGAGCGCGGTTTGCCTGGAGATGATGTAGCCGGCGGTTCCTATATGTTCGGCGTCGAGTTTGGATGTGGAAAAGCCGTGACCGATGGCAATGCGCTTGCGTCGGATCACGGTCTTACAGAAGTAGCTTTCGAGCTTGACGACTTCGGCATCGGCTGGGATCCAGTCGCTGTCGCGAAGCAATGCGCCGGCTTTTGCGGCAAAGACGATGTCGTCCTCGAAAATCGCCCCGTAGCGGGCGTCGCCTTGCGCGATGACAGCCCAGCAGGCCCGGTGACTGAGCAGGCAGGCGATCTCGCCGTCAGTCAATGGCAGCCTGTTCCGATATCCGACATTTTGCGGCAGCTGGTCCAGCTCCGGCCGGTCGCGTGCGTCTATGGCCTGAACGCGTTCGAATGCAACGCCGATGCGGGCAAACTCCGCCGTCACACGGGCAAGGCGATCGGGAGACCGATCGAGATTGATGACCAGACGCTTCATTGCCGAAGAAAATCCCCACCCCCGCGACGCTCGCGCTTTCTAGCAGGCCTGGTGTTGCCGCGTGAGACTTTTTCTGGGGTGGATGGACGCGCCGTGGACCGGAGAAGAAAAGTCGAAACAGCCCTTGACCTTCCAGTTACTGGAAGCCCTATCTCCACGTCACACACCGATCCATCAAGGCATTTTCGAATGACGCATTCAGATCACGATCATCACGCGCACGGCAGCTGCTGCTCGACAAAAGGCGCCGTGCCCACCACGAAGAGCGTCGTCCGCGACCCGGTCTGCGGCATGACTGTCGATCCGGCGGCTGGCAAGCCGACGGCCGAGCATGATGGCCATCTCTATCATTTCTGCAGCCAGGGCTGCCGCACGAAATTCGTCGCCGAACTGGAAAAATTCCTGACCGCCACCGATCCGGTCTGCGGCATGAGCGTCGACCGCGCGACAGCCAGTCATTTTGCCCGCCACGAAGGCCAGGGCTTCTATTTCTGCTCGGCCGCTTGCCAGGCGAAATTCGAGGCGGAGCCGCAAAAATATCTCGGCGGCAGGCCAGCACCGCAGCCGATGCCCAAGGGCACGCAATACACCTGCCCGATGCACCCGGAGATCGTCCGCGACAAGCCCGGATCCTGCCCGAAATGCGGCATGGCGCTGGAGCCGATGGGCGTACCAACGGGTGACGAGGGTCCCAATCCGGAACTGGTCGATTTCACCAGGCGATTCTGGGTCAGTGCCGCTCTATCCGTCCCTTTGCTGGTCGTCGCCATGGCGCCGATGCTTGGCCTGACTTTCCAGGCTTTTGTCGACGAGCGGACGAAGGTCTGGCTTGAGCTGGCATTGGCCAGCCCCGTCGTGTTGTGGGCGGCACTGCCTTTCTTCCACCGCGGCTGGGATTCGCTCGTCAACCGCAGCCCCAACATGTGGACGCTGATCTCGCTCGGCGTCGGCGCCGCCTATCTCTACAGCGTCGTCGCCACGCTGTTTCCGGATATCTTTCCGCATCAGTTCCGCGGCCATGGCGGTGCGGTGCCGGTTTATTTCGAGGCTGCCGCCGTCATCGTCGCGCTGGTCTTCCTTGGCCAGGTGCTGGAGCTGCGCGCCCGTGAAAAGACCGGCTCGGCGATCCGCGCCTTGCTCGATCTCGCACCGAAGACAGCGCGGCTGATCGCCGCCGATGGTTCCGAAAACGACGTGCCCCTCGCCGCCGTCAAGGCCGGCGATCGCCTGCGCATACGCCCCGGTGACGCCGTGCCGGTCGATGGCACGGTGCTGGAAGGACGGTCCTCGCTCGACGAATCGATGATCACGGGCGAGCCGTTGCCGGTCGAGAAGGTCGAGGGCGATGCGCTGACCGGCGGCACGCTCAACAAGAATGGTGCGCTGATCATGCGCGCTGAGAAGGTCGGCGCCGAGACGACGCTGGCGCGCATCGTCGAGCTCGTCGCCAAGGCGCAGCGCTCGCGCGCCCCGATCCAAGGGTTGGCTGATCGCGTTTCTTTCTACTTTGTCCCGGCCGTCGTCCTTGTCGCGATTGTCGCCTTCATCGCTTGGGCCGTGTTTGGACCCGAGCCCAGCCTGATCTTTGCCATCGTCTCGGCGGTGTCGGTGCTGATCATCGCTTGTCCCTGTGCGCTCGGCCTCGCCACGCCGATGTCGATCATGACCGCCACCGGGCGCGGGGCGCATGCCGGCGTGCTGATCAAGGAAGCCGCAGCACTCGAACGCTTCGCTTCCGTCGACACGCTGATCGTCGACAAAACGGGGACGCTGACCGAAGGCCGGCCGAAGCTGACCGATGTCGTCACGGCAAACGGCTTTTCCGAAGACGAATTGCTGGCGCTTGCCGCGGGCCTGGAGAAAGGCTCGGAGCATCCGCTGGCTGAAGCCATCGTTGACGGCGCCGCTACGCGCGGCGTGACCGTTGCAGAGGCCAGCGGCTTCGAGGCGGTCACCGGGAAGGGTGTGTCCGGTTCGGTCTCGGGAAAGACGGTCGCGCTCGGGAACGCCGCGATGATGGCCGACCTTGGCGTCGACATCGCATCCATCTCGGCCAAGGCCGAGGCGCTGCAACTCGAAGGCAAGACGGCGATGTTCGTTGCTGTCGACAAAAAACTGGCCGGCATCGTCGCCGTCGCCGACCCTATCAAGACAACGACGGCCGAGGCGATCAAGGCGCTGCATGAAAGCGGCTTGCGGATCATCATGGCGACCGGCGACAATGAACGCACGGCCAACGCGATCGCCAGAAGCCTCGGCATCGACGAGGTCCGCGCCGGCCTGCTGCCGGAACAGAAGGCAGCCCTTGTCGAGGAACTGCGCGCAAAAGGCACCGGCGTTGCCATGGCCGGCGACGGCGTCAACGATGCACCGGCCCTTGCCGCCGCCGATGTCGGCATCGCCATGGGCACCGGCGCCGATGTCGCCGTCGAAAGCGCCGGCATCACCTTGGTCAAAGGCGACCTCAACGGCATCGTGCGGGCGCGCACGCTGGCTCAGGCGACGATCCGCAACATCCGCCAGAACCTGTTCTTTGCCTTCCTCTACAACGTGCTTGGCGTGCCGGTCGCCGCCGGCGTGCTCTATCCGCTCACCGGCACGCTGCTGTCGCCGATGCTGGCAGCGGCGGCGATGAGCCTGTCCTCGGTGTCGGTGATCGCAAACGCATTGCGGCTGAGAACATTGAAACTCTGATCCAAGCCCCCAAATACGAAACCCATCCAACAGGAGACCATGTATGACCTTCGCCAAAAAACTCGTGCTGCTGCTGATGGCGGCCGGAATGCTGGTTGCCGTCTTCCTCGAAAGCGTTCCGGCGCAGAGCGAAGAGATGAAACACGACATGGGCGCTATGGCGACGGACGCGACCAGTCCTTCGACGGAAGGCTACAAGGCGGCGATGGACAAGATGCATGCCGACATGATGGCGTCCGACTATACCGGCAATGCCGACGTCGATTTCGTCAGAGGCATGATCCCGCACCATCAGGGTGCGATCGACATGGCCAAGGTTGAACTTGCCAATGGCAAGGACCCGGAAATCCGCAAGCTGGCCGAAGGCGTCATCGCCGCGCAGGAAGCAGAGATCAAGCAGATGCAGGCCTGGCTCGCCGCCCATCCGGTGAAGTAAGTCTTCAGCCATCGCCAGCGCGGCGAGAACGCCTCTGGATTTATCGCCCAGCCTGTGATGCGATCCGGCCCCAACTGGAGCCCGCCATGCCACCGACCATCAGAACCACCAAACTGCCCTCCGGCGAAGCCGTTCAGGTGCTTGGCCAGGGCACATGGAAGATGGGCGAAGATTCCCGTCGCCGCGCCGATGAGGTGAATGCCCTCAAGCTCGGCCTCGACCTCGGCATCACGTTGATCGACACCGCCGAAATGTATGCCAGCGGCGGTGCCGAGGAGGTGGTGGCCGAAGCCATTGCCGGGCGCCGCGACGAGACCTTCCTGGTCTCGAAAGTGCTACCGTCGAACGCCTCGCGCGCGGGCGTGCAGCGGGCCTGCGAAAACAGCCTGAAACGCCTGCGCACCGACCGCATCGATCTCTATCTCTTGCATTGGCCCGGCAGCGTGCCATTGACGGAAACCGTCGCGGCCTTCGAGGCCCTGAAAAAGGCCGGCAAGATCCGCCACTGGGGCGTCAGCAATTTCGACACCGACGAGATGGAAGAGCTGATCGGCCTGCCCGATGGCGGCAATGTCCAGACCAACCAGGTGCTCTACAATTTGGTCCGGCGTGGCCTCGAATTCGATCTGGCGCCCTGGAGCCGGCAGCGCGGCATCCCCTTGATGGCCTATTCTCCGGTCGAGCAGGGTGCGTTGGCGCGCAATGCCAGGCTCGAAGCCATCGCCGGGCGCCACAATGCGACCCCAGCGCAAATCGCCCTGGCCTGGGTGATGCATCAGGAGGGCGTCATCGCCATCCCGAAGGCCAGCAGCGAGGAGCATGTCCGCCAGAATGTCGCTGCGCTCGACATCAAGCTTGCGCCGCAGGACATCGCCGATCTCGACCGCGCCTTCCCGCCACCAGCGCGCAAGCGCGGGTTGGAGATGATCTGACTACGTCCCCGCCAACCCCTTCAGCCGGTAGAGCGCTTCCAGCGCCTCGCGTGGCGTCATTTCGTCCGGGTTGATCTCGCCGAGCGCCATACCCAGCGCGTCGCTCTTGACCGGCTTCGGCGCTTCTCGCTTCACCGCCACCGAAAACAATGGAAGATCGTCGACCAGCCGGTTGGTCTTGCCCGAAACTTCGCCCTCTTCCAGTTGGTGCAGCACTTCCTTGGCCCGGTCGACCACCGCTTCCGGCAGGCCGGCCAGCCGCGCCACCTGCACGCCGTAGGAGCGGTCGGCGGCACCCTTGCCGACCTCGTGCAGGAAGACGACGTCGTTTTCCCATTCTTTGACCCGCATGGTGACATTGTGGAGCCGCACCAGCTTGCCGGCCAGCGAGGTCATTTCGTGGAAATGGGTGGCGAAGATTGCCCGGCAGCGGTTCTTCTCATGCAGATATTCGACCGCCGCCCAGGCGATCGACAGGCCATCGAAAGTGGCGGTGCCGCGGCCGATCTCGTCGAGGATCACCAGTGCGCGCTCGCCGGCCTGGTTGAGGATCGCTGCCGTCTCGACCATCTCGACCATGAAGGTCGAGCGGCCGCGCGCCAGATCGTCCGAGGCGCCGACACGCGAGAACAGCCGGTCGACGACGCCGATATGGGCCGATGTCGCCGGCACGAACGAGCCGGTCTGGGCCAGGATGGCGATCAGCGCGTTTTGCCGCAGGAATGTCGATTTACCGCCCATGTTCGGGCCGGTCAAAAGCCAGATCGCGCCGTTCCGGGCAGCTCCCTCCGGCGACAGGTCGCAATCATTGGCGACGAACGGGCCTTCGCCGGAGCGGCGCAAGGCCTGTTCGACCACCGGATGCCGCCCGCCCGTAATCTCGAAGGCAAGGCTCGAATCCACCACCGGCCGGCACCAGGCTTCGCTTTCCGACAGAAGCGCGAGCGCCGCGGAGACATCGAGCACGGCCAGTGCATCGGCGCCGGCACGGATCTTCTCCGCTTCGCCGACCGCTTCCGTCGTCAGCGCCTCGAAGGCGGCCAGTTCGATGTTGAGCGCCCGGTCGGCGGCATTGGCGATCTTGGTCTCGAGCTCGGCAAGCTCGGTCGTGGTAAAGCGCATGGCGTTGGCCATGGTCTGGCGGTGGATGAAGCGCGCCTTGGCGCCATCGCTGCCGGTCATCACAGCATGGTGGTTGGCGGTCACCTCGATATAGTAGCCGAGCACATTGTTGTGCCGGATTTTCAGCGAGCGGATGCCGGTCTCGTCGATCAGCGAGCGTTCCAGCCCGGCGATCACCTTTCGCGATTCGTCGCGCAGCGCCCGCATCTCGTCGAGATCGGCATGGTAGCCGCCACGAACGAAGCCGCCGTCGCGCTTGAGCAGCGGCAGTTCGTCGCCAAGTGCCTGCATCAGATGCTGCGAAAGCGCTTGGGGCAGTGCATGGATGGCGGCCAATGCCGCCGCAAGTTCCGGGGGCAGGGCGGTCGCGGCAAAGATTTCGGCGATCGCGCCTGCCGCCTCGAAGCCGGCGCGCAGCGCGCCAAGGTCGCGCGGCCCACCCCGGTTGAGCGCCAGCCTGGACAGCGCGCGGGGCATGTCGGCAACGCTCTTCAGGCTCGACCGCACCGCCTGGCAAAGTCGCGTTTCGGAACGGAAGAACGACACTGAGTCCAGCCTGGCGCCGATCGCCGCCGGGTCGGTCAGCGGCGCCATCAGCCGGTCGGCGAGCAGCCTTGCGCCGCCGCCGGTCACCGTGCGGTCGATCGCCTTGAACAGCGAGCCTTCGCGGCTGCCCGACAGCGTGCGCAGCAGTTCCAGATTGCCGCGTGTCGCCGGATCGATGAACAGGGTCGAACCCTGCTCCTCGCGTTCGGGCCGCGACAGCGGCGGGCGCTCCGCTTTCTGCGTCTTCTCGACATAGGCAATGGCGCCCGAGATCGCCGATAGTTCGGCGCGCGAAAAGGCGCCAAAACTGTCCGGCGTCGCCACATCGAAGAAGCGGGCGATGCGCCCTGTCGCCGACGCCGAATCGAACAGTGACGGTGGTTGCGGGCTGGCGACGCGGCCGAGCACGTCGAACACCGGCTTCAGTTCCGGATCGTGGAACACTGGCTCGGCAACGATCAACTCACGCGGATCGACACGGAAGATGTCAGCCAAAAGCCGGTCGGCGGTGGTGTCGGTGACGCGGAAGGCGCCGGTCGAGATGTCGATCCAGGCCAGCGCAAAGGAGGGGTCCGCTCCGCCTTTCACCCGCCCCAGCGCCATCAGGAAGCTCGATTCCGACGGCGCCAGCAATTTGTCCTCGGTGATGGTGCCTGGTGTCACCAGCCGCACCACATCGCGGCGCACCACCGATTTGCCGCCGCGTTTCTTCGCCTCGGCCGGATCCTCGATCTGTTCGCAGACGGCAACGCGGAAACCCTGGCCGATCAGCTTCTGCAGATAGTCGTCAGCAGCATGCACCGGCACGCCGCACATCGGAATGTCGAGCCCTTGATACTTGCCGCGCTTGGTCAAGACGATGCCCAGCGCCCGGCTCGCCTTCTCGGCATCGTCGAAGAACAGCTCGTAGAAATCGCCCATGCGGTAGAACAGCAGCGAATCCGGGTTTGCCGCCTTGATCTCGATGAATTGCTCGATCATCGGCGTGGCGCCGGCGTGGGCGGTCGGCACCGGCGTCATCGCCTCGGGGGCGTCCGGCTCGTTCGGGCTGTGCATGTTCATGCGCCGCACGCTAGCAGATGTGATCGCGCGGTTTAATGCCGGGGCTTCGAAAAACAGGGGACGACCGGGACGGCAGGATGCCCGCAATCGCGCGTACCAACCGCGATTCCGCACGCTGGCGGTTTACACGCGGCGGCGCGTGGTCTTAATTCGGTCCGACACAAAGCACCCGCTTCAACGAGGTGCTGCACCGGTGAGGAAATCAAGAACATCATGGCCAGGAAAACCGAGAACAGCGGTCCGTCCGTCAGTGCGCAGGAAGCGCTCGAATTCCACGCCATGGGTCGCCCCGGCAAGCTGGAGGTCGTCGCCACCAAGCCGATGGCGACGCAACGCGACCTCAGCCTCGCCTATTCGCCTGGTGTCGCGGTTCCGGTCCTGGCCATCGCCGAAGACCCCTCGCGCGCCTTCGACTACACGACGCGCGGCAACATGGTCGCCGTCATCTCCAACGGCACGGCTATCCTCGGTCTCGGCAATCTCGGCGCGCTGGCCTCCAAGCCGGTGATGGAGGGCAAGGCGGTGCTGTTCAAGCGCTTCGCCGATGTCGATTCCATCGACCTCGAGGTCGACACCGAGGACGCCGACGAGTTCATCAACTGCGTGCGTTTCCTCGGGCCCTCTTTCGGCGGCATCAATCTCGAGGACATCAAGGCGCCGGAATGCTTCATCATCGAGCAGCGGCTGCGCGAATTGATGGACATTCCGGTCTTCCATGACGACCAGCACGGCACTGCGATCATCTCCGCCGCCGGCCTGATCAACGCGCTGGAGATCACCGGTCGCGACATGAAGACCACGAAAATGGTCTGCAACGGCGCCGGCGCCGCCGGCATCGCCTGCATCGAGCTGATGAAGGCGATGGGCTTTTCGCCCGAAAACATCATCCTATGCGACACCAAGGGCGTGGTTTTCCAGGGCCGCACCGAAGGCATGAACCAGTGGAAATCGGCGCATGCGGTCAAGACCGAGGCGCGCAGCCTCGCCGAGGCGCTCGACGGCGCCGACGTCTTCCTCGGCCTTTCCGCCAAGGGCGCGCTGACCACCGCCATGGTGCAGTCGATGGCCAAGAACCCGATCATCTTCGCCATGGCCAATCCCGACCCGGAAATCACGCCGGAGGAGGTCGCCGAAATCCGCACAGACGCCATCATGGCCACAGGGCGTTCCGATTATCCCAATCAGGTCAACAACGTGCTCGGCTTCCCCTATATCTTCCGCGGCGCGCTGGATGTCAGGGCAACCACCATCAATGACGACATGAAGATCGCCGCCGCCCAGGCGCTGGCGGCACTGGCGCGCCAGGACGTGCCCGACGACGTCGCCGCCGCCTATCAGGGCAATCGTCCGAAATTTGGCCCCAACTACATCATCCCGGTCCCGTTCGACCCGCGCCTGATCTCGGCCATCCCGATCGCGGTCGCCAAGGCGGCGATGGATTCAGGCGTCGCCCGCAAGCCGATCCTTGACCTCGACCGTTACGCGCAGGAGCTGTCGGCCCGCCGCGACCCGATCGCTTCGACCCTGCAGCGCATCTACGACCGCGTGCGCCGCCAGCCCAAGCGCATCGTCTTCGCCGAGGGCGAGGAGGAACAGGTCATGCGCGCCGCCGTCTCCTATGTGAACCAGAAGCTCGGCACCGCCATCCTGCTCGGCCGCGACGACGTCATCAAGGAAAACGCCAAGCACGCCGGCATCGACTTGAACAAGCAAGGCATCGAGATCATCAATGCAAGGCTGTCGCGCCGCAACGGCATCTACACCGACTACCTCTACGAGCGCATGCAGCGCAAAGGCTTCCTGTTTCGCGACTGCCAGCGGCTGATCAACAACGATCGCAACCACTTTGCCGCCTGCATGGTGGCGCTGGGCGACGCCGACGGCATTGTCACCGGCGTCACCCGCAACTATTCGACAGCGCTCGACGACATCCGCCGCGTCATCGACGCCAAGCCCGGCCACCGCGTCATCGGCGTCTCGATCGTGCTGGCGCGGGGCAAGACCGTGCTGGTCGCCGACACCGCCGTGCACGATATGCCGAACGCCGAGCAGATCGCCGACATCGCCGAGGAGGCGGCAGGCTTTGCCCGCCGCATGGGTTATGAGCCGAGGCTCGCCATGCTCGCCTATTCCACCTTTGGCCATCCGCAGGGCGAACGCTCCGAGCGCGTCCAGGAAGCCGTGCGCATCCTCGACAAGCGCCGCGTCGATTTCGAATATGACGGCGAAATGGCCGCCGACGTCGCCCTCAACGCCCGCGCCATGGCGCAATACCCGTTCATCCGCCTGACCGGCCCGGCCAATGTGCTGATCATGCCGGCGTTCCACTCGGCCTCGATCTCGACCAAGATGCTGCAGGAACTCGGCGGCTCGACGGTGATCGGCCCGCTGCTGGTGGGACTGAACAAGCCGGTTCAGATCGTGTCGCTGAACGCCAAGGATAGCGACATCGTCAACATGGCGGCGATCGCGGCGTACACGGCGGGGACTTGAGGGGCTGGCCTCAGCGGTGAGTCCGCGAGGCGTTCAGCCCGGCGCGAATACGCGCGCGGCCTCGACGACCTCGTCCACCTGATCCTGCCGCAGCAAGTCGATCGGGACGCGGCCGTCGAGCTGCGCCGAGGGCCGCGTCAGCCACAGCCATGCGAGCCTCGGATTGGTGATCAGGGATAGCACGTCGCGAATGCCTGCAACCGGCCGGCCGTCGACGAACTGCGCCAGCGGGAAGACATGTTTGCGGCCGCCCTTGCGCAAGGCGATGACCTCACCCCGCCGCTGCCAGCGGTGCAGGGTCGAGCGGGCGATGCGCAGATGCTCTTCCAGATAGGTCGAACCGGCGACGCGGCCGGCCCAGTCCTCGATCAGCATCGATTCGAGATCGTCGGACTTTGGCAGCGAAGGAGGCTCGACATCGGCCAACGGGGTCGTCGGCGGATTTGTCACGCCGGCAATACCGGCTTCGCTGCGGCGCGCGGCTTCCGCCGCCAGCGCGCGCACGAATTTCGACGCCAGGCCGGGCAGGTCGGCATGGATGGCGTCGATGGCGCGCTGGTGCTTCGGTGACAACAAGGTGACGGCGGACGCTATGCTGCCGGCGATCTTGCCGACCGAGACCATGGTGGGCTTGTTGATGGCCTCGTCATAGTGGGCAAGTGCACGTTCGACGTCTTCCGCGACCATCTCCGCGAAGTCGTCCTGCTTGAGGCCCTGGATTTGAAATCTGTTCATGCATCTGTCTTCTGGCCGCGCGCTCCCCCTCAGCTGCGGCCGATTGTTGAACTTCTAGTGCGGAAAACGGAAATCGCGGCGGCAACCGGTCCGGCCGCCCGACAGCATGCTGTCCAGCATTTCTTGACACCCCAACTGACTGAGGGCGCACCGAAATGTCAGTCGCGGGCGCCCAGATTGCGTGTAGGTGTCATGTGTGACAGCCGCGCGACGGCATTTCCTTCTCCCCTTGTGGGAGAAGGTGGATTGGCGCGTAGCGCCAAGACGGTTGAGGGGTGTTCCAGCTTGGCGCCAAGCTACCCCTCACCCGGATTGCCATCCGATTTGTAAAGGACAAATCGGGGCAATCCGACCTCTCCCACAAGGGGAGAGGTTAAAAGCGCCGGGACCCCTACAGCAACCCCGCCTGCTCAGCCTCGCGGCGCAGATTCTGCCGGGGCCTGGGGCCGATCTGCTGGATCACCAATCCGGCCGCCAGTGAGCCAAGGTCGCCGCAGGTTTGCAGGTCGCGGCCTTGTGTGTAGCCATGCAGGAAGCCGGCGGCATAGAGATCGCCGGCGCCCGTCGTGTCGACCAGTTCCTTGATGGCGGTCGCCTTGATCACCACCGTCTCGTCGCCGCGCACGATCACGGAGCCTTTTTCCGAGCGGGTCACGGCGGCGATCCGGCAATCCTTGCGGATCTGCGCCAGCGCCTCGTCGAACGAGGATGTCTGGTAGAGCGATTTGATCTCGTGGCTGTTGGCAAAGACGATGTCGACCGTGCCCGAACGCATCAGCTCGAGGAATTCGTCGCGGTAGCGGTCGACGCAGAACGAATCCGACAGCGTCATCGACACTTCGCGGCCTGCTGCGTGCGCCAGCTTCGCCGTCTGGCGGATCGCTTCCTTGGCGCGCGGCGGGTCCCACAGATAGCCTTCGAAATAGGTGACCTTGGCGCCAGAAGCCTTATCGGCCTCGACATCCTCCGGCCCAAGCTCGACGCAGGCGCCGAGATAGGTGTTCATCGAACGCTCGCCGTCAGGGGTGACGAAGATCATCGACCGCGCCGTCGGCGGCTCGCCCTTGAGCGGCGTGGTGTCGAAGGCGACGCCCTGTGCATGGATGTCGTGCGCGTAGATTTCGCCCAGCGCATCGTTGGAGACCTTGCCGAAGAAGGCGGCGCGGCCGCCGAAGCTGGCGACGCCGGCCGCCGTGTTGCCGGCGCTGCCGCCGGACGCCTCGATCGCCGGGCCCATGCGGCTGTAGAGCAGTTCGGCGCGTTGTGTGTCGATGAGGTTCATCGCGCCCTTGATGATGCCGTTGGTCTCGAGGAATTCCTCGTCGCACTGGGCGATGATGTCGACAATGGCATTGCCGATGCAAAGCACGTCATAATTCGGCATCAAAATCTCCGCCAAAAACCCGAGCCGGCTTCTTGCCACGCCGGCCCGGCGCGGGTCTAGCGATTTGAAACCGGTTTGCCTAGGGCGTGACACGCAACTTTGGCGGAACAGGCAAAGGCGCATCAGCCGCGAGGCGCTATGACAATTCGACCGTGGCCGAAGCATTTCATCGCCGCACCGCCTATAAGCCTGGATCAGACGATCCCGCTTCGAAGGCGAGCCAGCCCCCAATGTCTACAAAAAGCATGTCGACGAAGAACGAGCCTGCAAAAAACGATCTGACCACCGACCTGGTACTGCTCGTCGTGCTGGCAGTGCTCTGGGGCGCCTCCTACACCTTCATCAAGATCGGCGTCGAAACCATCCCGCCGGTCACCTTCATTGCCGCCCGCACCCTGATCGCTGGCGGCATCCTGTTGGCCATCATCCGCTGGCGCGGGCTCGCCTTGCCGGGCGACGCTGCAAGCTGGCGCCGCTTCGCCTTCCAGGCCTGCCTCAACAGCGTTATTCCGTTCACCCTGATCGCCGCGGCCGAACGCTCGGTCGATGCCGGCCTCGCCACCATCCTCAACGCGACCTCACCGATCTTCACCTTCCTCTTGACCGCGCTCATCACCCGCCACGAGCCGGTCACCTTGCGCAAACTGATCGGTGTGGGCGCCGGCATTGCCGGCATCTGCCTCATTATCGGCACGCAGGCGCTGAGTGGCCTCGGTCATGAATTGTGGGCGCAATTGGCAATCGTCGCCGCGACGGTCTGCTATGCCGGGGCCGCCATTTTCGGCCGCGGTTTCAAGGGCCTCGACCCAATGCTACCGGCCGCCGGTTCCATGCTGTGCGGCGCCGTCATCCTCGTGCCGCTCAGTCTGGTGTTCGACCAGCCGTGGACGCTGGCGCCATCGACCGCGTCGATCCTGGCCCTGCTCGGCCTGTCGGTCTTTTCCACCGCGCTGGCCTTCGTTATCTATTTCCGCCTCATCCACACGCTGGGTTCGGTCGGCACCACCTCGCAGGCCTATCTGCGCGTGCCGATCGGCGTCGGCATCGGCGCTCTCTTCCTCGGCGAAAGTCTTGGTTCGACGGCATGGCTGGGCATGGGTTTTGTCGTGGCCGGGGTCGCTGCCATGACCATCCCAGTTCGAAAGCCGGCGTTTGCGCGGTAAACGCCAGCCCGCTTGTGCTCATGGCCTGCGCTGCCTATCTCGGAAGCATCCGCCTTTTAGGCGGCGTCCGCTAACCGGGGGTGTGACAAGGTGATTTTCGACGCTGCCCGCGCTGCGGCCCTCGAGCTGATTTCGCCTCCCTTTCGGGCCGTGTTCGTCAAGACGCTGGGCTTGACCGTGCTGGCACTGGTGGCTCTGTGGTTCGGCCTGACCAGCCTCGTCGAGTGGCTGGCGCTGCCGTGGCTGCAGACGCTGTTGCCCGGCATGCCGTCCTGGGCCGGGTGGCTCGGCGGCATCATCGCGGCAATAGCGCTTGCCTTCGGCATGGCGTTGCTCATCGCGCCGGTGACGGCTGTTGTCGCTGGCCTGTTCCTCGACGATATCGCCGAAGTGGTCGAGCGCACCGACTATCCCCGCGATCCGACCGGCCGCGCCATGCCGGCGCTGCGCTCGCTGGTGCTGTCGGCGCGATTCCTCGGTGTCGTCATTCTCGGCAACATCGTCGCCCTGCTGCTTCTCTTGGTGCCGGGCGTCAACATAGCCGCCTTCTTCATCGTCAACGGCTATCTGCTCGGGCGCGAGTTCTTCGAATTCGCCGCCATGCGCTTTCGCGGCGAAGACGAGGCCAGGGCCTTGCGCAGGCACTATGCCGGCACAGTGTTTCTCGCCGGGCTGCTCATCGCCGCTTTCCTCGCCGTGCCGTTGCTCAACCTGCTGACGCCGCTGTTCGCCGCCGCCATGATGGTGCATCTGCACAAGGCGATCTCGGTGCGGGAAGTGGCTCGCCCCTCACGCGGCTAGGCATTTTCTTCAGCGCAACAGAAATCCGCGTCCGAGCTCGTCATCGGCCTCGACGATGAATTCGGCCCGCCCGGAATAGTAGGCGCGGCCGCCGACGCGGGCGATGATCGCCTCATGCCGTCCAGCCTTCGCCGTCCGCGCCACGGCTCCGGAAAAACGCGAGCCGGCGATGCTCTCGAATGTGCGCGTCTGTCCGATCGCGATCTCGCCCTTGGCATGCATGGCCGCCAGCCTTGCGGTGACGCCGGAACCGGTTGGCGAGCGGTCGACCTCGGCTTCGGCGAAGACGCAGATGTTTTTGGTCACCTCGCCGGAAAATGTGTCGCGGCCATCGGTCAGGATGGTACCGTATAGGAAGGCAAGGTCGCCGTGGTCGGGATGCGACAGCGGAAATTCAGCCTTGAGCCTGTCCGTCAGCCCCGTTGCCGCATCGACGAAATCGCGCATCCGGCTTCTGCCGAATTCGAGCCCGAATTGGTGACAATCGGCCAGCGCGTAGAAGGCGCCGCCATAGGCGACGTCGAAGCCAATCGTGCCGTGGCCCGCCAATTCGATCGCCTGTCCACCGGCGAACAGGAAGGCCGGCACGCTTTCGAACGAAACCGCACCGGCCTTGCCGTCCCTGACCTCGACCGAGGCGACGACCAGCCCGCACGGCGCCTCGATATTGACTGTCGTGACTGGTTCCTGTTTCGCCACCAGCCCTTCATCGATGGCGTAGCGGCCGAGCGCGACGATGGCGTGGCCGCACATCGTCGAATAGCCCTCATTGTGCATGAACAGCACGGCGAGGTCGGCGCCGGGCAGGTCCGGCTCGACCAGCAAGGCGCCATACATGTCGTAATGGCCGCGTGGCTCGAACATCAGGATTTTCCTGAGATGATCGAGATGGTCGCGCACATAGGCGCGCTTTTCCAGGATCGTGCCCTTGGGGATACCGGGATAGCCGCCGGTGACGATCCTCAGCGGCTCGCCGCCAGTATGCATGTCGATCACGGTCAGCGTCATGCGACGGGCCCCATTAATCCGAAGATTTGCCGAAGAGGGCCTGCAATTTGCTGAACGGCATGGCGGCGCGGGTGAAGCCGAAGGTGCCGTCTTGCTGGATTTCGCGTGCCGCCGTTTCCAGCATGCCGTAGGCGAAATTGGTCAGCCACGGCCCGAGCGAGATACGCTTGACGCCGGCCATGGCGAGATCGGCGATGGTAAAACCCGGTACCGCCATGACATTGACCGGCTTGCTGACGGCAGAGCAGAGCGTGCGGATCATCTCGACGTTGCCGATGCCTGGCGCATAGAGTACGTCGGCGCCGGCCTTCTCGAACGCCTGCAGCCGCTTGATCGTGTCGTCGAGGTCGGACTTGCCCCAGAGGAAATTCTCGGCCCGCGCAGTGAAGACGAAATCGCGTTTCAGGGCCCGCGCCGCTTCCACGGCCGCCGCAACGCGTTCGACGGCGTGCGCAAAATCATAGATCGGCTTGTCCGGATCGCCGGTGTGGTCTTCGATCGAGCAGCCGGCAAGGCCGGCAGCTTCCGCCGCGAAGATGGTTTCGGCGGCCTGCTCGGCGCTGTCGCCCTTGCCTTTCTCGAGGTCGGCCGAGACCGGCAGGCTGGTCGCCGCGGTCACTTCGCGGCAATGGTGGATCATCTGGTCGAAGGTCACCGCGCCGTCCGGCAGGCCGCGCGAAAAGGCAAAGCCGGCGCTGGTCGTCGCCAGCGCCGTGAAGCCGAACGAGCCGAGCAGCTTGGTCGTGCCGATATCCCAGGGATTGGGCACGACGAAGGTCGAGGCATGCAGGTCGCGAAAGATCTTGCCCTTGTCCATGGTAGTTCCCCCATCATATGCGGTGTGGCCGAGCGGATTTTATCCTGCTCCATCTGGCCGGGCAAACGAATGCGGTTGGTTCAGAAGCGTTTGGCGTTCTCTCCTGCCAAATTGTTCAGCGCGTCGGAATCCTTGGCGTAGTGCGACGTTGTCTCGTCCCAATGATAGGTGACGGAGATGTCGTGAGATACAGGTTTGGGCGGCCGGTCATCGCAGCTTTCGTCGTTCACGACGGTGGCATCGGTCACCGTTACCTTGATCGCCGCATGGCGTCGGCCCTCTGCGATGGCTTTAAAGGCAACGTCCTGCGTCCGGCTATAGGCACACACGTGCTCGTCGAACAAATAGATGATGTCGATCAGCTTCAACTTGTCCCTGGCGACCATAATCAGCGGGACGATCATATAGTTCTGGTTTGAATTGGAATGCGAACTCTCGATCATGAGGATATCATCATTGGCGCCGATGCCGAGCTTGCCGGGTTCGCGGAAATAGGTGCTGCGGTCGAGGGCGACATTGGCGGCGTCGAGCAGCCTTGGTTTGCCCGTAATGTCGTAGAGCGCTAGCACCGCATCGCCTTCTGCGCTGTCTGAGGAATCGCCGAGATCGAATAGCATGGTCAGGCGGTCCTTGCCTCCCGCCTTGATGGCAAGCACGGAGGCATTGGAAAAGCCTGAGGTTTCGGGCGGCGAGCCGCCGCTGTCGGGTCCCTCGATATGGCGCATCGCGATCGGCAGCCCGCCCCTGTAAAAGCCATTCTTGTCGGCGGCGAGGTCTGGAATGATCATCCTGGCGAGGTCGAGATAGGTGATGTCTTTTTGGCCGGGCAGTGGGCTGCCGAGCTCCGGAAGGCTGGCGTCTTGCGCGCCGGCTGCGGTCCACAGCAATGGCAGCAGCATCACGGCGAGGATGAAGCGAAGCAGGTTCGTCGGCATGGTCGCCTCAGGCTGTCGGGCGCGCGGAACGTAGCACAGCCTCCCAACCCGTCCAGTCCGTCAGCCAGCTCAGTGGATCGGCACCAGCCCGGCCAGTTCGCGCATGTCGTCGAACAGGATGCCGCCGGCCTGGATAAGGCCGTCGCGGTCGGAATAGGGATCGGCGTGATAGGAAAACACCCGCATGCCGGCCGCGATGCCGGCCTGCGTGCCAGCGACGCTGTCCTCGATGACGATGCAGTCGGCAGGTGCAAAGCCCACGGTTTTCGCAGCATGCAGGAACAGGTCCGGAAACGGCTTGCCGCGCGCGACCATCGTCGAGGAAAACATCGCGTGTTCGAACAGCGGCAACAGCCCGGTCTGGCCAAGTGTGATGTGCATCTTCGACACCCGGGCCGAGGTGGCGACGCAATAGGCGATCCCGGCTGACCGCACGGCCTCGACGAATTCGCGGACATAAGGGATTGCTTCGACGCCGTGGGCGAACAGGTCTGGCAGGCCGGCGTTCCAGCGATCGACAAAATCGGCGCCAAGCCTGACGCTGGTCTCTTCTTCGATCTCTTTCTGCACCGACGCCATGCTGCGGCCGGAGAAATTCTTGCGGCAATATTCGAAGCTTGTCGGATAGCCGGCAGCGGTCAGCCATTCGGCAAGGCGCCGATTGGCCAGGTTCTCCGTATCGACCAGGATCCCGTCGCAGTCGAAGATGACAAGTTTAGGCAGTTCAGGCATCAGGCGGTGCCGGTCGATCCGAACCCGCCCGCGCCGCGCGCCGTGCCGCCGGCCAGGTTGCGCTCTTCCACGGCGGCTTGCGTCACCGCGGCAAAAACGATCTGGGCGATGCGCATGCCGCGCGTCACGGCAAAGTCCTCGTCGCCGAGATTGACCAGCAGCACCTTGACCTCGCCGCGATAGTCGCTGTCGATGGTGCCGGGCGTGTTGAGGACGGTCAGCCCATGTTTGAAGGCAAGGCCTGAGCGCGGCCGCACCTGGCCTTCCATGCCTTCGGGAATTTCCAGGATCAGCCCGGTCGGCACCAGAGCGCGTTTTCCGGGCAGGATCAGCAGCGGCCGGTCGTCCGGCACCGCGGCGCGCAGATCCATGCCGGCAGCACCGGTGCTTTCATAAGCAGGAAGGGGAAGTCCTTCAGCATGCGGCAACCTGACGAAGCCGACGGTCGGACCGATGACGGAGGGAGTTTGAAGGGCTGCGCGCATAAAATCGATCCTATCGGCGCGAACGGCGATTCGGTCAACTCGCCCGCAAGCCTATCAACGGCTTTCTTTCAGGCATCAGTATGGCCTGAGGTGTGTTGAGATTCAGGTCAGGCCGAGTCGAAACCCGTCGTTTGCAGGCCGGCATCACCTGAATATCGACATATCTTAGCGCACTTCCATCGGAACCACCGTCGTCTCCTTGATCTCTTCCATCACGAAAGAGGCGGAAACATCAGACAGCGCCACCTTGGCGATCAGCCGCTGGTAGAGCCGGTCATAGGCCTTCACGTCGGCGACGCGGGCGCGCAGAACGTAGTCGAGGTCGCCGGACATGCGGTAGACGCCGATGATCTCGGGAAAGCCGGTCACCGCCGCCCGGAATCTCTGCAGCCACTCCGGATCGTGGTTGGACGTGCGGATCAGGATGAAGACGGAAAGGCCAAGCCCGAGCTTTTCGGCATCGACCAGCGCCACCCTGCCGGTGATGACACCGGCCTCCTCCAGCCGCTTCACCCGGCGCCAGCAGGCATTGCGCGACAGCGCCACCCGTTCCGACAACTGGTCGACCGACAGCGTGCCGTCGCGTTGCAACTCGGCGAGCAATTTCCGGTCGATTTCGTCAATTTCCAGCGCCATGTGGGATATTTGTCCCATGCATCACCGAAATACAAGGACATTTTGAGACCGATGAACCGGCGAAGCATGTCAGGATACTCATATCAGGAACTTCAAGCGCTGAAGGGGAACCAGCATGTCGGTCGCAAGGATTTTCACCTCTCATCCGGCCAAGGTCGGCGAAACCTATTTCAGCCACATGGGCTTTGCCGCCTGGTTTTCGTCGCGCCTGTTGATGGCGGCGGGCGCCGCGCTCGTTCATGCTTTCTTGCCATTTCTGTTTGAAACTACCGCCAGCCGAATCGTTCGCGAGCTTTACGAGCGGACGCACAACAGAGGCACGCACGCGACCAAGGAGCCTGCGGCTCTTATGGATCGCGCCTAGGCGATCCCGCCATCGAGCTTCGTCACCATGACCAGGGACGGGATCAACATTCGGCCTTTTGCTCCGGCCGTGGCGAAGCTGGCGTTGGCCGGGTAGTTGCAAATTGCGGCAACGCCGCGGGCCAGCGCCCCCCTCTGTCCTGCCGGACATCTCCCCCTCAAGGGGGGAGATTGGATGTCGCGACGGCTTTCGCCAATCGCCGACCTTGCGGGACCGAGCGAGGCGCCGAAACTGCCAATCTCCCCACTCGAGGGGGAGATGTCCGGCAGGACAGAGGGGGGCGCCGTAGGGCGTTAACCTATACAGACATCGGCCGACGCTACCGTCCGTCCGGGTTATTGAGCAAACCGTCCCAACCCGTAAGGCGCGAGCAGCGGATCGCGCTCGCCATCAAGGATTTCGCGAGCGGCAAACAGGCCGACGGCCGGCGCCAGCGTGATGCCGGAATGCATGACGCTGACATAGACGCCGTCCATGCCCTCGGCGCGGCCGATGATCGGAAAACCGTCGATCGGCGTCGGCCGGTAACCGACCGTGTGGAAATCGAGCGCCAGCCCGTCTCCGCCGCGCAGGCTGGCTTTCAGGACCGCGAACAGTTCGCTGGCGGTGGCTTGCGCATCCATGCCGGGGTCGGCGCCGCCGAAATCGGAACCGGCGATGATACGGCCCTCGGCGGTCTGGCGCATATGCAGCCGCTCGGCCAGCACCAGTCCGTTCAGCAGTTTCTCGTAGGGCCGCGAGTGGACGATCAGGCCAGGTGGCGTCTCGAGCGGCAGATTTATGCCGGCGGTGGCGGCAATGCCCGCCGAGCCGACGCCGGCCGCGATCAACACCTCGTCGGTGGCAAGCAGCCCATGCGATGTGTCGACGCCCGAAATCCTGCCGCCTGTCTGGACAAGCGCCGTCACCGTGCTGGAGATGATCCGCGCGCCGCGTCGTTCGGCATCGGCCAGCAGCGCCTTCGTTGCCGCGACCGGCTCGGCAACGCCCTCTTCGGCGACATGCAAAGCGACGTCCGGGAGTTCGGTGAGATTAGGCTCTATACGGGCCGCGCCGGCGCGGTCGACGCGCTCGATGCCGTAGCCCCAGGCCGAATGCCGCGCGGTATAGGCTTCCATGTCGGCCGCCGATAGATCCCAGCACAGGCCGCCGCACCAGTTGAGCGGCAGGCCGGGCACGTCCCGCGCCAGCCGCGACCATTCGGCCATGGCGCGGGTGCGCAGCCGGAAATAGGGCTCCGGATTGCCCCAGGTGGCATTGATCCAGGCAAAGGAGTTCGGCGTGGCGACCCCACCGGCGGCGCTGTCGGCGGCGATAACCGTCACCTGTGCGCCTGCCCTGGTCAGGTGCCAGGCCATGGAAGCACCGATGATGCCGGCGCCGATGACGATCACTTGTTTCACGGCAGCCATGTTCGCTCCTCAAACTCGCCACCCCCTGAGGGACACTCTTCCAGTGCCACCCCCGCTTGCCAACATCGGCAACGCAAATTATTCGGCTTGACATCAATACGTACGTACGTATTATATCGGTATGGCCAGACAATCACTCCGCGAAAACCTCCTTGACGCCGGGTTCCGGACCATCTGGAATTCCGGCTATACCGCCGCCGGTGTGCGCGACATCGTTGCCGCCGCCGACGCCCGGCCCGGCTCGTTCACCAACCATTTTGCCTCCAAGGAGGAGTTTGCCGGGGAGGTGCTGGACCGCTATTTCGCCTATGTCGGCACGTTGGTCGAGAAAGCCTTGGCGCAGGACGGCACGCCGCCCATCGGCCGGCTGAGGCGCTATGTCGATGTCATCACCTCGAAGCTTGAGGCGCATGATTGGGCACGCGGCTGCATGATAGGCAATCTCAGCCTCGAGACCGCGGTCCACAGCGAGCCGCTGCGCCTGCAACTCGTCGACATCTTCGAACGCTGGCGCCAGCCCTTCGCCGCCTGCATCGCCGAAGGCCAGGCAGCCGGCGACATCTCCAAGACCTTCGAGGCCGAGGACCTTGCCGACTTCCTGCTGTCGTCTTGGCAGGGCGCCATGCTGCGCATGAAGGTTGAACGTAGCCCCGCGCCGCTCGAGCGGTTCAAGAAAATCATCTTCAGCACAGTTTTTGCAAAGGAGCCGACCCCATGAGTTCGAAAGCCAACATTTCTCAAGCTGGCGTCGCTGCACCGAGACGCTCGCAGATCGCCGTGCTCGATTCGACCATGTCCTATGTCGAGACGAGAGCGTCCGGCCCCACCGTTCTGTTCCTGCATGGCAATCCGACCTCATCCCACATCTGGCGCAACATCATCCCGTATGTCGCGCCGCTCGGTCGCTGCATCGCGCCCGACCTGATCGGCTACGGCCAATCCGGCAAGCCCGATATCGATTATCGCTTCTTCGATCACGTCCGCTATCTCGACGCCTTCCTGGACGTGCTCGACATCCAGGAAGTGGTGTTGGTCGCGCAGGACTGGGGCACGGCCCTGGCTTTCCATCTCGCGGCGCGGCGACCGCAACGCGTGCTCGGCCTTGCCTTCATGGAATTCATCCGACCCTTCGAGCGCTGGGAGGATTTTCATCAGCGCCCGCAAGCCCGCGAAATGTTCAAGGCGCTGCGCACGCCGGGTGTCGGCGAGAAGCTGGTCCTGGAAGACAATGTCTTCGTCGAAAAAGTGTTGCCGGCCTCGGTTCTGCGTACACTGAGCGATGAGGAGATGGCCGTCTACCGGGCGCCGTTCCCGACACCGCAATCGCGAAAGCCGGTGTTGCGCCTGCCTCGGGAATTGCCGATCGAGGGCCAGCCCGCCGACGTTGCCGCCATCAGCGAACATGATCATCGCGCACTTCGGCTCTCCACCTATCCGAAACTGCTGTTTGCGGGCGATCCCGGCGCGCTGATTGCGCCGCAGGCCGCACGCGAATTCGCCGCCGGGCTGAAGAACTGCCGGTTCATCAATCTCGGACCCGGTGCGCACTATCTGCAGGAAGACCATGCCGACGCGATAGGCGGCACCATTGCCGGCTGGCTCCCCGAGGTCGTTCAGGCGAGCCGCACGGCCGAATTGGCCTGAAGCAAGCCATGTCTTCCGGCGGCTTCCCTGCCGCCGGACCGGTCGACAGGCCCGCACTGCGCTGCTAGAAGCCCGGCCTGTCACACGGAAATCCCAGAGAATGCCCGAAGCAATAGAAGAAGAAGTGGCGCGCCGCCGCACCTTCGCGATCATCGCGCACCCGGACGCCGGCAAGACCACGCTCACCGAAAAGCTGCTGCTGTTCGGCGGCGCCATCCAGCTTGCCGGCGAGGTCAAGGCCAAGAAGGACAAGATCCAGACGCGGTCGGACTGGATGAAGATCGAGCGTGAGCGCGGCATTTCGGTCGTCACTTCGGTGATGACCTTCGAGTATGAGGACAATGTCTTCAACCTGCTCGACACGCCCGGCCACGAGGATTTCGCAGACGACACCTATCGCACGCTATCGGCGGTCGACTCGGCCGTCATGGTCATCGATGCCGCCAAGGGCATCGAGCCGCGCACGCTGAAGCTTTTCGAAGTCTGCCGGCTACGCGACATCCCGATCATCACCTTCGTCAACAAGATGGATCGCGAAAGCCGCGATCCGTTCGAGATTCTGGATGAGATCGAGCAGAAGCTGGCGCTGGATACGGCGCCGATCACCTGGCCGATCGGCCGGGGCAAGAATTTTTCCGGCACCTACCATCTGGCGCTGAACGCCGTGCGCAGGGGCGACGACGAGAAGGAGCGCACGCCGGTCAACGGTCCCGATTCCAACCGCGTCGCCGGCCTTTTGCCGGAGAACGAGCGCGAGGCCTTCATCGAGGAGCTGGAGCTGGCGCGGGAAGCGTGCAGACCCCTTGATATAGAAGCCTTCCGCGAGGGTCACCTGACGCCGGTCTATTTCGGCTCGGCGCTGCGCAATTATGGCGTGCGCGACCTGATCGAGGCGCTCGGCGCTTTTGGACCGCCGCCGCGTGCTCAAGAGGCCGACACCCGCAAGGTCGAGGCGACCGAAGAGAAGATGACGTCCTTCGTTTTCAAGATCCAGGCCAACATGGATCCCAACCACCGCGACCGCATAGCCTTCGTCCGCGTCTGTTCGGGCAAGCTCGAGCGCGGCATGAAGGCCAAGCTGGTACGCACGGGAAAACCGATGTCGCTGTCGGCGCCGCAGTTCTTCTTTGCCCGCACACGCGTCACCGCCGACGAGGCCTTTGCCGGCGACGTCGTCGGCATTCCCAACCACGGCACGCTGCGTATTGGCGATACGCTGACCGAGGGCGAGGAAATCCTGTTCCGCGGCGTTCCGAATTTCGCCCCGGAAATCCTGCGCCGTGTCCGCCTCGGCGACGCGATGAAGGCCAAAAAGCTAAAGGAAGCGCTGCACCAGATGGCAGAGGAGGGCGTCGTGCAGCTGTTTTCGCCCGAGGACGGCTCACCGGCCATCGTCGGTGTCGTCGGCGCGCTGCAACTCGACGTCCTGAAGGAACGGCTGAACTTCGAATACACCCTGCCGGTCGAATTCGAGATGTCGCGCTTTTCCGTGTGCCGCTGGATCTCGGCCGACGACAAGGCCGAGGTCCTGCGTTTCATCGAGGCGCATCGCGGCGACATCGCCCGCGACCTCGACAACGATCCGGTGTTCCTCGCCCAGCACGCCTTCTCGCTGAACTACGAAGCGGAGCGCTGGAAGGCGATCAAGTTTGCCACGATCAAGGACTATCAGGTCCGCGACAGAGCGGCGTAAGTCGCGCTTTTTCCTTCTCCCCGTTCACGGGGAGAAGGTGCCCGAAGGGCGGATGAGGGGCGGCGCGACCCTCGACTATCCTCTGGCAGCTTCCTCGATCTTGGCGATGTCGATCTTGCTCATCTGCATCATCGCCGACATCACGCGGCCGGCCTTGGCCCGGTCCGGATCCAGGAGCAGGCGCGGCAGCTGCTCCGGCACAACCTGCCAGGAGACGCCGAATTTATCCTTCAGCCAGCTGCATTGCGATGGTTGGCCGCCACCTTCGATGAGCTTGTCCCAGAAGTAATCCACCTCTTCCTGCGTCTTGCAGTCGATCGACTGCGACATCGCTTCGCTGTGCTTGAACTGCGGTCCACCATTGAGCGCCTGGAACTGCACGCCGTCGAGTTCGAACGTGGTCACCAACACCTTGCCTGCATCGGCGTGGCCTTCGGGCCAACGCATCACGCTCAGCACCTTGGAATTCTTGAAGATGGAGACGTAGAAGTTCATGGCCTCTTCGGCCTGGCCGTCGAACCACAGGCAGGTGGTGATCTTTTGCATGTCGTGCTCCTCGTGCTGTTTCGGTCGCTGTTCCTGTGAAACGGCTGACTCCGAACATGGTGCCATCTCCTTGCCGTCTGCCCAAGGACGGACATGCAGCGCGCCATCCGACAGTGCCACGCATTTTTTTGAGAGAATCTGGCGCATTGCAAAATTGTGGCCAGACCATACTTGCGCGTCTATAACGCCTGCGGTCCGAATTCAGCTCCGCCGCGCCAACCCCTGGGCTGCGGCCAGCCACCAAGGAAAAAACATGCCTGCCTATCGTTCCCGCACCACCACCCATGGCCGCAACATGGCCGGCGCTCGCGGCCTCTGGCGCGCCACCGGCATGAAGGACTCGGATTTCGGCAAGCCGATCATTGCGGTGGTCAACTCCTTCACCCAGTTCGTGCCGGGCCATGTCCATCTGAAGGATCTCGGCCAATTGGTCGCGCGCGAGATCGAAAAGGCCGGCGGCGTTGCCAAGGAATTCAACACCATCGCCGTCGATGACGGCATCGCGATGGGCCATGACGGCATGCTCTATTCGCTCCCGTCGCGCGAGCTGATCGCTGATTCCGTCGAATACATGGTCAACGCGCATTGCGCCGACGCCATGGTCTGCATCTCCAATTGCGACAAGATCACGCCCGGCATGCTGATGGCCTCGTTGCGCCTCAACATCCCGACCGTCTTCGTCTCCGGCGGTCCGATGGAAGCCGGCAAGGTGGTGCTCGCCGGCAAGACGCAGGCGCTCGACCTGGTCGATGCCATGGTCGCGGCCGCCGACGACAAGATCTCCGATGAGGACGTCAAGGTCATCGAGCGCTCGGCCTGCCCGACCTGCGGCTCCTGCTCGGGCATGTTCACCGCCAATTCGATGAATTGTTTGACCGAGGCGCTTGGCCTGTCGCTGCCCGGCAACGGCTCGACATTGGCGACGCATGCCGACCGCAAGCGTCTGTTCGTCGAGGCCGGCCACCTGATCGTCGATCTCGCCCAGCGCTATTACGAGCAGGACGACGAAACCGCACTGCCGCGCAACATCGCCTCGAAGGGCGCTTTCGAGAACGCCATGACGCTCGACATCGCCATGGGCGGTTCGACCAACACCGTGCTGCACATCCTGGCTGCCGCGCATGAGGGCGAGATCGATTTCGATCAGGACGACATCGACGCGCTGTCGCGCAAGGTGCCGGTGCTGTGCAAGGTGGCGCCCGCCAAGTCCGACGTCCACATGGAAGACGTCCACCGCGCCGGCGGCATCATGGCGATCCTCGGCCAGCTCGACAATGCCGGCCTGCTCAACCGCGACCTGCCGACGGTGCATACGTCAACCCTGGGCGAGGCGCTCGACCATTGGGACATTTCCCGCACGACCAGCCAGAGCGTGCGCGATTTCTTCCTCGCCGCCCCTGGCGGCGTGCCGACACAGGTCGCCTTCAGCCAGGAGCGCCGCTGGGACGAGCTCGATCTCGACCGCGAGAAAGGCGTTATCCGCTCGACCGAACATCCCTTTTCCAAGGATGGCGGCCTTGCCGTGCTGAAGGGCAATCTGGCGCTCGACGGCTGCATCGTGAAGACGGCGGGCGTCGATGAATCGATCCTGAAATTCACCGGCCCGGCCCGCGTGTTCGAAAGCCAGGATTCCAGCGTCAAGGCGATCCTGTCCAACGAGATCAAGGCCGGCGATGTCGTCGTCATCCGCTATGAAGGACCGCGCGGCGGCCCCGGCATGCAGGAAATGCTCTACCCGACCAGCTATCTGAAGTCGAAGGGCCTCGGCAAGGCGTGCGCTCTGGTCACTGACGGCCGCTTCTCCGGCGGCACCTCGGGCCTGTCGATCGGCCATGCGTCGCCGGAAGCTGCCGAAGGCGGTTTGATCGGACTGGTGCAGGAGGGCGATACGATCGAGATCGACATCCCGAACCGCAGCATCCGCCTGGCTGTCGATGAGGCGGAACTCGCTGCGCGCCGGGCGGCGATGGAGGCCAGGGGCGCCCTGGCCTGGAAGCCGGAGGAAAAGCGCAAGCGCAAGGTGACGACCGCCTTGCGCGCCTATGCCGCCATGGCCACCAGCGCGGCCAAGGGCGCGGTGAGGTTTGTGCCGGAGTGAGGTTTCTTCCTTCTCCCCCTGTGGGAGAAGGTGTCGCCGCAGGCGACGGATGAGGGGTGTTCCAGAAAACACCAACGCCTCATTCCGCTGGAACACCCCTCATCCGTCTCGGCGCTGCGCGCCGATCCACCTTCTCCCACAGGGGGAGAAGGGAAGAGAAGTGCTACGGCATCAACTGATACTCATAGAGCTTCTGGTAGAGCCCGCCCTGCTGGAGCAAGGTCTTGTGCGGGCCGCTTTCCACCACCTTGCCGGCTTCGAGCACCACGATCGTGTCGGCCTGGTGCACCGTCGACAGACGGTGCGCGATGACGATCGTCGTGCGGCCTTCCGTCAATTGCTGCAGCGCGTCGCGGAACAGCGCTTCCGATTCGGCGTCGAGCGCGCTGGTCGCTTCGTCCAGCAGCAGGATCTCCGCATTGCGTAACATGGCGCGTGCGATCGAGATCCGTTGGCGCTGGCCGCCCGACAGTAGGCCGCCATTCTCGCCGACATCCGTCTCGTAGCCTTTCGCCTGCGCGCTGATGAAGTCATGCGCGTTGGCCGCCTTGGCGGCGGCGATCACCTCATCGTCGGTCGCACCCTCGCGCCCAAGCCGGATGTTGTGCATGATGGTGCCGGCAAACAGGAACGTATCCTGGCTGACATAGGCGATCTTTTCCCGCAGCGATGCGAGCGTCGCATGGGAAATATCCTGACCGTCGAACAGCACCCTGCCGCTCTGCGGATCATACATGCGCATGATCAGGTTTAGAATCGTCGACTTGCCGCCGCCGGAAGGCCCGACCAGCGCCGTCATCTTGCCGGGCGCAAGCGTCAGATCGAACCTGTCCAGCACCGGCGGCCCTTTCTGATAAGCGAAGTCGACGGCGTCGAACCGGATCTCGCCCGGTCCGGCCAGAAGCGGCTTCGCGTCCGGCTTCTCGACCAGAGTGAGCGGCTGGTCGGCGAGCTCGAACATCATGCGCACGCCGACAATGCCGCTTTCCAGCGATATGCGCACGCGCGCAAGGCGCTTTGCCGGCTCATAGGCAAACAGGAGTGCCCCGATGAAGGCCATGATGTTTCCCGGCATCTGGCCGCCCTGCAAGACCAGGAAGCCACTGACGAAGATGGCCCCGGCAATTGCCAGCCCGGCCAGCGTCTCCATCACCGGGCTTGTCGCAGCCTCCAGCGTCGCGATGTTGTTGGCCCGGTTCTCGACGTCCGACACCGCTTTGTACATGCGGTTGCGCATTGCGCCTTCGAGGTTGAAGGATTTGACGACGCGCACGCCGATTGCCGTTTCCTGCATCACCTGCACGATCTGGCCGACCGAGCGAAACTCCATCGCGGCGAACTTGCGAACACGTTTCAGGATGCGGTTGACCCCGTAGATAGCCAAGGGGCCGACGACGAAGCAGATTATGGACAAGGCTGGCTGCTGCCAGACCATGACTCCTACCAGGACGACCAGCGACAACAGATCGCGCACATAGGACGTGACAACGAGGTCGAGCACGTTGCGTGCCGCCTGCGCATTGTTGGTCATGCGTGTGATCAGGTCGGACGACGAGGTCGAATGGTAGAATTCGATGCCTTGCGCCAGGATGCGGTCGTAGATCTTGCGCTGGCGGTCGGCGATGATGGCGTTGCCGACACGGCTCATGAAATAGGCCTGAATGAAGTTGGCGAGGCCCTTGAGGATGAAGATCGTGGCGACCCCGCCCGCAATCAGGTTGACCCGGTCAATCCGCTTGAAAACTACGAATTCGTCGGTGATCTCTTTGAGAATCCAGGCGCTGGCGCCGGTCGTGGCGGCCACCACAAGCATCGACAAGATCGCGGCGCCGTAGCCAAACCTGTGCTGATAAAAGGATTCCCGGATCAACCTCGCGACGAGGCGCTGGTTTTCCGTCGAGCGGAAGAAACGAAACAAACGGCGGATCCTTGAAACCGGGACAACGAAGGCGGCTTATAGAGGGAGTTGCGGCCGGATGAAACCATCCGCGGCCGCCGCGGACAAATCGCTGTTGCAAGCGGCATCGACGGGATGCGATTTTCAGCCTCGGCTATATCAGATGATTCTTTTGACGGGATGACGACGGATGGATTTCGACCTTATCGTTCGCGGCGGCACACTGCCTGATGGCAGGGTTGCCGACATCGGCATCAACGGTGAGACGATCGCGACGATCGAGCCCGTTCTCCAGGGTTCCGCGCGGACCGAGGTCGACGCCCGTGGCAATCTGGTCTCGCCGCCCTTCGTCGATCCGCATTTCCACATGGATGCGACGCTCTCCTACGGCATTCCGCGCATCAACGCGTCGGGTACGCTGCTCGAAGGCATTTCGCTGTGGGGCGAGTTGAAGCCGCTTTTGACGCATGAGGCGGTGCGTGATCGCGCGCTGGCCTATTGCGACTGGGCGGTGTCGATGGGCCTGCTCGCCATCCGCACCCATGTCGATGTCTGCGATGACCGCCTGCTGGCGGTCGAGGCGTTGCTCGAGGTCAAGAAGACGGTCGCTCCCTACATCGACCTGCAATTGGTCGCCTTCCCGCAGGACGGGTTTTATCGCTCTCCATCGGCGCGTGAAAACACCATCCGCGCGCTCGACATGGGCGTCGACATTGTCGGCGGCATCCCGCATTTCGAGCGCACCATGGCCGACGGCACGCGCTCGGTAACGGAGCTGTGCGAGATCGCGGCCAGCCGCGGCCTGATGGTCGACCTGCATTGCGACGAGACCGATGATCCGCTGTCGCGCCATATCGAGCAGTTGGCCTATGAAACGCAGCGTCTTGATCTGCAGGGCAAGGTCGCCGGTTCGCACCTCACCTCGATGCATTCGATGGACAATTACTACGTCTCGAAGCTGCTGCCGCTGATCGCCGAGGCCGGCGTCTCGGTCATTCCCAATCCGCTGATCAACATCATGCTGCAGGGCCGCCACGACACCTTCCCGAAGCGCCGCGGCCTGACCCGGGTCAAGGAAATGCTGGCGCTCGGCATTCGCGTCGGCTGGGGCCAGGATTGCGTGCTCGATCCCTGGTATTCGCTGGGCACCGCCGACATGCTCGATGTCGCCTTCATGGGTCTGCACGTCGCTCAGATGTCGAGCCCGGCAGAGATGGCGCGCTGCTTCGACATGGTCACCAACGTCAATGCCGCGATCATGGGCCTCGATCATCTCGGCCTGGCGGTCGGCAAGCGCGCCAGCCTGGTCGTCCTCGATGCCGGCAATCCGGTCGAAGCCCTGCGGCTGCGCGCCGAGCGCCTGTGCGTCATCGCCAGGGGCAAGGTGGTGGCGGAGCGGACGAAGCAGGAAACCAGGCTGTCCATCGGCGGAAGGCCGGGAATGGTGAACCGGCGGCACATATCCGGCTCCAATCAAAGAGATAGAGCATGATGTCGTCCGAAAACCGCTTCACACTTTTCGGCATCATGCTCTAGATACAGCCGATTCCCGGCGCTGGTCTTACCCATCGCCCGAATTCTCCTCGTCAAAGCCGCTGCTTCCGTCTACGACGCGGGCTTACAAGGGGGAGGAATCGGGATCGGCATGACGCAGCCCGTGGCGCAGAATTCGACGATCAGGAATGTGCTTTTGGCCGGCATTCTGTTGATGCTGGCCGGCGATTTCCTTTTTGCGCTGAACGACGCCATGGGCAAATGGCTGGTCGCCAGCTTCTCCGTCGGCCAGGTGGTGCTGATCCGCTCCATCGGCGCCTTCTTCGTGCTCGGCCCGATGATCGCCAACCAGGGCCCGGCCAAGCTGTTTCGCATGGAACGCCTGGAGCTGCAGCTGCTGCGGGTGGTGATGACCACGCTCGACACCGCGCTCTTCTATGCCGCCGTGGTCTATCTGCCGCTGGCCGATGTGATGAGTTTCTACATGGCGGGGCCGATCTACGTCGCGGCACTCTCGCACCTCTTGCTTGGCGAAAAGGTCGGCTGGCGCCGCTGGATGGCGATCCTGCTCGGCTTCTGCGGTGTGCTGATCATGCTGAAACCGTCCTCGGCGGCCTTCTCGCTGTCATCGGGTTTTGCGCTGGTGGGCAGTATCGCCTTCGCCTTCGCCATCATCCTCAACCGCCGCCTGCGTGGCACCAGCGACACCAATCTGGTGACATGGCAGACCATCGGCACGCTGCTGGTCGGCGGCGTGCTGACCATCGGCGCCTGGCAGACGCCGTCGGCGCTCGATCTCGGCGCCATGCTGCTGCTCGGCATCGTCTCCTGCGGCGCCCATCTGATGATCACCAGGGCGCTCAAGCTGGCGCCGGCCTCAACGCTGGCGCCGCTGCATTACACGCTGCTGCTGTGGGCGGTGGTGTTCGGACTGGTGTTCTTCGGCGACGTTCCCGGTCCGCGCATCCTGATCGGCTCGGGCATTGTCGTTCTCGCCGGCCTGTTCATCTTCCACCGCCAGAAAGTGGTCGAGACCACGGTGCCGCCCGAAAACGTGCCGAAGGGCGTGAATTAGTCCAGGCTCACCCCCGGCGGATCGCCGCCAGATGCCGTGAAAACTCGGACGTCTCCATCAGCGCCTTGCAGCGCGCGAACCGCCCGTCGGCATAGGCGCGAAAATCATCGACAGGGTTGTTGTTGGCGAGCTGGATCAGCCCCCACAGCGTCCACAACAGGTCGCACATCGCCTTGTAGATGACGATGCCGCCGCGCTGCGCCGGCCTCGCCTCGCCGCCGAAATAGGCGCGCATCATCTCTTCGTCTTGCGCCAGATCGAATTTACCTTCCACGGAGAGGTCGCCAAGGTCCCAGAGCGGGTCGTTCATGCCCGAATATTCCCAGTCGACGATCCACATCCGCTCGCCCGTATCGAGGAAGTTCTCGCACAGCGGATCGCAGTGGCAGGCAACGATCGGCAGCGGATGGGCGGCAAGTGCCGAGCGCACGGTTTCCGCCTCGCGCACCACGTCATGATAGCCGGCGGGCAGGGCGATCTCCTTGGTGGACAGCACCTTGAGATAGTCGTCGATCATCGCAAACAGCTCGAAGCGGAAGGGAAACACCGCGCCTGAATTGTGCAGCTTGCGAAAGGCCTCGCCGGCGCGGGCTGGACTGCCCGGCCGAACCTTGAATTTCTCCTCCGACATGGTTTCGGCGCCGGCGATGTAGCGTGTCACCATCAACCCGGTGCCGGCATCGACATGCAGCACCTCGGGACTGACCCCTGCTTTTGCAGCTTCGCGTGCAGCCACCGCTTCGTTGGCCCGGTTGATGTATTCCTCGGTGCCCCTGCCGGGAATGCGCAGGCAGAAGTCGCCGGCCTTGAAGACGAGGTTGGTGAGGCCGCCCAGCCGTTCCAGCGGCCCGCTGTAGCAAGCCAGCATGGGAATGGCGTCCAGTGCCGCACGC
This sequence comes from Mesorhizobium sp. AD1-1, assembly GCF_020164655.1. Lineage (NCBI taxonomy): Bacteria > Pseudomonadati > Pseudomonadota > Alphaproteobacteria > Hyphomicrobiales > Phyllobacteriaceae > Mesorhizobium > Mesorhizobium sp. AD1-1. Next base: position 402,585 of record NZ_JAIUGP010000001.1, read on the forward strand.
GCCTCGTCTGTAATCATGCCTGCGCCCCCACTGTTATTTGTCGCGGCAACGGTTCCACAATTTTCGCGCTTTGGCTATCATCACTGCGAGATCAAAAATTGGCGGACTGGATCAAAGTGGCGGACAGCAAACATCAGGGCACGCTTGGCGCGGCCTACGCGGCAAAGCGACCCGAAGAGGTCGCCGCACTTTATGATCGTTGGTCGCAGACCTACGACGCCGACATGTCGGCCGCCGGCTATCGCCATCCGACGATCTGCCTTGCGCTGCTGACCCGCCATCTGCCGCGCGGTTCAGCACCGCTGCTCGATGCCGGGGCCGGCACCGGTCTCATCGGCGAATGGCTTGATATTGCTGGTTACCCGCAAGTCGAGGCACTCGATATTTCACAAGGCATGCTGGATCAGGCGGCCCGCAAGGGTGTCTATTCCGCGCTCCATTGCCTGGCGCTGGGCGGTCATCTGCCCTTTGCCGATGATGTCTATGCCGGAGTGATCTCGGCCGGCGTCTTCACATCAGGTCATGTCGGCGTCGAGGGGCTGGACGAACTGATCCGCATCTGCCGGCCGGGCGGCATCATCGTGCTGACGGTCAAGAACTCGCTGTGGGATCAGGGCTTCGCCACGCGCATCGCTGAGCTCGAGGCGCAAGGCCTCGTCACCCGCGTCGAGGAAACGCGCCCTTATGTCTCGATGCCCGGCGAGGCCGACACCGTGCCCAGCCGCGGCCTCGCACTGCGCGTGACCTGACCTACGCTTTGATCTTTACGCCTGCCGGATCGTACATCGGCTCGAGGTGGATCTTGGCCGGCGTCCTCTCCATCGCAACCACCAGTTCGTAGTCGCCCGAGGCGAGAAAATCGTCGCTGACCCCGTCGGCGTTGCGCACGTAGCCGTAGCCGATGGTCTTGCCCAGCGTATAGCCATAACCGCCGCTGGTGAGATAACCGACAGGCTCGCCATTGCGCAGGATGGTTTCGCGGCCGAGCAGCACGATCTCGGGGTCGTCGACCGTGAAGCCGGCAAAGCGTTTCTTCATTGCCGTGCCGCTGGTCTTCTCCAGCGCGCGCCGTCCGATGAAATCCGTGTTCTTGCGCAGCTTGACCGCCCAGCCGAGCCCGGCTTCCTGCGGCGTGTCGTTGGGCGTGATGTCGGAGCCCCAGGCCCGATAGCCCTTTTCCAGCCGCAGCGATTCCAGTGCCCGATAGCCGATCGGGCGGATGTCGTGCTTTTTGCCTGCCGCCATCAGCGCGTCGAAGACTTCGCCGGTGGCCGCGATCGGCACGTGCAGTTCCCAGCCCAGCTCGCCGACATAGGTGACGCGCAGCGCCCGAATTGTGTGGCCGGCGATGGCAATCTCACGCACATGGCCGAACGGGAAGCTCACGTTTGAGACGTCGGCTTCGGTCACGGCCGAAAGCACGTCGCGCGCCCGAGGACCCATCAGCGACAGCGTGCCGAAATCCTCGGTGACATCGACAAGCCTGGCATCGAGCCCTTCGCCGATATGATCGCTGATCCACGAGGAATCATGCGTGCGGAAGCCTGTGCCGGTGACGATGTAGAACTTCTCTTCGGCCAGCCGCGCCACCGTCAGATCGGCCTCGATGCCGCCGCGTGTGTTGAGAAGCTGCGTGTAGGTCAGCCGGCCGACCGGCTTGCTGACGTCGTTGGCGCAGACCCAGTCCAGCGCCTTCAGCGCATCGGGCCCGCTCAGCTCGTATTTGGCGAAGGAGGATTGATCGAAGATGCCGACTTTTTCGCGCACATGCCGGTGTTCGTCACCGACCGCCACAAACCAGTTCTGCCGGCCCATCGAATAGATGTCCTGCGGCTCGACGCCTTCGGGCGCGAACCAGTTAGGCCGCTCCCAGCCGAGCTTCGAGCCGAACACGGCATTTTGCTGTTTCAGCCTGTCGTAGAGCGGCGAGACGATGCGCGGCCTCCCGCTGGCATACTCCTCATGCGGAAAGCCGATCGTATAGTGTTTGCCATAGGCCTCCAGCGTGCGGTCGCAGACCCACTGACGGTCACGGTGCAAATTAGCAAAGCGCCTGATGTCGACCACCCACAGGTCGAGCGGTGCTTCGCCATCGACCACCCACTGCGCCAGCACCCAGCCGGCGCCGCCGCCCGAGGCGATGCCGAAGGCGTTGAAGCCGGCCCCGACAAACATGTTGGCGCATTCGGGCGCTGTGCCGAGAATGAAATTGCCGTCCGGTGTAAAACTCTCCGGCCCGTTGATCATCTGCTTGACGCCGACGGTTTCCAGTGCCGGCACGCGCGCGATCGCTTGGCTCATGTGCTGCTCGAAATGGTCGTAATCATCGTCGAACAGCCTGAATTCCCAATCATTGGGGACGTCGCCGCCGGGGAGACCAGTAGCCCAGGCCTGCGGGTTCGGCTCATAGCCGCCCATCACCAGCCCGCCGACCTCTTCCTTGAAATAGGTGCGCCGGTCCGGATCGCGGATGGTCGGCGCGTCGGTCGCCAGTCCGTCGATCTTCTCGGTGATGATGTACTGGTGCTTCACCGGCTGCAGCGGCACGTTGATGCCGGCCATGGCGCCGACCTGCCGCGCCCACTGGCCGGCGCAGTTGACCACCTTGTCACAAGCAATGTCGCCCTTGTTGGTCGTCACCGCCGTGATGCGGCCGTCCTTCATTTCGAAGCCGATGACGCGGACATCCTCGAACAGTTTGGCGCCATGCATGCGCGCGCCCTTGGCCAGCGACTGCGTGATGTCGGAGGGGCTCGCCTGGCCATCGGTCGGCAGCCAGGAGGCGCCGACAAGATCGCCGGTTTCCATGAGCGGCCACATTGCCTTGACTTCCGCCGGTGATAGCAATTGCATGTCCATGCCGAAGCTTTTCGCCGTCGTCGCCAGCCTTTTGTACTCGGTCCAGCGGTCGGCATTGGTGGCGAGCCTGAGGCAGCCGGTCATCTTCCAGCCGGTGGCAAGGCCGGTCTCGGCCTCGAGGCCCTTGTAGAGGTCGACGGAGTATTTCAGCACGCGGGTGATCGAAGCCGACGAGCGCAACTGGCCGACAAGGCCGGCGGCATGCCAGGTCGAGCCCGAGGTCAGCTTGCCTTGTTCGAGCAGAACGACATCGGCCTTGTGGTCGCGCGCCAGATGATAAGCCGTCGAACAGCCGATGATTCCACCGCCGATGACGACGATGGCGGCCTGGGTCGGCAATGTCATGATTTCTGCATCCCGTACTTCGTTCTGTAGTTTTCCAGCGCCGTGTCGAGCCGGGCGAGGTTTTCCTCGGTGTAGGCGACGTAGTCGATACCGGGCGCGTCGAGATAGAGCTCGGACACCATGCTCCACATCGCCTCGCGCAGCAGCGAGGCGCATTGCATGGCCGCGTGCGAACGGCGGATCGCTTCGTCCGGTTCCTTCATGAAATAGGCGGTCAGGAAGGCGAAGGATTCCTCGTCGCTCATGCCGGCGTTGGAGGCGGCGCCTGCGAGGTCGAACATCGCCGTGTTGAAGCCGGCATATTCGAAGTCGATCAGCCACAGCCTGTTGCCGTCGTCGAGAATGTTGGCCGGCAACAGATCATTGTGGCCAAAGACGATCGGCAGCAGTTTCTGCGCGCGCTCCAGTTCGTCGGCCAGCGTCAGCAGGCGCGGCAGGTCGCTGCGCTTGCGGCTGCCACCTTCTTCAAGCGTGCGCGCATAGTCGCGAATGACATGGAACACCCAGAACATGAAGCCGGCGCCGGAGACGTGACTGGGCATCTCCCGGTGAAAGGCGCGCATCAGGGCTGCGACGCGGCCAAGATTGGCGCGTACGTCCTCGGCGAGATAGGTCTTGGCGCCGAGAAACTCTGTGACCATGATGCCCGGTTCGGCATGGCGGACGGCCGGCGCGAAACCGGCGGCATGCGCCGCCCGCGCCGTCATCACCTCGCGCTCGCGAAAGACATGGTGGAACGGATAGTCCTTGCCGAAGCGCACGACGTGTCGTCCGGCCGCGTCCGTGACCACATAATTCGCGTTGCTCAGACCGCCGGGCAGCGGTGCGATCTCGATGCCACCGGTCCAGCAGGGCAGGGCGCGGATGCGGTCTTCGGCGGTCACGGAATCATCCCTGGTTTGCTGGGCTTCGACAAGGCGCCGTGAACAGCGCAACGACGGCGGGGAGAAACGTAAATAATCTCGTCGGTGCGGGACGCCAGGATCGGTATCCCGCACCGCACCGACGAGCCCCTTGGCCAGGTTTTTGAGCCCGGCATCCGCCCCCGCGGATCTGAAAATTCCTTGTACAGGCACGTTCCAAACGGCCTGACCACTGAGTTGCGTCTCTGCCCCCAGTCGCAGATCTGAAGCCTGTTGATGTCTTTGATTTCACGCCAGGGTTTCCCGCTTGTCAATAAAAAGCTGTGACTTTTTTTGGGTATTTTGCCTGAAAGCATAAGGTAGTTCCTTTAAAAGCAATTGAATTACCTTAGAATCGGTCAAGAGCATCAGTTCGGGAAACCAGATGGCCCAGTCCAAACGACACGGCGAGATCCTGCGGCTCCTGCAGGAAGAGGGCACCGTCACCATCGCCAGTCTGGCCGACCGGCTGGGCGTGTCGCTCGAGACGGTGCGCCGCGACGTCAAGCCGCTGACCGGTGATGGCTCTGTCCTCAAGATGCATGGCGCCATCGGCCTGCCGTCAATGATCGGCGAAGCGCCGTTCGAGCGGCGCATGCGTGAGAACGCCGACGCCAAGCGGGTCATTGCCCGCATGGTCGCCGCCACCATCCGCGACGGGGAATCCATCATGCTCGACACCGGAACGACGACCTCGTTCCTTGCGCGTGAACTGCTCGGCCACCGGCGCCTGACGGTCGTCACCAATTCCTCGGACATCGCCCGCACGCTGGCCACCATCAACGGCAACAAGGTCTATATGGCCGGCGGCGAGCTGCGCAGCGATTCCGGCGCTGCTTTCGGCGCCTCGGCGATCGATTTTGTCAGTCGCTTCTCGGTCAGTCACGCCATCATTTCCACCGGGGGCGTCGACGCGGTGATGGGCGTCATGGATTTTGATCTGGATGAGGCCGAGTTCGCCCGCATGGTGCTGTCGCGCGGCCAGCGGTCCCTCGTCATCACCGATCACTCGAAATTCGGCCGTCTTGGTCTGGTCCAGGTCTGCGGCTTCGACAGCTTTTCCGAACTCGCCACCGACCGCTCGCCGCCGCACGACCTGGCCGCCGCCCTTGCGCAGGCCGGCGCCCGGCTCAGCATCGCCGGCGCGGAAGCCGGCTTCTAGCCGAAGACCAGCGATTGGTGGGCGCAGACGCCCGCAAAGGTGCCACCCGATACTGCAAAGGCGATGTTGTGCATCGAACGTGCCGCGTCGCCGGCGGCGTAGACGCCGGGGACGGTCGTCTGCTGCCTGTCGTCGACTGATATCACCGTGCCGAGGAGGCTTTCGGTGAAGCCGCAGCCGAGCTGTTCGGCCAGCGGGCTGGCCATGATATTGCGCGGAGCGGTGAACATCGCCCTGACGCCGGCCTTTCTGCTGTCGTCGAGGTGGACGATCAATCCGCCGGAGCCGTCTTCCTCTAGCTCGGCAACGCTGGTGGGCTCAAACCGCACCTTTCGGCTCTCCAGCGCGCGCATCTGCTCTGTGTCAGGTTCGAACAGGCCATTGCCGAACAGCGTGACATCGCCCCAATCGGTGATCAGCTGTGCCTGATGCATGGACATCGGACCGGTTGCGAGCACGCCGAGCGGCCCGCCGGAAACTTCGTAGCCGTGGCAATAGGGGCAGTGCAGCACGCTCTTTCCCCAGAGCTCGGCAAGCCCGGCAACCTCCGGCAGGATATCGCGCACCCCAGTGGCCAGTACCAGCCGTGCCGCGCCGAATGTTTCGCCACCCTCGGTGGTGATTTCGAAATCGCTGCTGCCAGCGGCAAGGGCCTTGTCGGCGCGCCCGTCGACAACCCTGGCTGTCGGATAGGCCAGTAGTTGGCGCCTTGCGTCATCCAGGATTGCGCCGGGCGCGCGCCCGTCATGTCCGAGGAAGCCGTGCGAATGCTCGGCAAAGCGGTTGCGCGGCCGGCCGGCGTCGATCACCAGCACCTTGCGTCCTGCCCGCGCCACTTGGATGGCGGCGGACAGGCCGGCAAAGCTGCCGCCGATGACGGCAAGATCATACTGCATGGCTGGAGACTCCAATGAGGTCAAAACGGCGGCGGAAATCGGCGGTCAGGTCAGCCAGCGTGATGCGGCTCAGCTTCTCCGCCAGCAGCCTTTCGGCGGCGATGCGAAAATCGTCGAGCACGGCGATCACCGCCTGCTCGACGAGGCAGCCGGGGCTTTCCGGCTCGGTGCTGAACGGCAGCAGCGTCTCGCCAAGGGCGACGCTGATCTCGGCCAGAGATATTTTCTCAGGCACCCGCCCGAGCAGCCAGCCGCCACCGTGCCCGCGTGACGAGGTGACGATGCCGGCATCGCGCAAGCCTGCGATGGTGCGGCGGACCACGACCGGATTTGTGTGGATGAAGGTGGCAAGCTGCTCGGAGGTCAGCGCTTGTTCGGGCTTCTCGGCCATGTGGACGAGAATGTGCAGGGTCGAGGACAGCCGGCTGTTGCGTTTCATGTAACTTAGTTAGTTACGATTGGTGTCGATGTCAAACACGTCTCGTCCGCGCCGAGGCGCAATGTCCACGCAATCCATTCGCGGCAAACAGAACCAGTCGGTGCGCGATTCGCCTCGTATGCCGGCGCCAAGGCGTCGGACCCGACATATGCAACGGATTTCGGGTCCGACGCTGACTGCAGCAAACGCCACGTCGACCGATCGAAGCGTTGGATCCAGGATGGAGGTTGCCTGATGCTTTGTCTTTTCTCCAGAGATGGACCGTGGCACCGTTTGGTGTTGGCGTCACCGTGTCGCTTCGCATGACGGGGCCGCTGGCGGCCGTCCTCGGCTTCGGTCTGTTCGGCGTCTTCTGCCTCGCCTTCACCGAAAAGATCCTGCCAATCCCGCCCTCGCATGTGCTGCTGCTGTTCCTCGGCATGACGGCGGCGCCGGATGCTTCGACGCTGGCGATCCTGCTGATGGTGACGACGCTTGCGTCCGCCAGCGGCTGCCTTGTCTGGTATGCGGTCGGCCGCCGGGTTGGACCTGACCGCGCCGACAGGCTGGTCGAGCGTTTCGGCAAGTACGTGTTCCTGCGCCACGCGACCTACCGCAGGCTCGGCCAGGCCTATCGGCGCAATCACGTCCGTGTGTCCTTGCTGGCGCAGTTCATCCCGACTGTGCGCAATTACCTGCCGATCGCCGCCGGCGCACTCTGCCTGCCCGCTTTGCCCTTCGCGGCCGCGACGCTGCCCGGCGCCACGTTCTGGAACGCGGGCTTTCTCACCACCGGCTATCTGCTGCGCGGCAGCGGCCGGGACTCCTTCACGGTGGGCCTGCGCATCATTGTCATCGTCGTGGCTCTGGAGACGGCATTCATGCTTGCGCTGCGCTATGGCCCCGCATGCCGGCGGCGCATCAAGTTGGCGCTCGATTGAGCGCCAGCTCTCAGGTCATGGGATAAGCTCTGCAGTCGGCTTTCCTTCGTTCGGCCGCCGGTGTTTAGTCCGGGCATGGCTTTCACCATCCGCCAGCTGCAGTTCTTCATCGCCGTTGCCGAGCAAGGCACGGTCTCGGGCGCCGCCCAGAACCTCTCCATCTCGCAATCGTCGGTCACCGAAGCGATCAAGGAACTCGAAAGCGATCTCGGCGTCGAACTGTTCGAACGCCACCCGCGCGGCCTCAACATCACCCACAAGGGTCACCAGTTCCTGCGCCATGCGACGAAAATCCTCGCCGATGTTTCCGACGCGCGTCGCTCTTTCTCCGGCGAGCAGGCGGTGGCGGCCGGCCGGCTGCAGCTCGGCGTCACCTCGCTGGTCGCCGGCTATGTGCTGTCGGATCTGCTCGCCCGTTACCGCCGTGCCTATCCGGGCGTCGAGGTCTCTGCCATCGAGGACAATGGCGATTATCTCGAACACCTCCTGATCGGCGGCAAGCTCGACATTGCCGTCATGGTCACCTCCAATTTGCGCGACCGCACCGCGCTGCAGTCGGAAATCCTCGAAGTCTCGGCCTATCGGCTGTGGCTGCCGCTCGGTCATCCGCTCGTCGGCGCCGACATCATCAGCATTGGCGACATTGCCTCCGAAACGCTGATCATGCTGACCGTTGACGAGATCGAGGAGAATACCGGCAAGCTGCTGACGGCGATCGGCGCCAAGCCGCATGTCGCCTTCCGCACCCGTTCCGTGGAGGCCGTGCGCAGTCTGGTCGCCACCGGTGCCGGCGTGGCGCTGCTGCCCGATCTCGTCTACCGGCCCTGGTCGCTGGAAGGCGACCGCATCGAATCGCGCGATATTTCCGGCTCCTTGCCGGTGGTCCAGGTCGGCATGGTCTGGCGGCGCGGCTCCGGTCTGCCGCAGGCCGCGCGCGATTTCATCGGTCTTGCCCAGTCGCAACGGACGGTCCGCCAGCGTCCCTGAGAGGCCGGCTGCACATCTATCGGAAAAACCGATATCGCCCTTCTGATAAATGAATTTGCGAAACCGGAATTTTCAAAGCACTTTCGGTTCAGGGACCAAAGCCGCCATCAGAGCGGCATCAAGCCCAACGGACGAACTGACAGTTTTCAGTCCGCGCGTGACCCCTAACGAAGACCGAAACCGGCTTTCAGGGTCAGGCGCCTAAATGGGAGATCGACAATGAATTCATTCCTGAAGTCATGCACTGCTCTGACGGTCGCGCTGACCTTTTCCGGTCAGGCCGTCGCCCAGGTCAAGGAACTTGGCAAGGGCGAAGGCCAGGTCAACATCGTTGCCTGGCCGGGCTACATCGAGCGCGGCGAAACCGACAAAGGCTATGACTGGGTGACTTCCTTCGAGAAGGAGACCGGCTGCAAGGTCAACGTCAAGACCGCCAACACCTCCGACGAGATGGTCTCGCTGATGAATGAGGGCGGCTTCGACCTCGTCACCGCTTCGGGCGATGCCTCGTTGCGCCTCGTTGCCGGCAAGCGCGTGCAGCCGATCAACACCGATCTCATCCCGAGCTGGAAGACGGTCGACGAGCGCCTCAAGGACGCGCCGTGGTTCACCGTCGGCGGCGCCCACTACGGCGTTCCCTACCAGTGGGGTCCCAACGTCCTGATGTACAACACCGACGTGTTCAAGGAGGCTCCCAAGAGCTGGAACATCGTCTTTGAGGAAATGAAGCTGCCGGACGGCAAGTCCAACAAGGGCCGCGTCCAGGCCTATGACGGGCCGATCCACATTGCGGATGCGGCCAACTATCTGATGTTCCACAAACCGGAACTCGGCATCAAGGATCCTTATGAACTGAACGAGGACCAGTACAAGGCGGCGCTCGAATTGCTGCGCGTCCAACGCACACTGGTTGGCCGCTATTGGCACGACGCCGCCATCCAGGTCGACGATTTCCAAAACGAAGGCGTCGTCGCTTCCGGCTCGTGGCCGTATCAGGTCAACACGCTGGTCGCGGCCAAGAAGCCGGTCGCTTCCACCATCCCGGAGGAGGGCGCCACCGGTTGGGCCGACACCACTATGATGGAGGCCGACGCCGCCAACCCCAACTGTGCCTATATGTGGATGGAACATTCGCTGTCGCCGAAGGTGCAGGGCGATGTCTCAGCCTGGTTCGGCTCACTGCCCGTCGTGCCCGCCGCCTGCAAGGGCAATGAGCTTTTGACCGACGAGGGTTGCAAGACCAACGGCTACGAGAACTTCGACAAGATCAAGTTCTGGAAGACGCCGGTGTCGAAATGCGCCACCCAGAACGATCAGTGCGTGCCCTACTATCGCTGGGTGTCGGACTATATCGGCGTCATCGGCGGACGATGAGCATCCTTGCCCTCCCCCTTGTGGGGAGGGTCGACGCATAGCGTCGGGGCGGGGTCTGCTCGGCAGTTCGTGGCAGTGCCTGGCCCTTCGCAAGGCTCAGGCGTTCGAAGCTCGAAAAGCCAAGCAATTGGCTTTTCGTCCGCTATGCGGATCACTTCTCACCCCCACAAGGGGGATATAGGACGTCGCGCGACATCAACACATCAAACCGGCAACGGACTGACAGCCCATGACCTCCGCCGTCTCCTTCCAGAAGGCCTCGCGCCATTTCGGCAGCGTGCGCGCCGTCGATGCGGTCGATCTCGACATCGCGCCTGGGGAATTCTTCGCCATGCTCGGGCCGTCCGGTTCCGGCAAGACCACTTGCCTGCGCCTCATCGCCGGCTTCGAGCAGCCGACATCGGGCTCGATCTCGATCTTCGGCGACCGCGCCGAGGGCGTTCCGCCCTATCGCCGCAACGTCAACACCGTGTTTCAGGATTATGCGCTGTTCCCGCATCTGAACGTGCTCGACAACGTTGCCTACGGGCTGATGGTCAAGGGCGTCGGCAAGGCTGAGCGGCACAAGGCGGCGGAAGAGGCGCTGTCACTGGTGCGGCTGCCCGGCTATGGCGCCCGCCGGCCCGGCCAGCTTTCCGGTGGCCAGCGCCAGCGCGTGGCACTCGCCCGCGCGCTGGTCAACCAGCCAAAGGTGCTGCTGCTCGACGAGCCGCTCGGCGCGCTCGACCTCAAATTGCGCGAGAACATGCAGGAGGAGTTGAAGTCGCTGCAGAAGGCGCTCGGCATCACCTTCGTCTTCGTCACTCACGACCAGGGCGAAGCGCTGTCGATGGCCGACCGCGTCGCCGTCTTCAACGATGGCAAGATCATGCAGATCGGCACTCCGGAAGATATCTACCAGCGGCCGAGGACCCGCTTCGTCGCCGATTTCGTCGGCTCCTCCAACGTGCTGCCGCCGGATTTCGTGCAGCGCTATTCCGGCCAGCATCGCTGGGGGAGTCTCCGCCCCGAATCCATTCGCGTCGGCCGCGCGGCCAAGGGGGTCACAAGTGGTGAAGGCGTGTCGGCCCGCCTCGTCTCGACCAATTATCTCGGCGCCACGACAAAGCTGGCGCTCGACGCCGACGGGATGCGGCTGCACGCCATCGTGCCGGCCGGCATCGCCTTGCCGGCAGAAGGCGAGGCGGTTGTGCTGACCTTCAACCGCGAGCACCTGCATCTGATGGACGAGCCGGCATGAGCCTCGACGCCGCCATGGTGCGTGCAACCGCTCCCGCCATCCTGCCGGGTAGCGGCGGTCTGCGCGGCGCTCTGTCGGACCTTTTCTGGCGCAAGCCGAAGGTCCTGTTGCTGCTCATGCTGCTGCCTCCGGTTTTGTGGCTGGGCATCGTCTATATCGGCTCGCTGTTTGCGCTGCTGGCGCAGAGCTTTTTCTCCATCGACGAGTTTTCCGGCCTCATCAACCGCGAGTTCACGCTCAAGACCTATGGCGATCTGTTCCAGGCTGCCAATCTCGACATCATCCTGCGCACGGTGACGATGGCGGCTCTGGTCACGCTGGCCTCGGCCGTCATCGCCTTCCCCATCGCCTACTACGCGGCGCGCTATGCGCGCGGCCGCTGGAAGGCCTTGTTCTATCTCGGCATCATGCTGCCGCTGTGGTCCAGCTATCTGGTCAAGATCTACGCCTGGAAGCTGATCCTGGCCAAGGAAGGCATCCTCACCTGGCTGCTCGCCAAGCTGCATTTGTTGTGGGTTCTCGACGCTTGGCTGTCGCTGCCGATCGTCGGCGGCAATTCCCTGTCGGTATCGTTCACCGGCACCTTCATCGTCTTCGTCTATGTCTGGCTGCCGTTCATGATCCTCCCCGTTCAGGCGGCGCTCGAGCGCGTGCCCGGCAATCTGGTCGAGGCCTCGTCCGACCTCGGCGCTTCACCGGGACAGACCTTCCGCAACGTGCTGTTTCCGCTGGCGCTGCCGGGCATCGTCGCCGGTTCGATCTTCACCTTCTCGCTGACGCTCGGCGATTACATCATCCCGCAGATCATCGGCACCTCGCGTCTGTTCATCGGCCAGGCGGTCTATTCGCAGCAAGGCACCGCCGGCAACATCCCGCTCGCCGCCGCCTTCACCGTGGTGCCGATCGTCATCATGGGCTTCTATCTCTGGGGCGCCAAGCGCATGGGGGCCTTCGATGCGCTCTGATGGTTCCCAGTCGGCTCCGCTCGGCCTGAAGATTGCCGCCGCCTGCGGGCTGCTGTTCCTGCACCTGCCGATCCTGCTGATCTTCGTCTATGCCTTCACCACCGAAGAGAAGAGTTTCGTCTGGCCGCCGCCAGGGCTGACGACGCAGTGGTTCGCCGTGACCTGGAACCGGCCAGATGTCTGGCAGGCGCTGTCGCTGTCGGTCAGGGTGGCCGCGATTTCGACGGCGATCGCGCTCATCCTCGGCACGCTCTGTTCGGCGGCGGTGTCGCGGACAAGATTCTTCGGCCGCGAAACCATCTCGCTGCTGGTCATCCTGCCGATCGCGCTGCCCGGCATCATCACCGGCATTGCGCTGCGCTCGGCCTTTTCGCTGGCCGACATCCCGTTCTCGTTCTGGACGATCGTGCTTGGCCACGCCACCTTCTGCGTGGTCGTCGTCTACAACAACGCCGTCGCCCGTTTCCGCCGCACTTCCGGTTCGATGATCGAGGCCTCGATGGATCTCGGCGCCGACGGTTTTCAGACCTTCCGCCATGTCGTGCTGCCCAACATCGCCACGGCGCTGCTTGCCGGCGGCATGCTGGCCTTCGCGCTGTCCTTCGACGAGGTCATCGTCACCACCTTCACCGCCGGCCAGCAGCAGACGCTGCCGATCTGGATGCTGGAAGAACTGATCCGTCCGCGCCAGCGCCCGGTCACCAATGTCGTTGCCATGGTCGTCATGCTGGTGACGTTGCTGCCGATCCTTGCCGCTTATTACCTCACCCGTGACGGCGACCAGATCGCTGGAAGCGGGAAATGAAAAACAGCGAATAGGGAGTAGCGAATAGGGATCGACGGTCAAACCCTACTCGCTTTCAGCTACTCGCTACTCGCTTCTGTAAAGGGAGAAACCTTATGGACACCCAGATGCTGATCGGCTCGAAATTCGAGAAGGGCACCGAGACCGAGGAGCCGATCCTCAATCCAAAGACCGGGGCGACCATCCTCAACCTGCCCGAGGCCAGCCAGGCGCAGATCGAGGCGGCGGTCACTGCTGCCGAACAGGCGTTCGTCTTGTGGTCGCGCACCACGCCGGCGCAGCGCTCCGGCTATTTGCTGAAGATCGCCGACCGCATCGAAGCCGACGCGAAGGAGTTCGCCACGCTCGAGGCGCTCAACTGCGGCAAGCCGATCAACGCCGTGCTCAATGACGAAATCCCGGCGATCGTCGATTGCTACCGCTTCTTCGCCGGCGCCGTCCGTTCGATGCCGGGCGTCGTCGCTGGCGAATACATTCCCGGCCACACCTCGATGGTCCGTCGCGATGCCATTGGCATCGTCGCTTCCATCGCGCCGTGGAACTATCCGCTGATGATGATGGCCTGGAAGCTGGCGCCGGCGATCGCCGGCGGCAACACCGTCGTCTTCAAACCGTCCGAGCAGACACCGCTGACGGCGCTGAAGCTGGCAAAAATCCTTGCGGACATCCTGCCCGAAGGCGTCGTCAATGTCGTGCTCGGCCGCGGCGACAGCGTCGGCAACACGCTGATCAATCATCCCAAGGTCAACATGATCTCGATCACCGGCGATGTCGCCACCGGCAAGAAGGTGCTGCAGGCGGCCGCCAAGTCGGTCAAGCGCACGCATCTCGAGCTCGGCGGCAAGGCGCCGGTCATCGTCTTCGACGACGCCGACCTCGGCGCCGTGGTCAACGGCCTGCGTGCCTTCGGCTATTACAATGCCGGCCAGGACTGCACCGCCGCCTGCCGCATCTACGCCGGCAAGAAGATCTACGACAAGCTCGTCGCCGATCTCTCCTCGGCCGTCTCGACCATCAAGTACGACCGCCCCGACGATACCGAAAACGAAATCGGCCCGCTGATCTCGCGCCGCCAGCGCGACCGCGTCTCGAGCTTCGTCGAGCGCGCCTCGGAACTGAAACACATCGAGATCACCACCGGCGGCAAGCCGGGCGAGGGCTCCGGCTTCTATTACCAGCCGACCGTCGTCGCCGGCGCGCTGCAGGAAGATGAGATCGTGCGCCGCGAAGTGTTCGGCCCGGTCGTCTCGGTTACTCGTTTTTCGGAAGTCGACGAGGCGGTGAACTGGGCCAATGACAGCGACTACGGCCTGGCGTCATCCGTATGGACCAAGGATGTCTCGCGCGCCATGGCGACGGCCGCCCGCCTGCAATATGGCTGCACCTGGATCAACACCCACTTCATGCTGACCAACGAGATGCCGCATGGCGGGTTGAAGCAGTCCGGCTACGGCAAGGACATGTCGCTCTACGCACTGGAGGATTACACCGCCGTGCGGCATGTGATGGTTGCGCATGGCTAGTTTTGCCTTGTCCCCTTGTGGGAGAAGGTGGATCGGCGCGTAGCGCCGAGACGGATGAGGGGTGTTCCAGCTTGACGCCAGCTTACCCCTCACCCGGGTTGCCAACCGATTTGTGAAGGACAAATCGGGGCAATCCGACCTCTCCCACAAGAGGAGAGGTAAGACCGCAGACCACTACTCCACGATGCGATAGATATTCCACAGGCTGGTGCCAGACACGACATAGGGCTCGATCTCCTTGCCCCATTTCGCGTGCGCGTCGATCTTGCCGATCTTGGCGAAGAACGCCTCCAACTGGGCCAGGCTTTCGACCTGGTGATGGGACTCGACCGTCGCCTCCCGCGCGCCGATCGAACCGGTCATGATCTGGAATTCCAGCTCGTCGAGGCCGACCTGTGACCCGATCTCGCGTTCCCATTTCTTCAACAGGTCGAGCACGGTCTGCTTGTGTCCGAACTTGGCGTCGATCTGCCATCTGGCGCTGAACATCGTCTTCTCCTCCAGGTTTGCGGCTCAGGCCGCGGTTGATCCACGGTTGTTGATCTACTCGTCCCAGGCCTGCACGACGGTCTGTCTTGCGATCCGACCGTTCTTCAGCTCCAGCATCGCTGCGCAGAACACCTTGGTGCCGTCCGGGTAGGCGCAGGCCTGGGTGAAGGCGAGGCTGTCGCCGTCGGCGATGGTGGTGTCGACCTTGTGGGTCATCGCCCGGCTGCAGATGTCGTCCCAGAATGTGGTGATCGCCGCGCGCCCGCGGATTTCACGCGGCTTGCTCGGCGGGTTGTTGCGGTCGATCACCCGCACCAGCGCGTCTTCGGCATAGAAGCTCGACAGCATCTTGCCGTCACGGGTTTCGATCGCCTTCTTGATCGCGGCGCCGTCCACTGTTTGGGTCTTGGTCAGCATTTCATCCTCCATTGGCCCGTCTTCCGACCGGGCGGTTGATGGTCGATGTGCCGTCCGGCGCTCATCGCCGGGCAGTGGTTCTTACTGCGACTTCGCCTTGACGGCCGCGAATACGTCGTCGGTCTGCTTCTTGAAGGTCGTCAGATCGACCTGGCTGCCGTTGAGCATCGTCGACCAATGGCGCACGATGGCGGACATCGCCACCGCCTCCTTGATCTCCTCGTCGCTGGCGCCGTTGAGCTTGGCCGCCTCGGTGTGGAAATAGATGCAGTACTGGCATGGGATCTGCGCCGCGACGGCGAGGCCCAAAAGTTCCTTGGTCTTGCCGTCAAGCGCCGTCTTCGGGTTGAGCTGCACGCCCTTAATCTCGGCCCAGGCGCCGGCGACGGCCACATCCGGCAGGGTCTTGAACATGTCCGGCACCGAGCCGAGCGTTGCCTCGATGTCCTTGTAGGCGGCCGCCGCGGACGCGTCCTCGGCCTTTGCGGGAGAGATGGCGAACAACGCGCCAACGCTTGCAGCAATCACAAGCAATTTGAGTGTCCGGTTCGACTTCAGCATTTCCTCCTCCGTTCGCAGCGCCTTTCCCAGCGACATCCGCCTAGCCTGCGTGGAGAGAATTGATAGCGCTTACCCGCCCATGGCCGCTTCGCCCGAAAGCGCCATGGCTCTCATGGCCCGTGCGGGCCAGGGTGCCTGGCCGAAAACGCTGCCGCCGCCGCCCGCGACGGCAGATCCAGCTTGAGCAGTATGTTGGCGACATGGCGCTTGACCGTGTGTTCGCTCAGCCGCAATTCGGCGGCGATCGCGGCATTGCTCTTGCCGTCGGCGACGAGGCTCACCACCTCGCTTTCGCGCGCCGTCAATGCGGCCGGCTCGGCGGTCTTGGGTTTGGGCCGGCAGGCGGGTTCCAGATGCTGTTCGGACGTCGCATGGACCAGCGCCAGCGGCTGCTCCAGCTCGTCGACACTGATGCGCCCGGCGTCGGTGAAATGCAGGCCCGATCCAGCCGCCAGATCGGCGATCAGACGCGACGCGATAATGTCGCCGCGGCCGGCATGGGCGGCCAGTTGCATTGCCACCCGCGCCGTCGTCCCAACGGGCGGACCGCGCACTTCGATCTCGCCGACATGCGCCCCTTGCGCGCTTGCCACGCCGATTTCCTGCGCCGCCTCGCGCAGCGCTGCCGCGCAGCGTATGGCGCGCGCCGGGCCGTCGAAGCGCGAAATCATCAACTCGCCATGCAGGCCCACAGAGCGCCCGCCATGGCGCCCGACCAGCAGCCGCCAGGTTTCCTGGAAGCGTTGGCTGCGTTCGCTCCACATCCGGTCGCCGAGCCGTGCCGTGTCGTAGATGCGTGTCACCAGCAGTGCGGCCAGCACGCGGTCTACTTCGCCCACGGCGCGTTCGCCGGTCAGGAATTCCTCGATCAGGTCGGCCACCCCATCGACATCGCCGGTCCAGATCGGATGGTCGCGTCCGGGAATCTCGACCAGCCGGGCGCCGGGGATCTTCTGTGCAAGGAAGCGGCTGGCATCGGGGTCGACCCGCGCATCGTTGCGGCGATGGATTACAAGCGTCGGCGCGCTGATCACGCTCAGGATATGGCGGATGTCGACGTCGGCGTTCATGCGCGCCAGCGCCGCCGCCGCCGTCGGGCTCGCCGACAATCGTTCGAAACGTGCCCACCACTGGGCGAAATGCGCGTCGTCGACCCGGCTCGGCGCGAAATGGGGCAGCGTGGCGCCAGTGCCCCAGGCTGTCTCCGCCATCTCGATGAAAGCGTCGAGGCGTTCGGGCGACATCACCCATTTCTGGAAATGCGCATAACCGCCATAGAGCGCCAGCGCCCGTGTCCGCTCCGGATAGGTGGCGGCGAACAGCATCGCCATCGGCGCGCCTTCGGAGGAGCCGAGCAGCGCCGCACGGCCGCTGCCGGCGGCGTCCATTACCGCGCGCACATCGTCCATCCGCGTCTCGAGACTGGGCAGGTTATGCGCGTCGACACGGTCGGACAGGCCGGTGCCGCGCTTGTCGAACAGGATCAGCCGAGAGAACGCCGAAAGCCGCTTCAAGAGCCTGGTGTAGCCCTCGTCTTCCCAGTGCAGGTCGAGGTTGGAAATGAAGCCCGGCACGAAGACGAGATCGAATGATCCCTGCCCGACCACCTGATAGGCGATCCGCACATCGCCGCTACAGGCGTATCGCGTCTCGATCGGCCTCACGAGATTTCCACCCCGGCCTGACGATTTCTGGTCGTCAAACCATAGCAGAACAGCGCAGATTGCGGCAGCTTAAACTTTAGCGATTGTGAATGTAAGCTGGCGCGGCTTGGCGGCTATTCCTGCGAGGCGGCGACGTCGGCAGGGGAGGGCTTGAGCCCGAGTTTGAGGTCGGCCGCAGCCGGCGTGATCGGTCGCTTGATCCTGGCGGAGGCGGCCACCACCAACTCGTTGAAGTTCCCGGTGCCGTCGTCCAGCATTTCGAAGAACTGCCGCCGCATCCTCGGCTCCCAGAACTTGTTGATGTGCTCGGCGACGCCGGCAATGCCTTCCTCGCGCGGCTTGGAATGGAAGAAGTCGGCGATCTGGTTTGCCATGCGCACCAGCTTCTCGGCAGTGCTCATAATGTGTTCTTCGTCATGCGACATGCTTGGCAACTCCGCAAACCACCCGGTCGGGGTGGGTGAAAATATCAAAATCGTCGCCGCGAACCAGCGCCACCAGCGTCATGCCGGACTCTTGCGCCGTGCGGATGGCAAGGGCGGTCGGCGCCGAGACGGCGATGATGAAGGCCGAACCGATAGAAGCCGTCTTCTGCACCATTTCGACCGAAACCCTGGATGTCACCACGACAGCACCGGATGCGCCCTCGATGCCGGCTTTGGCCAGCGCACCGGCCAGCTTGTCGAGCGCGTTGTGACGGCCGACATCTTCGCGTGCCATGACGATGCCCTTACCAGGCACATAGAAGCCCGCGGCGTGCACGGCTCCGGTCTCGGTGTGCAGCGGCTGCACTTTCGACAAAAGCTTGACCGAACGGACAATATCGTTGGCATCAAGCGTAAGCTTTGACACACCAACCGCGTCGACCGAACGCATCGCTTCCTCGATCGATTCGATGCCGCAGAGCCCGCAGCCGACCGGACCCGCGAGCCTTCGCCGCCGCGCTTCGAAGCGCGTGTTGGCTCGGTCCTTCAGCCGGATCTGGATGTCGATGCCGGCGCCATGGTCCTCGACCTCGATGGCTTCGATCTCCTCCGGCGCAGCTACAATGCCCTCGGTCAGCGAGAAGCCAAGCGCGAAATCCTCGAAATAGGCCGGGCTTGCCATCATCACCGCATGCGTGGTGCCGGCAAAGGAGAACGCCACCGGCGTCTCTTCCGGCACCATGCGGTTCGCCGTAGCAGTGCCGCTGGCGCGGTGCGCCAGCCGCGATACCTGCGTCGTGGCTTTGCGCCGCGCGCTCAAGGCTACTCCGCCGCCTGCAAAGACGCGATGCGCCGGCTCTGCTTGGCTTGCTCGTCATAGTCGCGCTGCCATTCCGACGGCCCGTTGGAGGCGCCGACCTGCACCGCCGTCACCTTGTATTCCGGGCAGTTGGTCGCCCAGTCGGAGAAGTCGGTGGTGATCACGTTGGCCTGCGTGTCCGGATGGTGGAACGTCGTGTAGACCACGCCGGGCGACACCCGGTCGGTGATCAGCGCGCGCAGCGTCGTCTCGCCCGAGCGGCTGGTCAGCCGGACCCAGTCGCCGTCGCGCAAGCCGCGGTTCTCGGCATCGTGCGGATGAATCTCCAGCCGGTCCTCCGAGTGCCACATGCTGTTGTCGGTGCGCCTGGTCTGCGCGCCGACATTGTACTGCGACAGGATGCGGCCGGTGGTGAGCAGCAGCGGGAAGCGCGGCCCCGTCCTTTCGTCCGTCGCCACATATTCGGTACGGATGAACTTGCCCTTGCCGCGCACGAACCCGTCGATATGCATGATCGGGGTGCCGAGCGGCGCCTTCTCGTTGCAGGGCCATTGCACGGACCCGACACGGTCGAGCAGCTCGAAGGAGACGCCGGCGAAGCTCGGCGTGGTCATCGCGATCTCGTCCATGATTTCGGAGGGATGCTGATAGTTCCAGTCCAGCCCGATGGCGCGGGCAAGCTCCTGCGTCGCCTCCCAATCGGCGTAGCGCGCCTTCGGCTCAAGAACCTTGCGCACCATGTTGATGCGGCGCTCTGCGTTGGTGAAGGTGCCGTCCTTCTCCAGGAAGGTCGAGCCCGGCAGGAAGACATGCGCGTAGTTCGCCGTCTCGTTGAGGAAGAGGTCGTGCACGACGACGCATTCCATCGCGGCAAGGCCGGCTGCGACATGCTTGGTGTCGGGATCGGACTGCAGAATGTCTTCGCCCTGGATGTAGATGCCCTTGAAGCTGCCGTCGACGGCGGCGTCCAGCATGTTGGGGATGCGCAGGCCGGGTTCGTCGTCCAGCTTCACGCCCCACAAGGTCTCGTAGATATCGCGCACGGCTTCGCCGGAGATGTGGCGATAACCGGGCAGCTCATGCGGGAACGAGCCCATGTCGCAGGAGCCCTGCACGTTGTTCTGGCCGCGCAGCGGGTTCACGCCGACGCCGGGCCGGCCGATATTGCCGGTGGCCATGGCGAGATTGGCGATTGCCATCACAGTGGTCGAACCTTGGCTGTGTTCCGTCACGCCCAGGCCGTAATAGATCGCGCCGTTGCCGCCGGTGGCGTAGAGACGCGCAGCACCGCGGATCAGCTCGGGATCGACGCCGGACAATTTGCCGACGGTTTCGGGGCTGTTTTCCGGCAAGGCGACGAACGATGCCCAATCCTGGAACTCCGTCCAGTCGCAACGTTCGCGGATGAAGGCTTCGTCGAACAAGCCCTCGGTGACGATCACATGCGCCAGCGCCGTCAGCACGGCCACATTGGTGCCGGGCTTCAGCGGCAGGTGGTAATCCGCTTCGATATGGGCCGACTTGACCATCTCGGTGCGGCGCGGATCGAGCACGATCAGCTTGGCCCCCTGGCGCAGCCGCTTCTTGAGCCGCGAGGCGAACACCGGGTGAGCGGAAGCCGGATTGGCGCCGATGATGACGGCGACGTCGGTGAAGTCGACGGAATCGAAATCCTGCGTGCCGGCAGACGTGCCATATGTCTGGCCGAGCCCGTAGCCCGTCGGCGAATGGCAGACGCGTGCGCAGGTGTCGACATTGTTGTTGCGGAAACCCTGCCGCACCATCTTCTGGACGAGGTAGGTTTCCTCATTGGTGCAGCGCGACGAGGTGATGCCGCCGATCGCGGTGCGTCCGTACTGGTATTGGATGCGGCGGAATTCCTTGGCGGTATGGGCGATCGCCTCTTCCCAGCTTACTTCGCGCCACGGATCGGTGACCTTTTCGCGGATCATCGGCGACAGGATGCGGTCCTTGTGGGTGGCGTAGCCATAAGCGAAACGGCCCTTCACGCAGGAATGGCCGTGGTTCGCCTTGCCCTCCTTGTAGGGCATCATGCGAACGACTTCGTCACCCTTCACCTCGGCCTTGAACGAGCAGCCGACGCCGCAATAGGCGCAGGTGGTGACGGCCGAGCGCTCCGGCAGCCCCTTGGCAAGCACCGTCTTCTCACGCAGCGCATCGGTCGGGCAGGCCTGGACGCAGGCGCCGCAGGACACGCATTCCGAATCGATGAACGCCTCGTGCATTCCCGCCGAAACCCGGGATTCGAAGCCGCGTCCCTCGATGGTCAGCGCAAACGTGCCCTGCACTTCTTCGCACGCCCGCACGCAGCGCGAGCAGACGATGCATTGCGAGGCATCATAGGTGAAATAGGGGTTGGATTCGTCGCGGGCGATGTAATCGACTGCCAGCGAGCCATGGCCGGGCGCCACGCCACCTTCCGGCTTGACGTGGTTGCGGCCCTCGATGCCGTAGCGGTTCTCGGTCAGGCCGATCGACTTCGCCACCGCGTCGAACTCGCTGGCGCCGGTTCCGGCCTGTTCGTTCCAGCCGGTCGGATGGTCGGAGACGTAGAGCTCCATGACGCCACGGCGAATGGCATCGAGCCGCTCGGTCTGCGTGCGCACGATCATGCCTTCGCCGACAGGCGTCGTGCAGGATGCCGGCGTGCCGCCGCGTCCTTCGATCTCCACAAGGCAGACACGGCACGAACCGAAGGAGTCCAGCATGTCGGTGGCACAGAGCTTCGGGATTTCGACCCCGCCCTCCATCGCGGCACGCATGATCGAGGTGCCTTCCGGCACGGTGATGCTGCGCCCGTCGACGTTCAGCGTGACCTGCTTCTGCGCCTTCGATTGCGGGGTTCCGTAGTCGATCTCTTCGACGAGGGAGGGGAAGTCGGCCTTGATGTTCATCTGCCAGCTCCTATTCGGCAGCCACGCGCACGGGCGCTGGCTTGAAGTCGTCGGGGAAATGGGTGATCGAGCTCATGACAGGGTAGGGCGTGAAGCCGCCCAGCGCGCAGAGCGAGCCGAATTTCATCGTGTTGCAGAGGTCGGTGACCAGAGCGAGGTTCTTCTCCGGCTCGATGCCCGCGGCGAGTTTGTCGATGGTCTCGACACCGCGCGTCGAGCCGATGCGGCAGGGCGTGCACTTGCCGCAGCTTTCGATGGCGCAGAACTCCATGGCGAAGCGCGCCTGTTTCAGCATGTCGGCGGTGTCGTCGAACACCACGATACCGGCATGGCCGATCAGCCCGTCCTTGGCCGCGAAGGCTTCATAGTCGAATGGCGTGTCGAACAGCGCGCGCGGGAAATAGGCGCCGAGCGGTCCGCCGACCTGCACTGCCTTGACCGGCCGGCCGGTGGCCGTGCCGCCGCCGATCTCGTCGACGATCTCGCCAAGGGTCATGCCGAAAGCGGCTTCGAACAGCCCTGCAAATTTGACATTGCCGGCGATCTGGACCGGGATCGTGCCGCGCGAGCGGCCCATGCCGAAATCCTTGTAGAAGGCCGCACCCTTGTCCATGATGACAGGCACAGAGGCTAGGCTGATGACGTTGTTGATCACCGTCGGCTTGCCGAACAGCCCCTTATGTGCCGGCAGAGGCGGCTTTGCGCGTACCATGCCGCGCTTGCCCTCGAGCGAATCGAGCAGCGCCGTCTCCTCGCCGCAGACATAGGCGCCGGCGCCGACCCGGATCTCCATGTCGAACGCGTGAGGGGAACCCAGCACGCTGGCGCCAAGAACGCCGGCCTTGCGGGCGATCTCGACGGCCTTGTTCATCGCCGCCACCGCATGCGGATATTCCGAGCGGACATAGACGAAGCCCTTGGTCGCGCCCGTGGCTATACCGGCGATCGTCATGCCTTCGATCAGCACGAAGGGATCGCCCTCCATGATCATGCGGTCGGCGAAAGTGCCGGAGTCGCCTTCATCGGCGTTGCAGACGATGTATTTGCGGTCGCCTGCTGTATCGAGCACCGTCTTCCATTTGATGCCGGTCGGGAAGCCGGCGCCGCCGCGTCCGCGCAGGCCCGATTCGGTCACCTCTGCGACGATGGCGGCAGGCGTCAGCGCCAGCGCGTTCATCAGTCCATTCAACCCGCCATGTTTTTTGTAGGATTCGAGCGACAGCGGATCCGTGACGCCGCAGCGCGCGAAAGTCAGCCGCGTCTGCTTGGCCAGGAAGGGGATCTTGTCCGGCGCGCCCAGCCAGCGTTTATGATGGCCGCCGGTAAGGAAGCCGCTGTCGAACAGGCTTTTGACGTCGGACGGTTTGACCGGCCCGTAGGCGATGCGGCCGTTGGCTGTAGCGACTTCGACCATCGGTTCGAGGAAATAGGCGCCGCGCGAACCATTGCGCACGATCTTGGCCTCGATGCCGCGCTCGGCGAGTTCGCCGGCGATCGCCTTGGCGACCTTTTCGGCGCCAAGCGCCAGCGCACCGGAATCGCCGGGAATGTAGATACGCGGGATCATGAGCGCACCTCTGCAACGATCTCGTCGAGCTTCTCGTCATCGAGCCGTCCGATCACCTCGCCATCGAGCATGGCGGCGGGCGAACAGGCGCACAGGCCGAGACAGTAGACCGGCTCCAGCGTCACCGAACCGTCGCGGGTCGTTTCATGAAAGCCGATGCCCAGCAGTTGCTTCAACTTGGCGGCGATGGCATCCGAACCCATGGACTGGCAGGATTCCGCCTGGCAGAGCTTCAACACATGCCGGCCTGCCGGATGGCTTCGGTAATCGTGATAGAAGCTGACGACGCCGTGCACCTCGGCCCTGGAAATGTTCAGCGCCTCGGCGATGACCGGCAGCGCATCCTTGGGCACATGGCCGAACTCTTCCTGGATGCCGTGGAGGATCGGCAGCAAAGGGCCTTCGAGCCCCTTCATCTCCTGGATGATCGCGGCCGTGCGCGACGTAATCTCGGTAATTGCAGGCTGCATTGTCATGCAGCGCCCTCCCTATCGTAGCGACCCACGCATATCGGCCAAAAGCATCAAGCTGTTTTGGAACAACGACATGCGCGTGCCGCTTTATCGCTAAGTGCTTAAGAAACCAGAGAAAACCTCTGAAATCAATAAAGCGGTTTCGTTGTACGATAGAAATCTTCTATCGTTCCGTTTGACTAACCCTGTCTAGCGGAACGGTTGGCATGGAAATCGTCCGCCAGCGCCATTGCCTCGTCCAGCAGCGCCGAGACCAAAGGTGTGTGCGGTTCGCGCGGTGTCGCCACCAGGCCGACCGTGTGGCTGGCGTCTGGTTCGATGATTGGAATGGCCCGGATCGGTTCGGAAAAGCCGAATGTTTCCGCAAGGTTGAGCGGCATGATCGACGACCATTTGCCGGTGCGGATGTGCGAAAACAGCACGATCATCGAATTGGATTCCAGCGTCGGTCGCACCTGCACGCCGGCTTCGGCCAGATGCTGGTCGATGATGCGGCGGTTCTGCATGTCCGGCGTCAACAGGCACAGCGGCAGGCTTGAGAGCTCCGCCCATGTCACTTTGTCGCGGTCGGAATAGGGATTTCCCATCGCGGTGATCAGTTGGTAGCGCTCGTCATAGAGCGGCACGCTGGTCACCCGCCCCAGCGGCTCGTTGTCGAGATAGGTGATGCCGGCATCGATGTCGAAATTGCCGAGCAGCGACAGCACCTCGATTGAGGTCCGCGACAGCACCGAAAAGGTGACGCCGGGATGCTTTTCGCGAAATGGCGTCGTCAGCCGCGGCAGCATGGCGAGCGCCGTCGGGATGGCGGCGATGCGGATACGGCCCGAAAGTCCGTGGCGCGCCGCGCGCATTTCCTCGCGCATGGTCCTGGTGTCGCCGACGATGCGGCGTGCCCACACCAGCACCTGTTTTCCCTCCGGCGTCAGCCCCTGGAAGCGTGAGCCACGCAGAACCAGCATGACGCCAAGCTGGCCTTCCAACTGCTTGATGCCGGCCGACAGCGTCGGCTGCGTGACGCCGCACACCTCCGCCGCCCGGCCGAAATGCTCCTCCCTGGCGAGCGCGATGAAGAATTCCAGCTTGTCGATCATGTGATCTTTCCGGTCGTTCGCTGCAAGGTCGGGGAAATTGTGCTCTACCGCAAGCGCCACGCACAATTGCCCTGCATCCACACCTTTAAGCCGGCTACCTGTTTCCCGCGGCTGAATGCGGCGCTATGTGGATGAAACTGGGAGATCGACCATGCTGGGCTGGTTCCGCAAGCTTTTGCCGCGCGAAGATCGCTTCTTCGACCTGTTCGAACGACATTCCCGCACCGTGGTCGGCGGCGCCGAGGCGCTGGAGCAGCTTCTCCAGGGCAGGGATATCGATCTCTGGTGCCAGAAAATCATCGATCTCGAAGATGAGGCCGACCACATCACCGCGGAAGTCCTGCTGGCTGTACGGCGCTCCTTCATCACGCCTTTCGATCGCGGCGACATCAAGGACCTGATCCAGTCGATGGATGACGCCATCGATATGATGCACAAGACGGTCAAGACGGTGAAGCTGTTCGAGCGCAAGGAGTTCGATCCGCTGATGCAGGAAATGGGTGGCGTCATCGTCGCCGCCGCCAAGCTGGTGGCCGAGGCGATCCCGCTGCTCAACAAGGTCGCAACGCATACTGTGCGCCTCAACGCCATCGCCGAAGAGGTGATGCGCGTCGAAAGCCGGGCCGACGACCTGCACGAGCAAGGGCTGAAGGATCTCTTCAGGAAGCACGGCAGCAGCGATCCGATGGCCTATATGATCGGCAGCGAGATTTATGGCCAACTGGAAAAGGTGGTCGACCGCTTCGAGGACGTCGCCAACGAGATCAGCGGCATCGTCATTGAGAATGTCTAGGTGATGGAAGCAACCATTGCCTTTCCCGTGCTGGCCGGCCTCGTCGCCGTCGCACTGTTCTTCGACTTTCTCAACGGCCTGCACGACGCCGCCAATTCCATCGCCACCATCGTTTCCACCCGCGTGCTGCGGCCGCAATATGCGGTGCTGTGGGCGGCATTCTTCAATTTCATCGCCTTCATGTTCTTCGGCCTCCACGTTGCCGAGACCGTAGGCAAAGGCATCGTCGACGTCAGCATCGTCACCCCGGCGGTGATCTTTGCAGCCCTGGTCGGCGCCATCGTCTGGAACATCGTCACCTGGATCGCCGGCATCCCTTCAAGCAGCTCGCATGCGCTGATCGGCGGCCTGGTCGGCGCCGGTGTTGCGAAGGCAGGCGTGGGCGCCATCGTTTGGACCGGGCTTGGCAAGACGGTCGCGGCAATCGTCTTGTCGCCAGCGACGGGCTTTATCCTGGCGCTCGTCCTGGTTCTCGTCGTCTCGTGGCTCTTCGTGCGCCAGACGCCGTTTGCGGTCGACAGCACCTTCCGCGTCATGCAGTTCTTTTCCGCCTCGCTCTATTCCCTCGGGCACGGCGGCAATGACGCCCAGAAGACCATGGGCATCATCGCCGTGCTGCTCTATTCGCAAGGCATGCTCGGCGCG
The DNA here is from genome assembly GCF_020164655.1 of Mesorhizobium sp. AD1-1. Taxonomy (NCBI): domain Bacteria; kingdom Pseudomonadati; phylum Pseudomonadota; class Alphaproteobacteria; order Hyphomicrobiales; family Phyllobacteriaceae; genus Mesorhizobium; species Mesorhizobium sp. AD1-1. The sequence continues at coordinate 428,865 of NZ_JAIUGP010000001.1, forward strand.
ACTTTCTACGTGCCGCTGTGGGTGGTCCTCACTTGCCAGTCGGCACTGGCGCTCGGCACCCTGTTCGGCGGCTGGCGCATCGTCCACACCATGGGCTCGAAGATCACCCGGCTGAACCCGATGCAGGGTTTTTGCGCCGAAACCGGTGGGGCGATCACGCTGTTTGCGGCGACCTGGCTCGGCGTTCCCGTATCGACCACCCACACCATCACCGGCGCCATCATCGGCGTCGGCGCCGCCCGCCGCGTCTCGGCCGTGCGCTGGGGCATTGCCGGCAACATCGTCATCGCCTGGATCGTTACCTTGCCGGCCACCGCTTTGATTTCGGCGCTCACCTACCTCGCGGTTGGCCTGGCGAGGTGAGGTGAAGAAATCTACCTGTCCACAAGGTTCAGGATGTTGCCGTCTGGATCCTTGAACCAGGCAACTTTCATTCCGTAACCGACGTGGAGATCGCCCTCCAGCGTCAAGCCCGGCATCTGATAGTGCTCGAAGGCGACGCCCTTCGACTTCAGCTCCTTGACGATGTTGCCGATCTCGTCGCCAACCATCCAGGTCACCGCTGTCGCCTTGTTGGTTCCGGCAAATTGGGAATGATAGACGTTGAGGGTGGTATCGCCGCTTTTGTACACGATCAGTTCGCCCCCCTCATCCTGCACCTGTTTCAGGCCAAGCGTTCCTTCGTAGAAAGCCTTGGCCTTTGCCAGATCGCTTACCGCCAGATTTGCCGTTGCGTTGCTGTTTGCGAGCATAATCGCCTCCTTCTCGGCTTGTCGGTCCCGTGCTGGTCGTTGAAATAGGTCGCTGCGATCGTTTGGCGACTGTCGGCTGGATTGATTGCTGGCCGCATCGGCGCTCGCTTATCTGGAGGACGTTTGGCGCGGATGAAATCCGGCAGGACCCGCCGGTTTTTCAGGCACGCCAAGACAGCCATTGCTCCACGGCTTGGTTCTGTCCGGAAACTGCATTATCTCAGGTGCAAGCTGCATCTCAGGCGCAAGCTGCGTAAGGAAAAACTGCCATGTCCGTCACCAAGGAAATCGTCACCGAGCGTCTGAAGACGGTCAACGGGCCGGATTTCACCGGCAACATCGTCGACCTCGGCATGGTTTCGGAAATTTTCATCGCCGACGGGAAGGTCTTCTTCTCGATTACCGTTCCCGCCGCCCGCGCCCAGGAAATGGAGCCGCTGCGCGCCGCTGCCGAGCGTGTCGTCAAGGCGATCCCCGGTGTCGCCGGCGCCGTCGTCGCGCTGACGGCGGAGAAGAAGGGCGGCGGCATGGAGGCGCCGGTTCCATCGCGCCCCGCACCCAGGCCCGTTCCGCCGGCTGCGCCCGCCGCCGCCGCGCCGCGTGCGGCTCCGCACGCGCCGGCCTCGCACAGCTCGGGCAAGCGTGGCGTGCCCGGTATCGAAGCGATCATTGCCGTTGCCTCCGGCAAGGGCGGCGTCGGCAAGTCGACCACCGCCGTCAACATCGCGCTCGGCCTCGCCGCCAACGGCCTGCGCGTCGGCGTGCTCGATGCCGACATCTACGGCCCGTCCATGCCAAGGCTGCTCAACATCCACGGCCGGCCGCAGACCGTCGACGGCAAGATCCTGAAACCGATGGAGAATTACGGCCTGAAGGTGATGTCGATGGGTTTCCTCGTCGACGAGGAAACGCCGATGATCTGGCGTGGCCCGATGGTGATGTCGGCACTGACGCAGATGCTGCGTGAAGTCGAATGGGGTCGGCTCGACGTGCTCGTCGTCGACATGCCGCCCGGCACCGGCGACGCGCAGCTGACCATGGCCCAGCAGGTGCCGCTGGCTGGCGCCGTCATCGTCTCGACGCCGCAGGACCTGGCCCTGATCGACGCGCGAAAAGGCCTCAACATGTTCAAGAAGGTCGACGTGCCGCTGCTCGGCATCGTCGAGAACATGAGCTATTTCATCGCCCCGGACACCGGCAAGCGCTACGACATCTTCGGTCATGGCGGGGCGCGGCGCGAGGCCGAGCGCCTTGGCGTCACCTTCCTCGGCGAGGTGCCGCTCGAGATGGGCATTCGCGAAAGCTCGGATGCCGGCACGCCGGTTGTCGTCTCCAAGCCCGACGGCGCCGAGGCGAAAATCTACCGCGACATCGCCTCGAAGGTCTGGGACCGGGTTAACGAAGAGCGTGGTGCTGCGGCAGCGGCGGTGCCGAGTATTGTTTTCGAGTAGCTTGTTCGGTAGCCGCCGCCGCTCTGCAGCCTAGGCCGCGCCGACCTTCTCGCCGAAGCTGGAAAAAAACTGTCCGGCCAGTTTCTTCGAGGTCGATTCGATCAGCCGGCTGCCGAGCTGGGCGATCTTGCCGCCGACATCGGCCTTGGCCGCGTAGTTCAATATCGTGGCGTCGGGTCCATCTGCCGTCAGCGTCACGTCGGCGCCACCCTTGGCGAAGCCTGCAATGCCGCCCTTGCCTTCGCCCTGGATGGTGTAGGAGTGCGGCGGCTTCAGGTTCTTCAGCGTCACTTCGCCGTTGAACGTCGCCTTGATCGGTCCGATCTTCACCACCACGGTTGCCGCCATCTCGGTCGGCGACTTCATCTCCAGGCTCTGGCAACCGGGAATGGTCGCCTTCAAGACCTCGGGATCGTTCAGCGCTTCCCACACTTTTTGCAGCGGTGCGGCAATGCGCTCCTCGCCTTCGATCACCAAAGCCATGAAAACCTCCCGGACAAGACTGTCCGAACCCGTAACGCACGGCTTGGTGCGTGTCTATCGCACCAAAGTCCGGTTGCGACCGCACGCCCTCTTGCCTGCTCCCGCGCGTTGCCATATCGATTTGTCTTACAAATACGGAGACCATGATGGCAGGCGCCCCCACCCATAAGAAAAAATTTCGCTCGCAGGAGTGGTTCGACAATCCCGACAATCCGGGCATGACGGCTCTCTATCTCGAGCGCTATCTCAATTACGGCCTGACGCGCGCCGAACTGATGTCCGGCAAGCCGCTGATCGGCATCGCCCAGACCGGCTCGGATCTGTCGCCCTGCAACCGTCATCATATCGAACTGGCCAAGCGTGTGCGCGAAGGCATCGTCTCGATGGGCGGTATTCCGTTCGAGTTCCCCTGCCATCCGATCCAGGAGACCGGCAAGCGCCCGACCGCAGCGCTCGACCGCAACCTTGCCTATCTCAGCCTGGTCGAGGTGCTTTACGGCTACCCGCTCGACGGCGTCGTGCTGACCATCGGTTGCGACAAGACGACGCCGGCGCTGCTGATGGCAGCGGCCACGGTCAACATTCCGGCGATCGCGCTGTCGGTCGGGCCGATGCTCAATGGCTGGCACAAGGGCAAGCGCACCGGCTCCGGTACCATCGTCTGGGAATCACGCCAGCGCCTGTCGGCCGGCGAGATCGATTATGACGAGTTCATGGACATCGTCGCCTCGTCGGCGCCGTCCACCGGCTATTGCAACACCATGGGCACCGCCACCACGATGAACTCGCTGGCCGAGGCGCTTGGCATGCAGTTGCCGGGCTCGGCCGCCATTCCCGCGCCCTACCGCGAGCGTGGCCAGATTTCCTATGAGACCGGAAAACGCATCGTCGAGATGGTGCATGAGGATCTGAAGCCGTCCGACATCATGACGAGAGAGGCTTTCGAGAACGCCATCGTCGTCAATTCGGCCATTGGCGGCTCGACCAACGCGCCGATCCATCTCAACGCCATCGCCCGCCACCTTGGGGTCAAGCTCGACAATGACGACTGGCAGACGGTCGGCCTCAATGTGCCGCTGCTGGTCAATTTGCAGCCGACGGGCGAATATCTTGGCGAGGACTACCATCATGCCGGCGGCGTGCCGGCGGTCATTGCCGAACTGATGAAGGGCGACCTGTTGCCGCATCCCGGCGCACGCACCGTCAACGGCAAGTCGATCGGCGAGAATAGCGAGGGCGTCGCCAACGAAAACCCCGACGTCATCCGCTCGGTCGCCAAGCCGCTGAAGGCCAATGCCGGTTTCATCAATCTCAGGGGCAATCTGTTCGATTCGGCGATCATGAAGACCAGCGGCATCTCGCCCGAGTTTCGCGAGCGCTATCTGTCCAATCCTAGGGATCCCGAGGCTTTCGAAGGCAACGCCATGGTTTTCGACGGGCCGGAGGATTACCACGCCCGCATCGACGACCCGGCGCAAGGCATCGACGAACACACTATCCTGTTCATGCGCGGCGCCGGCCCGGTCGGCTATCCCGGCGGTGCCGAGGTCGTCAACATGCAGCCGCCGGCCTATCTCATCAAGAAGGGCATCCACGCGCTCGCCTGCATCGGGGACGGCCGCCAGTCGGGCACGTCGGGTTCGCCGTCGATCCTCAACGCCTCGCCGGAAGCGGCGATCGGCGGCGGACTGGCGCTGCTCAAGACGGGCGACCGGGTCCGCATCGACTTGCGCAAGGGCACGGCCGACATCCTCGTCACCGACGACGAGATCACCCGGCGCCGCGCCGAACTGCAGAACAATGGCGGCTTCCACTATCCCGAGCACCAGACGCCCTGGCAGGAGATCCAGCGCGGTATGGTCGCGCAGTTTTCGGAGGGAATGGTGCTGAAGCCGGCGGTGAAATACCAGGATGTCGCGCACACCAGCGGTGTCCCCAGGGACAATCATTGATTCTGGATCGACGGATGGCGGCTTGATCAAATCAGGCCGCCGTCGGTTTTCCGGTCAGCGTGTTGCATCGCGGCCGGGTAGGTCGAGAACGGCCACCGTCCTTGACAAGCGCGCCCAACAAATCCACCATCATGACAAGGGGTGCATCGCGACGACCCCGTGAGGCGTCAGCCCAACGTTCGCGTCCAAGCTTCTCTTTTCAGGAGGTGGACGCCATGCCGTCAACAACCGCTATCACCGTACCGCAATTGTCCCGGCTCATAGGTCTGCCGGGCGCCCCAGTCATTGTCGATGTTCGCATAGATGAAGATTTCGACGCCGATCCGCGGCTGTTGCCGGCGTCGTGCCGTCGCGACTTCAAAACCGTTTCAACCTGGGCGGCCACGTTCGCCGGCAAGCCGGTGGCCGTCGTTTGCCAGAGGGGGCAAAAGCTCTCGCAAGGCGTGGCCGCATGGCTGCGCCATGAGGGGATATCAGCTGAATCTCTCGAAGGCGGGTTTGAGGCCTGGCGCGATGCCGGAGGGCTTTTGGCCCGCACCGCCAAGATGCCGCCACGCAATGAAAAGGGCGCCAACGTCTGGGTGACGCGATCGCGCCCGAAGGTCGACCGCATCGCTTGCCCGTGGCTGATCCGGCGTTTCGTCGACCCCGACGCGGTGTTCCTGTTCGTCGAACCCGCTGAAGTGTTGGCTGTTGCCGACCGCTTTCAGGCCGTGCCGTTCGACATCGACAATGTGTTTTGGAGCCATCGCGGCGAGCGCTGCACCTTCGACACGATGATCGAGGAGTTCGGGCTGGAATCCGCGGCGCTCGATCGCCTCGCTGCAATCGTGCGGGCGGCCGACACTGCAAGCCTTGACCTGGTGCCTCAGGCGGCCGGCTTTCTGGCTGCCTCGCTTGGTCTGTCGCGTATGTACCGCGACGATCTGGAACAACTGGAAGCAGGCATGCTGCTCTACGACGCGTTCTTCCGCTGGTGTCGCGACGCCACCGAAGAAACGCACAACTGGCCGGCTGCGGGTAAGCCGTCGTGACCGCTCTTGTCCCGGACAATAAGGCGGGAACCGTCCCGGTGCCGGCTGCACCGACCTTCACCGAGGCCGTGAAGGTCTGGGCGAAAATCGGATTGCTCAGCTTTGGCGGTCCGGCCGGGCAGATCGCGCTGATGCACAAGGAACTGGTCGAGGAGCGGCGCTGGATCGGTGAGCGGCGTTTCCTGCACGCGCTGAACTACTGCATGCTGCTGCCTGGCCCGGAAGCCCAGCAACTCGCCATCTACATCGGTTGGCTGCTGCACAGGACGGCCGGCGGCCTTGTCGCCGGCATCCTGTTCGTCTTGCCGGGCGCGCTCGTCATGCTCGCCTTGAGCAGCCTCTACGTCATCTATGGCGACGTGCCGCTTGTCGCGGCGCTGTTTTTCGGAGTCAAAGCGGCTGTGCTTGCCATCGTCGTCGAGGCGGTGGTCCGGATCAGCCGGCGGGCCCTCAAGAACCGGGTCATGGTGTCGATCGCGGTCGCGGCGTTCATCGCCATCTATGCGTTGAATGTGCCCTTTCCGCTCATCGTCCTGCTAGCCGGCCTGACGGGATGGCTGGGGGATCGCATTGCTCCCGCCCTATTTTCCGGCTCGGCCCATGGCAAGGACGATGTTGCCGACTTCAAGGGAGCGGTCGACCTGATGTTCGAGCGTGGCGAACTGGCCCATGTCAAACCGACCAGATGGCATGCACCGCGCACCGTCGCGATCTGGCTGCCGCTCTGGCTCGGGCCTGTTCTTTTGATCTGGTGGTTCACCGGCTCTGCAAGCGTCTGGGCCGAGATAGGCCGGTTCTTCAGTCTCATGGCTGTCGTCACCTTCGGTGGCGCCTATGCGGTCCTCGCTTATGTCGCACAGGCAGCCGTCCAGTCCTTCGGCTGGCTGGCGCCGGGTGAAATGGTCGATGGCCTTGGGCTCGCCGAAACGACGCCAGGGCCGCTCATCCTGGTGCTGCAGTTCGTCGGCTTCATCGCCGCGTTCCGCTATTCCGGCTCGCTGGACCCGTTGGTTGCCGGATCGCTGGGGGCTTTGCTCACTCTGTGGGTGACGTTCACGCCTTGCTTCTTCTGGATATTCCTCGGTGCGCCCTACATCGAGGCCTTGCGCGGCAACAAGGCACTGTCGGCCGCACTGGGCGCGATCACCGCCGCCGTTGTCGGGGTAATTATGAATCTGGCCCTATGGTTTGCCTTGCACGTCATCTTCCGTGAGGTGCGCGCGACGGGCCTTGGCATGAACGTGCCGGTGCTTTCGTCGATCGACTGGCGCGCGGCCTTGCTTTCCGTGGCCGCCATGGTCGCCATCCTGAAGCTGAAAGTCGGCATGCTGCCGACACTCGCGCTATCCGCCCTTGCAGGGATCTTGCTGGCGGCGGCTGGTTAGACAGCACCGCCTTTGCAATCCGCTTGCCCACCACCTAAGTGGGCTGGAAATGGAAGGAAACATCATGGCCGGACGGCGATCTTCCCTCGGCTTCCTCGGAATGTTCGGCCGTTCGGGCGACTTGAGGCAGCTCGACGATGCATTGCGCGGCGCCGATCTGCATCCAGCCCTTGTGCCGGAGGGCGTGAAGCTTACCCTCGTCAATCTCATGAAGGATCGCTGGCCCGACGAGCCGCCACCGGGCACCTATGCGTCGGTGGCACAATTATGCAGCTATTGCATCGCGGGTCCCGAAACCTTCGAGCAAGCCAATGGCCATGAGCGGACGCTGGGAGCCGAGCGCCGCATCGAGGCGGCGCTTGAAGCCGGTGACAGCCTCGACGCGCAGATCGTGCTGATGACGCTGCATGCCAAGCTCATCAACCCCGAAGTCGTCGACCGATACGGGCTCAGCGCGGAATGACGCGAACGGCAAGATCTGCCTGATTCTCCTAGAGCAATTCTAGGAAAAGTGTGAGCGGTTTTCCGTCTAGAATTGCGTCAAAACAAAGAGTTAGAGCAGATCGCCGTTTCCGTGAAACGGTGAATGCTCTAAGGCAGCCGAGCCGTTCAGGCCCGGCTGATCTCCTCGAGATACCAGCCGATGTAGCGCAGTTCGTTGTATTCCATCGGCGCGATAGGTCCGGGCACGAAATAGTGCGAGCGCACGCCGCGCGCAGTGTGCTCGATGATCTTCTTGTCCTCTTCGGTGGTGATCTTCCACAGCCAGGTCAGCTTCTCCAGATCGTAATCCTGGCCCTCGACCGCGTCGCCGCGCACCAGCCAGATCAGCTCCATCTCGCAGGTGCCAGCCGTTTTCGGGATGAAGCGGTAGATCATGCCGTGATCGGGATAGCAGACGAGGAAGGTCGTGCCGCCGAGATGGATGGAAGTGACGCCACCGTCATAGTCGGAGAAGCGTCCCATCAGCGGGGCCACCGGCGATCCATCCTGGCTGCCGCTCGAAACGCCGTCATAGAGCGCATAGCGGAAGGTGTGGATTGCTTCCTGACCGGCCGCCGAGTTCTGCCAGCGGTTGGCGCTGCCGATCTCGATGCCGAGCGCGCAGGTGCGTTGCTCCATCGCCGCATTGAGCTGCTCGATCATTTCTGCCGGCTTTTCCAGCGCATGCGTCTGCGAATATTCCGGATGCGCCGGCCCGCAATGGTAACATTCGACATAGTTCTCGACGGCGAGCTTCCAGTTGGCGTCGAGCGGATAGGACTGACGATACGCAACCTTGGCGTCGCCCCAGCCATACTGGCCGCAGCTCGTTCGCAGCGACTGTTCGATCGGATCGAAATCGAGCGGCGTCTCGGCGAAGGAAATGAAGACCAGACCGGATGCGACGCGGACATGAAGCTTCTTCAGCCCGTGCGCCGTGCGGTCGAAATCCTTCGGCATCAGGCGGGCAGCGCGCAACGATCCGTCATTGGAATAGGCCCAGGCGTGGTAGGGGCACACGAACATCTTCGCGTTGCCCTTCTGCTTGGTGCAGACCTCGGCGCCGCGGTGGCGACAGACGTTGAGCATGGCATGCACGGTGCCATCCATGCCGCGTGTCAGGATGACCGCCTCGTCGCCCAGTTTGAACAGCTCGAAATCGCCGGGGTTCGGGATAACGCTGGCGTGGGCCAGGCAATGCCAGTGGCGGCGAAAGACCCGTTCCATGTCGCGTTCGAAGATCGCCGGGTCATGATAGAAGGCACGCACCAGGCCGTGGCCTGGCCGATGAGATGCCACCAGCCGATCGATCGCGTCGCCGTCGGTGGGGGCTTGCTGGATAGGATGCACACTCATTTGTCGTTCTGCCCGATGGTTGGTCGTGTATGGCTGTATGGCTGCACGAGACTTGTCTCCGGTCAGCCGCCCATATGCGTGCGCGGCAGGTGGATCAGGTTGCCGAAACGGGCACGCAATCTGTCGTCGACCTGTTTTGGCACATGGCGCGGAAATCGTTCGGCAAGAATGCGCTTCTTCTCGGTGATCGCACGCAGCAATATATCAGGCCGGCCTTTTTCGTTCCATTCCTTCGGCGAGGAACGATCGCCGAGGGCAGGATAGAAGTGCTCGGTCTGCATCAGCTTGAGCGTTTGTTCGTTGTCGAGATAGTGGCCCGGACCCTTGAGGCAGACCTCCGCGATGCTGTCGATCGACAGGGCTTCGTCAGTCACGTCGATGCCACGCGCGCAGCCCAGGCAATGACCGAGCATGTCGTTGTCGATGACCAGGCTCTCCAGGCAGAAGCCGAGCAGCGAGGCATGCATGCCGGCCGCCTCATAGACGAGGTTGAGGCCGGAGAGGCCGGCCATCACATTGGTGATGCCCTTTTCGTAGCCGGACTGAATATCGGGCAATTTCGAATCCGTCATGCCGGCGGCGGAGCCACCGGGCAGGTCGTAGAATTGCGCCATCTGGGCACAGGCCGCCGTTGCCACCGACTGCTCGGCCGACCCGCCGGCCATGGCGCCGGTGCGCAGGTCGGACATGAACGGCCATGCGCCGAAGATCGCCGGATGGCCGGGCTTGAGCGCGTTGACATAGACCAGGCCGGCCAGCACTTCGGCCACTGCCTGCACGACGGCGCCGGCCATCGCCGCGGGTGCCGTCGTGCCCGACTGGCCGGTCGACAGCAGCAGGATCGGGATGCCGCCTTCGACGCAGGCCTCGAGCACGCCGCAGGCATCCTCGGCGAACCTCATCGGCGGCACGACGAATGAATTGGAGTTGGAAACGAATGGCCGGGCGCGGAAATTCTCCTCGCCTCCGGCGATGGCGTACAGCATTTCAAGTGCAGGCTTCACGTTCTCACGCACCGTGAAGGATGTTCCGACGTGCTTCGATGTTCCCATCACACAGGCATAAAGCGTGTTGAAATCCATCTCGAGCGGATCGGCGATGTCGCGCGCCACCATCGGCCGCTGGAAGAAATGAATGTTGTCCAGCCCGTCGACGATGCGGGCGGCATCATAAATATCCTGCAGCTTGGATTCGCGGTACTCACGCTTCTCCAGATCCACCAGGTGCACGGCGATGCCTGCCGTGCCGTAGTGCACGCGCTTGCCCTGGACCACCATGTCGTGCCTGGGGTCCTGGCCATGAAGCGTGAAATGTCGTGCCGCCCGCTTGATGGTGTCGAGCACGAGCGCGCGCGGAAAGCGGACCCGGCCATCGTCGCCATGGATCGCCCCCACCTTGGTCAGCACCTTTATGCAGGAAGGAATGGCGTTGGCGAAACCCACTGTCTCCAGAAGCGTCAGCACGCCTTCGTGGATACGCTCGCGGTCATCCCCGCGAAGCGGCCCGTAGCCGCCGCCCTCGATGGCCTTGTGCTGTGGTCTGGCATCCTCCACCAGGGGAGATGATCGCATGGCATGTCCTGTTTCGCGAAGACCGGAGCGTTGTGGACGACGGTTCGCCGGCGTGTCCTGCTGTTCGACAGCCACTGGCATGGAAGCACTCCAACTTCGTCGGCAGGAACTCGTGGCGGTTGGTCCACCATCGGCCTGCTTCTTCCCCTGATGACGCCGACTATGCCGCCGGCACTGGCCCATCCTATGGGCCAGCTGGCTCAGTTCCATGTGCCAGAACTAAAATACCGGAGCCGCTGCGAGCGGCTCCGGTCACGAGAGGTCGATGATGGATCAGGCGGCCGCGGGTCTGCGTCCGGCGGCCGTGGCCAGTTCGCGGATGCCTGGCTCGATGTGCTGTAGCGCGATCGACGAGATGCCCAGCCGCATGAAACGCGAAGGCTTTTCAGTGCGATCGAAGAAGCGGTCGCCTGGCTCGATGATGACGCTGCGCGAGGCCGCTGCCTCGGCAAGCCCGCGCGAATCGGTGCCGCGCGGCCCTTCGAGCCACAGCGACGTACCGCCGGCCGAATCGGTCGAGCGCCATTCCGGCAGGAAGGCGGAAATCGCATGGACCAGCCGCTTGCGCCGCTCGTCGAAGGCTGACGACAGCCGCCGCACCAGCGCCTCGTGGTGGCCGAGCGACAGGAACAGTGCGACGGCGCGCTGATTGTTGGCCGGCGGATGACGCAGCATGAAGCGGCGCAGCGCCCGGAGCTCCGCGATCAGTCCGGCGGACGCCACGATGTAGCCGAGCCGCAGGCCGGGAGCCAGCGTCTTGGACATCGAGCCGACATAGACCACGCGGCCGGAACGATCGAGGCTCTTCAGCGCTTGCTGCGGTGCCTCGTCGAGAAGCTGGCTGTCATAGCCGTCCTCGATGATGATCTGGTTGTAGCGGTTGGCGCGCGCCAGAAGATCCTGCCGCCGTTCCGCCGACAACGGCACCATGGTCGGGCAATGATGGCTGGGCGTGACGAAGACGAAGCCGGAATCATTGGGAATAGAAGCAGTTACGATGCCGGACTGGTCGACCGGCACCGGCTGTATCTCTGCGCCCGCAAGGCGGAAGATCGAGCGCGCGTCGGGGTAACCGGGGTCCTCCATCGCCACCTTGGAGCCCTTGGACATCAGCAGCGTCGCCAGCATGTAGAGCGCGTTCTGGGCGCCCAGCGTGACGATGATCTCGTCGGGATTGGCGAAGATGCCGCGCCGGGGCAGGAGCCGCGCCTGGATCTGCTCGATCAGCAGCGGATCGTCACGGTCGACCATGTCGGACGCCCAGTTGCGGATTTCCAGCACGGCAAGCGCCATGCGGTTGCACTCGCGCCATTCAGCGGTCGGGAACAGCGCCGGGTCGAACTGCCCGTAGACGAAAGGATAGGACGACTTGATCCAGTTCTCGTGCTTGGCCGGCGGCGGCATGTCGCTTGCGGCGATCTTGCGGCGTGCCTTCCAGTCGATCTCATTGGCCTGGTCGGGCGCCTTCTGGTGCGGCTTGGCCGGTGTCGCCAGCACATCGGGATTGACGAAATGGCCACGCCGCTCGCGCGCCACCAGGAAACCCTGGTCGACGAGCTGCTGGAACGCCAGCACCACGGTTCCGCGCGCCACGCCGAGTTTTTCGGCCAGGATGCGGCAGGAAGGGAGCGGCATCGAAGCGGCGATCTGGCGGTCGAGAATGGCGGCTACGATGGCCTGGCGGATCTGCGCCTGCAGGGTTTGGCCGGATTCGGCCGAAATCCGGAACAGGCCGGACCATATCGCCGTGTCGTTTCGCTGTGGCATGGGAGATTTCCTCGATGGCCAGCCTTTTTCGTTTGGCTGGACCAGCCGAACGTAACCGTGGCACAAGGGGTTGCGCCAATCAATTTTTCTGATCGTTGGGATTTATGCCAGTGATCCTTCACGTCCTTTTGATGCCGCGTTGCGGCATCGTGGGGTGACGCGGCGCTTCATCCCGGCGATGACATGGTGCGTCATGGCGGCGTGTGGGTGTGCGTCATCGCTGCGCATTGATACGAGTGGAGTTCGGCCCGATAGATTGTCGCGACGACACGCGCCGGAAACATCCGGTCCGTAATGATGGCTCGAGGTCTCGGAGTTTGGCAGTGGATCAATCGTCCTTTCAAAAACAGCTCGCCGCCTTGCGCGACCACCGCGCGGCGGCGCCCGCCAGCATGCGCCAGGCCTTCGCCGCCGATCCCAAGCGGTTCGTGGAATTCTCCGCCACCGACGGCGATCTGCTGCTCGACTGGTCGAAATGCGCGGTCGACGCGACCACCATGGAGCTGCTGGAAAAGGTCGCCCAGGCCGCCGATCTCGAAGGCCGCCGCGCCGCCATGTTCGCCGGCAAGAAGATCAACGTCACCGAGGACCGTGCCGTGCTGCACACGGCGCTGCGCAACCTGACCGGCAAGGGCGTCACCGTCGATGGCCAGGACGTCAAGGCGGACGTCATCGCCGTGCTCGACGCCATGGGCGCCTTTGCCGATGCCGTGCGCTCGGGCAAGGCGGCCGGCGCCACCGGCAAGAAGATCACCGACATCGTCAACATCGGCATCGGCGGTTCCGATCTCGGCCCGGCCATGGCGACGCTGGCGCTGGCGCCCTATCATGACGGGCCGCGCGCGCATTACGTCTCCAACATAGACGGCGCCCATATCCACGACACGCTGAAAGGCCTCTCCGCCGAGACCACGCTTTTCATCATCGCTTCCAAGACCTTCACCACCGTCGAGACGATGACCAATGCGCAGACGGCGCGCGACTGGGTGCAGAAGGCGCTCGGCAAGGAAGCGGTCGGCAAGCATTTCGCCGCCGTCTCGACCGCGCTCGACCTTGTGGCCAAGTTCGGCATCGCGCCCGATCGCGTCTTCGGCTTCTGGGACTGGGTCGGTGGCCGCTATTCGCTCTGGGGCGCCATCGGCCTGCCGGTGATGATCGCTGTCGGCCCGCGGAATTTTCGCGCCTTCCTTGATGGCGCGCATGAGATGGACGAGCATTTCCGCACCGCGCCGGTGCAGGAGAACCTGCCGGCGCTGCTGGGACTGGTCGGCTGGTGGCATCGCGTGATCTGCGGTTACCCGGCGCGCGCCGTCATCCCTTACGACCAGCGCCTGTCCAGGCTGCCGGCCTATTTGCAGCAACTCGACATGGAATCGAACGGCAAGAGCGTCACCCTCGAAGGCACGGCGGTGACGACGCCGACCGGACCGCTGGTCTGGGGTGAGCCCGGCACCAACGGCCAGCATGCCTTCTTCCAGCTGCTGCACCAGGGCACCGATTTCATTCCGGTCGAGTTCCTTGCCGCGGCCATCGGTCACGAGCCCGATCTCAAGCACCAGCATGATCTGCTGCTCGCCAACTGCCTGGCGCAGTCGGAAGCGCTGATGAAGGGCCGCACGCTGGACGAGGCGCGCGCCCAGATGCTGGCCAAGGGCATGAAGCCGGCCGAGGTCGACAAGATCGCGCCGCACCGCGTCTTCTCGGGTAACCGTCCCTCGATCACCATCCTCTACAGAAAGCTCGACCCGCGCACCTTCGGCCGGCTGATCGCGCTCTACGAGCACCGCGTCTTCGTCGAGGGCACGCTGTTCAACATCAACTCCTTCGACCAATGGGGCGTCGAACTCGGCAAGGAACTGGCCACCGGCCTGTTGCCTGTCGTGGAGGGCAAGGAAAGTGCCGCCAATCGGGATGCATCGACCGCTGGCCTTGTGGGATTCATCCAGCATTTGCGTGGCTCGGAGTGAAAAGCTTGGCAGACATCAAGGGAATATTGTTCGACAAGGACGGCACGCTTGTCGACTTCAACGCCACCTGGCTCGGCGTTGCCGACTTCATGGCCATGGATGCGTCGGAAGGCGATCGCTGGAAAGCCGACAGGCTGCTGGCCGCTGCCGGCTTCGATTTCGCCAACAAGCGTTTCAAGCCGGACTCCATCTTTGCCTCCGGCACCAATCTCGACGTCGTCGAATTGTGGTTCCCACGCCTGTCCAACGAGGATCAGATGCTTGCGGTTGCCCGCTTCAACGAGATCACCTCCGTGCAAGGCTCGGCGATGGCCGTGGCGCTGCCGGGCATCGTCGATACGCTGACGGCACTGCACAGGAAATCCTACCGGCTTGGCGTCGCCACCAACGATTCGACCAGCGGCGCGGAAAAGACGCTGGTCACGCTCGGCGTCGCTCAATTGTTCGACGCGGCCTATGGCTACGACGCGGTGGCCAATCCGAAGCCGGCGCCCGACACCATCCAGGCCTTTAGCGATCTCACCGGCCTCAAGCCGGCGGAAATCGCCATGGTCGGCGACAACCGGCACGACCTCGAAATGGCACGAGCCGGCGGCTGCGGGTTGGCGGTCGGCGTGCTCTCCGGCACTGGGACCCGCGAATCGCTGGCCGGCATTGCCGACGTTGTCCTGGATTCGGTCGCCGACCTGCCGGATTTTTTGTCGGCACGGGTCAAGGAGACGATCTGACGGACAAGGTCGGGGATCAAATCAACCGGGCTTTCCCCAATAGCCGAGAATAGGTGGACTTTCGACATTGAAACTGGCGATCCAAGTCACCGGTGTCGGTCTGGCATTGCCGCGAGGACAAGGCGGAGAATATCTCCCATTCGAGCATGACTTATGCCGTGATCGACTCTTGCCGATCTGTGCACGATGACGAGATCAAGCGTTGGAACAACGACAATGTACTGTCCACCGAAGCCGCTCGCATAGAACATCGGCGCATGGACGCTGATGCTGTCGCCGGGCGCATTGGCCGCTGCCGTCCACCAAAGGTAGCCGTAGCCCCTACCTCCTCCAATGTCCGACTGTGGGCGAGTACTTTCCCGAACCCAGCTCTCAGGGACAAGCTGGCGCCCTCCCCAGCGACCACCGTGAAGGTAGAGCAGGCCGACGCGCGCGAGGTCGCGGGCGGTCATGCTGAGCTTGTAGACAGGATGTAGGGATTCCCGGCCCCCGAGATAGTGACCGTCCTCTCGTTCGAAGTCCTGCATTCCGAGAGGACCTGCGACTCGCGTGGCAAGCGCCTCGAATACGGTCTGGCCTGTTTGACGCTCCAGAACCGTACCGAGCACGTTGAAATCCCAGTTGTTGTAGAACCAGCGCGAGCCGGGTGCGTGGCTGCCGCGTTCTGGTCGCCCATGGTCCGTATTGTAGACCGAGGGCAGATAGACGCCTGATCGGGCTCCCAGGAGGTCCGCGACTGTGGCTTGCTGCTCAACTTGTGTGAGCGGTTGGAAATCATCGATATGCAGTTCTGCGAGCGTCGCGTTCAGATCTATCCTGCCTTCCGCAATGTAGATGCCGTAGAGGACGTTGATCAGGCTTTTCCGGACGGAAGCCACGCTCGACTTCTGAGCTACGTCACCCCACTGAAAAACGACGCTTCCGCCGGCGATGATCATCAGAGCTGTTGAGCGACCGTCCGCCAAATCGTGGGCAAGAGCGGCGAGGCGCCGGGTGGACCAGCCGAGGCTTGCCGCCGATACTTCGGCCCACTCTATCTCCGGAAAAATCTGGTCACTCCTAGCAAAAGGTGCTTGGTCTCCTGCCATTTCTCCTCCGAATCGTCGCCCTTGACCGGATTTTACATTGGGAGAACAAGTTCGAACACAGCACACCTGCCATAAGAAAGGTGGGCGTGCGCAGAGGGTCCAACCCAGTCATCGAGAGCGATCGGGCTTTGCTTCCTCCGCTAGCGCTCTTCCGCCTCAAACGAAAAGACCCCGCTCGGCTTGGTCGCAGCCCCCTTCGCGTCGCCGAAATCCGGCACCTTGTATTCGGCGAGCAATCGCAGCTGGGACAGCGGCAGGTCGTTGCGGCGGGGATCTCCGACCAGCACCTCGATGCCGGCCGCCAGGCAGCGGTCGAGGAACGGGATAACCCGCAGAGCAACCTCAGGGCCGTAGAACACGTCGCCGGCAAGCACGAGCTCGACCGCCGGCGGGGGACCCGTGGTAATGTCCTTGTCGACAATGGCGATCTCGACGCCGTTGGCCGCGGCGTTGAGGCCGATCGCGGCAACGCCGTTACGGTCGATCTCGGCGGCGATCACTTCGCGCGAACCTGCCTTGGCTGCGGCGATGCCGACAAGGCCGGAGCCGGCACCAAGGTCGAGCACGCGGCGACCGGCTACCGTTTGCGGATGATCCAGTATATGGCGCGCAAGCACCGCGCCGCCGGCCCACACATAAGCCCAGTAAGGCGGCTGCGGCTCAGGTCCATTGTTGTCCGCCTCGATCGTGTCGTCATCGTCGTCAGCGCTTTGGTGCGTATCGGTAAGCCGTCTCAGGCCACTGGCCGGGTGCGGTGTAAAAAGCTGGATCTCAGGCACCGACGGCACCGGGGCGAGGCGCATGTTCGTCCTGATGAACTCTGCCGGGTCAGGACGGCAAGGTGCATCTACGGCATCCGCGCCGCCGGCTGCAATCATTCGCGCAGCGCTCGCCGCAGGATCTTGCCGACCGGCGTCTTCGGCAGTTCGGTGCGGAATTCGATGTATCTGGGCCGCTTGTAGCCCGTCAGGTTCTCGCGGCAAAAGGCGGTCAGTGCCTCGGCGGTCAGCGCCGGATCCTTCCTGACCACGAACAGTTTCGGCACCTCGCCCGAATGCTCGTCCGGCACGCCGATCGCCGCCACTTCGAGCACACCCGGATGCATCGCCACGACTTCCTCGAGCTCGTTGGGATAGACGTTGAAGCCCGAGACCAGGATCATGTCCTTCTTGCGGTCGACGATCTTGGTGTAGCCGCGCTCGTCCATGAAGCCCATGTCGCCGGATTTGAAGTAGCCGTCCTTGGTCATCACCTTGGCGGTCTCATCCGGCCGGTTCCAGTAGCCCGCCATCACTTGCGGCCCCCGGATGCAGACTTCGCCGACCTCGCCGAGCGGCAAATTGTTGCCGTCTTCGTCGCGGATGGCGATCTCCGTCGAGGGCAGCGGCAAGCCGATGGTGCCGGTGAAGTCGCCGGCGGTGAACTTGTTGGCGGTGGCCACCGGCGAGGTTTCCGAGAGGCCGTAGCCTTCGGTGACCGAACATCCGGTCAGCGCCTTCCAGCGTTCGGCGACGCCCTTCTGCACCGCCATGCCGCCGCCCAGCGTCAGCACCAGCGGCTTGAAGTCGAGCTTGCGGAAATCCTCATTGTTGAGCAGCGCGTTGAACAGCGTGTTGAGGCCGGGAAAGATGTGCACCGGATATTTCTGCAATTCCTTGACGAAGCCTGGGATGTCGCGCGGATTGGGAATGAGCACATTGCGGGCGCCCTGCTGCATGCCCATCAGCGCGTTCACCGTCAGCGCGAAGATATGATAGAGCGGCAGCGCGCAGATGAAGTTGGGGTGCGCGGGTTTCGGCTTGATCGTGTAGGCGTCCTCCATCCACTGCGCGTTCTGCGCGACGTTGGCGAGCACGTTGCTGTGCAGCAGCGTGGCGCCCTTCGAGACGCCCGTGGTGCCGCCCGTATATTGCAGGAAGGCGACATCGTCGGCTTCCACCTTGGCCGGCCTGAAGCCCAAACCGGCGCCGGCCTTCATGGCGGCATTGAACTTGACATGGCCGGGCAGCGACCATGCCGGCACCATTTTCTTCACGCGGCGCACGACGAAATTGACGATCGTGCCCTTCAGCCCGCCGAGCATGTCGCCCATCGCGGCGACCACCACATGCTTGACTGCGGTCCTGGCGATCACCGCCTGCAAGGTGTTGGCGAAGTTCTCCAGGATGACGATGGCTTGCGCCCCGGAATCCTTCAGCTGGTGTTCGAGCTCGCGCGGCGTGTAGAGCGGATTGATGTTCACCACCACATAACCCGCTCGCAAGATCGCCATCATCGCCACCGGATATTGCAGCACGTTGGGCATCATCAGCGCGACGCGCGCGCCTTTCTGCAGGCCCTTCGATTGCAGGTAGGCGCCGAAGGCCGCCGACAGCCGCTCGACATCGGTGTAGCTGATGGACTTGTCCATGCAGGTGAAGGCCGGCTGCGCGGAAAACTGCTTGCAGGCGGCGACGAGGAAATCGCCGATCGAGCTGTAGGGCAGGGCGCCGATCTCCGCCTGCACGTTTTTCGGATAGCTCTTGAGCCACGGCTTTTCCGGCAAGCCGGCGGCCAGCGCCGTCAGCGCTTTCGGCAATCGGTTGGCGGTGGCGTCGGCCGGCTTTGCCGCCGCGGCCTTCGAGGCCGGCCTGGCAGCGGGCTTTGCCGCACCCGCTTTACGCCCCGGCGCCGTCTTTCCGGCCGCAGCCTTGGCCGGGGCTTTCGCCGCCGGCTTTGTGCTTGCCCTTACAGGTGCCGCGGCCGCCTTCGGCTTGGCGGCTTTGGCAACGGGTGCTTTCGGCTTGGCAGTACCGGCTGCTTTCGACGGCGCCTTGGCTCCCGCTTTCACCGGCGCCGTCGTCCTTGATGCTTTTGCCAACCGTTCCTCCCTGGACAAGTCTTGTTCATCCGTGCCGCACTCGCCCCTGAATTGGCAAGGGCGCCCTCCGCTGCGGCCGCTACACCCTATGTATTGCCTCCCTTGGTGAGCGTGCAAGTCTTGCCCTTGCGGCAACGCGGCGAAAGATTTGCCGTCGAAAGTCTTTGCCGCCGCCAGCGCTCCAGGCGGTGTCCTGACGCATCCCACGGCCGCTCGGAAGCGCCGGGAACATTTATATCGTCAGCCTGGCGATCAATAAAAAAATTCGGCTGTTAATAATCTCGTGAACGGAAGAAACGGCTAATTTTTTCTGCAATTTGGCAAAGTTGCGGATTTTTTTCCTGCTTCCCGCGGGGTAAGCAAACGGGGTGTTCCAAAGCCGGAAAAACGGTGCTTATATGCGCGCTTCGCGAGCCTGATAGAGGGGCTTGGAAGAACATCAGGGAGTGCTCAATGAATAAGAAGCTGACTTTTGCAGCCGCGTTGCTGGCTGCAAGCGTCCTGGGCGGCATGGCCAATGCGAAAACTCTGGTCTACTGCGCGGAAGCTTCGCCGGAAGGTTTCGATCCGGCGCCGTATACCGCAGGCCAGACGTTCGACGCGTCCTCGCGCACCGTCTTCAACCGCCTCGTCGAATTCGATCACGGCAAGACGACGACCTCGCCGGGCCTGGCCGAAAGCTGGACGATCTCCGACGATGGCAAGGAATATGTCTTCAAGCTGCGCAAGGGCGTCAAGTTCGCCGCCACCGACTATTTCACCCCGACGCGCGACTTCAACGCCGACGATGTGGTGTTCTCGTTCGAACGTCAGGTCGACAAGAACGGTCCCTGGTTCCAGTACATTCCGGGCATTGCCTACCAGTATTACAATGACCAGTTCGGCGACAACATCACCAAGGTCGAGAAGGTCGATGACCTGACGGTGAAGTTCACCCTCAAGGAGCCGGCGATCACCTTCATTCCGACGCTGGGCATGGATTTTGCGTCCGTCGTTTCCAAGGAATATGCCGACAAGCTGCAGGCCGACAAGACGCCTGAGCTGTTCAACCAGAAGCCGATCGGCACTGGCCCGTTCATCTTCGTCGACTACCAGACCGACGCCGCCATCCGCTACAAGGCCAACCCGGACTATTGGGGCGGCAAGCAGAAGATCGACGATCTGGTCTTCGCCATCACCACCGATCCGGCCGTGCGCGCACAGAAGCTCAAGGCCGGCGAATGCAACATCATGTCGTACCCGGCACCGGCCGACATCGCCGGCCTGCAGGCCGATGCGAACCTGAAGGTCGAGGAGCAGGAAGGCCTCAATGTCGGCGCGCTGATGTACAACACCCAGCAGAAGCCGTTCGACGACGTGCGCGTGCGCAAGGCGCTCAACATGGCCATCAACAAGAAGGCCATCATCGACGCGGTCTTCCAGGGTGCCGGCCAGGTGGCGGTCAACCCGATCCCGCCGACCATGTGGTCCTACAACAAGGAAGTGAAGGACGATCCGTACGATCCGGATGCAGCCAAGAAGCTGCTTGAAGAGGCCGGCGTCAAGGACCTCAAGATGAACGTCTGGGCCATGCCGGTGTCGCGCCCCTACATGCCGAACGCGCGCCGCACCGCCGAATTGATCCAGGCGGACTTCGCCAAGGTCGGCGTCACCGTCGAGATCGTCAGCTACGATTGGGGTGAATACCTCAAGCGCGCTTCCGCGGTCGATCACGACGGCGCCGTCATCGTCGGCTGGACCGGCGACAATGGCGATCCGGACAACTTCCTCGGCGTGCTCCTGAGCTGCGCTTCCGTCGGTTCGAACAACCGCGCGGAATGGTGCAACAAGGACTTCGATGCGCTCATCAACAAGGCCAAGACCGTTTCGGACCAGGCCGAGCGCACCAAGCTCTATGAACAGGCACAGGTCATCTTCAAGGAACAGGCACCCTGGGCGACGCTCGCTCACTCCAAGGTGTTCATGCCGATGCAGAAGACCGTCACCGGCTTTGCGATGGATCCGCTCGGTATCCACCGCTTCGACGGCGTCGATATCGCCGAATAAGGTTGCGAAACGGGGGCGCCACCATGTGGTGACGCCCCCACTCGCCCGCCATGCTGCGTTATATCCTCGGCAAGCTCGCCCTCATCATCCCGACCTTCATCGGGATAACCATCCTCGCCTTTGGCTTCGTGCGCATCCTGCCCGGTGATCCGGTGCTGGTGCTTGCGGGCGAACGCGGCCTGTCGCCCGAACGCCACACGGCGCTCATGCACCAGTTCGGTTTCGACCTGCCGATCTGGCAACAATATCTGACCTATCTGACCAACATCCTCAGCGGTGATTTCGGCACCTCGTTTTCCACCAAGACGCCGGTGCTCAAGGATTTCCTGGTGCGCTTCCCGGCAACGGTCGAGCTCGCCATCTTCGCCATGATCTTTGCCATTGTCCTAGGTGTCGCCGCCGGCATCTTCGCCGCCATCCGCCGCGGCTCCTGGTTCGACCAATTGACCATGGGCACGGCGCTGGCCGGCTATTCCATGCCGATCTTCTGGTGGGGTCTGCTGCTGATCATCGTGTTCTCCGGCATGCTGCACTGGACGCCGGTTTCAGGCCGCATCGACCTCCTCTACTTCTTCAAGCCGGTGACCGGCTTCATGACCATCGATTCCCTGATCTCGGGCCAGAAGGGCGCCTTCCGTTCGGCGCTGTCGCACCTGATCTTGCCGACCATCGTGCTCGGCACCATTCCGCTCGCCGTCATCGCGAGGCAGACGCGCTCGGCGATGCTCGAGGTGCTGGGTGAGGACTATGTCCGCACCGCGCGCGCCAAGGGCCTGGCGCCGCGTAGGGTCATCGGCCTGCACGCCTTCCGCAACGCGCTGATCCCGGTCGTCACCACCATCGGCTTGCAGGTCGGCACGCTGTTGACCGGCGCCATCCTGACCGAGAGCATCTTCTCCTGGCCCGGCATCGGCAAATGGATGATCGACGCCATTTCCAAGCGCGACTATTTCACCGTGCAGGGCGGGTTGCTTTTGATCGCGCTGATCGTCATGTCGGTGAACCTCATCGTCGACGTGCTCTACGCCGTCATCAACCCACGCATCCGGGCCAACTGACATGAGCAATGAAGGCCCCGCCACCATCGAAGCCGCGACCGTCGTCAAGCCGCAGGACGCCAGGTTGCAGATGTTCGGCGAGTTCTGGCATTACTTCTCCGTCAACAAGGGCGCGGTGATCGGGCTCTTCGTCTTCGCGCTGCTGATCCTGATCGCCATTTTCGCGCCGCTGCTGGCGCCGCATTCGCCGGACGATCAGTTCCGCGACTTCTTCCTGACGCCGCCGGCCTGGCAGGAGGGCGGCAATGCGCAGTTCCTGCTCGGCACCGACGCCGTCGGCCGCGATATGCTGTCGCGCCTGATCTACGGCTCGCGTTTCTCGCTCGCCATCGGCTTCGTCGTTGTCACGTCAGCGCTGATTTCAGGCGTCATCCTCGGCCTGCTCGCCGGCTACTGCCGCGGCTGGGTCGACACGCTGATCATGCGCATCATGGACATCATCCTGGCCTTCCCGTCGCTGCTCTTGGCCCTGGTGCTGGTCGCGGTGCTTGGCCCCGGCCTCGTCAACGCCATGATCGCCATCGCCTTCGTGCTGCAGCCGCATTTCGCCCGGCTCACCCGCGCCGCCGTGATGGCCGAAAAGACCCGCGAATATGTCGTCTCGGCCAAGGTCGCCGGCGCCAGCCATCTCAGGCTGATGCTGGTCACCATCCTGCCAAACTGCATCGCGCCGTTGATCGTGCAGGCGACGCTGTCCTTCTCCAACGCCATCCTCGAGGCGGCGGCCCTTGGCTTCCTCGGCATGGGCGCGCAGCCGCCGACGCCGGAATGGGGCACCATGCTGGCCGAAGCGCGCGAGTTCATCCTGCGCGCCTGGTGGGTGGTGACCTTCCCCGGCCTCGCCATCCTGATCACCGTCTTTGCCATCAACCTGATCGGCGACGGCCTGCGCGACGCGCTCGACCCCAAGCTGAAGAGGTCGTGAGCATGCCTCTGCTCGAGATCAAGAACCTCACCGTTTCCTTCGACACCGCGGCCGGACCGTTCATGGCCGTGCAAGGTATCGACCTGTCGATCGAGCCGCGCGAAGTGCTGGCGATCGTCGGCGAGTCCGGCTCCGGCAAGTCGGTGTCGATGCTGGCGGTGATGGGGCTGTTGCCCAACACGGCAACCGTCAAGGCCGACCGCATGGCCTTCGACGGCGTCGATCTGCTGAAGCTCAGCCCGTCCGAACGGCGCAAGATCGTCGGCAAGGACATCTCGATGATCTTCCAGGAGCCGATCGCCAGCCTCAATCCGTGCTTCACCGTCGGGTTCCAGATCGAGGAGGTGTTGCGCTTCCACATGGGCATGGACCGCGCCCAGCGCCGGGCGCGTGCCATCGAACTGATGAAGCTGGTCGGCATCGCCGACCCTGAAGAGCGGCTGAGTTCGTTCCCGCACCAGATGTCGGGCGGCCAGTGCCAGCGCGTCATGATCGCCATCGCCATTGCCTGCAATCCGAAACTGCTGATCGCCGACGAGCCGACCACGGCGCTCGACGTCACCATCCAGAAGCAGATCCTCGATCTGCTGGTTTCGCTGCAGGCCAAATACGGCATGGGCCTGATCATGATCACCCACAATATGGGCGTGGTGGCCGAGACCGCCGACCGCGTCATCGTCCAGTACAAGGGCCGCAAGATGGAAGAGGCCGACGTGCTGTCGCTGTTTGAATCGCCAAAGAGCAATTACACGCGGGCGCTGTTGTCGGCCTTGCCGGAGAACGCCGTCGGCGACCGGCTTCCGACCGTTTCCGACATGATGTTCGAGCCGGCGCCTTCTGCTGCGGGAGCCACCTGATGAGCACCACGGTTCTCGAAGGCAAGAACATCGTCCGCGACTACCACATCGGCGGCGGCCTGTTCACCGGGCCGCGTACCGTGCACGCGGTCAAGGGCGTCTCGTTCAAGGTCGACAAGGGCAAGACGCTGGCCATTGTCGGCGAAAGCGGCTGCGGCAAGTCAACGCTTGCCCGCATCATCACGCTGATCGATCCGGCGACATCGGGCGAATTGTTCATCGACGGCAACAAGGTCGACATCGCCAAGGGCGGATTGACCAAGGAGATGCGCCGCAAGGTGCAGATCGTCTTCCAGAACCCCTACGGATCGCTCAATCCGCGCCAGAAGATCGGCGACGTGCTGGGCGAGCCGCTTTTGATCAACACCGACAAGCCGGCGTCCGAGCGGCGCGACCTTGCGATGAAGATGTTGAAGAAGGTTGGCCTCGGCCACGAGCACTACAATCGCTATCCGCATATGTTTTCCGGCGGCCAGCGTCAGCGCATCGCCATTGCCCGCGCGCTGATGCTGAACCCGAGCCTGCTGGTGCTCGACGAGCCGGTCTCGGCGCTCGATCTGTCGGTGCAGGCGCAGGTGCTCAACCTGCTTGCCGACCTGCAGGATGAGTTCCAGCTGACCTATGTCTTCATCAGCCACGATCTGTCCGTGGTGCGTTACATCGCCGACGATGTGATGGTGATGTATTTCGGCGAGGCGGTGGAATACGGCTCGCGCGACGAGGTCTTTGCCGATCCCAAGCACAGCTACACCCGGACGCTGTTCGCGGCGACACCGCGCGCCGACGTCGCGTCGATCAAGGCGAGGCTGGCGAAGAAGAAAGCGGCTTAACGTCTCTTCGTCATCCTCGGGTCTGCACTGCGTCGCTACGCTCCCTTGTTCCGCCCATGGATGACGACGCTGGAGAGGCCGCCTCTCACGACAGCTTGGCGATGATGGCGCGCAGCGCCTCGCCGAAGCGCCGGACTTCCTCGACCGTGTTGTAGTGGACCAGCGAGGCACGGATGGCGCCGCTGTCCATCGAGAGGTTGAGACGCTTCATCAGCCGTGGCGCGTACATGTGGCCGTCGCGGATGCCGATCTGCATCTCGGCCATTTCCTCGACGACCCGCTGCGGCGATAGTTTGCCGATGTTGAAGCAGAAGGTCGGCACGCGCTCGGTGATGCGGGCCTCGTCGGCGACGCCGTAGATGGTTGCCCCGCAACCTTTCAGCACGGCCAGCATCTCACGCGCCAGCACCAGCTCGTAGTCGCGGATGGCGCCCATGCCGGCAACGATGTTGTCGCGCCGCGAACGGTTGTTGGACGGCGCCAGATTGCGGCCTATCAGTTCCAGGTATTGCACGGCGGCATCCATGCCGGAGACGTTCTCGTAGATGAAGGTGCCGGCCTCGACCTTGTAGGGCGGCTCGTCGGGGATGAAATCCTCGCGGAAGGTCGGCAGCCGCTTCAGCGTCTCGAAACGGCCCCACAGGAAGCCCATATGCGGCGAGAAATTCTTGTAGCCGGAGCAGACGAGATAGTCGCAGTCCCAGGCCTGCACGTCGATCAGTCCATGCGGCCCGTAATGCACGCAGTCGAGGAACACTTCGGCGCCGGCCGCATGCGCGATCTCAGCCACCGAAGCGACATCGACGATCGAGCCGATCGAGTGCGCCGTGACCGTGCAGGCGATCAGGCGGGTGCGGTCCGAAACCAGCGGACGCAGATCGTCGACATGCAGATTGCCGTCCTCACGCATCCGCCACCATTTGAATTTCGCACCGGCCGATTCCAGCGCCAGCCAAGTCGCGATGTTGGCGTCATGGTCCATGTCGGTGACGACGATCTCGTCGCGCTCTTGCAGCATCTGGCCGATGCCGAGGCTGACCAGGCGGATGAACGAGGTGGCATTCATGCCGAAGCAGATTTCCGCCGGGCTGTAGGCGTTGATGAGCAGAGCGACGCTTGTCCGCGCATCGGCGACCGATTGGTCGACGGTGACGCTGCGGCCATAGCGGCCGCCACGCTGCACATTGTGCGAAACCAGATGATTGGTCACCGCGTCGAGCACGCTCTGCGGGATCTGCGCGCCGGCGGCGTTGTCCAAAAAGATGAAATCGCCGGCCCGCTGCAAGGCTGGAAACATGGCGCGGATGGTGTCGACGGGGAACGCGGTGGCATTCGCATTGTCGGTTTGATGCTTATTCACGGGTAGGCTCCTGCGGAGGGCTTGGACGGGGTGGGATCGGTTGGCGAGGTCAGCGCTTCTTTTCGGTCTTGAAGCGCTCTTCAAGCAGGCTGACGAGGCGGACCATCGGCCAGAGGAAGATGAGATAGACAAGGGCGGCGCCGATCAGCGGCGATGGGTTGGCGTAGAGCGACTGCGCGTTGGTCGCTTCCTTCAAGAGTTCCGGCAGCGCCACGGTGGAGGCGAGCGAGGTGTCCTTGAACATCGAGACGCAGTTGCTGGTCATCGGCGGGATGACGACGCGGATCGCTTGCGGCAGCACCACCTTGCGCAAGGTCAGGAGGAACGGCAGGCCAAGCGCCTGCGACGCCTCGAACTGGCCACGCGGAATGCTCTCGATGCCGGAGCGGAACACCTCGGCCGAGTAGGCCGACATGATGAAGGCGAAGGCTGTCACCGCCGATGCCCAGGACGACAGGCGTATGCCGAGGAAGGGCAGCGCATAGTAGATCAGGATCAGCACGACCAGCACCGGCAGGGCGCGGAAGATGTCGGTGTAGCCGACCGCGAGCCAGCGCAACGGCTTCGGCGCATAGAGCCGCACCAGGCTGATCCCCAGGCCGATGGGGATGCCGATGCCGATGCTCAAAATGCCGAGCAGCAGCGTGTTCAGGAAGCCGCGCAGCAGCGCCGGCAGGCTGGACATTATGACGTCGGGGTTGAAGAAGGTGTCGATCAGCGACATGGGAGCGTTCCCGAACCCCAGAGCAAAGAATGCTCACGTTAAACTCGATGGGCCCGCCGAGGGCAGGAGATCTGCGGCAGAAGCCGGCGGCCAGGCGTGAAAGAATCGTGCCGGCCTGGAAAGCCGGCACGATGTTACCGCAGCCTTCAGCTCAGGCCTTCGGCAGCGGCATTTCCTTCATGGTCGAAGAGTCGGCGGGCGCGTCGCTGCCGAACCACTTCTTGTGGATCGCGGCCAGCGTGCCGTCCTTCTTCATCGCGCTCAGCGCATCGTTCAGCTTGCCGAGCAGCGGGTGGTCCTTGGTCATCATCAGGCCGTATTGCTCACCGGTCTTGATGCGCTCCTTGACCACCAGGTCCTTCATCTTGGTGAAGGAATATTCCATGCCCGGAATGTCGCTGACTGCCGCATCGACGCGGCCGGCGCTGAGGTCGAGCAGCAGGTTCTGCTGCGTGTCGTAGCCCTTCACGTCGCTGAAGCCGTCGGCTTCCTGATGCGCCTTGACCCAGGTTTCGCCGGTCGAACCGGACAGCACGCCGATGATCTTGCCCTTGAGGTCGGCCTCGGCCTTGATCGGGCTGTCGGCCTTGGTGGCGATGCCCATATCGGAATCATAATAGGGCTGCGTGAACGACTGTGACTTCAGCCGCTCCGCCGTGATGGTGATCGACGAGATGGCGACGTCGATGCGCTTCGAGGTGGTGGCGGCAAACAGCGCCTGGAAACCGAGATCGGCGATGTCGGTGGTCATGCCGATGCGCTTGGCGGCTTCGTTGACGATGTCGACCTCGAAGCCTTCGAAAGTGCCGCTCTCGTTCTTGAATTCGAAGGGCGGGTTGGTCGGGTAGGCGCCGACATTGAGCATGTCGGCGGCATAAGCGGTGGCGGGGCCGGCGGCGATGCCGATGGCGGCGGCGAGAAGAAGCAGTTTGCGACGCGTGAAGCTCATTTGTGTTCCCTCTGTTGTTGATCGGGCGGGTTGCTCCCGCACGGTTATTTGCCGCCCCGCTTCACGCAGGGCGTCAATTCATGGCAGCGACCATGCGGTCACGGTTGGCGATGTTGTGTGTTGCAGACCGCGAATCCGCGCGCACGTCATCGAAGGCAGGGCGCGTGTTGGATGATGACTGGGGCAGTATGAACGACAAGAACTGAGACTCCCACCCGGAGCACCCACGATGGCTGGCCGGCACGATGGACTGGTCTGCTCGATGGACTGGCCGGCAAGCCCGTCCGGCACGGCAAACGCCATCGACTCCGGAATGCTTATCCAAAGTGCGGCGCTTTTCAAGGCGAAAGTTTTAAGCTTAAAAAGCTGCGATGTCCGTTGCGTGGTGGACACGGTGCGGCCCGCTGGAACCGATACCCGCGAGCGATGGTGACGCCAAGCTATTTCAGGCTTGAAATATTTCTGCGCGGGCCTAGCGTGCGATCTTCGCCGGGAGGCAGCGACGTGAACAAACCACACCCTTTGCACGGCCCGAACAGACTGAAGCTTGGCGTCTTTTCGACCAATGCCGATGGCGGGCTTGCCATCACCGATGTGCCGGAGCGCTGGGCGGCGAGCTGGCAGGACAATGTGACCGCAGCCCAGATCGCCGACCGCGCCGGGCTGGAGTTCATGCTGCCGATCGCGCGTTGGCGCGGCTTCGGCGGCCGCAACAAGGTGCGCGAATGGTCGTTCGAGACCTTCACCTGGGCGGCGGCACTCGCCATGGCCACCGAGCAGATCGGCCTGTTCATGACCGTGCATGTGCCGCTGGTGCATCCGCTCTATGCCGCCAAGGCGCTGGCGACGGTCGACCACATCAGCCAGGGACGCGCGGGCTTGAACATCGTCTGCGGCTGGAACCCGAAGGAATTCGGCATGTTCGGCACGCCGCTGGTCGAGAAGGGCTATGACCAGGCGGCGGAATGGATCGAGATCCTGGAAAAGCTTTATGCCTCGGCCGAACCGCTCGATTACGAAGGCACTTATTATCGCCTCAAGGAGGCTGTCAGCCGGCCGGCCAGTCTGCAGGTTCCGCGCCCCGTGACCATGAACGCCGCCTTCGGCGGGCCGGGCCGCGATTTCGCTGCCGCCCGGTGCGATTATCTGTTCACGACATTTTCGGAAATGAGCGATGCCGGCAAGCATGTCGCCGACATCAGCGAGCGGGCCGATAAGGCAGGCCGCGATGTCGGCGTCTACACCGTGGCGCATGTCGTCTGCCGCCCGACGATGGAAGAGGCGCAGGCCTACTACACGCGCTACGCCGTCGATATGGCCGACCATGACGCCGTCGATGCCCACATGGCCGGCAAGAAGGAATTCTCGCAATCGCACGACCCGCACGCCTATGACCGCTACCGGCAGCGTTTCGCCGGCGGCGCCGGCACCTACCCGCTGATCGGAACGCCGGAAACGATCGCCGCCGACATGGTCGCCATTGCCGGGCACGGCTATCAGGGCATCGCGCTGTCCTTCGTCAACTACACGCAGGAGCTGCCCTATTTCTGCGATCACGTGCTGCCGATTTTGCGGCAGGCGGGACTGCGCGAATAATTTATTCTGCGCGGACAGTTATTCCGGTGATTAGTTATTCCGGAATAACTGCCGTAGCCTGGATCTCCACTTTGGCGCGATCCTCGACCAGCGCCACCACCTGCATGGCGGCCATCGCCGGAAAATGCCGGCCGATGACCTCGCGATAGGCCTCGCCGATACCCCTGAGATTGGCAAGGTATTCGGCCTTGTCGGTGAAGTACCAGGTCATCGAGGTGATGTGCTGCGGCCCCGCGCCGGCTTCCGCCAACACCGCGACGATGTTCTGAAGCGTTTGCCGCACCTGGCCGACGAAGTCGTCGGTTTCGAACTGGCATTGGCCGTTCCAGCCGACCTGTCCGCCAACGAAGACGAGCCGACCGCGCGCCGCGACGCCGTTGGCGTAGCCGACAGGTTTGGCCCAGCCTTCCGGCTGCAAAATCTGGTGCATTTCAGTCTCCCGATTCGTCAAAACTCGGTTCGCAATATCCATTGTCAAAACAGTCTGGTCCGTGGGCGCGACCTGCTTCAGGCCGCGCCCATCACTTGCCGCGCAATCACCACTTTCTGCACGTCGGAGGCACCCTCATAGATGCGCAGCGCGCGGATCTCGCGATACAGGCTTTCGACGATGTGGCCTTTGCGGACGCCGTCGCCGCCGTGCAGCTGCACGGCCTTGTCGATCACCTCTTGCGCCCTGTCGGTGGCAAACAACTTGGCCATCGCCGCCTCGCGGGTGACGCGGGGCGCACCCATGTCCTTGGTCCAGGCGGCGCGGTAGACCAGCAGCGCCGCCGCATCGACATCGAGCGCCATGTCGGCGATGTGCCCCTGCACCATTTGCAATTCGGCCATCGGCGCGCCGAATAGTTTGCGCTCGGCCACGCGTTTGATGCTTTCATCCAGTGCACGGCGGGCAAAGCCGAGTGCCGCCGCACCGACGGTCGAGCGGAACACATCGAGCACCGACATGGCGATGCGGAAGCCGTCGCCTGGCTTGCCGATCAGTGCGGTGGCCGGCAGGCGGACCCGCTCGAAAGACAGCCGCGCCAGCGGATGCGGCGCGATCACTTCGAGCCGTTCGGCGATGCCAAGGCCCTTGGCGTCGCCAGGCACGAGGAAAGCGGAAAGTCCCTTGGCGCCCGGCGCCTCGCCGGTGCGGGCAAAGACGACATAGAGGTCGGCGATGCCGCCATTGGAGATCCAGGTTTTTTCGCCTGTAAGAACGTAGCTGTCGCCGTCGCGGGTCGCCGTCATTTCCGTGTTGGCGACATCTGATCCCGAGCGCGGCTCCGACAGGGCGAAGGCTGATATCGCCTTGCCGGCGCGCGTCTTCGAAAGCCATTGCTGCTGCTCCACCGTGCCGAACAGGCTGAGCGCGCCGGTGCCCAGCCCCTGCATGGCGAAGGCGAAATCGGCCAACCCGTCATGGCGGGCGAGCGTCTCGCGCGTGATGCACAAAGTGCGCACGTCGAGCGGGCCCGGATTGTCGGTGTCGAGCGCCGTAGGCTTCAGCCAGCCATCTCGGCCGAGCTTGCTGACCAGCTCGCGGCAGGCGGCGTCGACATCATGGTGATCGACTGGGAGGTTGGTCGTGCACCATGCCTCGAGGTGCTCGGCGAGGTGGCGATGGCGGTCTTCGAAGAACGGCCAGGAGAGGAAGGAACGATCAGGCATTGGTGGCCCCGCTATTGAGGCCTTGCGCACTACGGCGCCCCCCTCCCGCCAACGTCTCCACGCAAAGCATCATCCTCAATCCCCCTCGAACACCGGCTTTTCCTTGGCCACGAACGCCTTGTAGGCGCGTTCGAAGTCGCGGGTCTGCATGCAGATCGCTTGCGCCTGCGCTTCCGCCTCGATCGCCTGGTCGAGGCCCATCGACCATTCCTGGTTGAGCTGGGTCTTGGTGATGCCGTGCGCGAAGGTCGGGCCGGAGACGATGCGCGCCGCCATGTCGAGCGCGTCGGCCTCCAGCGATGCGGCATCGACCAGCCGGTTGTAGAAACCCCAGCGTTCGCCTTCATCAGCGGTCATGGTGCGGCCGGTGTAGAGCAGCTCGGCGGCGCGGCCCTGGCCGATGATGCGCGGCAGGATCGCGCAGGCGCCCATATCGCAGCCGGCGAGGCCGACGCGGGTGAACAGGAACGCGGTCTTGGCTTCCGGCGTGGCGATGCGGATGTCGGAGCTCATCGCAATGATGGCGCCGGCGCCGACCGCGACGCCGTCGACCGCCGCAATGATCGGCTTGCCGCAATTCAGCATCGCCTTGACGAAATCGCCGGTCATGCGGGTGAAGGCCAGGAGCTCCTTCATGTCCATCTTGACCAGCGGGCCGATAATGTCGTGGACATCGCCGCCGGAGCAGAAATTGCCGCCATTGGAAAGGAACACCACGGCGTCGACATCGTCGGCATAGACGAGGTCGCGGAACGTGTCGCGAAGCTCGGCATAGCTGTCGAAGGTCAGCGGGTTCTTGCGCTCCGGCCGGTCGAGCCGGACCTTGGCGATCCTGCCCTCGACCTCCCAGTGGAAATGCTTCGGCTTGCGCCCGGCCATTGCGGTCATTCGCGTCCCTCCCAGTTGCTGCGGAACGAGGTCAGCATGCCGGTCAGCCGGCGCGCGTCGTCCTCGCTGACCTTGCCCAGCAATTCGCCGATCCAGCCTTCATGCGCCGCGGCAATGGCGGCAAAGGCCTGCGTCCCTTCCTCGGTCAGCCGCACCATCGAGGTGCGGCGGTCGCCATTGCGCCGCGCGCGGGCGACAAGTCCTTCCGAAACCAGCCGGTCGACGATGCCCGTGACATTGCCGTTAGAGACCAGCAGGAAACGCGACAGGTCGCTCATCAGCATGCCTTCCGGCGCGCGATAAAGCGCTGCCATCACGTCGAAGCGCGGCAGCGTGGTGTTGAAGTCCTTCTTCAGCCGCTCGCGCAGCTCGGCCTCGATCGTGCGCGAGGCACGCAGCAGCCTGATCCACAGACGCAAGCGGTCCTTGCCGGGTCCCGACGGCGCGGGCAGGGGGCCGGCTACCATGTTTCGCCTCCTGAGATGGAAATCGCCTGTCCGGTGATCGATTGGGCGGCGTCGCCGCACAGCCACAGCACGGCGGCGGCGACCTCATCCGGCTGGATGAAGCGGCCTTGCGGGTTGGTCGAGGCGAGGCTTGACCGCGCTTGCTCGACCGAGCGGCCGGTCTTCTCGATGATGCGCTGGATGGACTCTTCCAGCATTTCGGTTTCCACAAAGCCTGGGCACACCGCGTTGACGGTGATGCCGGATTTCACTGTTTCGGCGGCAAGCGCCCGCATCAGGCCGATGACGCCATGCTTGGCGGCGACGTAAGACGCGACATAGGCGTAGCCTTTCAGGCCGGCGGTCGAGGCGATGAAAACAATTCGTCCCGTTTTCCGCGCGGCCATGCCGCTCAGCGCCGGCTTCACCGTCAGGAAGGCGCCGGTCAGATTGACGTCGAGCGTCCGCTGCCAGTCGCTGAGCGCGGTTTTGTGCGCCGGCGCGCTGCCGGCCATGCCGGCATTGGCGACGACGATGTCGAAGGCCCCACGCGCGGCTTGCGCCCTCTCGTAGAGCGCCGCCATTGCCGCCTCGTCGGTGACATCGGCGGCGATGCCAGAGATGCGGTCGTTTTCGCCGGCCACCTTGGCGAGCTCTGCTTCCCGGCGGCCGCAGATGGTGACGCCGATGCCGGCAGCAGCCAGCGCCAGCGCGATGGCCCGCCCGACGCCGGAGCCGCCGCCAGTGACCAGCGCATGCTTGCCGGGTATCGTCGCGGCGGCCGTCATACTTTCAGCCCCGCTGCGGCGTCGCGCTCGGCCAGACGGTAGAGCTGGTCGCGTCCGGGCAGATAGGGATCAGGCCATTTGACACCACGGTCGCCGAGCATGACGGCGGCATGCAGCGTCCAGTAGGGATCGGCAAGATGCGGCCGTGCCAGCGCGACGAGGTCGGCGCGGCCGGCCATCAGGATGGAATTGACATGGTCGGGTTCGTAGATGTTGCCGACCGCCATCGTCGCCATGCCGACCTCGTTGCGGATGCGGTCGGAAAACGGCGTCTGGAACATGCGGCCATAGACCGGCTTTGCCAGCGCCGAAGTCTGGCCGGCCGAGACATCGCAGATGTCGACGCCGGCCTCATGCAGCAGCCGCGCGATCTCGACCGCGTCGGCCGGCGTCACGCCCTCGATGCCGACCCAGTCATTGGCCGAAATGCGCATCGAGATCGGCTTCTCCGCCGGCCAGGCGGCGCGCACCGCGCGGAAGATTTCGAGGGGATAGCGCATGCGATTGTCCAGCGAACCGCCATATTCATCCGTGCGCCGGTTGGTGACCGGCGTGATGAAGGACGACAAGAGATAGCCATGCGCGGCGTGGATTTCGAGCATGTCGAAGCCGCAGCGATCGGCCATCTCGGCCGAAGCGACGAATTCGTCGCGCACGCGGTCCATGTCGGCGCGGTTCATCGCCTTCGGAACCTGATTCTGCGGCGACCACGCAACGGCCGAAGCCGCCATCACCGGCCAGTTGCCTGAGACCAACGGCACGTCAGTGCCCTCCCAGCCGAGCCGGGTCGAGCCCTTGGCGCCGGAGTGGCCGATCTGGGCGCAGATCTTGGCCTCGGTCTCGGTGTGGACGAAATCGACCAGCCGCTTCCACGCCACCTCATGCTCGGGCGCGTAGAAGCCGGGACAGCCGGGCGTGATGCGCCCTTCCGGGCTGACGCAGGTCATCTCGATATAGATGAGGCCGGCGCCGCCCTTGGCGCGCTCGGCGTAGTGGGTGAAATGCCAGTCGGTCGGACAGCCGTCGACAGCCTTGTACTGCGCCATCGGCGAAACGACGACGCGGTTCTGCAGCCTCATGTCGCGCAGCTTGAACGGCGCGAACATCGGCGCGCGGCGCAGGCTGTTGCCGCCGGCGCCCGCCTGGCGCTGGAACCATTCTTCCGCGCTTTCAAGCCATTCGGCATCGCGCAGTCGCAGATTCTCGTGGCTGATGCGCTGCGAGCGGGTCAAAAGCGAATAGTTGAACTGCACCGGATCGAGGCCGAGATAGCGCTCGACCTCCTCGAACCATTCCAGCGAATTGCGCGCCGCCGATTGCAGCTTCAGCACCTCGGTGCGGCGGGCATCCTCATATCTGCGGAAGGCGGCATCCAGGTCCGGCTCGGTTTCGACATATTCGGCCAGCGCCACAGCACTTTCCAGTGCCAGCTTGGTGCCGGAGCCGATCGAGAAATGCGCCGATGCCGCTGCATCGCCCATCAGCGCGAGATTCTTGTAAGACCAGCGCTCGCACAGCACGCGCGGGAAATTGATCCAGGCCGAACCGCGGATATGGTTGGCATTCGTCATCAAGGCGTGGCCGCCGAGATGTTTTTCGAAGATCCGCTCACAAACGGCGATCGATTCCTGCTGCGACATCGCACCGAAGCCGAAGGCAGCCCAGGTCTGCTCGCTGCACTCGACGATGAAGGTCGCGGTGTCGCTGTCGAACTGGTAGGCGTGGGCCCACACCCAGCCATGCTCGGTTTTCTCGAAGATGAAGGTGAAGGCGTCGTCGAATTTCTGGTTGGTGCCGAGCCAGACGAACTTGCATTTGCGGGTGTCGATGTCGGGCTTGAAGATGTCGACGAAACTGTTGCGCGCCCTGGAGTTCAGGCCGTCGGCAGCGACGACCAGATCATGCGTCTCCATGTAAGACTTGGGATCGGCGATGTCGGTCTCGAACATCAGCTTGACGCCGAGTTCACGCGCCCGGCGCTGCAGCAGGACCAGCAGCCGCTTGCGGCCGATGCCGCAGAAGCCGTGTCCTGACGAGACCGTGCGCACGCCGTCATGGATGACTGCGATGTCGTCCCAGTAGGCAAAGTGCTTCTTGATCCAGACGGCGCTGACCGGATCGTTTTTCGACAGATTGTCGAGCGTTTCGGCCGACAGCACGACGCCCCAGCCGAACGTGTCGTCGGCGCGGTTGCGCTCGAACACCGTCACATCGTGGGCGGCGTCCCTCAGTTTCATCGAAATGGCAAAGTAGAGGCCGGCTGGTCCGCCGCCGAGAACCGCAACCTTCATCTGTGCGATCTCCTCTTCGCTTGCTGGAGTTCAGTATCGCGCCGGCGACAAAATATTTCAAGCTTAAAGTTTTATATCAGAATGGTCGTCCTGACATGGCGAAAGCGCGCCTGCGTGTCATCACGCAAGCGCGCTGCCGATCACTTTTCCGGGTTCTTCGGGCTCCACAGCACCGTCTCGGCGCCCTTCTCATAGGCCATGCCATCGGGATAGCTGATCGCTTCCAGTTGCAGCCCCCACGGCGCCTGGAAATAGAGGATGGTCTGGCCGGCGGCGGGTCCTTCCTTGACCGGCAGCGGCCCCATCCGCGTCTTGACGCCCTTGCCTTCGAGATAGGCTTTGGCAGCGGCGACGTCGTCGACATAGAAGGCGATGTGGAAGCCGCCAATGTCGCTGTTCTTCGGCGTCAGGTCCTTCTGGTCCGGTGCTGTGTATTTGAACAGCTCGATGTTCGAGCCGTAGCCACAACGCACCATGGTGACCTCTTCGATCACCGCCTTCGGATCGACGCCCAGGAGATCCTGCATGAAGGTGCCCTTGTCGTCGGCGAACGGGCCGAACGACATCGCCTTCTTGCAGCCGACCACTTCGGTGAAGAAGTCGACCGCCTGCTTCATGTCGGGAACCGTGATCCCGGTGTGGTCGTGGCCGCGCATGCCCGGGATCGAATCCGCCGAGGCCATGCCGGCGCTGCCGAGCATTGCGGCGGCGAGCGTTGCAATTGCGATTGTGGTCTTCATGTCAGTCCTCTCCATTTGGCGGGACTTGGGTCTTTGTGGTCGCACGTCCGAGGCCCGCTCGTCGGCGTGCGTATGCATTCATGTCGGCGCCTTGGCGGCGGAAGGAATGTCCAGCCAGCTCGCATCGATCTCGGGCAGCGGAATGGCTGCGATGAGATCGCGCGTGTAGGCCCGCTGCGGCTTCTCGAACAAGGCGTCGGTGGCGCTCGCTTCGACGATCGCGCCTTCGCGCATGACGATCACTTGCCGGCACAGCCGCCGGATGACAGACAGATCGTGGCTGATGAAAGCGACGGTCAGCCCCATCTCCGCGGCAAGCTCCTCCAGCAGGGTCAGGATCTGCGCCTGCGTCGACACGTCGAGTCCGGAGACGATCTCGTCGGCGAGCACGAATTTTGGCGACAGTGCCAGCGCACGCGCAATGCCGACGCGCTGGCGCTGGCCGCCCGACAGTTCGTGCCGATAGCGGCTGGCGAAACTTTGCGGCAGGCCGACACGCCGCAGCGCCTCGGCGACGCGCGCCTTCAGGTTGTCGCCAAGACCATTCTGCTTCAAAGGCGCGGCGATAATGCTGGCAATGGTGCGGCGCGGGTTGAGCGACGACATCGGATCTTGAAAAATCATCTGCAGATTGCGCCGCAGCGGCCGCAGCTCCGCTTCCGGCAGATTGGTGATGTCGCGGCCGTCGAAGTTGATGCTGCCGGCGCTTGGCTCCAGCAGGCGCACCAGCGCGCGGCCGAGCGTCGACTTGCCCGAACCGGATTCGCCGACAATGCCGGTCACCGAGCCCCGCGGCAGGTCGAAGTCCAGGCCCTTCAGGATTTCGGTCAATGGCGCGCGGCCGATCAGTGGCTTGCGCGTCATGTCGGGCAGCGCGACCTTCAGCCCGCGCACGGAGAACAACGGTTCAACCATGCGACCGCCTCCAGGCTTGGTCGGCGGCAGCGATCTCCGAAGCAAGTCCGGCCAGCACCGCCTCGTCCACCGGTCTTAGCGAGGCGAAAGGATCGGTGTAGCGTGGCGTCGCCGCGATCAGCGCCCGTGTGTAGGGGTGCTGCGGCGCGGCGAAGAGCGCTGCGGTCTCGGCCTCCTCCACCACCTTGCCGGCATAGAGCACCGAGACCCTCTGGCTGATCTTGGCGACGACGCCGAGATCATGGGTGACGAACAGGATCGCCGTGCCATGCTCGCGCTGCAACGCAGCGATCAGCCGCAGGATCTGCTTCTGCACGGTGACGTCGAGCGCTGTGGTCGGCTCGTCGGCGACGATCAGCCTTGGCTCGGCGGCGAAGGCGGCAGCGATCAGCACGCGCTGGCGCATGCCGCCGGACAGTTCGTGCGGATAGCTTTTGAGCACGCGGTCGGGGTCGCGGATCTGCACCTCGTCCAGCAACTGGCGAATGCGGTTATCGGCCTTCTCGCCACTCCAGCCGAGGATGCGCACCAGCCGGTCGGTCATCTGCGAGCCGATGCGGCGTGACGGGTTGAGAGCGGTCAGCGGGTCCTGCGGGATCAGCGCCGTGCATGCCCCGATCAGCGTGCGCCGTGCCTTGGGCGGCAACTTGCCGAGGTCTTCGCCCTCAAGCAACATATCGCCTTCGACGATGCGCACGCTCGACGGCAGCACACCAAGCACAGCCTTGCCGATCATCGTCTTGCCGGCGCCGCTTTCGCCGACCAACGCGCGGACCTCGCCGGGTTGGACGGAGAGCGACACCGAACGCAGCACGCGCTGGCCGTTGGGCAGCACGGCGCTCAGATTGGCGATGTCAAGGCAGACCGCGCTCATCGCAGCACCGGGTCGAAGCGCGTCTTCAACGCCTCGCCGAACTGGCTGAACGACAGCACGGTGAGGATGAGCGTGATCAGCGGGAACACCAGCACCCACCAGGCCTGATGGATCGACAGCCGGCCCTCGGCGATGATGCCGCCCCAGGTCGGGTCGTCGGTCGAGATCGACAGATTGACGAAGGACAGGATCGCCTCGACGATGACGGCTATGCCCATTTCCAGCGACAGCAGCGCCACGATTGACGGCACCACATTGGGCAGCACTTCGCGCAGCATGATGCCGATGCGGCCATAGCCGGCGATGCGGGCATTCTCGACATAGTCCATGCGCGACTGGCCCATCGTCTCGGCACGGATCACCCGGCAGAAGCGCGTCCAGTCGATGATGGCGATGGCGAGGATGACGGAGCTCAAGCCCGTGCCGAGCACCGCAACCAAAAGGATGGCGAACAGCACCGGCGGAAACGCCATCCAGACATCGACGATGCGCGAGATGATGCGGTCGGCCCAGCCGCCGAAATAGCCGGCTATGAGCCCCAGCATCGAGCCGACCAGGCAGGCGGCGATGGCCGCGGCAAAAGCGACGATGAAGGCGATGCGGCCGCCGAAGATCAGTCGCGACAACAGATCGCGGCCGAGGCTGTCGGTGCCGAGCCAATAGCCAGGTTCGGCGCCGGCCATCCAGAACGGCGGCAACCGTTCCAGCATCAAATCCTGCGCCAGCGGATCCTGCGGCGCGACCAGCGGCGCGAAGATTGCCGCCAGAAGCGCCAGCAGCAGCCAACCGCCGGCAAGCCACAGACGCGGCGACACAGCTCGTCTTTGAGCGCGGCCCTCATCCATGGCGCAGCCTTGGATTGAGCAGCGCGTACATCATGTCGACGCTGAGGTTGATCAGCACGAACAGCAGCGCGAAGACCAGCACGATGCCCTGAATCAGCGGCAGGTCGCGGTTGATGACGGCGTCGATCGCCATGTTGCCGAGGCCTT
Organism: Mesorhizobium sp. AD1-1; assembly: GCF_020164655.1. Lineage (NCBI taxonomy): Bacteria > Pseudomonadati > Pseudomonadota > Alphaproteobacteria > Hyphomicrobiales > Phyllobacteriaceae > Mesorhizobium > Mesorhizobium sp. AD1-1. Next base: position 467,677 of record NZ_JAIUGP010000001.1, read on the forward strand.
CATAGGAAAACAGCCGTTCGACGATGACGGTGCCGCCGATGAGGAAGGTGAACTGCACGCCGACCAGCGTCAGCGTCGGCAGCGCGGCATTCTTCAGCGCTTCGCGCAGGATGACCTGTGTTTCCGAGAATCCCTTGACCCGCGCCAGCACGACGTAGTCGAGGTCGAGCACTTCCTTCAGCGACTGTTTCAGCAGCTGCGAGATGATCGCCGCCAGCGGCAGCGCCAGCGCCACGGCCGGCATCAACATGTGTTTCAGCAGATCCCAGGTCAGGTCGAGGCGCAGACGAAGCAAGCTCTCGAACAGATAAAACTGGGTGACGAAGGGCAGGTCGAGTTGCGGCGACACCCGGCCGGAAATGTCGAAGATCGGCACCAGCACCCCGAACAGCAGGATCAGCACCAGGCCCCACAGGAAGTCGGGAATGGAAAGCGCCGCGCCGCTGGCGATGTCGATGCCGGCCTCGACCGCCGTGCCGCGTTCGCGCGCGCCGATGATTGCCGTCGTGCCGCCGAGTGCCACCGCCATCACAAGCGCGACGATGGCAAGCTCCAGCGTCGCTGGCAGCCGGTTGAAGACGAGACCCAGCACATCCTGCCTGAGCGAAATCGAGGTGCCGAAATCGCCCCTGGCGACGCCTGACAGCCAGATGAAGAATTGCTGCACGATGGTCTTGTCGAGGCCGTAGAGCGCTCGCAGCCGGGCAATGTCGGCATCCGTAGCACCAGGCGGCAGCATCATGGCGATCGGATCGCCGGGCGCGACGCGGATCACGACAAAGACGACGACGGCCACGCCGAACAGCGTGATCAGCATCGTCAGCAGACGGATCAGGAATCTTTGCAGGAGCATTCTGGCGTAGGCCTAATGCGTTTCAGTGACTGATGGAACGAAGACCCCTCATCCGGCCGCTTCGCGGCCACCTTCTCCCCGAGGGGAGAAGAGGTCGCCGACGGCTGAGCCGGTCTCTTCTCTCCAGCGGGGAGAAGGTGGCCCGAAGGGCCGGATGAGGGGGCCTGCGCAAGTTGGGAGAAGGCATGCCGGCTTTGCGACAGCGCGCCTTTCTCGACTCTCTCAGGCCGGGGTCATCAGGGCCGGCAGCAGCGCGCCCGACACATGCTGAACCACATTGACGCCCTTGGCATGGACGATGGGCTGCGCATACTGCATCAGCGGCAGCACATAGGCCTGCTCGGCGATGTATTTGTCGACAGCCTTCCAGCCGGCGATGCGCTTGGCCTCGTCCTTCTCGCCCCACAGCGGGTTGATCATGTCGATCAAATCCTGGCTGTCCCACACCGAATGCGGGCTCGGGCCGTACATGGCAAAGCCGGTCGAGGTGGTCGGATCGCCGATGGCGTTGCCCCAGTTGTAGAAGGCGGCCGGCGCCAGCTTATCGGCGGCGCGCAGTTCGTAGTGCTTTGCGATCTCGTAGACCTCGATCGTCGCCTCGATGCCGACCTTGCGCCACATGCCGACGATCGCCTGGATCATCTCATAGTCCTTGGGCTTGAAGCCCTTGGTCGTCTGGATGGTGAACTTGACCGGCTTTTCCGGCGAATAGCCGGAGGCAGCCAGCAATTCCTTGGCCTTTTCCGGATTGTGCTCGACCTTGATCGACGCGTCGTAGGATGCGTATTCCGGCGTTTCCAGCGTATCGATCGGCTGTCCGTAGCCGCGCAGCAGGCGATCGACCAGCAGCTTCTTGTCGACGGCCATCACGGCGGCCTGACGGACGTTCTTGTCCAGCATCGCCTCGATGTCGTTGAAGAAGATCATGCCGATGTCGGAAACGTTCTTGCACGAGCCGGCCAGCCCGTCCTTGGCGATCAGCCGGTCATACTCCTCGTAGGGGATTTCGAGCGTCACTTGCGAGGAGCCGGATTCGATCTCGGCGACGCGGCTTGCCGCGTCGGCGACGAACTTGATCGTCACATTCTCGAAGGCCGGCTTGCCGCCCCAGTAGTTCGGGTTTGCCTTGAGCCGCAGGAAAGCGTTGCGCTCGAACTTTTCCACCATGTAGGGGCCGGTGCCGATCGGCGCCTTCTCGAAGCCTTCGGCGCCGACCTTCTCGTAATAGGTCTTCGGCATGATGTAGCCGGTCAGGAACGACATCCATTTGAAATAGACCGGGTCGAACTGCACGACGTCGCCGGTGATCTTGTTGCCGTCGATCTTGAAGTTGTTGACGTTCTTCCAGACGAACTGGATCGGGTTGCCGGTCTTTTCGTCGCCTGCCCGCTGTAGCGACCAGACGACGTCCTCGGCCGTGAACGGCGAGCCGTCATGCCAGGTCACGCCTTCGCGCACCGTCATCATGATCTTCGTGCGGTCGTCGTTCCAGCCCCATTCGGTGAGCAGGCCCGGCGCGAAGGACAAATCGGGCTTCTGCGGGATGAACTGGTCGAATACCGACTGGTAAAGCCCCTGGATCGTCGGGTTGACGGCCGAAGGTCCGGTGGTCGGATCCCAGGATGGCAGGTTGACATTGTAGGCGATGGTCAGTTCGCCGGCAGCCGCCCTAGCGATCTGCGGCAGGCCGACGGCGGCCACCCCGAGTGCCGCAGCGCTGTATCCCAGCAATTCACGTCTGTTGATTGTCATGGTCGTTCCCCTTGTTGGTTTTGTTTCTGCGCGGCGTCTTCATGTCATCGGTTCAGGCTTCTTGGGCAGCAGCGCCTTGCCCCTCGTAGCCTCAAGGAAATCTCCGGCTCCTACCTCCCGCCAAGCTGTTGTGCGAGCATGAAGCCCGACGCCGCACCGGTGCCGGCGCCCGGCCATGTCGCGGCTCCAGTGAGGTGCAGATGCGCCACCGGCGTGTTCCAGCCGGCATAGTTGCGCGCCGGGCGGAATAAAAAGTTCTGCGCCAGATGATGGCTGCCGCAGACCTGGTCGCCACCGACGAGATTCGGGTTCTCACGCTCGAGGTCGATGGGCGAGAAGACGGCGCGGCCGAGGATCTTGTTGCGCAGGCCGGGCGCATAGGTCTCGATGATGTCGAGGACACGCTCGGCGTAGGCTTCCTTCACCTTGTCCCAATGGTCCGGTGCGATGTTGCCGGCGGCATCGCCCAGGATTTCGGCCGGCAGCATGCGCACTTGCACCCACAGCACATGCTTTCCCTGAGGCGCCCGCGACGGGTCGATCGCCGTCGGCTGGCCGACCACCAGCACAGGCTCGTCCGGCAGCATGCCCGCCATGGCCTGCTGATAGGTGCGCGACATGGCGTCGAGCGACGGCGACAGATGCACATAGGCGAACTGCCGAAGCTCCGCTCCGGCACGCCAATCCGGCAAATCGTCCAGCGCTAGGTGGATCATCATCGTGCCTGGCGCGTGGCGGAATTTCTGCATCGCCGTGTCGAAGCCGGCGTCGCCCGAACCATTGGGCAGCAGCTTGCCCGTCAGCGCCTTGGGCGCGACGCCGGCAATGACTGCCCTGGTGGCGGTATGCGACTCGCCCGAAGCGAGCCGTACGCCGGTCGCCTTGCCGGCCGAAACGGTGATCTCGGCGACTTCGGCGCCGGTGACGATCTTGCCGCCGGCGGAGGTCACCATGCCAGAGAGGGCACGGATGATGGTGTCGGCGCCGCCCTTGCCCAGCACCATGCCGAAACTCTGGTTGGCCATCGATTCCAGATAGGGGAAAACCGCACCGCCGGCGACATCCGGGGCGAAGTCGAGATGCATGCCCCAAGTGGCGAGCGTTGCCCTGATATGCGGCGACTCGAAAGTTTCCTCCAGCCAGGCGCGGGGTGAGGACAGCAGCAGGCGGCCCGTATCGAGCGCTCCGGACATGCCCTTCTTGCGCCACAGGTTCCACGCCGTGCCGGCAAGCGCGCGGGCACTCATCGGCGAACCCAGCAGCCGGAACAGGTGTTCGGCCTCCGCCGGGAAGGCGGCAACCAGCCTGCGCCATGTGGCGGCGTCAGTGGCGGAGAAGGCGGCGATGCGCGGGGCCGTCTTTTCCAGATCGTTGCTGACGCCGAACCAGCGCCCGTCAGGGAATGCGCTGGCGAAACAGTCGGCGACCGGGGCGAACTCCAGCCCCTGCGCTTTCAATTCATTTGCATATTTCCGGTGGAAGGCCGAGCCGGCGAAGAGGCTGAGATTCATCGCGCCGAAATCGTGGCGGAAGCCGGGAAGGGTGAATTCGCGCGTCTGGACGGCGCCGCCGATTGTCGCGCCGCGCTCGAAAACCCCTGTTTTCCAGCCTTTGAGCGCCAAATGCGCGGCGCATGCCAGACTGTTGTGGCCCGCCCCGACAAAGATGGCGTCGAACTCGCTCACGCCCCGTCCCCATTTCCTTTATGCTTAAAGATAATTGCAGATGCATATGTTTTCGTCTAGTAGGATATTAAGGGCCGAGACGAGCCTTGATCATCACACGAAAGAGGGAACTTCAAACCATGGACACGCAAAAACTCCTCGGCGAAGTCGCCGGCCAGCTTCTTTCAGGCGCCATCAAGGTGGTCGACCTGTCGGCGCCGCTCGGCCCGGACACGCCGTTGATCAAGCTGCCGCCGGAACTCGCCGTCGACACGCCGAAGGTCGAGATCCACAACATCTCCCGTTACGACAAGAATGGTCCGTGGTGGGCCTGGAACTGGCTGAAGCTCGGCGAGCATTCCGGCACGCATTTCGACGCGCCGCAGCACTGGATCAGCGGCAAGGATTATCCGGACGGCGCCACCGACACCATTCCGGCGCAGAATTTCGTCGGCCCGGTCAATGTCATCGACTGTTCGAAGGAAGCCGCCGCCGACCCCGATTTCCTGCTCACCGTCGACCACATCAAGGCCTGGGAAGCCAAGCACGGTGCGATCAATGCCGGCGAATGGGTGGTGATGCGCACCGACTGGTACAAGCGCAACGGCTCGGAAGCCGAGTTCCTCAACGCCAACGAGACCGGCCCGCACACGCCCGGCCCGACGGCCGAAGCCATCCAGTTCCTGATCAGTAAGGACATCAGGGGCTGGGGCTCGGAGACGATCGGCACCGATGCCGGCAAGGCCGGTGGCATGGAGCCGCCATTCCCGGCGCACACGCTGATGCACAAGGCCAACCGCTACGGTCTCGCCAGCCTCTGCAACCTCGACCAGCTGCCGCCGAAGGGCGCCATCCTGATCGCGGCGCCGCTCAAGATCGAGCACGGCACCGGCAGCCCGATCCGCGCGCTGGCGCTGGTGTCGAAGCAATAAAGCGAGGTGGGTCTTCGGGAGAAGATCATGCGAGAAGGCGAAACCGGGTTGATGGCAGGTAGAGGGTGGCAGGCTTGTAGCGCTAGCGCCCTACGGCGCCCCCCTCTGTCCTGCCGGACATCTCCCCCTCAAGGGGGGAGATTGGCCTTCACAATGGTTTTCGCCAATCTGCGACGTTGCAGGATTGAGTGGGGCGCCGAAGCTGCCAATCTCCCCCCAAGAGGGGGAGATGGCCGGCAGGCCAGAGGGGGGCGCCGTAGAGCGCAATTCCACGCGATTGAACTCCGCTGCCCGCAAGCAAAGAGCAACCGCCAATGACCGCCCCCGATCACATCATCGTCGGCAGCGGCATCAACGCGCTGGTCTGCGCGGCGATGCTTGGCGGCAAAGGGGCGCGTGTGCTCGTCCTGGAGCGCAACGACCGCATTGGCGGTTGTTTGCGCACCGAGGAGATCACCGCGCCCGGCTTCATCCATGATGTGATGGCGACGACCTTCGTGCTGTTCATCACCTCGCCGGCCTTTGCGGTACTGGGCGCCGATCTCGCGCGCCACGGGCTGGAGTTCTGCCACACGGGCACGCCGACGGGCGTGCTGCGGCCGGATGGCAGCCATGCCGTGCTCAGCACCGACCGTGCCGCCAACATCGCCGCCCTCAACGCAATCACGGCAGGCGACGGTGACCGGCACGCGGATGATATCGGCGGTATCGAACGCAATGCCGGCCTGCTGTTCGGCTTACTCGGCGGCAGCCTGTGGTCCTACCCGACAGCGAAGCTGCTTGCCGGTGATGGCTGGCGGCGTGGCCCGCGCGGCCTTGCCGCCTTCCTCGGCGAAGCTCTGGTGCCGGCGCGCGGCTGGCTCGACAACACCTACCGGTCCGAAACCATCCGCGCGCTGTGGGCACCCTGGGTACTGCATGCCGGGCTTGGACCCGAGGACGCCTTCTCCGGCCAGATCGCCAAGGTGATCGCCTTCGCACTTGAGGCGGCCGGAGCACCGATCGTCAAGGGTGGGGCAAAAAACCTGCTGGCGGCCTTCGAGGCTTTGATTCGGGAACGCGGCGGCGATATCCGCACCGGCGCCGATGTCGCTTCGATCGTTCAAAACAATGGCCGGGCAACCGGCGTGCGGCTGGCCTCGGGCGAGACAATCAATGCCGACAAGAGCGTCATCTGCTCGGTTACGCCAACGCAGCTCTATGGCAGGCTGCTTGGCACGGATGCACCCAAAGCCGATGTCGAGGCGACGCAAAAGTACCGCTACGGCAAAGGCAATTTCCAGATCCACTACGCCTTGGACAAACCGCCCGCATGGCCGGGCGAAGGCTTGGATAAGGTGGCGTTGCTGCACCTCACGCCCGGCCTGGATGGCGTCTCGAAAGCTTGCAACGAGGCGGCGCGCGGCATGTTGCCGGAGGTGCCGACCATCTGTGTCGGCCAGCCGCATGCGCTTGACCCATCGCGCTGCCCTGAAGGCAAGGCGATCCTGTGGCTGCAACTGCCCGAGGCGCCTCGCCACATCAAGGGCGACGCGGCCGGCAAGCTGCAGGCGCCGGCAGACGGGCAATGGACCGATGTGCTGCGCGAAGCCTATGCCGACCGCATTGAGGCGATCCTCGCCAGCCATATCGAAGGCTTCAAGGACAGCGTCATCGCGCGCCGCGCCTATTCGCCGGCCGATCTGGAGGCGATGAACATCAACCTGGTCGGCGGTGACCCCTATGGCGGTTCCTCGACCATCGACCAGTCTTTCCTGTGGCGGCCGTTCAAGACCAGCCGCAATCATCAGACCGGCATCAAGGGTCTCTACCATATCGGCGCCTCGACCCACCCGGGTGCGGGTCTCGGCGGCGGTTCCGGATTTCTCCTGGCGGGGAGGCTGTGATGGAAGAGAAGGTCGCGGAAAAGCGCCAGCGCATTTCGACCCTGGGGCAGATCGGGCTGCAGCAATTCGCGCCCTATCTGATGAACCGCATCATGGGCCGCTACAACGCCACCTTGCGCGACGATTTCCGCAAGCAGGGCCTGACCATCCCGCAGGTCCGCACGCTCGCCGTGCTGTCGGTCACCGACGGTATCACCGTCAACGACCTCTCGGTCTATACGGTCATCGAGCAATCGACCTTGAGCCGGACCCTCGATACGCTGGAGGGCCAGGGTCTGGTGCGACGCGAGCAGGGTGTCACCGACAGCCGAATCCGCCATGTGTTCCTGACCGACGAGGGCCGCGCCGAGTTCACCCGCGCCTGGCCGGCCATGCACGACGCGTTCGAAGCGATGTTCGACGACATCGACGATGCCGAATATTCCGCGCTCATCGCCACGCTTTTGAAGATGCTGAAGAACATTCGCAAGCACGACATCTAGACCTACGCGCCGCCAGCGCTGGCGGTAACGGAAGGGAGAAAAAGAATGGCCGAACGGTCTTTTGCCAGGGAAGTCGAAAAACTCAGGCTCGGTGCCGGCGAGGAGTTTGCCGGCGAAGGCATTCTCGCCATCACCAAGGCGCTGCTGCAATGCGGCGTCGGCTATGTCGGCGGCTATCAGGGCGCGCCGATCAGCCACCTGATGGACGTGCTGGCCGACGCGCAGGACATTCTGGGCGAGCTCGGCGTGCATTTCGAAGCCAGCGCCTCGGAAGCCACTGCCACCGCCATGCTGGCGGCGTCAGTGCATTATCCCATTCGCGGTGCGGCGACCTTCAAGTCGACCGTCGGCACCAATGTTGCCTCCGACGCGCTCGCCAATCTCGCCTCCGGCGGCGTCACCGGCGGCGCGCTGATCATCGTCGGCGAAGACTATGGCGAGGGCTCCTCGATCATGCAGGAGCGCAGCCATGCCTTCGCCATGAAAAGCCAGGTGTGGCTGCTCGACCCGCGACCGAACCTGCCATCGATCGTCAAGGCGGTGGAGGATGGTTTCGAGCTGTCGGAGATTTCCAACACGCCGGTCATGCTGCAGGTGCGCATCCGCTGCTGCCACGTGCATGGCCATTTCATCGCCAAGGACAACAAGCGGCCGCCGATGACGGTCGCCGATGCCCTCGACGCGCCTCGCCGCGACACCGGCCGCATCGTGCTGCCGCCCGCCTCCTTCCTGCATGAGAAGGAGAAGGTGCAGAAACGCTGGCCGGCGGCGGTCGACTTCATCGCCAAGAACAAGATCAACGAGTTCTTCGGCTCGGACCATGGCTCGGTCGGCATCGTCATGCAGGGCGGCATGTACAATTCGGTCATCCGCGCGCTGCAGCGGCTCGGCCTTGCCGATATTTATGGCGACACCGACGTGCCGCTCTATGTGCTCAATGCCGTCTATCCCTTGATCGATGACGAGTTCCTGTCGTTCTGCGAGGGCAAGCAGTCGGTGCTGGTCGTCGAGGAAGGCCAGCCCAACTACATCGAACAGGCCTTTGCTTCGATGCTGCACAAGGCCGGTCGAGGCACCAGGCTGGTCGGCAAGGAGCATCTGCCGATGGCCGGCGAATATACCGGCCAGGTCATGCTCGACGGCATCGGCGCCTTCCTGCGCGCCGAGGCGCCGCATCTGCTGCCGGGCGAGGTGCGCGCGCCCAACAAGGTCGGCGACGGCGTTGATGCCGCTGACCTCATCAATGTCGTGCCGGGCCGTCCGCCGGGCTTCTGCATCGGCTGCCCGGAACGGCCGATCTTTGCCGCGACAAAACTGGTCGAGCAGGAGCTAGGCAAGCATCACATCGCCTCCGACATCGGCTGCCATCTGTTCTCGATCATGCCGCCTTTCGAGCTTGGCGCCACCACCATGGGCTACGGGCTGGGCCCGGCCTCCGCCTCGGCCTTCAATTCGCCTGATGCCAAGCGGCGGTCCATCTCCTTCGTCGGCGACGGCGGCTTCTGGCACAACGGCCTGACCTCCTCAATTGGCAACGCGGTGTTCAACAAGAACGACGGCGTCATCGTCATCGTCGATAATTTTTACTCGGCCGCCACCGGCGGCCAGGACATCCTCTCATCCCGCGCCGGCAACAAGACCAAGTCGACGAAGCATCCGATCACCGAGGCGGTCAAAGGCATGGGCGTCAAATGGCTGCGCCATGTCGACCGCACCTATGACGTGACCAAGATGCAGGACACGCTACGCGAGGCGCTGACGACGGAGGAGAAGGGGCCGAAAGTCATCGTCGCCTCGTCCGAATGCATGCTCAACCGCCAGCGCCGCGAAAAGCCGCTGGTCGACAAGGCGATCAAGGGCGGGACCCGTGTCGTGAAACCGAAGTTCGGCGTCGATGAGGACATCTGCACCGGTGACCATGCCTGCATGCGGCTGTCCGGCTGCCCATCGCTGTCGGTCAAGTCGCTCGACGATCCTTTGCGCGACGATCCGGTCGCGCATATCGACCAGAGTTGCGTCGGCTGCGGCAATTGCGGCGAGGTCGCCGATGCGGCGGTGCTCTGCCCGTCCTTCTATCGCGCCGACGTCGTCCACAATCCAAGCCGCTGGGATCGCTTCCTGGAAGCCGCGCGCCGCGCCACCATCAGCCTGTTGCAGCGTCGCCGCGAAAGCCGGCGCCTGACTTTCGCCGATGCTTGACGCCGTCCCCCCACTTCGCGCCCATGCCGGCGCTCAGGATGGTGAGCGTGTCATCAAGCTCGCCGTGCTGGCGGTCGGCGGCCAGGGCGGCGGCGTGCTCGCCGACTGGATTACCGATGTCGCCGAGCGCAACGGCTATGTCGCGCAGTCGACCTCGGTCGCCGGCGTCGCCCAGCGTACCGGCGCCACCATCTACTATGTCGAGATGGCCCGCGACACCGGCCGGCTGCCGGTCTTTGCGCTGTCGCCCTCGCAGGGCGATGTCGACATACTGATCGCGGCGGAGTTGATGGAAGCCGGCCGCGCCATCATTCGCGGCTTCGTCACGCCCGAGCGCACCACGCTGATCGCCTCGTCGCACCGCATCGCCGCCGTGTCGGAAAAGATCGAACCGGGCGACGGCAGGGCTTCGTCCTCCAAGGTGCATGCAACGGCGGAAGCCGCATCGAAGCGCTTCATCGCTTTCGATATGGAGAAGATCGCCGCCGACAATGGCTCGATGATCTCGGCCAGCCTGCTTGGCGCGCTGGCAGGGTCCGGCGCCCTGCCGTTCACGCGCGAGAGCTACGAACAGGCGATCGGTGCCGGCGGCCGGGGCGTCAAGGCCAGCCTCGCCGCCTTCGGTGCCGCGTTTGATCGTGCGCGCGGCACGGCAGCACCGGCGCCTAGGCCGGCCGAGCCCGCGATTGTCGAATCTGCCCTGGGCGCCGGACAGGTGAGTGGCCCGCGAAACCTGCTGCAAGGCTGGCAGGCCTTGGCTGCCCGCATCGATCTGTTGCCAATGGCGGTCCGCGACATGGCGCTCCGGGGCTTGCGAAAGGTCGTCGACTATCAGGACATCGCCTATGGGCGCGACTATCTCGACCGGCTGGACAAAGCCATCGCGCTGGACGGGCCGGATCGCGGCTATGGCTTGTCTATCGCTGCCGCAAAGCATCTCGCGAACGCCATGTGCTACGACGACATGATCCGCGTCGCCGATCTCAAGACACGCTCGACACGTGACAAACGCGTGCGCCGCGAGGTCGGCGTCAAGGATGGCTCGATCCTGCAGGTGACCGAATATTTCCATCCGCGCATCGAGGAGTTCTGCGGCACGCTGCCGGCGGGTCTGGGCAGCTACATCGAGGACCGGCCGAAGCTCGCCGCCTTTCTCGACCGCCGCATCAACCATGGCCGCCGCATCCGCACCGACAGTTTTGCCGGCTTTTCAGCACTCTGGTTCATAGGCGGCCTGCGCCGCTGGCGCCGTCGCCTGCTGCGCCACCAGGTCGAGATCGCGCATCTCGATCGCTGGTACGCGCTGGCGCTCGACCATGTGCCCCAGGATTACGCACTGGCCGTCGAGATCCTCAATTGCCGCCGGCTGATCAAGGGCTACAGCGACACCCATGCCCGGGCGCAATCGAAATTCGACCGCGTGCTCTCGGCGCTCGACCTGGTCAAGGGCCGCACCGACGCCGCCGACTGGATCCGCCGCCTGCGCGAGATGGCGCTGAAGGACGAGAAGGGCGACATGCTCGACGGCGCGCTGAAGACCGTGGCGACGCTGGGGCCGGATACAATAGGCTGATTTAACGGGCATCTACCGATTGGAGCGGCGCCAGCCCATGCAGCGGCACCGCTTCGGCGAACAGATGCAGCAGCCCTGAATCGACGCGCCTACGCAGATGCGCATCGACCTCCGCCCGATCCTGACAACCATGAAACCTGCCGCCGCAACCGTCGCGCAGGCGCACGAGATCGGCCATGACAGGCGACATCGGCAGGCCGGCGGCATCGAGCAGGCTTGCGCTGAGGAAGCCGACGTCGAGCGGGGCCAGGTCAGGCATCGGATGGCGCAAAGGATGGTTGAAGGTGGTGAGCGTGTAGAAAGTGCGATAGGCAAGCGAGCCAGGGGTCGCCAAGGCGTCGTCCCCGGCGATCGCCTCGACGAACGGCTTGGTCGCCGACGACTGGTGATCGCCGAATTCGAGCACCACGGCGCCGCGTTCACCGGCATCCGCTTGCCTCTTGTCGAGGAAATCCTGGAAATCGCCGCGCGCTACCGCCATCCGGCGCAGATACTCATTGGCCTGGAAATCGCCCGAGAAAGGCTCGCCCTCGACCTTCAGCCCGGGCTCCATCCGCCCCTCATAGGGTGAGTGCGGAAACATGGTCTGGATTTCGAGGAACAGCGGCCGGCCGTCTTCCCTATGGTGCCTGGCGATGAATGCCTCGGCCGCCTGGTAATAAAAGTTGTCGCGCAGGTGATAGAAGGGCGCGGCGATGTCCTTGATGTCGAGCACGGTCTCGAAACCGATCGATTTCAGGAACGGCCCTTCATTGACGAACGAAAAGTCCATCGGCGTCATCACGACAGTCCGATATCCGCAGCGCGCCAGCACCTCCGGCAAGGCTCCGGCGACCTTGTCCTGCAGGGTGATGGTCAGATAGGGGCTTCGCCAGCCGAAATCGGTGGCCGACAGGCCGGTCATCAGCGACAGATTGGTGATCCAGGTGCCGCCGCCAAACGTCTCGACCTGCATCTGGTGCGGCGTGCCGGCCCCCGGTGCGAATCTCTGCAGGAATCCCGCGCCGTTGCCGACCTGCGGAAAATAGCCGGGATCGGACTGGCTTTCGCTGAGCACGAAAAAGACGTCGGGAAGATCAGCCCGGTCGCCGCAATCGACCGTGTCGGCAAAAGGCGGCTGCGGCGCCACGGCTTGCAGCCGCTTTTCGAAGCCCGATTCTACAACGAGGTTGTGCAAATCCAGCAGCGAGACGAAGAAGGCCGACATGTGCCGGCCCTGCATGTAGTAGAAATAGCGGTCCTTCGAGGCCTCGGCCGGAAAGGTCAGCGGCACCAGAACGACGAGCGCCGCCATGACCAGGACGCGTGCCGACACCGGCCAGCCGATTTTCCGATCGATCCGGAACAGAAGCACCGCCGCCGTAATGCCGAGCCCCAGGGCAATGACGACCGGCGCGATCAGATGGAGGTAGGAGCCGAGCAGGAAGCGATACACTTCCGGGTCCCTCGACACGAAGACCGTGTCGTAGAAGTGCAGCGAAAACCCCTTCATCCTGAACTTGATCGCCGAAACCACGGTGACGAAGGCAATGCCCATCCAGGCGAGATAGACTGAAAAGGCAAGGCGCCCCGAAGCCAGGAACAGAAGCCCGGCAAGGGCTGCCACCAGCGCCAGCGAGAACGGCACCGACAGCCATTCGTGCTCGGCCCGTCCGGCGGCGAAGACGCCTGCAAGGCTGACCACGGCCAGCGTCAGCGGATGGCAGAGCACCCGTCCAAGACCTTGAAGCTGAACCACAGATTTTCCCACGAAGATGCCTGAGCATAGTTTCGGGAAATTCTTCGATTATTTGCGGGCTAAGAACAAATGTATAGTGAATTTAACCTTAACTCGGCTGGTCGGGATTGTCCGGTGCGCGCCAGCGCCCGCGCGGGGCCGCCCCGAAAGGTGCCTGGCCCCGCGGTGCTTTGATCAGTAATGGTGCCAGCGATGCCAGTGATGGTGCGGGTGCCAGCCATAGACCGGGGCGCGCCAGTAGTGGTAGCGCGGGCGCACGACGACGACGCCGTTCGGCACGCAGCGGCCCCATCTGTTAGGGTGCCAGCCGATGCCGCAGCCCCAGCGGACATGCTCGACCAGTGCCGGGGTGGCTGGCTTGGCAACGGACACGATGGGCATTGCGCTGGACGCGGAGGCTGTCACGACAGTTCCACCGATGGCCAGGATAGCGGTTGCTGCATAGTTTTTCAGGCGACTCATAATTGGACTCCGAGTGCTTTCGACGATGAAGATGGCCGTCCTGTATGGTGCACAGGGCAGGCTTGTCCCTTCGCATCGTTAAACGGCGTCTCCGGCCTTTTCCGTCGGTCGTCATGGCGATTTTTTTGGCGCAACGGTGGCGCGGCGTTCCATATGGCGCAGCAACGCCTGTGCCAGCACGCTCCGGTTTTCAGGCGATGTGCTCGCCGCGAAGTCGACAATGGCCTGTTCAAGCCGGCTGCGCACCGTCACATCGGCATTGCGTGCCCGTTCCAGGGCGGCGGACAAGGCGGCCTTGTCCATGACAGGCTGCTGCAACAGGTCCGCTGCCTCCTGCCTCGCCTGCTGGCCATCGAGAATGATCTGACGGGACTGCACGCGAACCTGGCGCAGCGCCTCGCGGAACGCCTTGCGGTCCTGGTCGGGAAGCTGTCGGCCAGCCGATTCCAGCGAGACAGCCGCGCCCGCTTTGGCATTTCTCAGCCAGACCGCGCCGCCGACGAATGCGCCCGCAAGAAAGACGTTCAGCACCACGGAAGTAATGACCAGACCACGGATCCAGCGCGGGCTCATAGGTTTTCCTCACCGTTCTCGGCATCCGGGCCGGCATCGCCAAACGCCGTTACATCGGTATCCAGCACATAATGGTCCGGCTGGACCTCCGGCGTGACGATGGTCACCAGGGCCAGTCCTGCCACGGCACCGGCCAGACCAATGCCGGCAAGTCCAAGTCCCAGCCACCAGAACCACTGACGCCGGCGCTGGACGATGTGCCGGCCGGCAGCCTGCAGAATGCTGCTGTGCAGTGCCTTGTCCGGGGCGTCGACGCGGTAGCTGTCGAGCAGCGCGTCAAGTGTCCCGGCCTGCCTCAAGATGGCCTCGCCCGCGTCGCTTGCGGCAAAGACCGTGCCGGCCATTCGCTCGGCCTCGGGCCATCGCCGCAAGTCGCCGCCATAGGCCTGCGCCAAGGCGGCAAAGCGCCTGGCATCCATTGCGGGTTCGTTCCTGGACCCTTCAGCCATGTGTCTCCCCCTTGCCCGTCGGCGCCGAGCGCCAGGCGGCACCAGCAAGGCGCAATGGCCGTGCTGCGTTGCTGCTTGCCCGGCGTTTACTCATCGGCGCCATCCTCCGCCAGGATCGCTTGCAGCGACCGCCGGCCGCGCGCGAGCAGGCTTTCCAGGGCATCGACGCTGATCTGCAGTGTCGCTGCCGCCTCGATATTGGACATCTCCTGATAGTAGACCAGAACGATCGCTTCGCGCTGGCGCGGCGCTATGGCTTGCAGCGCCCGTTCGACCCGATGGGCTTCTTCCTCGGAATGAGCATCGGGAAGCGGCGCAGGATCGGCGACGTCCGGCAGGTCGCCGGTCACCCACTCGCGCCTGCGACGCAGCCGGTCGTAGCAAAGGTTGAGCGTCACCCGGTGGATCCAGCTGTCGAAGCGCGCATTGCCGCGCCGCCAGCTCGCGGCATGGCGCCAGATCCGCACGAAGGTTTCCTGCGCGACATCCTCGGCCTCCGCCGCATCGCCGAGCATGCGCACGGCAAGCGCCAGGATACGCGGCAGCTTGCGCGCGACGAGCGTTTGCACGGCTGCCGGCTCGCCGGCGCCGACACGGCGAACCAGCTCCTCGTCCGGATCCGCAGCCATCAGTCGGCGCACTCCCGATGTTCATCGCGCGTCATTGCCTCTTGGTCATTGCTCTTGCTTGGGAGCGGTTTTGTGGCCCGGCAGTTCGTCGGCTGTCAGAATGCCATCGGCATTCTTGTCCAGCCGGGCGAAGCGCTTGGCGAAGAAGGCATCGAGTTCGGCGCGATCGATGAAGCCGTCATGGTTGGAATCGATCCGAGCGAAGGATCTGGCGGCGTCGCCCTTGACGTTGCGCTTCGCCTGAAAGGCCTCCCATTCCAGCAGGCTGATCTTGCCGTCGCCATCCGTGTCGGCCGCCATGATCGCCTTTTCGCGCCGCTTCTGGAATTTGGCCAGCGTGATGTCGGACCTGGTCCCCGACGCGCCTGGCGCGGCAAGTGGCGCGCCGGTCTGCGGTGCAGGCGGGGTCGTTGCCTGGGCAAGAGCCGCAACCGTCTGCAAACTCAAGGCAACGACTAATATCGAACGGCTGATCATGTTGTGCGTCTCCAGCTTGGCGCGATGCAGACGGCTTGTGCCGTCATCGCGCTTCAACCGTTAAACGCCGCGACCCGGAAAATCCGTCGGTCGCGCGTGCTGATCCATTCGTGCTCGGGTGCGCATCCCGTCGATCGGGATGGAAGGAGCTCTAGTCCGACTGGTCGGCCGCAATCAGTTGTTCGGGCTTGAACCCGGCATGCTGCGGGGTCCACACCTCGCCCTCGCGATTGAACCAGTGGCACAGATACATGCCCGAGGCTGCGCCATCGCTGACCGTCATTCTGGGGCCTCCGGATTTCAGCTTGACCACGTCTCCGGTCTTGAAATTGTTGGGCATTTTTTGACCTCCCATGCTGAGGCCATGAGTTTCACACCAAACCGGGGTCACGACAATGGCAGATCTGCCAGGCCGGCGCCGCAATCCTTTGCGCCAGATGCGAAGGGGTAGACGACAAAAAGGAGGAGAAATGGTGCCGCTTGCGTGACTCGAACACGCGACCCCCGCATTACGAATGCGGTGCTCTACCAACTGAGCTAAAGCGGCCCGGGAAGCCAACGCCTCCAAGATGCGGCGGTGATAGACGCAACCGGGCGCGAATTCAAGATGCGACTTGGCAATTCCTGCGGCGGCGTCATGGCACCCTCGAAAGCCGGCCGCCGCCTTGTCCGCCAATCAATCGCCAAGGGATGCGGCGCACGGTACGTGCGCTCTCCGCGCGTGAAAATCGGTGAAACATGCTGATTTTGTTGCCGGAACAGCGCCGGAATGGACTTTGCATACCTCTGCGAGGCAGAATGCGCCGCTCGCCCGTTGATTGATTGGTCGCCTGCGGCTAACGATCACGGCAAGGTAGGCAAAGACAGAGGGACCCGCTTGGACGCGATCGAAAAAGCGATCCGGAACGCCTTGGAGAAAGGCAATGCCGAGGACCGCGCGTTCCGCGAGAGGGTCTATCGCTCGGCTTTTGCCGCGCTTGATCGCGCGCTCCAGGCCAATCCCGGTGTGACCGTTGAGGTCGCCATCAAGCGCCGCAAGGCAATCCAGGCGAAAATCACCGAAATCGAATCCGAGTTCCTGCCGGCGGTGCCGGATGTCGGCCCGCAGGGCGATGCACCGGCGGTCGAACTCGGAGCGGACTCGGCGCCCGCGGTCGAAACCGGCCGACAGGCATCGTCCCCCGATGTCGTCGTCGACGGCCCCGTGCAATCCGCTGCCGATGCGCCGCGCTCGCGCGTCCTGCCCATCGTTCCCGACATCATGCCGGACGCCTCGCTTCCCGATGCACCGGCCATCGACATGTCGGTTCCGGCCGCGGCCGGCGCGACCACGGAAGTGGCGCCCGACCGCGATGAAAGACGCATAAGAGGGCGTCGCCTGCCGCTGACCGCCATCTTCCTGACCGTGACACTGCTGGCAGCGGTTGGCATCGGCCTGTTCTTCGCCGTGCAGACCGGCGTGTTCAAGACGTCGGCCCAACTCGACACCGCACCACCTGAAGCGCCGCCGACCGTCGAGGACGACGATTTCACACCGGCCGACGGCGGTCCGGCAAAACCCGGCGCCGCCGACCAGTCGCGCGACTGGATCAATGTGTTTTCGCCGGCCGATGCATCGCATGTCAGTGCGCCATCGGACGCCAGGGCCGAGGTGATGAAGGACGATACCGGTTCGTTCCTGCGCATCCGTTCCGGCGCGTCCGGTTCGGCGATCAGCTTCGACGTCGGACAAGGCGTGCTGGAGAAACTGGCCGGCAAACATGCCGTGTTCGACATCATTGCCCGCTCCGAAGAAGGCAAGGAGACGCAGATTTCGGTCGACTGCAATTTCGGCGAACTCGGCGACTGCGGCCGCAAGCGCTATGCGGTCGGCCAGCAGCAGAACGAATATCTGTTCGACGTGCAGTTTCCCGACAAGCATCCGGGCTCGGCCGGCACCATTGCCATCAATTCCGACTTCGACAAGCAGGGCAAGGCCGCCGACATCTACGAAATCCGCGTTTCGATCGAGCCATAGCGAACCCCGCACCGCGCTAATTATCGGTCGAGCAGCGCCTGCAGCGTTTCGATGCGGTCGGCCTCGTTGGCCGGCTTGTCCCAGCGCAATCGCGAAATGCGGGGAAAGCGCATGGCGACGCCGGATTTGTGCCGGGTCGAGCGGTTCAGTCCTTCGAAGGCGACTTCCAGCACCAGGCCGTTGTCGCGGTCGGCCCGCACCGAGCGCACCGGCCCGAAACGCTCGATCGTGTTGTCGCGGACATATTTGTCGATCTGCTTCAACTCCTCGTCGGTGAAGCCGAAATAGGCCTTGCCGACCGGTACCAGTTCTTCTTCGCCTTCGGCACCTGTCCAGACACCGAACGTATAGTCGGAATAGAAGCTCGACCGTTTGCCGTGGCCGCGCTGCGCATACATCAGCACCGCGTCCACTGTGTGCGGATCGCGTTTCCACTTGAACCACGGACCTTTCGGCCGGCCGGCGACATAGGCTGAGTCCCAGCGCTTCAGCATGACGCCTTCGATGATCGGATGCGGCGGCGCCCGGCGCAGTTCCTCCAGCGTTTGCCAGTCCGTGAAGTCGACGAATGGCGACAGATCGAAACGGCTCGGGTCGAGTGTCGCGACAAAGCTTTCCAGCCGGCCGCGCCGTTCGCGAAACGGCAGCGCGCGCAAATCCTCGCCGCCGACCTGGAGCAGATCGTAGCAGCGCATGAAGGCCGGGTATTGCTGCTGCATCTTCGGTGCCACCGTCTTGCGATTCAGCCGTTGCTGCAGATCGGAGAAGGTTCCCGTCGCCTCCCGGGGATCGCCGACAAGCAGTTCGCCGTCCAGCGTTGCGGAAAAATGCATGGCCTCGGCGAGGTCCGGAAAGGCGCCCGAAACGTCATCGCCGGTGCGCGAATAGAGCCGGCGGATGCCGCCCTCCGCCACCGCCTGGACACGGATGCCGTCCCATTTCCATTCGGCGGCATAATCGGCCGGATCGAGCTTTTCGAGATCGCCGTCGCCGACCGGGTTCGACAGCATCACCGGGCGAAACAATGCCAACGCCGTGTTCCTGGGCTTTTCGGCCTTGCCTTCCAGCCAGGCGAACAACGCTGTGTAAGGCGGTGACAGCCCGTGCCAGAGCTCCTCGATCTCCGCGACCTCGACCTTGCCGAAATCCGCCAGCGCCTGTTTGGCCAGACGCGCCGACACGCCGATGCGCAGGCCGCCGGTGACCAGCTTGATGATGGCAAAGCGTGCCGAGATGCCGGCGCTGTCGAGCAGCCCCGCCAGCACCTTGGGCCCGTCGGAGCGGCTTGCCGCCTGCAGTTTGGCGACAACCTCGCCAAGCGTCGGCTCGCGGTTCGGGATGTTTCCGGGCGTTTGCGGCCAGACCAGCGACACCGTTTCGGCGAGATCGCCGACATAGTCGTAGGAATAGCCGAACAGCACCGGATCCATGCGCTCGGTGACGAGCATGCGCAGCATCGCCGGCTTGACCGCGGCGATGTGGAGATCGCCAGTGATGGCAGCCAGCGCCAGGCCGCGATCGGGATCCTCGACGCTGCGGAAATAGTCGGTCAGCAAGGTCAGCTTGCCGTTGCGCGACGGCGTCAGCACCAGGCGGTCGAGAAGTTCGGCGAAGCGGTTCATGGCGGCGTGAACCTCGCCAATCTGGGAACGTCGCGTTCTGTCGCGCCCCCCTCTGTCCTGCCGGACATCTCCCCCTCAAGGGGGGAGATTGGATATCCCCACTGCTTTCGCCAATCTCCAACGTCGCGAGAATGAGCGCAGCGTCGAAGCAGCCGATCTCCCCCCTTGAGGGGGAGATGTCCGGCAGGACAGAGGGGGGCGCCGTAGGGCGCAAAATCAGCCAAAGGTGTCATCAATCGCCCTCGTCCTCGTAGCCCACCAGGTGCAGCGGCCGCGCCGCGATGCCTTTGAGCTCGCACCAGCGGACCAGCGCCTCCTCGCGGCCATGCGTCACCCAGACCTCTTCGGCTCCGGTCTCCTTGATGGTGGCGGTCAGCTCATCCCAGTCGGCATGGTCCGAGATGATCAGCGGCAGTTCGACGCCGCCCTGCTTGGCGCGCTGGCGGATACGCATCCAGCCTGACGCAAAGCACGAGATCGGATCGGGAAACCGCCGCGCCCAGCGATCCGCGAAGGCCGAAGGCGGGCCGACGACGATGGCGCCGGCAAAATCATCCTTGCCGCCGCTTTCGACGGTCGCCGGTTCGAGGGTGCCGAGATCGATGCCTTGGCTCTGGTAGTACTCACTGAGCTTGGCCAGCGCGCCATGGATGTAGAGCGGCCTGTCGTAGCCGGCGTCGCGCAACAGCCGCATCACCCGTTGCGCCTTGCCCAGCGCATAGGCGCCGACCAGATGCGAGCGTTCGGGGAACTGCGCGGCCGATTTCAGCAGGCGGGCGATTTCTTCGGTGTCGGGGGGATGGCGAAACACCGGCAGGCCGAACGTCGCTTCGGTGATGAACACATCGCACGGGATCGGCTCGAATGGCGCGCAGGTCGCGTCCCTCTGCCGCTTGTAGTCGCCGGAAGCGACGATGCGCGTGCCCTGATGCTCGACCGCTATCTGCGCCGAGCCCAGCACATGGCCGGCCGGATGGAAGCTGACGCTGACGCCATCGAGGGCAATCGTCTCGCCGAGCCTTGCCGCTTGTGTTGTTCCAGCGAAATCCTCGCCGTAGCGCAGCCCCATAATGTCGAGCGTCTGCTGCGTCGCCAGCACCGAGCGGTGGCCGGAACGCGCGTGGTCGGAATGGCCATGCGTGATCAGTGCCCGGTTGACCGGCCGCACCGGGTCGATGAAGAAATCGCCCGGCGGGCAATAGAGGCCCTCGGGCCGGGGGTGAAGCAGAACACTGGTGCGCATGGTCTCCAAGATAGGATATAATTCCGCGGCGGGAAGCCTGTTGTAAGTCACTGCTGACTCCCGCATAGAGCACCGCCGGCTCGATCCGCCGGCAGGACCCATCGCCATGAAACCGCTTCAGGCCTCGTCAGGCGACTTGAACGCCGATCGCCGCGCCGACTATGCCGAGATGCTGCACGCTGATGGCGATCATGCGGCGGCGGCGGAATTGCTGCTCGGTGCGCTGGAAATAACGCCGCAATGGGCGATGGGCTGGTTTCGCCTCGGCGAGATGCAGCAGGCGGCGGGCGCGGCGGATCTGGCCGCACAGGCGTGGACGATGTCGCTGCAACTCGATCCATCGGATCGTCAAGGCGCTGCACTGAACCTGCAATTGATCGGCAAGGCGCCGGCGGTCGATGCGCTCCCCAGCGCCTTCGTCGAGACCTTGTTCGACCATTATGCCGAGAGCTTCGACGAGTCCCTGGTCGGCAGGCTGGGTTACCGCCTGCCTGGGATGCTCGACCAGGCCATTCGAGCGGCAAGGCCGGGCCGCTTCGCGCTGGCGCTCGATCTCGGCTGCGGCACAGGCCTGATGGGGCAGAGGCTGCGGCCGATCGCCGACCGGCTGGAGGGGTATGACATTTCGGCCAAAATGCTGAGAAAGGCGCGGGCCAAGGGCGTCTACGATTTCCTCGACAAGGCCGATCTGCGGGATTTTTCCTATGCCGGTCCGAAAGCCGATCTGGTGACGGTGGCCGATGTTTTCATCTATGTCGGTGCGCTGGGCGGCGTGGTGAAGACGATTGCCGGCCTGCTGGCCACGGATGGCCTGTTCGCGTTTTCCGTCGAGACGCTGGCTGGCGATGGCGATTTTGCGCTGCTGCCGTCACGCCGCTATGCGCATGCGCAACGCTATGTGCTCGACGTGCTGGCCGCCAACGGGCTTTCGGTCCTGTCACTGGAACCAACCGCGATCCGGCAGGATCGCGGGGAACACGTCAACGGGTTGGTCGTTGTGGCCAGGGCTCCGAACTCAGCTGAACAAAGGACCTGACGGCAGCCGGTCGGCGGTGTCGGCAGCTTTTCGTCGGGTGCGATAGGAATTTTTTCTTGACACCCTGCCCTCAGCTATGGTACATTTTCGCCCATGGTGCTGATTTGCGCCAGTGACCCGCCGGACAGGCGGGTTTTTCGTTTGATGCTCCGTCAGCCGCGCGCCTGCGGAGGGGCAGCCTCGCCGCCTCGCAAATATTCCTGCTGTGAAAAAGTCCGATTTGCATGCGCGACTGATATTTGGCATCTGCTCGCGTCAGGGCGGGATATCAGGAGGAGCATAGCCGATGCGCTGGAACATGATGATCTTGGCCTCTTGCCTGCTGACCGCCGGCTGTGTCGGTGGCACTTCGATGTCGGAACAGCAGGATGCGAACATCCAGTCGTCCCTGCAATATGACACCGTGCCGTGCGACCAGTTGCTGGCGCAGCGCAACGGGTTGGCGCAGCAATACAACCTGCCGACGAAGGCCAAGCCGACCTTCTCCAATCCGGCGATGGGCTTCGGCCCGTTCACGCCGGACATGCGCTCGAAGGCCAAGCGCGATACCGACAAGGCGAGCGGTGAGATCGATGCCATGAACCGGTCGATCGACCGACGCGACTGCGGCCAGCCGGAGAAGCAGAAGAAGATCGCTCTGCCTGGCTAGAGGTCGGAGGCGGCTACGGGTCGAGAATCGCAGGCAACAAACCACCTTGCAGGGCACGATCGGATGCATCTCTCGGAGCTCGGGGACCGCATATGTATCTTGGGGCCGTCCAACAGTGGCAAGTCGACCCTCGCCGACGCGATTGCCCGCAAGCGTGATCTGGCGACTGTTCACCTCGATCAGCTCTTCCATCTCCCGAACACGGATTGGGAAGCGCGCCCAAGGGACGAATTCATTGCCTTGCACGACGCCGCAATCGCCGGAGAGCGTTGGGTGATGGATGGGAATTATTCGGTAGGTATGCCGCAACGTTTTCGGCGGGCGACGGGATTGATCCTGTTGGACATTTCCACACCCGCAAGTTTGTTGCGCTATTTTCGCCGGACGTTGTTGGAGCGGGAGAGGCGCGGTGCCTTGGAGGGCGGGCGCGACAGCGTCAAATGGGATATGATCCGCCATATCACTGTCGCCACGCCGAAAAATCGCAAACGCTACCTGGCTATGTTCGAGCAGATTGATCTGCCAAAGGTGCAGTTATCGTCACTGCGGGCAATCAAGAAGTGCTTCCGGGAGTGGGACCTGGCCCGATGAGGCCTTGTCCTGGCTAATACCCTGCATCGCGGTCCACCAGATTGTCGAGCTTTTCGCCGCGTTCGAAGGCGTCCATCTGGCGCAGCATGATCGGCGCCAGATGCACCGGATCGGAGGTCGCCGCCGCGTGTGGCGTCACGAACACTTTCGGATGCCCCCACAGCGGACTGGTCTTCGGCAGCGGTTCGACCTCGAACACGTCGAGGCTTGCCTCCTTCAACGTGCCGTCATCCAGCGCCCGCAAAATGTCGGCATCCTTCTGCAGGCGGCCACGCCCGGCATTGATCAGCACCGAGCCGCCGAGGCCGTTGCGTTTCCGCAGCTCCTTCAGCACGCCGTAGTTGATGATGCCCTTGGTCTCCGGCGTCAGCGGCAGAAGCACCACCAGGATGTCGGTTGCCTTGAGGAAGGGGATCAATCCAGCCTCGCCGGAATAGGTCGCGACGCCTTGCATGGCCTTGTCGCTGCGCGACCAGCCATTGACGGCAAAGCCGAGCGAGAGCAGCACCGATGCCGCGGCCCGGCCGAGACTGCCGAGCCCCATGATGCCGACCGAAATGTCACCGGCAGGCCTCTGCTGCGGCTCATGCCAGATCTTCTTCGACTGCTGCGACCGGTAGAGCAGGCCCTGGCGGTGATGGTCGAGCACCCGCCAGACGACATATTCGGTCATGTACTGGGTGAGGTTGTCGGCAACGATTTTGACGATCGGCACGTCGGGCAGGCCGGGATCGGCGAAGATATGGTCGACGCCGGCGCCGATCGAGAAGATGGCGCGCAGATTGGGCAGCGACGCCAGGATGTTCGGCTTCTGCTTCCATACAACGGCATAGGTGATCGACGGGTCGCTGGCGCCGTCCGGCTCCAGCACCACCTCGCGTTCGGCCGACAGCAGGTCGCGCCAGCGCTGCGGATGAAAGCCGGTGACGGCAAGCAGGATGCGGCCTTTTTCCATTGCGGTCCTTTAGTCCCTCTTTACGCAAATCACTCGCTGACGATGCCGACCGGTGCCGTCTCGATCTTGAAGGCGGCCGAGATCAGCGCCCGAGTATAGTCGGTTTGCGGATTTTCAAAAATCTGCTGGGAAGGGCCGGCTTCGACGATCCTGCCATTGCGCATGACGATGACGTCGTTGGCGAGCGCCCGGATGACTTTCAAATCATGGCTGATGAAGAGATAGGCGAGATCGTGCTTGGCCTGCAGGCTGCGCAGCAGGTCGACGACCTGCGCCTGCACGCTCATGTCGAGTGCCGATGTCGGCTCGTCCAGCATGACGAAGCGCGGGTTGAGCACCATGGCGCGTGCGATGGCAACGCGCTGGCGCTGGCCACCGGAAAACTCGTGCGGGTAGCGGTTGCGGGTCGCCGGATCGAGCCCAACCTCCTTCAGCACGGCGGCCACCTTGTCGTCGCGCTCGTCGGGCGACAGCTTCGGCTCGTGGATCTTGAGGCCTTCCTCGATGATCTCGGCGATCGACATGCGCGGGCTGAGCGAGCCGAACGGATCCTGGAAGACGATCTGCAATTCGCGCCTGAGCGGCCGCATTGCATTGAAGGACAGCTGGTTGATGTCGCGACCGTTGAACTGGATCATGCCGGTTGACGAGATCATGCGCGCCAGCGCCAAGCCGAGCGTCGTCTTGCCGGAGCCGGATTCGCCGACCACGCCGAGCGTCTGGCCGGCGCGCACGGTGACATCGATGCCGTCCACTGCCTTCACATTGTCGACGGTGCGGCGGAAGAAGCCCTGCTTGATCGGGAACCAGACCTTTATGTCCTTGCCGGTCATGACCGGCTTGGCGTCGGCATTGGCGGCCGGCGGCTTGCCCTTCGGCTCGGCCGCCAGCAGATGCCTTGTGTAGGCATGCTGCGGATTGGCGAAGATCTCCTTGGTCGGGCCGGTCTCGACGATCTTGCCCTTGGTCATCACGCAGACGCGGTCGGCAATCTTGCGCACGATGCCGAGATCATGGGTGATGAACAGCATCGACATGCCCTTGCGGCTCTTCAAGCCGGCCAGCAGTTCGAGGATCTGCGCCTGAACGGTGACGTCGAGCGCCGTCGTCGGCTCGTCGGCGATCAGAAGTTCGGGCTCGTTGGCCAGCGCCATGGCGATCATCACGCGCTGGCGCTGGCCCCCGGACAACTGGTGTGGATAGGCATCGAGGCGCTTGTGCGGATCGCGGATGCCAACCTCGTTGAGCAGGGCCAGCGTGCGCTCCTTGGCGGGGCGGTCGGCCATGCCTTGGTGCAGCTTCAGGATCTCGACGATTTGATGCTCGATCGTGTGCAGCGGATTGAGCGAGGTCATCGGCTCCTGGAAGATCATGGTGATCTTGTTGCCGCGCACCTGCCGCAACTGCTTCTCGCTCATCGCCAGCAGGTCGTTGCCCTGGAACACGATCTTTCCCGAGGGGTGGCTGGCGCTTGGATAGGGCAAAAGCTTCAGCACCGAAAGCGCCGAGACCGATTTGCCGGAGCCGGATTCGCCGACCAGCGCCACCGTCTCGCCCTTGGCGATGTCGAACGAGATGTGGTCGACAGCCGTCGACTGGCCGCCGCCCTGGCTGAAGGCGACGCTGAGGTCCTGTACGCTGAGCAAGGGGGCTTCGCTCATCGGAACGTCTTGCGCGGATCGAAGGCGTCGCGCGTCGCCTCGCCGACGAAGACCAGCAGGGACAGCATCAGCGAGATGACGACGAAGCCGGAAATGCCGAGCCACGGCGCATTGAGGTTGCGCTGCGCCTGCTTGAGCAATTCGCCGAGCGAGGCGGAGCCGGGCGGCAGGCCAAAGCCGAGGTAGTCGAGCGAGGTCAGCGTCGAGATCGAGCCCGAGAGCAGGAAGGGCATGAAGGTCAATGTCGCCACCATGGCATTGGGCAGCAGGTGCCGGAACATGATGGTGCGGTTGGGCACGCCGAGCGCCCGGGCCGCGTTGACATATTCGAAATTGCGGGCGCGCAGGAACTCGGCCCGCACCACGCCGACCAGCGCCACCCAGGAAAACAGCAGCATCAGGCCGAGCAGGATGAAGAAGCCCGGCGGCAGGATGGCGGCGACGATGAGCAGGAGATAGAGCACCGGGATGGCGGACCAGATCTCGATGAAACGCTGGAACAAGAGATCCGTCCAGCCGCCGAAATAACCTTGCACGGCGCCGGCCGCGACGCCGATCAAAGCCGAGCCGGCGGTCAGGATCAGGCCGAACAGCACCGAAATGCGGAAGCCGTAGATGACGCGCGCCAGCACGTCGCGCGCCTGGTCGTCGGTGCCGAGCCAATTCCAGTTGCCGACGATGCAGGCGGGGTCGGCAGCACCCTGCGGATACTGATTGCAGCGTGTCTTGGCGTCATACTGCCACGACGGCCTGGCCGGTGCTGCTTCGGGGATAGCGTTGTTGACCGTCTGATAGGAGTAGCGCACCGGCGGCCAGATCATCCAGCCATTGGCGTTGATCTCGTCCTGGATGACCGGATCGCGATAGTCGGTGACGGCATAGAAGCCGCCGAATTTTTCCTCGGGGTAGGCGACCAGCACCGGAAACAGGATTTCGCCCTTGTAGGAAGCGATGATCGGCTTGTCGTTGGCGATGAACTCGGAAAACAGCGACAGCACGAACAGGACGAGGAAAATCCACAGCGACCAGTAGCCGCGGCGGTTGGCTTTGAAGTTCTGCAGGCGGCGCTTGTTGAGCGGCGACAGAAACGGCCGCTTGATCCGCGCGGGTGCCGCGTCGACGGGGACTGTAGCCTGCGACATCAGACGTCTCTCCGCTCGAAATCGATGCGCGGATCGACCCAGGTGTAGAGCAGGTCGGACAAGAGCCCGACGAACAGCCCCAGCAGCGAGAAGATGTAGAGATTGGCGAACACCACCGGATAGTCACGCTCGACCACCGACCGGAAGCCGAGCAGGCCGAGGCCATCGAGGGAGAAGATGTTCTCGATCAGCAGCGAGCCGGTGAAGAAGGCCGAGATGAAGGCGCCGGGAAAACCGGCGATGACGATCAGCATGGCGTTGCGGAAGACGTGGCCGTAGAGCACCTGCCGTTCCGACAGGCCCTTGGCCCGCGCCGTCACCACATACTGTTTGCGGATTTCTTCGAGGAACGAGTTCTTGGTCAGCAGCGTCGTGGTGGCGAAGGCCGACAGCACCAGCGCGGTCAGCGGCAATGTCATGTGCCAGAAATAGTCGACGATCTTTCCCCACCACGACAATTGATCCCAATTGTCCGAGGTGAGGCCGCGCAACGGAAACCAGTCCCAGAAAGACCCGCCGGCAAACAGCACCATCAGCATGATGCCGAACAGGAAGCCCGGAATGGCATAGCCGACAATGACGACGCCGCTGGTCCAGACGTCGAAGGGAGTGCCGTCCTTGACAGCCTTGCGGATGCCGAGCGGGATCGAGATCAAATAGGACAACAGCGTGATCCACAGCCCGATCGAGATCGACACCGGCATTTTTTCCAGGATCAGGTCGAGCACCGAAATGTCGCGGAAATAGCTGTCGCCGAAATCGAAGCGGGCATAGTTCCACAGCATCATGCCGAAGCGCTCGAGCGGCGGCTTGTCGAAGCCGAACTGCTTTTCCAGCTTCTTGATGAATTCCGGATCGAGCCCCTGCGCACCGCGATATTTCGAGCTGACGTCACCGGCGGCATCGAAATTGCCGCCGGCACCCGCGTCGCCGCCACCACCGCCGAGGCGGTCGCTGCCGCCCTGATTGGTCAGCCGGGCGATGACCTGTTCGACCGGACCGCCGGGGGCGAACTGGATGACGGCGAAGGATATCGCCATGATGCCGAACAGCGTCGGGATCATCAAAAGGATGCGGCGCAGGATATAGGCGCCCATCAGGCCTTCTGCCCTCGTTGAGCGAACATCTCAGCCTTTGCCAATTCTTGCCGCCTTGCCCTTATCGAACCACCACAGCGTCTCGACCGGAAAGCCGAAATCAGGCTTCTGTTCGACAAAGCCGAACATGTCCCAATAGGCGACGCGGTGATTCGCCAGATAGTATGTTGGAATCCAGTCCAGCCGCGCGCGCAAGACCCGGTCGAGCGCTCTGAGCGCCGTGACGAGTTCTATACGGTCTTTCGCCTTGGCTGCTGCCGCGATCAGGGCGTCGATGGCCTTGCTTTCGGTGCCGGGATAGTTGCGCTGCCCCGGGATTTTCGCCATGCGGGAATCATAGAGCATCTGCAGGCTGTCGTCAGTCGGCGTCGCCCCGATCGACCAATGCAGCAAGGCAAGATCGAAGTCGTAATTGCTGTGCCGCTGCTCATACTGCGCCGAATCGATTTGCCGGATCGATGCGTCGATCCCGATCGCCTTCATATTCTCCGACCACGGGGTGTAGATACGAACGATGCCATCGTCCTCCGCCAGCATTTCGACCCGCAGCCGCTCACCCTTGTCATTGACGACGAAACTGCCGTCGCGCTTCCAGCCGGCTTGCGCAAGCAATCTCGAAGCCTCGCCCAGCAGCTTGCGGTCATGGCCCGAACCGTCGGACAGGGGCTGTGTTACCGCTTCACCGAAAACCTCTGGCGGCAACTCGGCCCGGAATGGCTCCAGCAGGGCCAATTCGTCAGGCGAGGGCAGGCCTTCGGCCTTGTAATCCGATCGTTCGAAGTTCGATTGAGAACGCTCGTAGGAGCCGTAAAACAAGGCCCGCTTCATCCATTCGAAATCGAAACATCTGGCGATCGCCCGCCGCACCCGCTCATCGCGGAATTGCGGACGACGCTGGTTCAGCGCGACGCTCTGCATGTCTGGCGTCTTCTCGCCGGGAAATTCCCGTTTGAGGACCTTGCCGTCCTTCAGCGCCGGAAAGTCGTATCCGGTCGCCCATACCCGTGAGGTGAATTCCTCGCGAAAATGCGTGTCGCCTTTCTTGAAGGCCTCGAATGCCGCCTGCCGGTCAAGATAGAAGTCGATGCGGATGCGGTCGAAATTGTAGAGGCCGCGGTTCACCGGGAGATCGCGGCCCCAATAATCGGCGACGCGGTCATATTCGACCGTCTGTCCGGCCGCCACGCGTCCAATCTTGTAGGGTCCCGAGCCAAGCGGCGGCGTCATGGTCGAAGCATCGAAATCATTGGCCGTGTAAAAGGCCTTGGAGACGATCGGCATCCCCACGATCGCAAGGACGTTTTGCGCCGACTGCTTGCCGTTGAGGGTGAGATCGACGGTGGTGGGATCGACCGCAACCACGTCGGTCATGTACCGCAACGCCTGGGAAAGGTTCGGATGGCCCTTGTCCTTATAGAGCTTCAGCGCAAAGACAACGTCTTGCGCGGTCAGCGGCGAGCCGTCGTGGAAACGCGCTTGCGGTCGCAGCACGAAGCGGAAACCGTTGCGGTCTGGCGACAGGGCAACGGTTTCGGCAAGCAGGCCATAGACTGCATCCGGCTCATCGAGCGCGCTTGTCATCAGCGAATCGAAACAGAGTTCGGCGCGCGGCGGCGCCTCACCCTTCAACACCAGGAAATTCAACGTGTTGAAGGTCAGGAAGCTCTGATTGAGGGTTGCGTTCGGCGGCGCGAAATTCATCTGGCCGCCCTTGGGCGCGTCCGGATTGACGTAGTCGAAATGCGCGAAATCGGGCTTGTACTTGAGGTCGCCGAAGGCGGACAGGCCATGCAGCTTGATGCCAGTCGCAATGTCGGCGAAGGCCCGGCCGGGCAACAGGGCAGCGGCTGCCGCGGCACTGCCCAGGGCGAGAAAGTCGCGGCGGGGCAGGGCCGCCATCAATTGCCGCCCTTGTATTTGGCCGCCAGCGCCTTCTCCTTGTCCGGGTCGATCCACCAGGAATCGATGTCGGGACCCAAGTAAGTCGGCTGTTTTTCCGGGATGCCGAATTTGTTCCAGTAGGCCAGCCAGGTTACTGATCGGGTGAATTGCGGGACGCAATAGAAATTCCACAACAGAACCCGGTCGAGCGCATGAGTGGCGGCGAGCAGGTCGTCGCGATCCGTCGCGAAGATAACGCGTTCAACCAGTGCGTCGACCACTGGGTCCTTGATCCCCGCGTAATTTCGTGAGCCCGGTGTATCGGCTGCCTTCGAACTCCAGTACTCGCGTTGTTCATTGCCCGGCGAGTCCGACTGCGGCAGCCGAGAGGTTATGACGTCGTAGTCGAAATTGTTGACGCGAGCGATGTACTGGCTGGTATCGACTATCCTGAACGAAGCCGAGATGCCGATCTTTCCCAGCATATTTACAAATGGATTGACCGTTTGTTCGGCGCCCTGGTCGAAGCCCAGAATCTCGACGGTAAAAGGCTCCCCGCTTTTCTCATTGGTCATACGGCCATTCTGGATTTTCCAACCCGCCGCCGCAAACAGATCGATCGCTTCGCGCAGGTACGACCGCTCGGCCTTCGGGCTATCGAAGACCGGAAGCTTGAACTCCTGGGTAAACAGTTCTGGCGGGAGCTTGCCCTTGTATTGATTGAGGATCTCCAATTCTTTGCCCCGCGGCAGTCCGCTCGAAGCAAGTTCGCTGCCCATGAAATAGCTGTTGGAGCGGGTGTTGAGGCCGAAGGATTGGGTGCGGTTCAAGGTTTCGAAGTCGAAGGCGTAACCGAGCGCCTCGCGCACGCGCCGATCCTGGAACTTTGTCCGTCGCGTGTTCAGCATGAAACCTTGCATCGAGGCGAGTGATGTCGCCTTGAACTCCCGCTTGATGACATCGCCGGCTTTGAGAGCCGGAAAATTGTAGCGCGTCATCCATAATCGCGCACTGTTTTCAGCCTGGATGTCCTCATATCCGCCTTTGGTGAAGGCTTGCCACGCGGCGTTGTCATCGAGAATGTAGGTGTAGCGTCTGGTGTCGTAGTTGTTGCGCCCGACATTGATGGCCAGATCGGCGGCCCAGAAGTCCCGAACGCGTCGCCAGACGACTTCCGAACCAGGTTTGAAGCTCTCGATCTTGTAGGGTCCAGAGCCGAGCGGGATTTCAAGGCTTGGCTGGGTGATGTCGCGCTTCTTGCCGTTGGCATCGGTGCCTTCCCACCAGTGCTTCGGCAGCACCACCACATCCGCCATGATCAGCGGTAACTCGCGATTACCCTTCTGATCAAAACGGAACTCGACTTCCCGATCTGAAACGGCGACCGCCTCGGTGACGTTGGCGAAATAGCGGTTGAACTGCGGACTTTCCTTTTTGAGAAAGTTAAATGACCAAATCACGTCATCCACGGTGATCGGTTGGCCATCATGCCATCTGGCACGCGGGTCGAGCCGATAAGTTGCGGATGAAAAATCGGCTGGGTACTTGTAGGCGTCTGCTATCTCGGGATGGTTGACGCTGCCCTCGTCAAGGGATTTCGCCATCAGCGACTGGTAGAGGAGCCCACCCTGATAGTTCAATCCTGCGGCAGGGGTGCCGCGTGCGATGAAAGGATTGAAGCTGTCGAAGGTGCCGAGTTCCACCGAGTTCAGCGTGCCGCCCTTGGGCGCGTTCGGATTGACGTAATCGTAGTGCTGGAAATTGGCGCCGTATTTGGACTCGCCGATCAGCGATGAGGTGGTGCGCCATTCGTCGGCGCGGGCAGCCTGCAATCCCGCCGCCAGAAGGGCTGCCGCCAGCAACGACTTGAGAAGCGTTCGGCCAACCGTCATGCACTATCCTCTTCGCGATGCCCGTTCATGGGCAATCTAGATGATTTGGCGCTCGTGAAAACCGTCATGCGCGGCTTTGTCGCCGCCTATGCGGTTTTCCCAATAAAAAAGCCGGGCTGAACCCGGCTTTTTCAAGGTCGTTGAGATGATATCGAAATTATTGGGCCGGCGCCGGTGCCGGTGCGGCCGGAGCCGGGGCGGCGGGAGCGGCCGGCGCGGCACCCTCAGCCGGCTTTGCCGGAGCGGCTGCATCGGCAGGCTTGGCGCCTGCATCGGCGGCGGCACCGGGTGCCGGCAGCGGCTTGGGATTGTCGGACAGCGTGCGCAGATAGGCGATGACGTTGGCGCGGTCCTCGTCCTTGGGCAGGCCGGCGAAGCCCATGGCGGTGCCCTTCACGAATTTCTTCGGCGAGGTGATGAAGTGGTTGATGTTGTCGTAGGTCCACTTCTCGGTGCCGCCCTTGGAGAATTCCTTCATGCCGGCCGAATAGGCAAAGCCTTCATGCTCGGCGACCGGGCGGTCGACGAGGTCCCACAGGTCCGGGCCGACCTTGTTGGGGCCGCCCTTTTCGCCGGAATGGCAGGCCTGGCACTTCTTGAAGACGGCGGCACCCTGCTCGACATTGGCGGTCGCCAGCAGATCGGCGATCGGCTTGGCCGCGGCGGCGGGCGCGGCCGGACCGCCTTCGGCGGGCTCGGCGGCCTCGATGGCGAAACCAGGCTTTTCCGGCGCCGGCGACGCAAACAGCGCATCGGACACAATGCCGACCGAGAAGACGACGAAAACGGTTCCGAGCAATCCGGCGAGCAGTTTGTTGACTTCGTTGGAATCCATACGCCCCTTGCTCCCTTTTCCGGCGGACAGAACCGTCCACTCCGTCCGTCGGTATCGTGACCCGTCCTGCCAGGGCGGTCAAATCGGGCGGAAACTAGGTCTTTTGCTGCGGCGTTGCAACACCTATAAGGGCGCTTCCAGTGAGACCTTTTGCCACTTTCCCTGTCCTCTTTCGAGACGCCTTGCACCCGAAATGTCCACGCTGATCCTGATCCCGGCCCGCATGGCTTCGACCCGCCTGCCGGGCAAGCCGCTGGCCGACATCGCCGGCGCCCCGATGATCGTCCATGTCGCCCGCCGCGCCGCCGAAGCCGGCCTTGGCCGGGTGGTGGTGGCGACCGACACGCAAGGCGTGGCGCAAGCGGTGCGCGCGCACGGTTTCGAGGCCGTGATGACGCGCATGGATCATGAATCCGGCTCCGACCGCATCCACGAGGCGCTGGTCGCGCTCGACCCCGGGCGCAAGGTCGAAACCATCGTCAATGTGCAGGGCGACCTGCCGACCATCGATCCCCGGATCATCGCCGCGTCGCTCAGGCCTTTCGAGGACAGTGCGGTGGACATCGCCACGCTCGGCGTCGAGATCGTCCGCGATGAGGAAAAGACCAATCCCAATGTCGTCAAGATCGTCGGCTCGCCGCTTTCCGGCAGCAGGCTGAGGGCGCTCTATTTCACCCGTGCCACAGCGCCTTGGGGCGAGGGGCCGCTCTACCATCATGTCGGCCTCTACGCCTATCGCCGCGAAGCACTCGAGCGTTTCGTCGCGCTCAAGCCGTCGCCGCTCGAACGGCGCGAGCGGCTGGAACAGTTGCGGGCGCTGGAAGCCGGCATGCGCATCGACGCCGAGATCGTCCAGTCGCTGCCGCTCGGCGTCGACACGCCTGAAGACCTCGAACGCGCCAGAACAATCCTTTCAACCTGAGATATCGGCATGCCTGAAAAGACCAACAGAATATCCTTCCAGGGCGAACCGGGCGCCAATTCCGACACCGCCAGCCGCAACATGTTTCCTTCGATGGAGCCGTTGCCCTGCCCGACCTTCGAGGATGCTTTCAACGCGGTCGAGACCAACAAGGCCGACCTCGCCATGATCCCGATCGAGAACACCATTGCCGGGCGCGTCGCCGATATCCATCATCTCCTGCCGGAATCGAAGCTGCACATCGTCGGCGAATATTTCCTGCCGATCCATTTCCAGCTGATGGTGCTGCCAGGCGTCAAGCGCGACGAGATCAAGACGGTGCACAGCCACATCCATGCGCTTGGCCAGTGCCGCAAATACGTTCGCAAGAACGGTTGGAAGGCGATCGTCGCCGGCGACACGGCCGGCGCCGCCAAAATGGTCTCCGAGGTCAAGGACCGCAGCATGGCGGCGCTGTCGCCGGCCCTGGCCGCGACCCTCTACGGGCTCGATATCATCGAGCAAAACGTCGAGGACACCGACTCAAACGTCACCCGCTTTGTCGTCCTGACCAAGAACAAGCAATGGGCCGAGCGCCCGTCGCCTGACGTCAAGATGATGACGACCTTCATCTTCCGCGTCCGCAACGTGCCGGCCGCGCTCTACAAGGCGATGGGCGGGTTTGCCACCAACGGCATCAACATGACCAAGCTGGAGAGCTACCAGCTGGGCGCTTTCACGGCGACGCTGTTTTACGCCGACATCGAGGGCCACCCCGACGACCCGCTGGTCAAGCTGGCGCTGGACGAGCTTCGTTTCTTCTCGCGCGAAGTGCGCATTCTCGGCGTCTATCCGGCCAGCGAGTCGCGTGAACAGTGGAAGGTTGCGGACTAGATCACCGCGCCCAGCGGGACATAGTCAATCTCCATGAAGGTCTCGACCTCCGGCACCCAGCGGTCGCGCACGAAGGCGACATGGTCTGGATGGTCGTTGTACCTGGTGTAGGCGGCCTGGTCGGCGAACTCCATCGAGAAGCCGAAACGATAGTCGTTCTTGGGGCTGATCTGCCGCAATTGCTCGAAATGCGTGACGCCCCTGATCGCGGTGAGAATCCTCTTGGCGTCGACCAGGAACCGCTTTTCCTCCAGCGAATGCGGCGGATGCTTCAGCGTGAAAACGACGGTGTGACGGATCATGTCCTGCTCCTGCAATGTCTTTAGGTGTTCGCTGCCATCATTCTGAATCGACCCAGGCGCGGATGAGGTGATGCGCAATGGCGCCTTTCGGCGGCGTGATCAGATTGTCCTGGTGCGTCCTTTCCAGCATCCGGCGCACCTCGTCGCGAAAAAACCAGCGGCAGTCCTCAAGCTCGTTGAGGTCGGCCTGGATATCGTCATTGAGCGGCTCGCCGAAGCAGCCGATCATCAGCGAATAGGGAAACGGCCAGGGCTGGCTGGCGTGGTAGACGACGCGGCCAAGCCGGATGCCGGCCTCTTCCAGCGTCTCGCGGCGCACCGCCGCCTCGATCGTCTCGCCCGGCTCGATGAAGCCGGCGAGGGCCGAATACATGCCCGGCGCGAAATGACGGCCGCGCCCGAGCAGGCACTTCTCCCGCGTCGCCGTCAGCATGATCGCCACCGGGTCGGTGCGCGGAAAATGTTCGGTGCCGCAATTCGGGCAATGCCGCTTGTAGCCGCCGGCCCGCATCTGCGATTCCGTGCCGCATTTGCTGCAGAAGCGATGGCTGGCATGCCAGGCGAGCAAAGCCGCCCCTTGCGCCATCGCGCCGGCCGCCGCCTCGTCGATCAGCCCTTGCATGTAGACCGAGCGGTAGTCGATGGCCTTGACTGTTTCCGGAAGCTGTTCGGGTTCGACGCCGGCGGGCACGGCCAGCACCGCTCCTCGTTCGGAAAAGCCGAGCAGGATGCCTTGCGCCAGGGAAACCTTGAAGGGCTCGCTCTCGGTCGCGCCGAACCAGGGATCGAGAGCGCCGCCATCGCCGAGCTTCAGATAGAGCCGGCCGCCATGCATCAGAAGCAGCCGCGTCGCCGGATCGGCCAGCGCTTTGTCGACCGAATCGTCGGCGCGGTTCTCGGACTGCCGGTCGATCGTGTTGCCGGCGAAGCCGACGAACTGGCTCGGCTCGCGCAAAGGCGCGTCAAACAGGCGGAAGCTCATGGGGACTCTGGAATATGTTGAGGGATGGACACGGGGAACGCTTATAGCGCCGCCTTGATCGTTTCGGCAAACCGTCGCAAGTCGGAACGCTGATAGGGCTCTCGCAGGCCATGTCCCCACACAGGACCTGGCCAGCCGGGATCGCCTTCAGAACGCGCGATGACATGGATGTGCAACTGGCGCACGATGTTGCCGAGCGCGCCGGTGTTGATCTTGGTGCAGCCGGTCGCTTTCTTCAGCGCCTGCGCCACCATATTGGTCTCGAAGGTCAGCATCGCCTGGTCGAGCGGCGTCATGTCGTGGATTTCCTCCGCGCCGGGGCGCTGCGGCACCAGCAGCAACCAGGGCCAGCGGCGGTCGTTCATCACCCGCAGCTCGCACAGCCCAAGCCACATCAATTGCTCGCTGTCCGCCTCCAGCCGTGCGTCCAGCGTGAATCCGGCCTTCAGGCCCGGCAGCATCGGCGTTTCCCTTGCTTTTCTTGTTTTCCTCAAACGCAGGAACGCTAGAGCGGCGGCAGGGGGGCTGCAAGCGAATCATTGCGCCCCTCACGCTTTGGTGCGCCAATTCCATATTTTTGCGATTTCTGCGGCGCACTTGCATTTCGTCGCGCAATTGCCGATATGGAAAGCGGGAGGTTGGTGGTGGACGATCCACTCGCCAACCGGGTCAGGTCCGGAAGGAAGCAGCCCTAACGAGCCCGGAACGGGTCATTGTTCCAGCCTCCCACCTCATCGGCCCCTCTCGCGACATTGACGACGCATTGCAGCGCGGGCGAGACTATGCGCAGGAATCGGCCGCCTTCGGGCGCGGCCATTTGGAGCTTTACGGGCGTATGAGCGAAGCCGGAAATTCGGGACCAAAAAGCCTGGAGATAGGCAAGGCCGCCGCCTATCGCGTGCTGGCACGCAAGTACCGTCCTTCGAACTTCTCCGAGCTGGTCGGCCAGGAGCCGATGGTGCGCACCCTCACCAACGCCTTTGCCACCGGCCGTATCGCCCAGGCCTGGATGCTGACCGGCGTGCGCGGCGTCGGCAAGACCACGACGGCGCGCATCCTCGCGCGCGCCCTGAACTATAAAACCGTTGATATCGACCAGCCGTCGGTCGACCTTGCCGTCCTCGGCGAACATTGCCAGGCGATCATGGAAGGCCGCCATGTCGACGTCATCGAGATGGACGCCGCCTCGCACACCGGCATCGACGACATCAGGGACATCATCGAGCGCGTGCGCTACGCGCCGGTCTCGGCCCGCTACAAGGTCTACATCATCGACGAAGTGCACATGCTGTCGACGCAGGCCTTCAACGGCCTTCTGAAGACGCTGGAAGAGCCGCCGCCGCACGTCAAATTCATCTTTGCCACCACCGAGATCCGCAAGGTCCCGATCACCGTCCTGTCGCGCTGCCAGCGCTTCGACCTGAGGCGCATCGACGCCGGCGCGCTGGTCGGGCATCTCGCTTCGATCTCGGCCAAGGAGGGCATTTCGGTCGACGACGACGCGCTGGCGATGATCGCGCGCGCCGCCGAGGGCTCGGCCCGTGATTCGCTCTCCATCCTCGACCAGGCGATTGCCCATGGCGCCGGCTCTGTCGGCGCCGACGCGGTTCGCGCGATGCTGGGGCTTGCCGACCGCGCCCGCATCGTCGACCTGTTCGAACATGTGATGAAAGGCGATGTCGCGGCAGCCCTTGGCGAATTCCGTGCGCAATACGATACCGGCGCCGATCCGGCCGCCGTGCTGACCGACCTTGCCGAATTCAACCACCTCGTCACCCGGCTGCGTTTCGTGCCGACGGCCATCGAGGATGCCTCGCTATCCGAGGACGAGCGGCAGCGCGGCGCCGATTTCGCCAGGACGCTGTCGGTCAGGGTGCTGTCGCGGACATGGCAGATGCTGCTCAAGGGCATTCCAGAGGTGCAGTCCTCCAACCGGCCCGTCAGCGCCGCCGAAATGGTGCTGATCCGGCTGGCGCATGCCGCCGACGTGCCGACGCTGGACGAGGCGTTGAGATCGCTTGAAGGCGCCGCGCCGGCGCAGAATGGCGCGCTGCGCCCAAATGGGGCGCCTGCAGGGGGAGGCAACGGCGCCAGCGCGGTGGCGCAGACGCGCATGCCGTCTGGCCCGGGCGGCGCGCAGACCATGCGGCTGGTCGAAGCCTCGCCTGCGCCCGTTGCCTACGTCGCTCCGCCGGAGCCGGTCACGGAGGCGCAATCGGCGCCGCTGAAATCGCTGGCCGACATCATTGCCCTGGCAGACGCGCAGCGCGACATCGCCTTCAAGGTGCTGGTCAAAAGCTGCATCCGGTTTGTACGCATCGAGCCCGGCCGCATCGACGTTGGCCTGACCAGCGATGCGCCCAAGATGCTGCTCAACGACCTGACGACGAAATTGCGCGCCTGGACCGGTCGCAGCTGGCTTGTCTCGCTGTCGAAGGAAGAGGGCGGCCAGACGCTCGCCGAAATGGAATCGGCCAAACGCGAGACGGCTTTTCTCGATGCCAAGAGCGACCCGACAGTGGCCGCCATCCTGGCGCGCTTTCCCGGTGCCAAGATCATCGACGTGCGCATTCCGGACGCGCCGGAAACCGAAACGGCAGAGGCCGAAGTGCCGGTCGAGCCGCCGGCTGACGACGATGAACCCTGATCCAGCTACGAATCCGCAAAGGACCCGACCATGAAAGATCTTCTCGGCCTGATGGGCAAGGCGAAGGAAATGCAGGCCAAGTTCCAGGCCATGCAAGACGAGATCGCCACGCTGGAAGCGTCCGGCCAGGCCGGCGGCGGCCTGGTCAATGTGACGCTGACCGGAAAATTCGAGATGAAGTCGTTGAAGATCGATCCGTCTCTGTTCAAGGAAGACGATGTCGAGATCCTGGAAGACCTCGTGCTGGCCGCTCACAACGACGCCAAGACCAAGGTCGAGCAGATCATGCAGGAAAAGACCAAGGCGCTGACCGCGGGCCTGCCGATCCCGCCGGGAATGAAACTGCCCTTCTAGCATTCGGCGCGCCTCCGTGATCGACATGGCCGAAGAGCCGTCCGAAAGACTGATCGAGCAGCGTATCCGCAACAGGATCTACGAGATCCTGGAAATCCTGGCCGATTGTGACGACGGCGTCGATCTCGTCGGCATCAAGGGTTATTTCTATCTGTTCGAGGATTTCCTCCATCGCCCATCGATCGAAGCCGGCACATCGGCGCTTTCGAAGGACGAGCGCGCGATCGTGCTGGAGATCGCCGAATTCCTCGAGGCGGCAAGCGAGACAAATCCGGACTTCACCAAGGCTGAGTTCATAGACAGCGACTGGCCGGGAAAGATCGCGCCGACGGCCAGGGAGGCGCGGACGCTGTTCCTCCGGCGCGGCCTGTTTTCGGAGAAGGTCGAGGAGCTTGAGCCTGGCCAGCCGGCCGCGATAGCGGCCGGGCGGTAGATCGCTTCAGGAAAAATCGCGTGGTGCTTTCCCTTGGGGCAATTGCGGCGAAACAAAGAGAGAGCGGTCATCGCTTTTGTGAAATGACGGCTCGATCTATCTGGAAAGCCACGAAATTGTGCCAATTTGGCAACAGTACGTTGTTAATAACGTTTTGGCCATCATTTTGCCCGAAAGTGTCTCATTCTTGCCGCAGCCTGGGGGCGGGCACGAAGTGAGAGGGTTACCTGTTGATTTCCACGCGATGGAAGACGCCGCTGTTGCTCGGCGCCGTCATTTCACCCCTGTTTTTGGCTGCCTGTAGCCAGACCACTTCACACGGCATGTCCGTCGCCAGCCTGACCGACGCCATCACGCCGGGTTTCCTGAGTTCAGGGGCATACAGCCACACGCCGAAGGACAAGGAATGCCTGGAACGGGCGATGTTCTTCGAGTCCAACCGCTCGAGCCGCGACGGCATGATCGCGGTCGGCACGGTGGTGATGAACCGGCTGCGCTCCGGCAACCATGGCAGCACCATCTGCCAAGTGGTGGGCGAGCCCGGGCAGTTCGCGCCTGGTGTCATGACAAGGCCGATGAATTCACGCGCAATGCCCGATGTCGAGGAAGCCGCCGACGCGGTGCTGAAGGGCGAGCGCAAGTCCAAGCTCAAGAACACCATGTTCTTCCACACAGCCGGCCTCCGCTTCCCCTACAAGAACATGCACTACACCATGGTTGCCGGCGGCAATGCCTTCTACGAGAAGCGCGGCCGCAACTGGCAGCCGCTGCCGGATGAGCCGCAGGTCGCTATTGCCTCGGCGGCGCCCGACAAGTCAGCCGCGCCGGTGACGATGGTCGCGTCCGCCGAGCCGGTGCGTCCAGCCAGGACGGCAACCGTTCGATCCGCTCCCGCCCAGCAGACCTATGTGACCGCCGCTGCCGCGCCGGCCGCGAAATCCGCGCGTGTCTCGCAAGAGCCGACGGTGGTGGCGATGCAGGAGCCGATGGAAGAGCCGGATGCCGCGCGTTTTGGCGGAAGCTTGAACACAAGGGTCATCTCGTCGGTTCAAGACGCGCCGCAAGAGGCGTCGATGGGGTTCCAGTCGACGCCTGAGAACACAGACGCCATTGGCGCGATGATTGTCAGCCAGGGCCGGCCGCTCGAGACCAACTGATCTGCGCCCCGCGGGTCCGCCAAGGCCCAATATGGCGGTCATGCGGATGCAGATGTTCCAAAGCGCTCTGAAAAATCCTGGAGCGGTTCACCGTTTCGCGGAAACGGTGAACCGCTCCAGCTTTTCGTTTTGACGCAATTCCGGACGGAAAACCGCTTCGCACTTTTCCTGGAATTGCTCTAGATCAGAGCGATGTCGAAGCGAATCGCCGGTCCCGAGATCGAACGTCTGATCCAGCTCCTGGCCAAGGTGCCGGGGCTGGGACCCCGTTCGGCCAGGCGTGCCGCCCTTCATCTGATCAAGAAGAAAGAGCAGCTTTTGTCGCCGCTTGCCGCCGCCATGGCCGAGGCGGCCGACAAGGTGCGCATCTGCTCGACCTGCGGCAATGTCGATACATCGGACCCTTGCATGATCTGCACCGATCCGCGCCGTGATGCCGGCACCATCATCGTCGTCGAGGACGTCTCCGACCTGTGGGCGCTGGAGCGCGCGGCGGCGATGAATGTGCGCTACCACGTGCTCGGCGGCACGCTGTCGCCGCTCGACGGCATCGGCCCCGAGCAGCTCAACATGCGCTCGCTGGTTGATCGCGTCGCCGGCGGCGAGGTCAAGGAGATCATCCTTGCCGTCAACGCGACGGTCGAGGGCCAGACGACCGCGCATTACCTCACCGACCAGTTGTCCGGCTTCGACATCAAGGTGACGCGCCTTGCGCATGGCGTGCCGGTCGGCGGCGAACTCGACTATCTCGACGAGGGCACGCTGGCCGCGGCGCTGCGTTCGCGGACGGCGTTTTGACAAAGTTGCGGCAGAGGATGCGGGTCATGATTTTTGCGCGTCCTTCCAGGCTGGTGCCAAGCACCCCCCTCGACAGGACGGAGAGGGGTGCGAAGGAACGCAAACCTCTCAGATTGGTTCTGTTTTCCTTTTTTGCAGTTCTTCTCTCGGTCTTTTCCACCCCCGCCTCCGCCGCAAAGATCGACGACCAGTTCCGCGCCTGGCTGCAGAACGACCTCTGGCCACAGGCCAAGGCGAAAGGCATTTCCAAAACCACCTTCGACGCCGCCTTCGACGGCATCAAGCCCAATCTGAAGCTGCCGGACCTGGTCAAGCCGGGCGAGAAGGCGGCCACGCCCCAGAAGCAGCACCAGGCCGAATTCGGCT
This sequence comes from Mesorhizobium sp. AD1-1, assembly GCF_020164655.1. Taxonomy (NCBI): domain Bacteria; kingdom Pseudomonadati; phylum Pseudomonadota; class Alphaproteobacteria; order Hyphomicrobiales; family Phyllobacteriaceae; genus Mesorhizobium; species Mesorhizobium sp. AD1-1. The sequence continues at coordinate 508,801 of NZ_JAIUGP010000001.1, forward strand.
CACCCGGCGCCTATTTCGCCGAGAAAACGGTTCGCGCAGTGACGGCGGGCGGGCGCGCGCGCGAAGCCGCCAATGCCAGGACACTTGCGGCCATCGAAAAGCGCTATGGCGTGCCGGGCGAAGTGCTGCTGGCGATCTGGGGCCGCGAGACCGGATTCGGCGCGGCGAAGATGCCTTATGACGCCTTCGAAGTGCTGGGCACCAAGGCATTCATGTCGACCAGGAAGGACTTCTTCCGCACCGAACTGCTTGCCGCACTCGAGATCGTCGAGCGCGGGCTGGCTCCGGTCGGCGCGATGAAATCGTCCTGGGCCGGCGCGCTCGGCCAGCCGCAATTCATGCCGACCTCGTTCCTGAAACATGCCGTCGATTTCGACGGCGACGGTCGCGTCGACATCTGGAACTCGACGCCGGACGTGTTGGCCTCGATCGCCAATTATCTCATCCACTATGGCTGGGTAAAGGGTCGTGGCTGGGGATTCGAGGTGACGGTGCCGGAAAGCGTTTCCTGTTCGCTGGAAGGCCCGGACCAGGGCAAGAAAATCTCGCAATGGGCTGATATGGGCATCAAGCGCGTCGGCGGCAAACCGTTTCCAGTGAGTGAGCTGAAGGCCGAAGGCTTTCTGCTGATGCCGGCAGGGCGCAGCGGCCCGGCCTTTGTCGCCACGCCCAATTTCTACGTGCTGAAGCAATACAACACCAGCGACCTGTACGCGCTGTTCATCGGCCATGGCGCCGATCGCATCGCCCATGGCGATCAGAACTTCGCCGGCAGCTGGGGCGCGGTCGGCGGGCTGCACCGTTCGGACATCGCTGCCCTGCAGCGGGCGCTGGAGGCCAAGGGCTATGATGTCGGCAGCGCCGATGGCCTGCCCGGCTTCAAGACCCGCCGCTCGATCGGCATATGGCAAGCCAAGAACGGCCGCGCCGCCACCTGCTTTCCTGACGCCGACCTGGTCGCAGTGCTGAAATAGCTCCGAAATTAGCAGATTTTTCTCGATCGGCAGCCTCGATTGGCTGGCCTATGCGTCGACACCCCACCGGCCTTTCTGGCCCAATGAGCCGTCGTATAAATGCTCGTTGCCCGCCACGGGGCCGCCGGATATGGTGTTGACCAACTGGACAAAAACCACGACGGTAAGTGGGCAGAGGGGCCGTCTCCAGCCCCGAAAAAATTCCGCAACCCTGAGCCGGGAACTCAGGTCAACAAACAACAAAACAGGGAACAATCACAATGATGATGGAAAAATTTGCTCTACGCTCTCGCTTCCTGCTCGCGGGTGCCGCCATGTCGGCGCTGCTTCTGGCCGGCGCGCCCGCCGGTGCGGTCACGCCCGCCGACACGCTGGTCGAAGGTTTCGCGATCGACGACATCATCTCCATGGATCCGGGCGAGGCGTTCGAGCTGTCGACCGCCGAGGTCACCGGCAACACCTATGATCTGCTTGTCCGTCTCGACCTCAGCGACACCTCCAAGGTCAAGGGCGACCTTGCCGAAAGCTGGACCGTCTCCGATGACGGCCTGACCTACACGTTCAAGCTCAAGCCCGGCCTGAAATTCGCTTCCGGCAATCCGATCACGGCGTCCGATGTCGCCTGGTCGTTCGAGCGCGTCATCAAGCTCGACAAGAGCCCGGCCTTCATCATCGGCCAGTTCGGCATCAGCGGCGACAACGTCACCGAAAAGGCCAAGGCTGTCGACGACGGCACCTTCCAGTTCACCGTCGACAAGGCCTATGCGCCGAGCTTCGTGCTGAACTGCCTGTCGGCAACGGTCGCTTCGGTGGTCGACGCCAAGCTGGTCAAGGAACATGTGGCTGCGGTCACGCCGAGCGCCGACTACAAATGGGACAATGATTTCGGCAATGCCTGGCTGAAGACCGGCTATGCCGGCTCCGGCGTCTTCAAGCTGCGCGAATGGCGGGCCAACGAAGCCGTCGTTCTCGAGCGCAACGACAATTACTACGGCGAAAAAGCCAAGCTTGCCCGCGTCATTTATCGCAACATGAAGGAAAGCTCGGGCCAGCGCCTGGCGCTCGAGGCCGGCGACATCGACGTTGCCCGCAATCTCGAGCCGAACGACCTCGACGCCATCGCCAAGAATGCCGATCTCACCACCACCAGCGCGCCCAAGGGCACGGTCTATTACATCAGCCTCAACCAGAAGAACGCGAACCTCGCCAAGCCGGAGGTGCGCCAGGCGTTCAAGTATCTGGTCGACTATGATGCCTTGAGCTCCACCATCCTCAAGGGCATCGGCGAAATCCATCAGACCTTCCTGCCCAAGGGCGTGCTCGGCGAATTGGATGAGAATCCGTTCAAGCTCGATGTCGCCAAGGCCAAGGAATTGCTGGCCAAGGCCGGTCTGCCCGACGGCTTCAGCGTAACCATGGACGTACGCACCGGCCAGCCGACGACCGGGATGGCGGAATCGATCCAGCAGACGCTCGGACAGGCCGGCATCAAGCTCGAGATCATCCCGGGCGACGGCAAGCAGACGCTCACCAAATACCGCGCCCGCAACCACGACATCTATATCGGCCAATGGGGCCAGGATTATTTCGACCCGAACTCCAACGCCCAGACCTTTGCCTCGAACCCGGACAATTCGGATGGGGCCAAGACCAAGACGCTGGCCTGGCGCAACGCCTGGGACATTCCGGACCTGACCAAGCAGACGGAAGCGGCACTGCTCGAGAAGGATGCCGGCAAGCGCGCCGACATGTACAAGGATCTCGAGAAGAAAATCCTCGACACCAGCCCCTTCGTCGTCATCCACCAGCAGCTGGAAGTGGCCGGCCTGCGCAAGAACCTCAAGGGCTTTGCGCTCGGCCCGAGCTTCGACACCAACTTCGTCGGACCGGTGTCCAAGGAATAGTGCTCGCGGACACGCCGCATGAGCGCGGTTGAAAAAGAAGTGGCGGCGGGGCGCGGCAGCGCCCGCGCCGTCGCTATTGCATCATCGCTTGGCCGTTTCCTGGTCATTGCGATCACGACCTATCTTGGTCTGCTCGCGGTCACCTTCTTCATCGGCCGCGTCATTCCGATCGACCCGGTGCTGGCGGTGCTCGGCGACCGGGCGCCGGCCAATGTGGTTGAGCGCACGCGCCGCGAGATGGGTCTCGATTTGCCGTTGATCGAGCAGTTCTACATCTATGTGAAGAATGCGCTGAACGGCAATTTCGGCGTCTCCGTGCTGACCACCAATCCGGTCATGACCGACATTCGCCGGGCGCTTCCGGCCACGACGGAACTGGCGACCCTCGGAACGCTGATCGGCGCGTTGTTCGGCGTGCCGCTCGGTGTGCTGGCCGCGGTCAGGCGCGGCAGCCTCATCGACCAGATCGTGCGCGTCATCGGCCTGATCGGTTATTCCGTGCCGATCTTCTGGCTGGGGCTGCTTGGGCTGGTGCTGTTTTACGCCAAGCTGCAATGGGTTGCCTTCCCGGCGAGGCTCGACGTCGTCTACGAATACACCTTTACGCCGATCACCGGCTTCTATCTCCTCGACTCCGCAATGCAGGGGCAGTGGGACGTTTTTTACGACGCCTTCCGCCACATCATCCTGCCGGCCTCGCTGCTCGGCTATTTCTCGCTCGCCTATATCAGCCGCATGACGCGCTCGTTCATGCTCAACGAATTGTCGCAGGAATATATCGTCGCGGCGCGCGCCAAGGGCCTGTCGGAAACCCGCATCATCTGGGGCCACGCGCTGCGCAACGCGGCGGTGCCGATGGTGACGGTGATCGCGCTGTCCTATGCCGGACTGCTGGAAGGTTCGGTGCTGACCGAGACCGTCTTCTCATGGCCGGGCATCGGCCTTTACATCACCAATTCGCTGCAGAACGCCGACATGAATGCGGTGCTTGGCGGCACCATCGTCATCGGCTCGGTGTTCATCGCCATCAACCTTCTGTCCGACCTGCTGTATCGTGTGCTCGATCCGAGGACGAAGTCCGCATGAGCGTCGACACCATCCAGAGCCGTCGCGACTGGCTGCTCAGCGAGCGGCCGGCCTCGCGCATGCAGGCAAGGCTCGGCCGCGCCTATGTGGCGTGGCGGCGCTTTTCCGCCAACCGGTTGGCGTTTCTGGGCCTGCTCATCATCATTGCCCTGCTGGTCGTTGCCGCCCTTGCAGGCGTGCTGGCACCTTATTCGCCAACGTTTGGCGACCTGAAGAACGCGCGCCTGCTGGCGCCGAGCGCCGAGCACTGGTTCGGCACCGACGATCTCGGCCGCGATATCCTGTCGCGCATCCTCTACGGCTCGCGCTGGACGCTTTACGTGGTCATCCTGGTCGCCATCATCGCCGCACCCATCGGCCTTCTGGTCGGCACGGTGGCCGGCTATGCCGGCGGCTGGACCGATGCCATCCTGATGCGCATCACCGACATCTTCCTCGCCTTTCCCAAGCTGATCCTGGCGCTGGCCTTCGTCGCAGCACTTGGCCCCGGCATCGAGAATGCGGTGCTGGCCATCGCCATCACCTCATGGCCGCCCTACGCCCGCATCGCGCGGGCAGAGACGCTGACGGTGCGCAATTCCGACTACATCAAGGCGGTGCAACTGATGGGCGCTTCGCCCTTCCGCATCGTGCTGCGCCATATCATGCCGCTTTGCATTTCGTCCCTGATCGTCAGGGTGACGCTCGACATGGCCGGCATCATCCTGACCGCCGCCGGGCTCGGTTTCCTCGGCCTCGGCGCGCAGCCGCCGCTGCCCGAATGGGGCACGATGATCGCCTCCGGCCGCCGCTTCGTGCTCGATCAATGGTGGGTGGCCGGTGCGCCGGGCTTCGCCATCCTCATCGTCAGCCTCGGCTTCAACCTGCTTGGCGACGGCCTGCGCGACGCGCTCGATCCGCGGAGTGGCGACCAATGAGCGGGGAGACGAAGACGCTTCTCGACGTAGACGACCTGCGCGTCACCTTCCCGACCCGCACCGGGCTGATCGAGGCGGTGCGCGGCGTTTCCTTTTCGCTCGGCCGCGAACGGCTCGGCATCGTCGGCGAATCCGGCTCGGGAAAATCGCAGACCGGCCGCGCCATCATGGGCCTGACGCCACCGCAGGCGCGGATATCGGCCAACAAGCTCGCCTTCGACGGCATCGACCTGCTCACCGTCTCGCCACGCGAACGCCGGGCGCTGCGCGGCAAGCGCATCGCCATGATCCTGCAGGATCCGAAATATTCGCTCGACCCGGTGATGAGCATCGGTCGCCAGATCGTCGAGACGCTGCGCACCCATGAAAAGGTCGGCAAGGCGGAGGCACGCGACCGTGCATTGGCCATGCTGGAGGCGGTGCAGATCCGTGATCCCTCTCGCGTCTTCAATTTGCATCCGCATGAAGTTTCGGGCGGCATGGGCCAGCGCGCCATGATCGCCATGATGCTGATCGCCGGTCCGGAAATGATGATCGCCGACGAGCCGACCTCGGCGCTCGACGTCACCGTGCAGCTCGATGTGCTCGGCATCCTCGACCGGCTGGTCAGTGAGCGCGGCATGGGGCTGATCTTCATCTCGCACGATTTGCGCCTGGTCTCGTCCTTCTGCGACCGCGTCATCGTCATGTATGCCGGCAAGGTGGTCGAGCAGCTCAAGGCGTCCGAACTCGGCCAGGCCCAGCACCCCTACACGCGCGGCCTGCTCAATTGCATGCCCAAGATCGGTGCCGACCGCCACCCGCTGCCGGTGCTCGACCGCAAGCCGGAGTGGGCGGCATGACTTCTGCGATTGCCGTCGACAGGCTGGAAGTGATCTTCGACCGTTTTCGCGCACTGAAAGGCGTCAGCCTCGACGTGCAGCCGGGCGAATCCTTCGGCCTGGTCGGCGAATCCGGCTCCGGCAAATCGACGCTGCTGCGGGCCATCGCCGGCCTTGCGCCGGTTGCATCGGGCGGCATCGTCGTCAACGGCAAGACGCTCGGCGCGCGCCGCGACAAAGCCTTCTACCGTGAAGTGCAGATGGTCTTCCAGGATCCGTACGGGTCGCTGCACCCGCGCCAGACCGTCGACCGTCTGCTGCAGGAGCCGCTTGCCATCCATGGCTTTGCCGACGGCGAAAAGCGCATCCAGCGGGCGCTGGACGAGGTCGGCCTCGGCAACGGTTTCCGCTTCCGCTATTCGCACCAACTGTCCGGCGGCCAACGCCAGCGCGTGGCGATCGCCCGTGCGCTCATTCTCGAACCGTCGATCCTGCTGCTCGACGAGCCGACCTCGGCGCTCGATGCCTCGGTGCAGGCGGAAGTGCTCAACCTGCTGGAAGAGGTACGCAAGCGGCGCAAGCTGACCTTCCTGATGGTCAGTCACGACCTCGCCATCATCACCCATATGTGCGAGCGGCTGATGGTGATGCAAAGCGGCGAGGCGGTGGAGAATCTGGCGGCGGCGGATCTTGTCGAACGCCGTGTGACCAAGGACTATACGCGCAATCTGTTGCGGGCCAGCGACGGGTTTGTGAGAACCGCTTGAATTCGTTTTCTCTTTTGCGCCGAACAACCATCTTGGGGAATTCCCATGGAGGAATGGAAGTTTGCGGATCCGCCCAATGTCGCGGTGTTTGTGGATAGGGCAGTCGTTACCCGCGGCGATTGGATTACATACGTCTCACATGACGATGACGACGGCAGTTGGCAATTCCACAACAGCGAAACCGGACCTGTTGACGAAGGCGATATCATGATCGTCAGCTTGCAAAACGTTGTGCAGCGGGACGAAAGCATCCAGGCGTTGGCGGACTTGCCAGAAGGCTGGCACGCTTGGCGCACCTCGAAATCGTCGCCATGGCAACGCGCCAGGTCGCGCCCTGTGCCCTCCAACGACAACGAATGATCAGGCAAAGCCTTAGGCTGAGCCTTGCGCCAGTTCGCCGCTCTCCAGAACGGGTGGCTCTTCCCGGCCCTTCGGCTCCTTGATCCTGAACCACGTCACATAAAGCGCCGGCAGGAACAGCAGCGTGATTGCGGTACCCGCGATGATGCCGCCCATCATCGCATAGGCCATCGGACCCCAGAACACTTCACGCGCGATCGGGATCAGCGCCAGGCTGGCGGCCGCCGCCGTCAGTGCGATCGGCCGCATCCGGTGTTCGGTCGCTTCGATGACCGCCGCCCAGCGGTCCTTGCCCTCTCGAACAAGATCCTCGATCTGCACGATCAGGATGACCGAATTGCGGATCAGGATGCCGATCAGCGCCAGCACGCCCAGGATGGCGACGAAGCCCAGCGGCGCTCCGCTCGGCACCAGGGCCGCCACCACGCCGATCAGGCCGAGCGGCGCCACCGCCACGACCAGGAACAGGCGCTGGAAGCTTTGCAACTGCACCATCAGGATCGTTGCCATGACGAACAGCATCAACGGCACGACGGCGGCGATCGGTCCCTGACTTTTGGCGCTCTCCTCGACCGAGCCGGCGGTGGCGATCGAATAGCCCGGCGGCAGCTTGGCGGTGAAGGCATCGACCGATGGCTTCAGTTCGTTGACGACCGTGGCCGGCAGCACGTCGCCGACCAGCCCGGCGCGCACGGTGATGGTCGGGATGCGATCGCGTCGCCACACCGTCGGTTGCTCCAGATCGTAGCGGAAGTTGGCGACCGCCGCGAGCGGGATCGCCTCGCCGGTGCTGGTCGGCAACTGCATGTTCTGCAACGTCTCGATCGAGCCGCGTTCGGCCCCGCGGGAGCGGGCCACGACATTGATCAGGTAGGTCGCGTCGCGCACCTGCGTGATGGTGGCGCCGCCGACCGTACTGTTCAGCGCGCTGGCGATGTCGGAGGAGGTGATGCCGAGCTGGCGTGCCTTGTCCTGCAGCACGTCGACCCTCAGCACCCGCTGCGGCTCGTTCCAGTCGAAGGTCGGCGCAGCGAGCTTTGGATTGGCGGAGATGACACCGGCGAATTGCTGCGCCAGTTCGCGCACCGTCTGGATGTCGGGACCGCCGACGCGGTATTGCACGGGGCGGCCGACCGGCGGTCCGAGTTCGAGCGGCTTGACAAAGGCGTCGGTGCCGACGAACTCCTCGCGCAGCAGCTTTTCCAGCGCCGGCTTCACCCGGTTGCGAGCCTCGATGCTCTTGGTGACGATGACGGTCTGGCCGAAATAGGGGTTGGCCGGCTGCACGTCATAGGCGAGCACGAAACGCACCGCGCCCTGGCCGATATAGGACGAGAAATGGTCGATGTCGGGATTGCCGACCAGTGCCCGCTGCTCGAACCGCTCCATCTGGTCGCGCGTGTCGGCGATCGAAGAATTCTGCGGCAGGTTCCAGTCGACGATCAACTCCGGCCGGTCCGATGGCGGGAAGAACTGCTGCTGCACCAGGCCGAAGCCGGCGATCGAGCCGGCAAACAACAACACGGTGGCGATGATGGTCAGCCAGTGATGGCGCACCGAGCCGACAAGCACGCGCCGGAACAGCGAGGTGAAGCGGCCCGGCTGGTCGTGATGCTTGGTTTTCATCGTCGCCGGCAGGATGGTGACGCCGAGCAGTGGCGCAAACAGCACCGCCACGATCCATGACACCAGCAGCGAAACGGCGATGACCACGAACAGGGTGAAGGTATATTCGCCGGCGGCGCTGTTGTTGAGGCCGATCGGGATGAAGCCGGCGACCGTCACCAGCGTACCGGTCAGCATCGGAAAGGCGGTCGATGTGTAGACATAGGTCGCCGCCTTGCGCAGATTGTCGCCGACCTCAAGCCGCGCCACCATCATCTCGACCGCGATCATCGCGTCGTCGACCAGAAGGCCGAGGGCGATGATCAGCGCACCCAGGGAAATACGCTGCAGCGAAATGCCGAGATAGGCCATGACCGTGAAGGTGATGGCCAGCACCAGCGGGATCGACAGCGCCACGACGAAGCCGGCGCGCATGCCGAGACTGATGAACGACACGGCGAGCACGATGGCGACCGCCTCGAACAGCGCACGCGTAAAGCCCGAGACGGCCTCCTCGACGATGACCGGCTGGTCGGCGACCAGATGCACGCCGACACCGACCGGCAGGTCGGCCAGCACCTTGTCCATCTCCTTGTGCAGGGCCTCGCCGAATTCGAGCAGGTTGGCGTTGGGTTTCATGCCGATGGCGAGCCCGATCGCGTCCTGGCCGTTGAAACGGAACAGTGCCGTCGGCGGATCGACGTAGCCGCGTGTGATCGTCGCTACGTCGCTCAGGCGGAAGAAGCGGTCGTTCACGCGCAGATTGATGGCGCGCAGGCTTTCCTCGGAGGTGAACTGCCCGCCGACACGCACGCTGATGCGCTCCGGCCCGGACTGGATGACGCCGGACGGCGTGATCGCGTTCTGCGCCTGCAGGCTGGCGACGATCGCTTGCTGGTTGAGGCCGAGGGCGGCGATCTGGCGGGTTGAGAATTCGAGATAGATCGCTTCGTCCTGGGCGCCGACCAGGTCGACCTTGCCGGCGTTGGGCACGGTCAGGATCTTTGTTCTGGCATCCTCGACATAGTCGCGCAACTGGCGCGGCGTCAGCCCGTCCGATGTGAAGGCGTAGATGTTGCCATAGACGTCGCCGAAGCGGTCGTTGAAGAACGGGCCCTGCACACCCTGCGGAAACTGTGCCCCGATGTCATTGACCATGTTGCGCACCTGAATCCAGTTCGGCACGACATCGCGTGCCTTGGTGGTGTCCTTCAGGTTGACGAAGATGACGGTCTGGCCGGCCGTGGTGACGGACTTGGTGTAGTCGAGGCTGTCGAGTTCCTCGAGTTTCTTCTCGATGCGGTCGGTCACCTGCTGCACGGTTTCCTTGACCGAGGCGCCCGGCCAGTTGGCCTGGATGATCATCGTCTTGATGGTGAAGTTGGGATCTTCTTCACGGCCGAGATTGAGGTAGGAGAACACGCCAGCCACGACGAAGACCAGCATGAAATACCAGACCATGGAGCGGTGGTTGAGCGCCCAGTCGGAGAGATTGAAGCCTTTCATGAGGCCCCTCCCTCGGGCACTGTCACCTTCTGGCCTTCGCTCAGGCTGTGGACGCCCGCCGTGACAACACGCATGCCGGCCTCCAGCCCCTCGGTCACCGTGAAGGTGCCGCCATTCTTCGACGCGACCTTTATGTCGCGTGCGTTCACGCTGGATGTCTGCGGGTCGACGATCCACACTTTCGCGGAACCGTTCTTTTCGAACAGCGCCGACATGGGCAGTTCGATCGTCGGTGCCACCTTGGTCACGCGGGTCGCCGTCACCGTCGAGCCGAGCCGGAAGGCCTGTGGCGGATCCGTGAGCGTCAGCCTGACGCGCCGGGTGCGGGTCGAGCCCTCGGATTGCGGTGCGATCTCGCGCAGCTTGGCCCCGGTCTGGATCGTCGGCAGCGACTGCAGGATGACCTGGAAGGGCGTGCCGGCCGCGAGATCACCGGTCAATTGGTCGGGAATGTCGACCACCGCCTCGCGCAGGTCCGAGCGCGCCACGGTGACGACGGTCTGGCCGGGCGAGACCGTCTGGCCAACTTCGGCGCCGACAGCGGTGACGACACCGTCGAAATCAGAAAACAGCCTGGCATAGCCAAGCTGTTCCTGCGATTTGGCAAGCGAGGCCTTGGCCCGCTCGACACCTGCCTCCGCAGCTTTGCGCGCCTGCTGCGCGGCGTCGAAGACAGCTTGCGTGGCGTTGGCCGAGGCGAGTAACTGGCGCTGCCGTTCCTCGCTGGCGGCGGCGTTGGCGAACTGCGCCTCGGAATTGGACAGTTCCGCCTTGGCCGCCTGGAGCGACAACTCCAGCGCGGTCGGATCGAGTGCCGCTATCGTCGTGCCCTTGCTGACGATGTCGCCGACCTGGACGTCGCGCGAGACGACCCGGCCAAGCAGACGGAAGGCCAGATCGGCGCTGACCTGCGGTTCGACGGATCCGGCAAAACCGAAGACTTGCGTGGTGCGCGGCTCGATCACCATCGACAGCACCGGCCGGATGATCTCGGGCGGCTTTTCCTCCGACCTGGAGCAGGATGCCAGCGCGCCGAGCATGAGCACGCCGAGCAGGACGCGCGGCGCCCGGCTCATTGGCCCGCTCCTGATATCTCGATCGTCTGTCCAGGGCTGAGCAGTTGTCCTCCAGCGGTGACGACGCTCTGGCCTTCGTCCAGCCCCTTGGCGATCACGACCGTGCCCGAATTGAACGCCAGCACTTCGACCGGCGCCATCGTCACCGCCTTTGTCGAGGGATCGACGATCCAGACCGCCGGCTTGCCGGCGCTGGACGTCAGCGCCTGCCAGGGCAGCAGGATCGCCTTCGCCGGCTTGGCGCTTACCGAGCCGATGACGGCTGCTCCCAGCGGCATGCCGGCGGGCGTGTCGGGAATGGCGACCTTGACCCGGATCGAGCCTGAAGCCGGGTCGACCGCAGGCGAGATTTCGCGGACCTTGCCCGTTGCCCTGACCTGCGGATCGGACAACAGCGTGATCGTCACCGCAGGCGATGCCGGTGTCTTGGCGATCAGCGTCTCCTGCACGTTGAACACCGCGTCGCGGTCGCCGTCCTCGGCGACGGTGAAGACGGTTTGCGCGGCTTGCACCACTTGGCCGGTTTCGACTTGGCGGGCGGTGATCACGCCGGCGGCACCGGCCTTGAGCTCGGTGAAGGACAGGTTTTGCTGGGCGTTGGAGAAAGCGCTCTGCGCGGCTTCGACGCTGCCTTGTGCCACCTTCAGGGCCTGGTCCGCGGCGTCATAGTCGCGCCTGGTGGTGAAGCCCTGCGCCAGCAGCGTCTTCTGCCGCTCGAAGGCGGCAACGGACTGGGTCAGTTGCGCCTTGGCTGCATCAAGATCGGCCTGCGCCGAGCGCAGGTCGGATTCCTGCTCCTGCGGGTCGATGCGGGCGAGCACCGTGCCTTGATCGACATGCTGGCCGACATCGACAAACCGTTCGGCGACGCGACCGCCGACCCGGAACGACAGATTGTTCAGCGTACGCGCCGCGATCACCCCGGTCAGCGAAGTCCTTGGCGCATAGTCGGCCATCGCCACCGTTTCGGTGCGCACCATGATCTGCAGTTTCTTGTCCGCCGCTTCCTGCTTCTGACAGCCGGCCAGAAGCAGCGCCGCCGTGCAGGCGAAAAGCGCCGGGGCGGCTGGAAAAGACAAAAGACCGGGAGCTTTGACCGATGGCTGCGAGACGGGCGAAGTCACGTTCCTGCTCATGGGCTCTCCCGACCGCGGGCCGCTCGCTGATCGCGGTGCCTCGCGGCCATCCAGAGGATAGTCGATCCCCGGGAAAAGGAAACCGGTCTCGTACGTGTATCGCCCGACTGGCTAAGCGCCGGGATCTGCCCACCGCAGGCCCAATCGCCTGCCGGTGGTGCCGACTTGAGGAAAACGTGAAATAAGGTCAGAAGACATCTCAACGGCATCAAACAGGACGGGCGCCGGCCCGGTGAGGGATACGATGAAGAATTCAGCCATTTCCGAACGCAAGAACCAATCGATTTCCCGCGGCGTCGGCATGACCACGCAGATTTATGCCGACCGGGCTGAAAATTCGGAAATCTGGGATGTCGAGGGGCGTCGCTATATCGATTTCTCGTCGGGCATCGCCGTCGTCAACACCGGGCATCGCCATCCCAGGGTGATCGAGGCGGTCAAGGCACAGCTCGACCGCTTCACCCACACCTGCCACCAGGTGGTGCCCTATGAAAGCTATGTGCGCCTGGCCGAACGGCTGAACGGCATGCTGCCCGGCAAGTTCGAGAAGAAGACGATCTTCGTCACCACCGGGGCCGAGGCTGTCGAGAACGCCATCAAGATCGCCCGCAATGCCACCGGCCGTCAGGCGGTCATTGCCTTCGCCGGCGGCTTCCATGGCCGCACCTTCATGGGCATGGCGCTGACCGGCAAGGTCGTGCCTTACAAGGTCGGCTTCGGCGCCATGCCGGGCGATGTCTACCATGCGCCGTTTCCTGTGCCGCTGCACGGTGTCTCGGTCGCCGACTCGCTGGCGGCGCTCGACCGGTTGTTCAAGGCCGATGTGGATCCGGCGCGCGTCGCCGCCATCATCATCGAGCCGGTTCAGGGCGAGGGCGGCTTCTACGACGCGCCGCGGGATTTCCTGGTTGCGCTGCGCAAGCTTTGCGACCAGCACGGCATGCTGCTGATCGCCGACGAAGTGCAGACCGGCTTTGCCCGCACCGGCAAGATGTTTGCTATGGATCACCATGAGGTGGCCGCTGACATCACCACCATGGCCAAGAGCCTGGCCGGCGGCTTTCCTCTGGCGGCGGTCACCGGCCGCGCCGAAATCATGGATGCGCCCGGCCCCGGCGGGCTCGGCGGCACCTATGGCGGCAGTCCGATCGGCGTTGCCGCGGCGCACGCCGTGCTCGACGTGATCGAGGATGAAAAGCTGTGCGACCGCGCCAATACGCTGGGCGCAAGGCTGAAACAGCGGCTGCACTCGATCCGCGACGACGTGCCCGAGATCGTCGACATCAGAGGTCTCGGCTTCATGAACGCGGTCGAGTTCAACGACGTCAAGAAGGGCCTGCCCTCAGCCGAGATCGCCAATGCGATCCGGTTGAAGGCGCTCGACAAGGGCCTGATCCTGTTGACCTGCGGCGTCTACGGCAACGTCATCCGCTTCCTGGCGCCGATCACCATCCAGGACGAAGTCATGAACGAAGCACTCGACATTCTGGAAAGCTCGATCCGCGAAGTCTGCGCCGCCTGATCAGTAAGGTGCCGCGCCTGAGGGACGGAATTATCCCGCCGCTCTGGCGGGCTCATTCTCGAGGAAAGCGGCCAGTGCCGCTTTCAGCCCCTCGGGGCCAGCGGCCACCGTCTGCGGCGTCGGCGAGAAGCCGGCGCCCAACATCTTGCGGCCAAGCATATGGTCGCCCGGACGGTTGACCGATTCGATGCCGAGCAGCCGGTCGCCGGCGTAGTGGTAGATCGAGAATTTGTTGTCGGGCAGGTCGCCCAGCACGACATGGCTGTCGCCGCCGGCGGTCAGGCCGACCATCTGCAGCTTCATGTCGCCGATGTCGGACCAGAACCATGGCACCGCAGAATAGGCGTCGGCATGGCCTGATATCGTGCGCGCGGCAAGCCGCGCCTGGTCGGTGGCATTCTGCACTGATTCCAGGCGCACGTCGCCGCCGGTGAACCAGTGACGGTAAGAGGCAGCATCGCCAATAGCGAGAATCTCCGGCACCGAAGTCCGCATCTGGTGATCGACGCGGATGCCGTTGGCGATGCCGAGGCCAGCTTCCTGTGCCAGTTCGACATTCGGCACGGCACCAATGCCGACAATGACCATGCGAGCCGGCAGTCTTTCGCCTGACGAGGTGATCGCGGCCACGACATGACCGTTTTCGCCTTCGAGCCCGGCGATCGAGGTGCCGGTGAGGATGCGCACGCCCGTCGCTTCCAGCCGTTGCCGGACGTGGCTCGCCACCACCGGCGCCACGGCGCGGCCGAGCAGCCGGTCCACCGCCTCGACCACTGTCACCGTGCGGCCGGCGGCCCTCAACGTGGCTGCGATCTCCAGCCCGATGAAACCGCCGCCGAGGATGACGACTTCGTCGGTTTGCGCGCTGAGGTCGCGGATCAGCCGCGCATCGGCCAGCGAGCGCAGCGACAGCACCCCGGACAGATCGGCACCGGGCAGCGACAGCGTGCGCGGGCGCGAGCCTGTCGCCAGGATCAGGTGGTCGAAGGCAAGCGCACCACCGCCGGCAATATCCAAACTGCGGCGTCCGGCATCGAGGCGATCGATCCTGACGCCAGGCCGGTAGTCGATGGCGCTGCCGGTGTAAAAGGCCTCGCCGCGCAAGGGTTGTGGCTTGGCCTCGGCATCCTTGATGAAGGTCTTCGACAGCGGCGGCTTGTGGTAGGGCAGTTCGTCCTCATCTCCGACGAGGATCACCGGCCCGTCATAGCCGTCCTCGCGCAGACTTGCGGCCGCTTGCACGCCCGCATGACCCGCGCCGACAATGACCACACCGTTCTTCATCGCACTCAATCCCGATTCTACCCTAGGATGTTCCGCCAGATGGCAATTGTCTGGCACCGCTGCAAGCGAGCTTTTGCGGGTCGCATCCGGGATGGCGGCTGTCAATCGCACAGTTCAGCGGCAAGACCGGTGCAGGAAACGCATAAAGTTGACAGTTGCAGTTTAGAATAATTCTAAACTGTTGTTTCGATTGACTTTTCTTGCGGATTGTCATTGACATCCGACGGTGTCGCAGCTTTATGGAAGTTCGCGCGTCAGCGCATCCCTTTAATGTTTGGGCCTTGAACCCTTTCGATTGGAGGCATTTTGGTGTCTTTCTTCCGCGAACCGCGCGATGGCGCGGCATCTCTTGCGCCCAATGGCCCGCAGATGGCCTGGCGCCGGTTGCTGCGCGCGCCGTTTACAGAATTTCCGAGAAACTGGAGAGTGATCATGACAGCACGATATGGCAGCAGGCTTGCGGCGATCGGCGCCACTGCCCTGCTGACGGCGGCGGTATTCGTGTTGCCGGCAAAGGCGGAAACAGATGTAAAGGCGGTCATCAAGACCTATTCCGACATCGCGCTCGCCAAATACGAGGATTCGCTGACCACGGCGCAAGCGCTCGACAAGGCGGTCGACGCGCTGCTCGCCACGCCATCGGTGGAAACCCTCAACGCTGCCCGTGACGCCTGGAAGGCATCGCGCGTTCCCTACCAGCAGACCGAAGTCTACCGCTTCGGCAACAAGATCGTCGACGACTGGGAAGGCAAGGTGAATTCCTGGCCGCTGGATGAAGGCTTGATCGACTATGTCGCCAAGAGCTACGGCACCGAATCGGACGCGAACGCGCTCTACACGGCCAATGTGATCGCCAACAAGGAGATCGAGATCAACGGCAAGAAGGTCGATGCATCGAAGCTTTCGCCGGAATTCCTCTCCGGCACGCTGCAGGGAGCCGGCGGCATCGAGGCCAATGTCGCCACCGGCTATCACGCCATCGAATTCCTGCTCTGGGGCCAGGACCTGCATGGCACCGGCCCGGGTGCCGGCGAGCGCCCCTACACCGACTACGACCTCAAAAACTGCACCGGCGGTAATTGCGACCGCCGCGCCGAGTATCTGAAATCGGCCAGCGACCTTCTGGTTTCGGATCTTCAGGAGATGGTCGGCAACTGGAAGGAAGACGGCGCCGCCCGCAAGGCTCTTGTCGATGGCGAGCCGAGCACGGCGATCTCGACGATCTTCACCGGCATGGGCTCGCTGTCCTACGGCGAACTGGCCGGCGAGCGCATGAAGCTCGGCCTACTGCTGCATGATCCGGAAGAGGAGCACGATTGCTTCTCCGACAACACCTACAATTCGCATCTCTACGACGCCATCGGCATTCGCGCGGCCTATCATGCGAGCTACACGCGTCTCGACGGCACCGTCGTTTCGGGTCCTTCGGTGGCCGATATGGTGAAGGCGGCCGACCCGGCGATCGACAAGGAACTGTCTGACAAGCTCGATGTTTCGGTCGCCAAGATGGAGGCGATCAAGGCGCGTGCACTGGCCGGCGAGGCCTATGACCAGCAGATCGCCGAGGGCAACATTGAGGGCAATGCCACCGTCCAGGCGGCGATCGATGCGCTGATCGATCAGACCAAGTCGATTGAGCGCGCCGTCGGCTCCCTGAAGCTCAGCACCATCGCCTTCGAAGGGTCCGACAGCCTCGACGCGCCGGACAAGGTGTTCAAGTAAGGGGTAAACGACGGAGACTGACCCGGAGCCGGACAACCGGCTTTGGAACGGCCTCCGCCAGAAGATCAAGCCACACGGCACGGGAGACGCCGTCAGCCAGCCGAGCAAGCCAATGCTGATTTGTCATTGCAACATCATCACCGAGAAGGAGATCGAGCAGACGATCGTCGGGCTGCTGGACCAGGATCCCTGGCAGTTGATCGTGCCGGCGAAAATCTATCATGCAATGCAAAAGCGCGGTCGCTGTTGCGGCTGCTTCCCAAATGTGGTGGAAACGATCATTCGGGTCACCGAAAACTACCACGCCCGCTCGGAGGCGAGCGGCGTGGATGTCGTTTCACACCTGGATCGCGTCAGAGGCCTGCGCATCCAATACGGGAGCAGAATTCATGAAAGGCGATCCGCAGATCATCGAGCGGCTTAACGAGGCCCTTTTCCTGGAGCTTGGGGCCGTCAATCAGTACTGGGTGCATTTCCGTCTGCTTGAGGACTGGGGATACGCGAAGCTGGCAAAGAAGGAGCGGGCGGAATCGATCGAGGAGATGCACCATGCCGACAAGCTCGTCGCCCGCATCATCTTCCTCGAAGGCCATCCGAACCTGCAGTCCGTGGCGCCGCTGCGCATCGGGCAGAACGTCAAGGAAGTGCTCGAATCCGACCTTGCCGGAGAATATGACGCACGTACCGCCTACAAGCGTTCGCGCGAAATCTGCAACGACGCCGGCGACTACGTGACGATGAAGCTGTTCGAGGAATTGCTGGCCGACGAGGAGGGTCACATCGACTTTCTCGAGACGCAGCTCGACCTGCTTGCCTCGATCGGCGAGGAGAAATACGGCCAGCTCAACGCCGCATCGGCGGACGAGGCGGAGTAAGGGCATGCGGGAATGCGGCGCCTGCTAGAATTCGTGCGCCGCTCGCGGCGGGCCAATGGCTCGCCGCCCCCTGAGAAGACGCCAGCCGGATTGGCGCGTCGGCGCTGTGTCATGCTCGTGTTGGCGCTTACCTCTTCGGCGATGGCGGGTGATCTTCAGCCGGCCGGCCTCGCCACCACGCGCACCGACCTCAATGCGAAGGATCAGGCGCGCGTCATTGCCGTCACCAGGCCGACCACGGATTTTTCCAGGCCAGAGCCGTTCGAACTGATGCAAGGTGGCGCCGGCACGTCCCGAAAGGACGTCAGCCGCGATTCCTTCTCGCAATCCTCGCCCAACATCACCTTCGAGGAACAGGGCGACTTCAAGCTCGGCAATGCCCTTTTCCGCAAGAACTGGGTCTCGTCGCCATCCTCGACGCAAGCGTCGGACGGGCTCGGCCCGCTGTTCAACGAACGTGCCTGCCAGAACTGTCATCTGAAGGATGGCCGCGGCCGCCCGCCGCAAGGCGACCCCGGCACCACGTCGATGTTCCTGCGGCTGGCCCGCGACGCCAGCAGCGTGGAAGAGAAGGCGGCGCTTGCCGACCATGAGGTGCTCAACTTCCCCGACCCGGTCTACGGCAGGCAATTGCAGGAGCTCGCCGTACCCGGCCTGCCCGGTGAAGGCAGGATCCATATCGATTACCAGGAACGTAAGGTGGAGCTGACGGACGGCTCTGTGATCTCCTTGCGCAAACCGAGCTATTCGGTTGACGGCCTTGGCTACGGGCCGCTTGACCCGCGCACCACGCTGTCGCCGCGGCTCACACCGCCGATGATCGGCCTGGGCCTGATCGAACAGATCGCGCCGTCTGATATTCTCGCCCAAGCCGATCCGGACGACAGGGACGGCGACGGCATTTCCGGCAGGCCGAACATCGTGCGCGATAGCCTGAACGGAGAACTGACGCTTGGCCGTTTCGGCTGGAAGGCACAGACCGCGTCGATCCGCCAGCAGGCGGCGGATGCCTTTGCCGGCGACATCGGCATCTCGACGCCCGAAGAGCCGAAGCATTGGGGCGATTGCACTGCTGCGGAGGCAAAATGCCTCGCCATGCCGAACGGCGTGCAGCAGCGTCTTGGCCCGGTCGAGGCGCCGCCGCCGGTGATGGATCTCGTCACCTTCTATTCGCAGAACCTGGCCGTGCCGTCGCGCCGGGACCTCGACCGGCCGGACGTGCTCGCGGGCAAAAAGACATTCTACGAGATCGGCTGCATTGCCTGCCATACGCCGAAATTCGTCACGCGCCGCGATACGCCCAACAAGGCGCAGGCCTTCCAGTTGATCTGGCCTTATTCGGACTTCCTGCTGCACGACATGGGGCCTGATCTGGCCGATGGCCAGGCCGTGGGCGATGCGACGGGCAATGAGTGGCGCACGCCGCCGCTGTGGGGCATCGGCCTGACCGAGACAGTCAACGGCAATTCCTTCTTTCTGCATGACGGGCGCGCGCGCAGCCTGGCTGAGGCGATCCTGTGGCATGGCGGCGAGGCGCAGAGAGCGCGCGACCGTTTTGCCGCCGCTAACGCGACCGAGCGTGACGCATTGCTCAAATTCCTGGAGTCACTGTGATGTTCAAGCGTTCTGCATTGTTTTTCGCTCTTCCGCTGGCCCTGCTGGGCGTTGTCCCTGCGTCGGCGGCGGTCAAAGCCTCCGACATTATCCAGCGGGCGATCGATGGCTTCGTCCGCCCGGCCTATGCCGGCCTGCACGAGCATGCGGAAGCCTTGACCGGATCCATGCGCAAGCTGTGCGTCACGCCCTCGCAAGGAGAGCTCGATGCCGCACGCGCCGAATTCTCCGCCACCGTCTATGCCTGGTCGTCAGCCGAAATCATCGGCTTCGGGCCGATCAAGGAGAACAACCGGCTGGAACGCATGCTGTTCTGGCCGGATCGCAAGAGCATTGGCCTGAAGCAGGTGCAGGCGGCGCTGTCGGCGAAGGATCCAACCGCCACAGATCCGGCACAGCTGGCCGGCAAGAGCGTCGCCATGCAGGGGCTGGGCGCGCTGGAGTTCGTACTTTACGGCGACGGCGCCGATGCACTGGCCGGCAAGGATGATCCCTACCGCTGCGCCTATGGCACTGCTGTTGCCGGCAACATCGAAACCATGGCCGGCGAGGTCAGCGCCGCCTGGAACAAACCGGACGGCTTTGCAGCGATTTGGGCCAATCCGGGGCCGCAGAACCCGCTCTACCGCGACGGCAATGAAGCGGTGACCGAACTGGTCGGCGTCTTCGTCAACGAGCTGGAAATGGTGCGTGACGTGCGCCTGAAAGGATTTTTCGGCGGCAAGCCGGACGCGGACAAGCCGAAACAAGCGATCTATTGGCGCTCGCAAAACACCACCGCGTCACTGGCCGGCAATCTCTCCGGCATCGATACGCTGTTCCAGGCCTCGAAACTTGGCGACGCCCTGCCGGCCGATGCGCGCTGGATGGCCGAATCTATCCACATCCAGCTGGTCAACGGTGTCGCCACCGCCAAGGCCGTCAGCGGTCCAATCGACAAGGCGCTTGCCGATCCGGCATTGCGCGACAAGCTCGATCATTTCGCGCTGATCACCTCCAGCCTGTCGACCCTGATCGGGACCAGGTTGACCGCTGAATTCGGCCTGACCGCAGGCTTCTCCTCGCTGGATGGGGACTGAATTGAAAACCCCGCTGATAGATCGCCGCGATTTCCTGAGAGCTGCAGGCGTTGGCTTCATGGCCGCGATGGCGCCATCGGCCTGGGCAACGACGCTTTCGGCCGACGCCGTCTTCGCCACCGCTTTCGTCAAACGCGACGGCAGCTTTGGCGCTGCCGTCCTGTCCGAGGCCGGCAAAGTCCTGCATGCGATCGATCTGCCCGATCGCGGCCACGATGTCACCTTCGATCCCATATCGAAACGCTCGGTGGTCTTCGCGCGCCAGCCCGGCACCTTCGCCGTGGTTTTCGACCATTCGGGCCGTGATGCGCCGCTGACCATCGCCAGCATCGCCGGCCGGCATTTCTTCGGCCACGGCGTGTTCTCGGCCGACGGTGCGCTGCTCTATGCCACCGAAAACGACTTCGACAACGCCGCTGGCGTCGTCGGCGTCTACGATGCGCGGGCGAAATTCAGCCGTGTCGGCGAGTTCCCGACCTATGGAATGGGTCCGCACGAGCTTCTGCTCCTGGGCGATGGCAGGACGATTGCGGTAGCAAATGGCGGCATCGAGACCCATCCGGATTACGGCCGCGCCGAGCTCAACATTGCGACCATGAAGCCGTCCTACGTGCTGATAGACCGCGCCACCGGCGACCTCATCGAGAAGCACGAATTGCCGGCCGCGCTGCACCAGCTGTCGATCCGCCATATGGACACCGATCCATCCGGAACCGTCTGGTTCGGCTGCCAGTACCGGGGGCCGGGCACCGATCGTCCGTTGCTGGTCGGTCGCGCCACGCGCGGCAAGGATCTGCAACTGCTCGACATGCCGCAGGACGTTTTGTCCGGCTTCCGCAACTACATAGGCTCGGTCGCCGCCAATCCGGCTGCCGGCACGGTCGCGGTCTCCTCGCCGGAAGGCAACTCGCTTGTCGTGCTCGATGCGGCCAGCGGCCGGGTCGTCGCGAACAGCGCGCTGGTCGAGGTCTGCGGCGTGGCACCTGACGGAACCGGCTTCATGGCCACCACCGGCGCTGGCGAGATCGTCGAGGGCAGTGGTGCGACACGCTCCGAACCGGACTATGTCTGGGACAACCACATGCTGCGCATCGAGCAGGCCGCATAGGCCACAAGCGAAGCCGCTTAACGAATTATGCACTATCCCCTTGCGGTGGCGGGCCGTGGCGGGCACAGGGAATTGTTTTCGAACCGGTTGCTTCATGAAATTGCTTGCCATCGACTGTGCCGCCAACCTCTGCGCCGCTAGCGTCTATGACGCGACGGCGAAGCGGGAGCTCGGCCGCTCGGTGCTCGATCTCGGCAAGGGCCATGCCGAGCAACTGATGGCGGTCATCGCCGAAGCGCTGGAGGCAGGCGCAACCGACTATGCAGGTCTTGGCGCCATTGCCGTGTCTGTCGGCCCCGGTTCCTTCACCGGTCTGCGGGTCGGCGTCTCGACCGCGCGTGGCCTGGCGCTGGCGCTGAAGATACCGGCAATCGGAGTGACGACACTGGAGGCGCTGGCTGCCGAAGCAGCGACGGCATTTCCCGGTCGCACCGTGCTGGCGGCGCTGGATGCCGGCCGTGAGGAGATCCACGCGGCCTTTTACGACGAAAGGTTAGTCTTGACTTACGGTCCGGCCGTGGCCACGCTGGCCGACGTGGTGGCAATGGCGATGGCAACGTCTCCGGTGCTTGCCGGCACCGCTGCAGCGCTCATCAGTGCATCGGCCGGGCGCGAATTCGATGTCGGCCCTCGGACGGCCACCGCCGACATTGTCACCTACGCCCGCCTGGCTGCCGCCAAGGGCGCGGGCGAACGGCCGAAACCACTCTACCTGCGCGGCGCCGACGCCAAGCCGCAGGCCGGGTTCATTCTTTCAAGGATCAGACCATGATCCCGAAAAGTGGAAGCCGGTTTTCACGGACAACGGTTCCCGTTTGTCCAGAGATCATGGTCAAACAAGAAAACAAAAATTAGATGCGCATACCTTTTCTCCAACCACGCCGCCGGGACTATGCGCTCGAGCCGCTGAGGATCGCCGACAGTCCGGCGGTCTCGCTGCTGCACCGCGAGGACTTTGTCCGCCCCTGGACCGATGGCGAATTTGCCGCCTTGCTCGAACAGGACACCGTGTTCGGCTATGCCGCGCGCGAAACCGGACAGGGCTCCAAGCCGCCCGTCGGCTTCGTGCTGGCGCGGCTTGCGGCAGGCGAGGGCGAGATCCTGACCGTCGCGGTGGCGCGATCGCATCGCCGGCAGGGGCTGGGCTGGCAATTGATGGACGCGGTGTTGCGCGAACTGCACGCGCAGCGCGCCGAAGCGCTGTTCCTCGAGGTCGACGAGACCAATGTCGCGGCGATCGCGCTTTATCGCCGGCTGGGCTTCCGCGAGGTCGGCAAGCGGCCGAATTACTACAGGTCGGCCGAACACGGACCGACCGGCGCGCTTGTCATGCGCCGCGATCTTCGCTAGCGAGACGGCCGGGATGGGGCGATGATCAAGAAAATCAGGATTTTCCTGGCGCTGGGCCTCGTTGTCGCCGGTTCGCTGGTCCTCGTGCCGTTACAGATACTGTCGATGAAGACCGGCTGGTGGCCGGAAACCTTCATCCTCAAGATCTGGCATAGGCTGATCATCAGGGCGCTCGGCATGCGGATCCATGTCAAGGGGACGCTGTCCGACAAGCGCCCGCTGCTGGTTGCCTCCAATCACATCTCCTGGACCGACATCATGGTGCTCGGCTCTTTTGCCGACGTAAAATTCATCGCCAGGGCTGATATGGAAGGCTGGCCGCTGATCGGCATGCTTTCGAAGCTGCAGCGTACCGTGTTCATCGAGCGCGAGCGCAAGCGTTCGTCGGGCGACCAGGCAAGCGAGATTGCCAGCCGCATGGCCAAGGGCGATGCGATGGTGCTGTTTGCCGAGGGCTCGACCGGCGACGGTAATATGGTCCTGCCGTTCAAGAGCACGCTGTTCGGCGCCGCCTCGATGGCGATTTCGGAAGGCGCGGCGGAACAGGTGTTCATCCAGCCGGTGGCGATCGCCTATACGCGTCTGCACGGCGTGCCGCTCGGCCGCCGGCATCGCCCGCTTGCCGCCTGGATCGGCGATGAGGATTTGATGCCGCATCTCAAGGTATTGCTGGCGGAGGGCGCGCTCGACGTCGAGGTGCATTTCGGCGAGGCAATCGCCTTTTCCAAGGGTTCGAACCGCAAGGAGACGTCGAAACTGATGGAAAGCCAGGTGCGTGAGATGATGCAGGCGGCGCTTGCCGACCCGCGGCCGAGCCGCTAGCCCCGGCATGCCCTTGCTGGCGCGGGCTGAGAATCGTCTGTTTTTTGTCACGGAAAGGCGTTAGAAGCCGCCTTATGGACTTGAACACGATAGAAAGCGACGACATCGGCACTATGGCTGGACAGCCGGCAGTGCTTTCCACGGCAGCGAGAAAAGTCTTCATCAAGACCTATGGCTGCCAGATGAATGTCTATGATTCGCAGCGTATGGCCGATGCGCTGGCTGCCGACGGCTATTCCGCGACCGATGCCATTGGCGAGGCGGACCTGGTGCTGCTGAACACCTGTCATATCAGGGAGAAGGCGGCCGAAAAGGTCTATTCCGAGCTCGGCCGTATCCGCGACATGAAAGCCGAGCGTGCCCTGGCCGGCCGCGAGATGCTGGTCGGCGTCGCCGGCTGCGTGGCGCAGGCCGAAGGCGCCGAGATCATCCGCCGTTCGCCGGCCGTCGACCTGGTCATCGGCCCGCAGACTTATCACCGGCTCCCCGACGTGCTGGCGCGGGTGCGCGGCGGCGAAAAGATCGTCGAGACCGACTACGCCATCGAGGACAAGTTCGAGCATCTGCCGCAGCCCAAGCGCGCCGAGGTCATCAAGCGCGGCGTCACCGCCTTCCTCACCGTGCAGGAAGGCTGCGACAAGTTCTGCACCTTCTGCGTCGTGCCCTATACCAGAGGCTCCGAAGTTTCCCGGCCGGTGGCGCAGATTGTCGCGGAGGCTGAGCGCCTGGCTGAAGCCGGGGTGCGCGAAGTGACGCTGCTTGGCCAGAACGTCAATGCCTGGCATGGCCAGGGCGAGAACGGCCACGAGTGGGGCCTTGGCCGCCTGCTGTTCAGGCTGGCCGAAATCCCCGGGCTGGCGCGTCTGCGCTACACCACCAGCCACCCGCGCGACATGGATGACGAGTTGATAGCGGCCCATCGCGATCTGCCGGCGTTGATGCCCTATCTGCATCTGCCGGTGCAATCGGGCTCCGACCGCATCCTCAAGGCGATGAATCGCCGGCACACGGCGAGGGATTATCTGGCGCTGCTCGACCGTATCCGCACTGCCCGGCCTGACATCGCGCTTTCCGGCGACTTCATCGTCGGCTTTCCCGGCGAGACCGAGGCGGATTTCGAGGCGACCATGGAGCTGGTGCGTCAGGTGAATTACGCCTCGGCCTTCTCCTTCAAATATTCGCCGCGCCCCGGCACGCCAGGCGCCGAAATGGCCGATCATGTGCCGGAAGCGGTCAAGGACGAGCGCCTGCAGAGACTGCAGGCTCTGCTTGTGAAGCAGCAGCAGGACTTCGGCTTGAGCCTCGTCGGCAGCACCATCGACACGCTGATCGAGAAGCCCGGCCGCCAAGCCGGCCAGAAGGTTGGCCGCTCACCTTGGCTGCAGCCGGTTATTGTTGATGAAAAGGCCGGCGAAATCGGTGACATTATCCAGGTGCGAATCACGAAGACGGGCTACAATAGCCTGTTCGCCGAATTGGCCTGAGGGTCTCGGCAGATGAGGAGAGACGGTTGAGCGCAGCAGAGCTGAAGAACCTGCCCCCGGTACCGGCATCTGGGGCTTCTGACATGGCGCACATCGTTCTGACTTTCGACAACAACAAGCTTGCCAGCGCCCTTTATGGTCAGTTCGACGAAAACCTCGCCCGGCTCGAGCAGAAGCTTGGCGTCGACATCCGCTCACGCGGCAACCAGCTGACCATCAAAGGGTCCGCTTCTGCCGCCGAGCAGGCGCGCCGCGCCCTGGACAATCTTTACGGCATTCTCCAGAAAGGCGTCGATATCGGCCAGTCCGACGTCGACGGCGCCGTGCGCATGGCGATTGCCGCCGACGATCAGTTGACCCTGCCAACGCTGGAACGCAAGGGCAAGGTCTCCGCCGCCCAGATCGCCACCCGCAAGAAGACGATCTATGCCCGTTCGCTCAACCAGGACGCCTATATGCGGGCGCTGGAACGGTCGGAACTGGTGTTCGGCATCGGCCCGGCCGGCACCGGCAAGACCTACCTGGCGGTGGCGCACGCGGCGATGCTGCTCGAGCGCGGCATGGTCGAGCGCATCATTCTCTCGCGGCCGGCGGTCGAGGCCGGCGAGCGGCTGGGCTTCCTGCCCGGCGACATGAAGGAGAAGGTCGATCCCTATCTGCGGCCGCTCTATGACGCGCTCTACGACATGATGCCGGCCGACAAGGTCGAGCGCGCCATTGCCGCCGAAGTGATCGAAATCGCGCCGCTTGCCTTCATGCGCGGCCGCACGCTGGCGCATGCCGCCGTTATCCTCGACGAGGCGCAGAACACCACGCCGATGCAGATGAAGATGTTCCTGACGCGTCTGGGCGAAAACTCGCGCATGATCGTCACCGGCGATCCGACCCAGATCGACCTTCCCTCGAACACCAAATCGGGTCTGGTCGAAGCCTTGCGGGTGCTGGACGGCGTGGCGGGCGCGGTCACCGTGCGCTTCAACGACGGCGACGTGGTTCGCCATCCGCTGGTGGCGGAAATCGTCAGGGCCTACGACCGGGACGCCAAGCTGGCGCGTGGCCTCGGCGCCGAGAATTGATGTTGGCGATGCGGCTTCATGCCTGAGGACATAATATCCGGCGACGGGAATATTCCCGTCGACATCGACATAGCGGTTGAGGCGGGCAACTGGCCCGACGAGGCAAGCCTGACGCGGCTGGTCGATCGGGCCGTTAAGGCGGCTTTTGCCGAAACCGGCCTGGCGGGCCGTTCCGAACTCAGTCTCGTTTTTTCCGACGACGCCCATATCCAGGTTCTCAACGCCGGCTGGCGCGGCAAGGACAAACCGACCAACGTCTTGTCTTTCCCGGCTTTTCCGTTTGCGCAGGGCGGTCCGTTGCCGCCGATGCTGGGCGACATCGTGCTGGCCGCCGAAACGGTCGCCCATGAAGCGGTACTGGAAGACAAGCCTGTCGAGAACCATATCACCCATCTCGTCATCCACGGCCTGCTGCATCTGCTGGGCTACGATCACGAGACCGAGGCCGAGGCCGAGGCGATGGAAGCCGTCGAACGCGCGGCGCTTGCAAGGCTTGCCATTCCCGACCCCTACGCGTAACTACATCTGACCAATTGACCGGACGACGATGAACGACAAACCAGAGACTGCCGCCCGCCCCGACGCCGGCAGTGCAACCAAGGCTTCCGATACGTCGGAAGAGGGATCAAGTCCGAGTACCGTTACCTCTGGTGCTAGCAGTACCTCTGCTGCTGCCGGCATCGGCAGCGCTGCCAGCGAGACATCGCCTGCCGGTCCCTCCCTGTTCGACCGCGTTCTTGGCCTGTTCAGGCAACGCAACGGAACCAGCCTGCGGGAGGAAATCGCCGGCGCGCTTGCCGAGACAACGAGCGATGCCGGCGCCTTCTCGCCCGGCGAACGCGCCATGCTCAACAACATCCTGCGGCTGCGCGAAGTGCGCGTCGAGGACGTCATGGTGCCGCGCGCCGACATTCAAGGGGTCGAAATCACGACGACGCTCGGCGATCTGCTGGGCACCTTTGAGCAATCCGGCCATTCCCGCATGCCGGTCTATTCAGAGACCCTCGATGATCCGCGCGGCATGGTCCATATCCGTGATGTGCTGGCCCACATCACCAAGATCGCGCGCGTCAAGAAGGGCCGCTCGACCAGGAAAACACCCGTCGCCACGGTTCTCGATCTCGCCCAGGTCGATCTCGCACGCACCATTGGCGACCTCAATCTGATCCGCCCGGTGCTGTTCGTGCCGCCGTCGATGCTCGCCTCCGACCTGATGGCTCGCATGCAGACGACGCGCACGCAAATGGCGCTGGTCATCGATGAATATGGCGGCACCGACGGCCTTGCCTCGCTGGAAGACATCGTCGAGATGGTGGTCGGCGACATCGAGGACGAGCATGACGACGACGAGCCGATGATCACCCAGAGCGGCGACGGCGTGTTCATCGTCGATGGCAAGGCCGAGATCGACGACGTCGCCAAGATGATCGGCGGGGATTTCGCCGCCGGTGAACATGGCGAATATGTCGACACCATCGGCGGCATGATTTTCAACACGCTTGGCCGTGTTCCGGCCCGCGGCGAGGTGGTGCAGGCCATACCCGGTTTTGAATTTCACGTCCTCGACGCTGATCCGCGCCGCGTCAAGCGCGTGCGCATCGTGCAGAGCCAGAAGGGTGAGCGTCGCCGGCGTGCCACGGCGCGCACCGAACAGGCGTGAGCGTTTCGCTCGCACGATGACTATCGACGACCCGTTCAAGCATCCAAGTCTGGGCTCTGGCGTTTTCTACAAGGATCCGCATGCCGCGCTGGACTGGCTCGAGGCGGCTTTCGGCTTCGAGCGCAGCATGGTGGTCAGCGATGCCGAGGGAAAGCTCATCCATGCAGAGATGCGGTTCGGCGACAGCTAAATCATCGTCGATTCCGAATGGAGCGATTACATCGCCAGCCCGGCTTCGCTCTCGGGCAAGAACACGCAGTCGATCTATGTCAGGCTGAAGGGTGGCCTGGATGCGCATTGCGAGCAGGCGCGGGCCCTCGACGCTGATATAATCCAGGAGCCGGCGGATCAGTTCTACCGCGAGCGCCAGTATCGTGCACGCGACCCCGAGGGCCATGTCTGGACGTTCACGCAGACCATCCGTTCGGTTCCGCGCGAGGAGGCCGAGCGGCTGGGGGGCGTTCAAATCGAGGGTTGGCACCGGTAGGCAGGGCCGGAGCTGTGCATCTCAGCCAGCCCATCCGCCGTTTGGAGCGCGGAGCGCAGCCTGTTAAATCTTGTGTCCTGATTCGCGACTCGGAAGTATGCATGGAGCGCCTCACCGGCCGGATAATTCTGCTTTGGGGTTGGCGGCGTGCGCTCGTGGCGTTTCTCGCCGGCGCCCTCGCGGTGCTTGGGCAGGCGCCTTACGACTTCTTCGCCGCCTGTTTCGTCTCGTTCCCGCTGCTGGTCTGGCTGCTCGACGGCGCCACCGGCGAAGCTTCAGGCAGTCTGTTCCGGCGTCTGCGGCCGGCTTTCGCCGTCGGTTGGTGGTTCGGTTTCGGCTATTTCCTCGCCGGCCTCTGGTGGATCGGCTCGGCGCTGCTGGTCGAGGCCGACAGCTTTGCCTGGGCGCTTCCCTTCGCGGTGGTCGGCATTCCTTTCATGCTCGCCTTTTTCTACGGCTTTGCGGCAATCGTTGCTCGGCTGCTGTGGAGCAACGACATTGGCCGCATCGCCGCCCTTGCCTTCGGCTTCGGCCTGGCGGAATGGCTGCGCGATTTCCTGTTCACCGGTTTTCCCTGGAATGCCGTCGGCTACGCGGCCATGCCCGTGCCGCTGCTGATGCAGAGCGTCTCGGTGACGGGCATGATCGGCATGAACGCGCTCGCGGTGTTCGTCTTCGCACTGCCGGCACTGCTGGCGGCACGTCGGCACCTGCGCCTCGGCGCGGCACTGTTTGTCGTGCTCGTCGCTGCCCATGTCGGCTTCGGCTATATCAGGCTTGCCGCTCCCGAATCGCCAGCTTCACGCAGCCTGGATGTCCGCATTGTCCAGCCGGCCGTGGACCTGTCGGAAAAATGGGATGCCTCGGTGCGCGACCGCATCTTCGCGGTCCTGATGGGGCTCTCGGGCAAGGCGCCGGATCCAGGCCATCAAAAGCCGCAACTGATCCTGTGGCCCGAAACCTCGGTGCCGTTCCTCTTCACCGAGCGTCCGGACGCATTGACGGCGCTGGGGGATATGCTCGGACCCGGCCAGATGCTGATTGCCGGCGTCGTCCGCGAGGAAGGCGGCTCGGCCGCAAATGCCGACAGCCGCTACTACAACTCCGTGGTGGCGATCGACGACAAGGGTGAAATCACCGACGCCGTCGACAAGGTTCACCTGGTGCCGTTCGGCGAATACCTGCCTTTCGCCGATCTGCTCCAGCGTTTCGGCATCGAGCAACTGGTTGCCGGGCCGATGAGTTTCGCGGCCGGCAATGAGCGGCACGCCATTACGCTGCCCGACGGCATCCGTGCGCTGCCATTTATCTGTTATGAGGTGATCTTTCCCGATCTTGTGGCAGTTGACGCTGCGTCAGCGCAGCTTATTGTGAACGTTACCAATGATGCGTGGTTCGGCGACACGCCGGGTCCGTATCAGCATTTCAGGCAGGCCCAGATCCGTGCGGTGGAAAATGGATTGCCATTGGTGCGTGCCGCCAACAACGGCATCTCGGCCGTCGTCGATCCGCGCGGGCGCATCGTCGATGCGCTTGCTATCGACGCGCGCGGCGCCATCGATGCCCACATACCGATTTCCGGACAGGCGCTCATATCTCCCGGCCAACGGCGCATTAACGGAATGCTGATCATGTTGCTGTTTGCCGTTGGGGCAGCGCTGTTGAACGTAAGGCAAAGGCTACGGGTGAATTGACAGCCAACACATTAGAAACTCATACTGTAAGTGCCTGAAAATTTCTCGAAGCCGGTGGATCGTTCTGTTGGGGCAGTTGCCTCCGGCTTTGTTTGGGCAGGAAAAAAATAGAGAAAGCCGAAAAAATTCGGCGAGGAAAAAATGACAGAAGATAACAAGAAGAAACCGAATCCGATCGACATCCATGTTGGCAGTCGCATTCGGCTTCGCCGCAACATGCTTGGAATGAGCCAGGAAAAGCTGGGAGAAAACCTCGGCATCACATTTCAACAGATTCAGAAATATGAAAAGGGCACCAACCGCGTCGGCGCCAGCCGTCTGCAGGCGATCGCGTCCATACTCGGCGTGCCTGTCGCTTTCTTTTTTGAGGATGCGCCCGGCCAGGAGCCTGTGGCGGGCCGTGGATTTGCCGAGGACGCTTCGATGGCTTTCGCTGTCGAATTCTGCGGCAGCCCTGAAGGCCTTCAGCTCAACCGGGCCTTTGTCAAGATCGCCGACGCCAAGGTGCGCCGCAGGATCATAGACCTGGTCAAGTCCCTTTCCGCCGACGATCCCGACTGATCCTCAATCACGCCAGGACCGGCGGCGCCCCGCCGCCGGTGGCACAAGATAACGGCATCGACATTCATGCCAGAGCCGAAGCACCGCTTGACGAGCGGCGCTTCGCCCCGCTAACACGTGGCGCGCCAAAATCGGCAGCCTGCCGATCGTTTTTCAAGAGGGGACACCCGTGACGCGGCAGAACTACTTCTTTACCTCGGAATCCGTTGCCGAGGGCCATCCCGACAAAGTCTGTGACCGGATTTCCGACGAGATCGTCGATCTGGTCTATCGCGAAGCCAAGAAGACCGGCATGGACCCGTGGAAAGTCCGTGTCGCCTGCGAGACGCTGGCCACCACCAACCGTGTCGTCATCGCCGGCGAAGTGCGCGTCCCGGAAACGCTGCTGAAGAAGGACAAGGCAGGCAACATCCTCAAGGATGCCGCCGGCCATCCGGTCGTCAATCCGGCCAAGTTCAAATCGGTCGCCCGCAAGGCGATCCGCGAAATCGGCTACGAGCAGGCCGGCTTCCACTGGAAAACGGCGAAGATCGAGGTTCTGCTGCACGGCCAGTCGCCTGACATCGGCCAGGGCGTCGACAACGCTGCCGACCGTCAGGGCGAAGAGGGTGCCGGCGACCAGGGCATCATGTTCGGTTATGCCTGCCGCGAGACGCCGGATTTGATGCCGGCGCCGATCTACTACAGCCACAAGATCCTCGAACTGCTGGCTGCTGCCCGTCACGAAGGCAGCGGTGAAGCCGGCAGGCTCGGGCCGGATGCCAAGAGCCAGGTCACCGTTCGCTATGTCGACGGCAAGGCCGCCGAGGCGACGCAGATCGTGCTGTCCACGCAGCATCTCGATGCGAGCTGGGATTCGAAGAAGGTCCGCAAGGTCGTCGAACCCTATATCCGCGAGGCGCTGGGCGACCTCAAGATCGCCGACGATTGCATGTGGTACATCAATCCGACCGGCAAGTTCGTCATCGGCGGGCCGGACGGCGACGCCGGCCTGACCGGCCGCAAGATCATCGTCGACACCTACGGCGGTGCCGCACCCCATGGCGGCGGCGCCTTCTCCGGCAAGGACACCACCAAGGTGGATCGTTCGGCGGCCTATGCGGCGCGCTACCTGGCCAAGAACGTGGTGGCGGCGAAACTCGCCGACCGCTGCACCATCCAGCTTTCCTACGCCATCGGCGTCGCCCAGCCGCTGTCGGTCTATGTCGACTTGCATGGTACCGGCAAGGTCGACGAGGCAAAGCTCGAGGACGCGCTGCGCACGGTGATGGATCTGTCGCCGTCGGGCATCCGCCGTCACCTCGATCTCAACAAACCGATCTACGCCAAGACGTCGTCCTACGGCCATTTCGGCCGCAAGGCCGGCCGTGATGGGTCTTTCTCCTGGGAAAAGACCGATCTCGCCAAGGCGCTCAAGGACGCGGTCGCCGCCTGACAGCGGCGCCGCGAAGTCCCGCCATGGATCCGAAGGACAGACCAAGCCGCGCGACCGAAGCCTTTTTCGGTCGCCGGCGCGGCAAGACCATGCGTCCGCAACAGGCGGCCGCGCTGGAAAGCGGCTTCGGTGCATATCGGCTCGATCTGGCGGCCGGGCCGCCGGCCGATCTGCAAACTCTGTTTCAAACCGATGTCAGCGCGGTTCGCCTCGAGATTGGCTTCGGCGGTGGCGAACATCTCCTGCACCGCGCGACCGAGGCGCCTTCGATCGGCTTTATCGGCGTCGAGCCCTTCGTCAACGGCATGGCCAAGATGATGATGGCGGTGCGCGAGAAACCGCTCGCCAATCTGCGGGTTTATGACGACGACGCCACAAGGCTGCTCGACTGGCTGCCGCAGGCCTCGCTCGGCGGCATCGATCTGCTCTATCCCGACCCCTGGCCGAAGAAGAAACACTGGAAGCGACGTTTCGTAAGCCCGGTCAATCTCGAGCGGTTCGCGCGCGTGCTGAAGCCTGGTTCAAAATTCCGCTTCGCCTCCGACATCGACACTTATGTCAACTGGACCTTGCTGCATTGCCGCGCGCATGGCGCGTTCGCATGGCAGGCTTGCGAGGCGGCGGACTGGCACCGGCCCTATGATGGTTGGCCGGGCACCCGTTACGAGGCCAAGGCCATTCGTGAGGGCCGGCGGCCCGCCTATCTTACCTTCATTCGGAAATAAGCTCGCGGTCTTAGAGCAATTCCAGGAAAAGTGTGAAACGGTTTTCCGTCCGGAATTGCGTCAAAGCTAGAAGCGGCGGCCGATGCGATCGAAGGCGGCAGGCTCGACGCCGAGGTTGCGCAGGTCGTCGGCGCGCGGCCTGCGACCGGCTTCCACGGCCCGTGAAGCGGCCACGGCGCTGCCGAATACGGTGAAGAAGTCGCCTATTGCAGAAAATATCTTGCGATTGCTCATGATCATGTCCTTTCGCGCACGTGTGACGCACGGCCACCTTTGTGCAGCGCAACGTAAGTAGGTGCGTTTCAGCGCCAATCCCATGGGGGCCGCCGCATGGGCGCCATGCGCTCCATGCAACGCTGGCGGGGGCCACCTCGATGGCAGCGTTGCCCGACCAGCATAGCGGGCTTGAAACACAGGCCGCGATCGTCTATATCAGCCTCAAATTCTTGGTCGGTATGACGAAGAGTGGGTCCACCCGGTCCCGCTCTTTTTTATTACCTGCCGATAACTTGGTAGAGAACGACAGGGCTTCAATGACTGCAACGGCAAGCGAGGGCGACGATCGCATCATCCGCGAAAGCGGCATCGATGCGCGCATCGCGCTGATCGTCCAGCCGGTTCTGCGCGGCATCGGCTTCCGCCTCGTGCGGGTGCATCTGTCGGGCCAGAACGGGCTGACGCTGCAGATCATGGCCGAACGCGAGGACGGCACCATGACCGTCGAGGATTGCGAAGAGGTCAGCCGCGCGGTGTCGCCGGCGCTCGATGTCGATGATCCGATCGAAAAGGCCTACCATCTTGAAGTCTCGTCGCCCGGCATCGACCGGCCGCTGGTCCGCAAATCGGATTTCACGACCTGGACGGGTCATCTGGTGAAAATGGAAACATCGATCGTCGTCGCCGACCGCAAGCGCTTCAAGGGCAAGATCGCCGAAGCCGGCGAAGACGATGTGCTGATCGAGCGCGACAAGGCAGCCTATGGCGAGGAGCCGACGGTGCGCGTCCCCTATGACGCGATTGCCGATGTGCGCCTGATCCTGACCGACGATCTCATCCGCGATGCCCTGTCGAAGGACAACAGGGCGCGCAAGGAAGCCAAGAAGCGCCGTGGCGAACCGGACGACGACGAGTCGGGTGCGGAAGCGGACGCCACGGAAGAACACGAACAGGAACTATGATTGAGCTGCCGGGCGCAAAGGTCCGGCAAACAAGCTCGGGAGAAAAACGATGGTTGTAAGCGCCAACAGACTTGAATTGCTGCAGATCGCCGACGCGGTCGCGCGTGAAAAGTCGATCGACAAGTCGATCGTCATCGCCGCCATGGCCGATGCGATCCAGAAGGCGGCGCGCTCGCGTTACGGTCAGGAGACCAACATCCGCGCCGACATCAACCCGAACACCGGTGAGATGAAACTGCAGCGGCTGATGGAAGTGGTCGAGAAGGTCGATGACTACGCCACGCAGATCGCCATTTCCTCGGCTCGCGAGCGCAATCCCGACGCCCAGCTCGGCGACTTCATCGCCGAACAGCTGCCGCCCATGGATTTCGGCCGCATCGCCGCCCAGTCGGCCAAGCAGGTCATCGTCCAGAAGGTCCGCGAGGCCGAACGCGACCGCCAGTATGACGAGTACAAGGACCGCATCGGCGAGATCGTCAACGGTACCGTCAAGCGCGTCGAATACGGCAATGTCATCGTCGATCTCGGCCGCGGCGAAGCGATCATCCGTCGCGATGAGCTGATCCCGCGCGAGAACTACAAATATGGCGACCGCGTCCGCGCCTATGTCTACGATGTGCGCCGCGAGCAGCGCGGCCCGCAGATTTTCCTGTCGCGCACCCATCCGCAGTTCATGGCCAAGCTGTTCACCATGGAAGTGCCGGAAATCTATGACGGCATCATCGAGATCAAGTCGGTCGCCCGCGACCCAGGTTCGCGCGCCAAGATCGCCGTCATCTCGCGGGACTCTTCGATCGATCCGGTCGGCGCCTGCGTCGGCATGCGCGGCAGCCGCGTCCAGGCGGTCGTCGGCGAATTGCAGGGTGAGAAGATCGACATCATTCCGTGGTCGCCTTCTGCGGCGTCCTTCATCGTCAATGCGCTGCAGCCGGCGGAAGTCGCCAAGGTCGTGCTCGACGAGGATGCCGAACGCATCGAAGTCGTGGTTCCCGACGACCAGCTGTCGCTGGCCATCGGTCGCCGCGGCCAGAATGTGCGTCTGGCTTCGCAGCTGACCGGCTGGGATATCGACATCCTGACCGAAGCCGAAGAATCCGAGCGCCGCCAGAAGGAATTCGTCGAGCGTTCGTCGCTGTTCATGGAAGCCCTCGACGTCGACGAGATGGTCGGCCAGGTGCTGGCCTCCGAAGGCTTCACCAGCGTTGAGGAAGTCGCTTATGTCGATTCCGGCGAGATCGCTTCTATCGACGGTTTCGACGAGGACACCGCTTCGGAAATCCAGACCCGCGCCCGCGAATATCTGGAGAAGATCGAGGCCGAGCACGACGACAAGCGCAAGGCGCTCGGCGTTTCGGACGAATTGCGCGAAATCCCCGGCGTCACCACCGCCATGATGGTGACGCTTGGCGAGGACGGCGTGAAGACGATCGAGGATTTCGCCGGCTATGCCGCCGACGACCTGACCGGCTGGAAGGAACGCAAGGACGGCGAGACAAAAGTCTATCCGGGCGTGCTGGCCAATCATGGCGTGACCCGCGCAGACGCCGAACAGATGGTTCTGGCCGCCCGCCTCAAGGCCGGCTGGATCACCGAAGACGAGCTTGCAGCCGAAGAAGTCTCGGCTGACGAAGCCGTTGGTGCGTGAGGTGAAACCGCATCGCACCGAACCCGCCCTTGGACGAGATGAACGATCGCACCTGCATCGTTACGCGCAAACAAGCCGAACCGGATGATCTGATCCGGTTCGTCGTCGGCCCGGATTCGGCCGTCGTTCCCGACATCAAGAGAAATCTGCCCGGCCGCGGTTGCTGGGTGAGCGCCGACCGCCTACATATCGACAAGGCTGCGGCGAAGAACCTCTTTGCCCGCGCCTTCAAGGCACAGGTGGTCGTGCCGCCCGATCTTGGCGGCATGGTCGACGGGCTGCTTTCCAGGCACGCTCTGGGCATGCTTGGTCTTGCCCGCAAGGCAGGCGCAATTTCGCTTGGTGCTACCAAGGTCGAGAGCGCGGTGCGCGGCGGATTGGCGCTTTTCGTGCTGCATGCTTCCGAGGCGTCCGATGACGGCGTGCGCAAGATCAGCCAGGCGCGACGGGCGACGGTCCATCTCGGTGGGCCCGCTATCCTTGCCTACAAACTTTTCTCCGAGGCCGAGTTGAGCTTGGCATTGGGGGGTACAAATGTGATACATGCTGCCGTTCTCGCGGGAGACGCGGGCAGGGCGGTCCAGAAGCGCATGGTTGCGCTCGACCGGTATCGGGGCGGTTCCCCGGACGATCTGGCAATGCTTGCGGCTGTTGCTGACGAAGATGATGCCGCAGAGGATATGGAATGAGCGATACGAAATCGGGTGACGACAATACGCTGAGTGTGACGCCGAAGAAGACCTTGACGCTGAAGCGCCCCGGTATGGAACAGGGCACTGTGCGCCAGAACTTCTCGCACGGCCGCACCAAGCAGGTCGTCGTCGAAACCAAGAAGCGCAAGTTCTCGATGCCCGGCGACAAGCCGGAGCCTGTTGCCGCCCCCGTCTTCACACCGAAGCCGGCGGTCGTGGCCGCACCCGTCGTCGTGCCGGAAGCACCGAAGGCGCCGCCACCCCCGCCGCCCCCGGCCCCGGTCGAGCGCAGCGGCATGGTGCTGAACGAACTGTCGCGCAGTGAAATGGAAGCACGCCGCAGGGCGCTCGAGGGCTCGAAGGTTCGCGAGGTCGAGGACCGCCAGCGCGCCGCCGAGGATGCCAAGCGTCGCGCCGAGGACGAAGAGCGCCGCAAGCGCGAACGCGATGAATCCGCGCGCCGCCAGGCCGAGGAAGAAGCACGGTTGCAGACCGAGGCCGAATCCCGCCGTCGGGCCGAGGAAGAGGCGCGTCGCCGCGCGCCATTGGCTGCCGAACTGGCAACAGTCGATGACGAGGAAGTGGCCAAGCCGAAGCGGGTTGGTGCCGGCGCCCCGGTGCGCCGTCCGGTCACGCCTGAAGTGGCGCGTCCGGCCAAGCCGACCAAGAGCGAGGAAGATCGCCGCCGTGGCAAGCTGACGCTGAATTCGGCATTGTCCGACGAAGATGCGCGAGCCCGTTCGCTGTCGTCGATGCGTCGCCGCCAGGAAAAATTCAAGCGCGCGATGCACAATGAGCCGCGCGAGAAAGTCATGCGCGAAGTGATCCTGCCAGAGACCATCACCATCCAGGAACTGGCGCAACGCATGTCCGAGCGCGCGGTCGACCTGGTCAAGTTCTTCATGAAGCAGGGCCAGATCCTGAAGCCGGGCGACGTCATCGACGCCGACACGGCCGAGCTGGTCGCCACCGAATTCGGCCACACGGTCCGCCGCGTCGCCGAATCCGACATCGAGGAAGGCCTGTTCAACATCGCCGACAATGCCGAGGACCTGGTTTCGCGTCCGCCGGTCGTGACGATCATGGGTCACGTCGATCATGGCAAGACCTCGCTGCTCGACGCGATCCGCAACGCCAATGTCGTCTCCGGCGAAGCCGGCGGCATCACCCAGCATATCGGCGCCTACCAGGTCGAGAAGAATGGTCACAAGATCACCTTCATCGACACGCCCGGCCACGCCGCCTTCACGGCGATGCGTGCTCGTGGCGCCCAGGCGACCGACATCGCCATCCTGGTGGTTGCGGCCGATGACAGCGTCATGCCGCAGACGATCGAATCGATCAGCCATGCCAAGGCGGCCGGCGTTCCGATCATCGTGGCGATCAACAAGATCGACAAGCATGATGCCGATCCGCAGAAGGTGCGCTCCGAACTGCTGCGCCACGAGGTTTTCGTCGAATCCATGGGCGGTGAAGTTCTGGACGTCGAAGTGTCGGCGACCAAGGGCACCAATCTCGACAAACTGCTCGAGGCGATCCTGCTGCAGGCCGAAATTCTCGACCTGAAGGCCAATCCGGACCGTACCGCCGAAGGCGTCGTCATCGAGGCCCAGCTCGACAAGGGCCGTGGTCCCGTTGCCACCGTGCTGGTGCAGACCGGCACGCTGATGCCGGGCGACATCCTCGTTGCCGGCAATGAATGGGGCCGGGTGCGTGCGCTGGTCAACGATCGTGGCGTGCAGATCAAGGAAGCGCCGCCGGCGATGCCGGTGGAAGTGCTTGGCTTGCAGGGCACCCCGCAGGCCGGCGATCGCTTCGCCGTGGTCAACAACGAGGCCCGTGCCCGCGAGATCACCGAATACCGCCAGCGTCTGGCGCGCGAGAAGGCGGTTGCCAAGCATGCCGGCCAGCGCGGTTCGCTCGAGCAGATGATGTCGCAGTTGCAGACAAGCGGGCTGAAGGAATTCCCGCTGGTCATCAAGGGCGACGTGCAGGGCTCGATCGAGGCGATCAACGCCGCACTCGACAAGCTCGGTACCGACGAGGTTCGTGCACGCATCGTCCATGCCGGTGCCGGCGCCATCACCGAAAGCGACGTGTCGCTGGCCGAGACTTCGGGTGCCGCGATCATCGGCTTCAACGTCCGCGCCAACGTCCAGGCACGTGCCGCTGCTGCGGCGGCTGGCATCGAGATCCGCTACTACTCGATCATCTACAACCTTGTGGATGACGTGAAGGCGGCTCTGTCGGGCCTGTTGTCGCCGGAGCGTCGCGAGACTTTCATCGGCAATGCGCAGATCCTCGAAATCTTCGACATCACCAAGGTCGGCAAGATCGCCGGCTGCCGTGTCACCGAAGGCAAGGTCGAGCGTGGTGCGGGCGTGCGCCTGATCCGCGACAACGTCGTCATCCACGAAGGCACGCTGAAGACGCTGAAGCGCTTCAAGGACGAAGTTTCGGAAGTCCCCGGCGGCCAGGAGTGCGGCATGGCCTTCCAGAACTACGAGGACATGCGCGTCGGCGACGTCATCGAGTGCTTCCGCGTCGAGATGGTGACCCGGACACTCTGAGTTCGAGTGACTTGTCCATACCGGGCGGTGGTCGAAAGGCCGCCGCCCCAAGTCTATTGAGAATGCCCATATGAGACATGCGGCACGGTTCCATCCCGCGCCTCACGCTTTCAGGATTGAGAAAAATGCCCCGTCCAACCGCATCCAGCCCATCCCAGCGCATGCTGCGCGTCGCCGAACAGGTGCGCCATGCGCTATCCGAAACCCTGCAGCGCGGCGAGATCATCGATCCGCTGATCGAGAACACCGTGGTGTCGGTCTCGGAAGTGCGCATGTCGCCCGATTTGAAGGTCGCTACCGCTTTCGTCTCGCCGCTCGGCGCCAAGGATGCCGATGCGGTGGTCGAGGCGCTGAACAAGCATGCGAAATTCGTCCGTGGCCGTGTCTCCGGCGCGCTGCGGCAGATGAAGTTCATGCCGGAGTTCCGCTTCAAGCTCGACACCTCCTTCGACAATTTTGCCAGGATCAACGACCTCTTGAAATCGCCGGAAGTGGCGCGCGATCTGGGTCCTGAGGACCAGGAAAACGCAGACCAGGACAAAGACGACAACAAGGACACCGAATAGTGGCGCGTCGCGGCAAGAAGAAGGGCCGGCCGATCTCGGGCTGGCTGATCCTGGACAAGCCGGTCGGCATGGGCTCGACTGAAGCGGTCTCCAAGATCAAATGGCTGTTCCAGGCGGAAAAGGCCGGCCATGCAGGCACGCTCGACCCGCTGGCATCCGGCATGCTGCCGATCGCGCTTGGCGAGGCTACCAAGACCGTGCCTTACGTGCAGGACGGCGCCAAAATCTATCGCTTCACCGTTGCCTGGGGACAGGAGCGTTCGACCGATGATCTCGAAGGTCCGGTGACGAAAGAATCCGACCTGCGTCCGTCGGAAGCCCAAGTGCTCGCCCTGCTGCCGAAATACACTGGCGTCATCATGCAGACGCCGCCGCAATTCTCGGCCATCAAGATCGCAGGCGAGCGCGCCTATGATCTGGCCCGCGACGGCGCGACGGTCGACATACCCGCGCGAGAGATCGAGATCGGCCGTCTGGACGTTGTCGAGCATGGCGCCGACCATACTGTTTTCGAGGTCGAGTGCGGCAAGGGCACCTATGTGCGCTCGCTGGCCCGCGACATGGGCCGCGACATCGGCTGCTTCGGTCACATCTCCGAATTGCGCCGGGTCGAGGT
Source organism: Mesorhizobium sp. AD1-1 (assembly GCF_020164655.1). NCBI lineage: Bacteria > Pseudomonadati > Pseudomonadota > Alphaproteobacteria > Hyphomicrobiales > Phyllobacteriaceae > Mesorhizobium > Mesorhizobium sp. AD1-1. The sequence continues at coordinate 548,718 of NZ_JAIUGP010000001.1, forward strand.
CGAGCCGTTCACCTCGGAAGACTTCGTCACCATCGCCGAACTGGAAGCCGCCCGTTTCGGTGTGGAGGAGGTCGACAGCTCGGACACGACAGAAGCCGCTGACAAGGCAGAGGCTGCCGACAAGGTGGAAGCGCCAATCGACTTCGACGCCATCGATGCGCTTCTGGTCGACACATCGGCTGCCCTCGATTGCCTGCCGCAGATCGCCATCAGCGATGACGCGGCAACCAAGATCCGCCTCGGCAACCCGGTCATCATCCGCGGCCGCGACGCACCGGTGGAAGCCGAAGAAGCCTGCGCCACGGCGCGCGGCAAGCTGGTCGCCATCGGTGCCATTGAGCAAGGCATGTTCAAGCCCAAGCGGGTCTTTGCCGGTTGATTCCTGTCGTCTAATGTCGAGGCGAGGACTCGCACGAGGGAAATATGGCAAAGGCTGAGACCGTGAAGACGCGGGCACCGGCGAAAACGCGGCGGCCGCCGGTCGGTGCGTCGCCCGGCACGCTGATCGCCGACCCGTCGGCGCGTCGCTCGGAACTGCGTCTGACGCTGATCTCGCCCGAAAAATTCAAGACTATCGAAAATGCCAGCATCGACGACCTCAATACCCATTGCGACAAATGGCCGGTCCTCTGGCTCGACTGCACCGGCCTCGCCAACATCCCGCTGATCGAGGAGATCGGCCGCATTTTCAGCCTGCATCCGCTGGCGCTGGAGGACGTCGTCAACACCGGCCAGCGGCCCAAGGTCGACTTCTTCGAGGACCATGCCTTCGTCGTCGTCAGGATGATCGACGATGTCACCTCGCACCGCTATGAGCAGATCGCCGTCTTCTTCGGCAGCAACTTCGTCGTTACCTTCCAGGAGCGGGAAGGCGATCCATTCGATCCGGTGCGCAAGCGCATCGAAAGTTCGGCGCCCAACCGGCTGCGCGCCCGCGGCGCCGACTACCTTGCCTATGCGCTGATCGATGCCATCGTCGACAGCTATTTTCCGCCGATCGAGGCCGCCGGTGACATGGTCGACAGCATCGAGGACCAGATGCTGCATTCGCCGCACAAACACCAGATGCGGCAGCTGCATGAATTGCGGCGTGACGCCAACGTGCTGAAAGGCGTGCTGTGGCCGATGCGCGATGCGCTGGCGACGCTGATCCGCAACGATGTGCCCTATGTGAAGGCCGAGACCAAGATCTTCCTCAACGACACGCTCGACCATGCGCTCAGGCTGATCGAGCTGGTCGAGACCCAGCGCGATATGCTGACCGGCCTGATCGAGATGCACCTGTCGCTGAGCCAGGCGCGCACCAACGACGTTATCAGCTATCTCACCATCGTCTCGGTCATCTTCATGCCGCTCACCTTCCTGGTCGGCATCTGGGGCATGAATTTCGATCCGGAGTCTTCGCCCTGGAACATGCCGGAACTGAAGGCCTACTACGGCTATCCCTTGTCGCTGCTGTTCATGGCGCTTGTCGCGTTCGGGCTGATCGCCTTCTTCAAATGGAAGAAATGGCTTTGACAGGGATAAACCTGCCATTTTGGCCTGAAAAGCCGGCTTGTGAATTGGGCTGGTGTTTTCCGGGGAATTGCACTATATGCGCCGCAGCTTAGCGCTATGACGCTTTGCTTGCACCGGCCCCTGCTGGACGACATCCCGGCTGAGGGCGACCCGTTTCCTCAAACAGATAAGGAAAAACACGATGTCGATTACTGCCGAGCGCAAACAGGAATTGATGGGTGAATTCGCAACCGCCAAGGGCGATACCGGGTCTCCGGAAGTTCAGGTGGCCATCCTTTCCGAGCGCATCAAGAACCTGACCGACCATTTCAAGGACCACAAGAAGGATAACCATTCCCGCCGTGGTCTGCTTGCTCTCGTCTCCCAGCGCCGCAGCCTGCTTGATTATCTCAAGCGCAAGGACGACGCGCGCTACCAGACGCTGATCGAGAAGCTCGGTCTGCGTCGTTGACGAATTGACCGGCGGGCTTTCGAAGGAGAGCCCGCCGGTCGCGCATTCTGCCAGTCGTATCGACTGGCCAGACCCGGTTTCGATCGTGCAGAGGGCACTCGAAACCGCCCATGGACGGTCATGGGGCAGGATTGCAGGACGCTCGCGCGCGCACCGCGCCGAAACACCCGAGCCTCCCGTTGTCTTGCCCGTGGCTGCCCGAGAAAGGAAGCCAGGGAAAGGGCATCTCCGCGCACCGTGAAACGGCGCGGCCCTTTCCTCATATTAAGGACAAGAGATGTTCAATCACCACAAAGTGGAAATCGAATGGGGCGGTCGTCCGCTCATCCTCGAAACCGGCAAGATCGCGCGCCAGGCTGATGGCGCGGTGCTCGCCACCTACGGCGAGACCAAGGTCCTCGCCACCGTCGTTTCGATGAAGGAGCCGAAGCCCGGCCTCGATTTCTTCCCGCTGACCGTCAACTACCAGGAAAAGACCTACGCCGCCGGCAAGATCCCGGGTGGCTATTTCAAGCGTGAAGGCCGTCCGAGCGAGAAGGAAACGCTGGTTTCCCGCCTCATCGACCGCCCGATCCGCCCGCTCTTCGCCTCCGGCTACAAGAACGACACCCAGATCGTCGTCACCGTCGTCCAGCATGATCTCGAGAACGATCCCGACATCTTGTCGATCGTTGCCACTTCGGCCGCCCTGACGCTCTCCGGCGTTCCCTTCATGGGCCCAGTCGGCGGCGCCCGCGTCGGCTACATCAACGGCGAATACGTTCTGAACCCGCATGTCGACGAGATGCAGGAATCCAAGCTCGACCTCGTTGTCGCCGGCACCGCCGACGCTGTGCTGATGGTTGAGTCCGAAGCCAAGGAATTGGGCGAAGAGCTGATGCTCGGCGCCGTCATGTTCGGCCACAAGGGCTTCCAGCCGGTCATCGACGCCATCATAAAGCTGGCCGAAGTCGCCGCCAAGGAGCCGCGCGACTTCACCGCGCCGGACTATTCCGCGCTTGAAGCCGAGATGCTGAAGATCGTCGGCGACGAACTCAGCAATGCCTACAAGAACGTCGACAAGCAGAAGCGTTACGCCGCCGTCGACGCCGTCAAGGCGAAGGTCAAGGCAGCGTTTGCCCCGGCCGAAGGCGAAGATGCCAAGTACACTTCCGAGCAGATCGGTTCGGTATTCAAGGAACTCCAGGCCAAGGTCGTGCGCTGGAACATCCTCGACACCGGTTCGCGCATCGATGGCCGTGACCTCAAGACGGTCCGCAAGATCGTCTCCGAAGTCGGCGTCCTGCCGCGCACCCACGGTTCGGCGCTGTTCACCCGCGGCGAGACCCAGGCGCTGGTCGTTGCCACGCTCGGCACCGGCGAGGATGAGCAGTATGTCGATTCGCTGACCGGCATGTATAAGGAGAAGTTCCTCCTTCACTACAACTTCCCTCCCTATTCCGTCGGCGAGACCGGCCGCATGGGTTCGCCGGGTCGCCGCGAAATCGGCCATGGCAAGCTCGCCTGGCGCGCCATTCGCCCGATGCTGCCGAGCGCCGACCAGTTCCCCTACACGCTGCGTGTCGTCTCGGAGATCACCGAGTCCAACGGTTCGTCGTCGATGGCCACCGTCTGCGGCACCTCGCTGGCGCTTATGGATGCCGGCGTGCCGCTGGCCAAGCCCGTCGCCGGTATCGCCATGGGCCTGATCAAGGAAGGCGAGCGTTTCGCCGTTCTATCCGACATCCTCGGCGACGAGGATCACCTCGGCGACATGGACTTCAAGGTCGCCGGCACCGCCAACGGCATCACCTCGCTGCAGATGGATATCAAGATCGAAGGCATCACCGAGGAGATCATGAAGATCGCGCTGGACCAGGCCAAGGATGGCCGCCAGCACATCCTCGGCGAGATGGCGCATGCTCTGACCGGCGCGCGTTCGGAACTGGGTGAGTTCGCACCGCGCATCGAAGTGATGCACATCCCGACCGACAAGATCCGTGACGTGATCGGCTCGGGCGGCAAGGTGATCCGCGAGATCGTCGAAAAGACCGGCGCCAAGATCAACATCGAGGACGACGGCACGGTCAAGATCGCTTCGTCCAATGCCAAGGAGATCGAGGCGGCGAAGAAGTGGATCCACACCATCGTCGCCGAGCCGGAAGTCGGCGAGATCTACGAAGGTACAGTCGTCAAGACCGCGGACTTCGGCGCTTTCGTCAATTTCTTCGGTCCGCGTGACGGCCTCGTCCATATCTCGCAGCTTGCCAACGACCGGGTCGCCAAGACCTCGGACGTGGTCAAGGAAGGCGACAAGGTCTGGGTCAAGCTGATGGGCTTCGACGAGCGCGGCAAGGTCCGCCTGTCGATGAAGGTCGTCGACCAGGCCACCGGCAAGGAACTCGCCCGCGACAAGAAGACCGAAGGCGAAGAAAACGCCGCCTGATTGGTCTGAGATCATGAATCGAAACGGGCGCGACTTATGTCGCGCCCGTTTTCATTTTCAGCCTGGATTTCAAAGCGCTTAGACAAGTCGAGATCGAACAATGTCCGCCGAGCCGTTGAAGACGCTTTTCCATCCCTTCGAGGCGGAGGCTGTTGCTTTGCCGGGAAAGGGCACGCGCGCCCTGTCTCTCGGCGCTGAGCCGGGTTTTCGCCTGCCTGAAGGCTTTGAGGCGACGCTTCACCTCGTGCAGGGCTTCCGGCCGCATTTTAGCGCGCTGCAGGCGTCTGGCTTCGTCGTCACCGCGCAAGTGGAAGGCGATGGCTTCGATATGGCACTTGTGCTTGCCGGCCGGCATCGCGGCCTGAACGAAGTGCGCATCGCGCAGGCGCTTGAGCGCGTGGCGCCGGGCGGCCTGGTCGTCATTGCCGGCGGCAAGGACGATGGCATTGCCAGCCTGCGCAAGCGCGTTGACGAGCTTGTGCCGCTTGAAGGCCATTTGCCCAAATATCACGGCATTGCCTTCTGGCTGCGACGTCCCGCCGATCTGGCCGCCGCGGAAGAATTGCGCGCTGCCAACCCCGCTCTGCAGGTTGAAGGCCGGTTTCACACCGCGCCCGGCATGTTCTCGTTCGACCGGATCGATACCGGATCGAAATTGCTGGTCGAGAACCTGCCCAATGACCTGCGTGGCAGCATTGCCGATCTCTGCGCCGGCTGGGGCTATGTGGCGGCCGAGATCGCCGCCCGCTCCCCCGGCGTTCAGGCGCTCGACCTCTATGAGGCCGATTTCGCCGCGCTTGAAGCCGCGAAGCTCAATCTGGCAGCGGTCAGCCAGTCGATCGCCAGGAATTTCTTCTGGATCGATCTGCTGAAGGAACCAGTCGAGAAGCGCTACGACGCGATTGCCATGAACCCGCCCTTTCACCGCAGCCGGGCGGCCGAGCCGGAGATCGGCGCCGGCATGATCCGAGCGGCGGCCAAGGCCTTGAAGCCGGGTGGGCGCCTGTTCATGGTCGCCAACCGTCAGCTTCCCTACGAGCCGATCTTGGCGGCTGTCTTTTCGAGCCATGCCGAACTCGCTCGTGACGGCATGTTCAAGGTGCTTTCCGCTCGTCGTTGAAGCATGATCCCGAAAGTGGATACCGGTTTCGGAAAAGATCATGCTCAAAAACAGATATCGCGTCGCACTCAATGCAGATTGGCAACGCGCCGGACCTCATCGGTGATATGCACGTCGCCGACCCTGATCTTGAGGGGGGCGGGCCTGCCATACAGGTAGCCTTGCACCACCTCGCAGCCGGCTGCCCTGAGCAGTGTCGCCTGGCTTTCGGTCTCGACGCCTTCGGCAATGATGCTGACGCCGAGCGCGCGCGAAAGCCCGACGATGGTCGAGACGACCGCACCGGAGCTGGAATCCGTGTCGAGGCGGCTGACGAAGGACCGGTCGATCTTCAGCTTGCCGAATGAGAAATCGATCAGGTAGCTCAAATTGGAATAGCCGGTGCCGAAATCATCGACGGCGACCGAAATGCCGATATCCGCAAGCTCCTTCAGGATGGCGGCGGCGCGGTCGCGATCCTGCATCATCGCCGTCTCGGTCACTTCCAATTCCAGCCGTGACGGCTTGATGCCGGTGCTCGTCATGGTGTCGCGCACGATGCCGACGAAGTCCTTGGTCATGAACTGGACGGGCGAGATGTTGACGGCGACGAAGCAGTCGTCGGGCAGATGCCGGGCGTCGCTGCAGGCTTTGCGCAGCACCCATTCGCCGATCGGGCCGATCATGCCGGTTTCCTCGGCGATCGGAATGAACTCCATCGGCGGGATCATGCCGCGTTCCGGATGCCGCCAGCGGATCAGCGCTTCGTAGCCGACGATGCGGCCGGTCGGGAGATCGAGCTGCGGCTGGTAATGAAGGTCGAAGTCACCGCGCTCGAAGGCTGTATGCAGCTCGGATTCGATCCACTGGCGATGGTCGGCGACCCTGCCCATTTCGGCATGGAAGACCGACCAGTTGCCGACGCCGCTGGCGCGCGCGTTCTGCAGCGCCAGATTGGAGCGGCGCAGGATGAGGACGGGATCGACACCGTCCTTTGGCATCGCCACGATGCCGACCGACAGGCTGACCGATTGCAGGTGCGTACCGAGATCATAGGGCTCCATCATCTCGTCGATGAGCCTCTCTATGGTGCTTTCCAAGGACCCTGCGACTTGGTTGTCGGGGAGCAGGATCGCGAATTCACCGGCGCCGATGCGTCCGATCAGCGCGCGCGGCGGCACGCACATCTTCAAGCGCTTGGTGAAGGCGCGGATCAGCTCGTCGCCCTGGCTGTAGCCGATGGCGTCATTGATCTGCTTGAACCGGTCGATGTCGATATCGATGAGGAACATCGGCTCGCCGGTCCGGCTGGTCGCGCATGCCGCCTCGGCAATCTTGCCGACCATCGCCGGACGTGCCACCAGGCCGGTCAGCTTGTCGAAATGGGTTTCCGTGAAGACGAAATCCGCCGATTCATCGACGCCGGCGAAGAAGGACATCGCGGCGACCGACGCCGCCAGTGCGCAAAGAGCGGCCATCACCGAGACCATCATGTCGGCGGAGATGCCGGCAAAGCCATCGCCGAGACCGAGCTTCAGGCCCCAGAGCCCGAGGACGAAACTGCCGAGACCCGAACTCGCTATGGTGAGCAGTCGGAACACCGGTGTTCGTTTCGGGTTACTGACGGCGAGCATTGAAAGTTCCCCTGAGTACGGGGCTTTCTAGCGGATATCTCCTTAAAATGAGTTTCCGCGAATGAATCCAATTTTATTGGACCGAAAGTATTTCTTGAGCGGATCAATGCGACTGGCGCTGAAACGGGGTTTAGCCGCGCGCTTTAAGCTTCGTGTTTTCAGATGTCCGCCATTTCAAAACCGTCGCGCACCTTTGGCCGACAGGCGTTAGTCTCGCCCGCCGTCGGTCTGCTTCAATTCGTCGAGCGTCGGCATGGAAACGATGTGATAGCCGGAATCGACATAGTGGATTTCGCCGGTAACCCCGGAAGACAGATCCGACAACAGATAAAGCGCCGAACCACCGACCTCGTCGATGGTCACCGTGCGGCGCAGTGGCGAGTTTCGCTGCTGGTAGGAGAACATGTGGCGGGCGTCCGAAATGCCGGCGCCGGCGAGCGTGCGCACGGGCCCAGCCGATATGCCGTTTACCCTGATGCCGCGCGGACCGTAATCGTTGGCGAGGTAGCGCACGCTGGCCTCCAGTCCGGCCTTGGCGACGCCCATGACATTGTAGTTCGGCATGACGCGGACGGAGCCCGCATAGGTCAGCGTGATCATCGATCCGCCGTCCTTCATCAAGGTGGCCGCATGGCGGGCGACCTCGGTGAAGGAGTAGCAGGAGATCACCATGGTGCGGACGAAATTATCCCGGCTGGTGTCGGCGTAGAGGCCTTTCAACTCGTTCTTGTCGGAAAAGCCGATGGCGTGGACGATGAAATCCAGCCCGCCCCATTCGTTGCCCAGGGTCTCGAACGTGGCGGCGACCGAAGCGCTGTCCTCGACGTCGCACGGCACGACCAGCGAGGCGCCGAGCTTGTCGGCCAGCGGCTTGACCCGGCGTCCGAAGGCATCGCCCTGATAGGTGAAGGCGAGTTCCGCCCCGTGTTCGGACAATTTCCGGGCGATGCCCCAGGCGATCGAATGATCGTTGGCGACACCCATGACAAGCCCGCGCTTGCCCTTCATCAATCCGTCCATGGCCGGCAAATCCTTATGCGGAATAGCGCTGGAAAACGAGCGTGGCGTTGGTGCCACCGAAGCCGAACGAATTGGACAAAACAGTGTCGATCCTGGCGTCGTCGATGCGCTTTCGCACGATCGGCATGCCCTCGAATTCGGGGTCGAGGGTCTCGATATGGGCGCTTTCGCCGATGAAACCGCCCTGCATCATCAGGATCGAGTAGATGGATTCCTGCACGCCGGCCGCGCCCAGCGAATGGCCGGTCAGCGACTTCGTCGAGGTGATGTACGGCATCTCTGGGCCGAACACCTCGCGGATGGCGCCCATTTCCTTGGAATCTCCCACCGGCGTCGAGGTGCCATGGGTGTTGATGTAGTCGACCGGCGTGGAAACCGTGGCCAGCGCCTGGCGCATGCAGCGGACCGCGCCTTCGCCTGAAGGAGCAACCATGTCGTAGCCATCCGACGTCGCGCCATAGCCGACGATCTCGGCATAGATCTTGGCGCCGCGCGCCTTGGCATGCTCAAGCTCTTCCAGCACCAGCACACCGGCGCCGCCGGCAATGACGAAGCCGTCGCGATTGGCGTCATAGGCACGAGAGGCGGTCGATGCCTTGTCGTTGAATTTCGACGACATGGCGCCCATGGCGTCGAACAGGTCCGACATCGTCCAGTCGAGATCCTCGTGGCCGCCAGCGAAGACGATGTCCTGCTTGCCCCATTGGATCAATTCATAGCCATTGCCGATGCAATGCGCCGAGGTCGAACAGGCCGACGAGATCGAGTAGTTGACGCCGTGGATCTTGAACCATGTGGCAAGCGTCGCCGATGCGGTCGACGACATTGCCTTCGGCACCGCGAACGGACCGATGCGCTTGGGACTACCGTTCTTCAGCGTCGTTTCGGCAGCTTCGACGATGGTGCGGGTGGATGGTCCGCCCGATCCCATGACGATGCCGGTGCGCTCATTGGTGATGTCGCTCTCGCCGAGGCCCGCATCCGCGATCGCCTGGTCCATGGCGACGTGGTTCCATGCAGCACCCTGGCTCAGGAAGCGCATCGCACGGCGATCGATCATCGCCGATGGATCGAGCGTCGGCGCTCCCCAGACCTGGCAGCGGAAGCCGTGTTCGGCGAAGGAATCCGAGAAGCTGATGCCTGATCTGGCGTCATGCAGCGAGGCTTGCACCTCGTTGGCATTGTTGCCGATCGACGACACGATGCCGAGGCCTGTGACTACGACACGTCTCATTCGCAACTCCTTCCAGGGATGCTGGCCAAGGGGGCTGGCCAGGGGTGCCGGTCAGCCGACCGCCGACTGCTTGGACAGACCGACTTTCAAATCCGTTGCCGCGTATATGGGTTCGCCATCCGCCTTCAGCCAGCCATCGGCGATGCCGAGCACCAGCCGGCCCCGCATCACGCGCTTGAAGTCGATGCCATATTCGACCTTCTTCACCGAAGGCGTGACCATGCCCTTGAATTTCACTTCGCCGGTCGACAGCGCCATTCCCTTCCCGGGTTCGCCAAGCCAGCCAAGATAGAAGCCCGTCAATTGCCACATGGCGTCGAGGCCGAGGCACCCCGGCATGATCGGATTGCCGATGAAATGGCAGGCAAAGAACCACAGGTCCGGCTTGATGTCGAACTCCGCGCGGATAAAACCCTTCTCGAAGGCACCGCCGGTCTCGCTGATCTCGGTGATGCGGTCGAACATCAGCATTGGCGGATAGGGAAGCTGGGCGTTGCCCGGTCCGAACAGTTCGCCGCGGGCGCAGGCCAGCAATTCGTCGTACTCGTAGCTGGATTTACCCGCCATCAATCTCATCCCATATCGTTCCGGGCCATCGGGTGCCCTTGTCGTTGGTTTCCTAACACAATCTGTTTCAGGCCGGAAACCGGCGTTTGCGCTTAGCCTGCTCGTCTGCCTGGGTCAATGCGCGCTATTGATCGCATTCGGACGACAGAATATATGTCCTGAGAGGTCCGGTTTCGGCAGACGTTCATTTTTTTGCCATTCTGGGCGTGTCTTGGGGCGGAACTGTGGGGTTCGACGAGAAGATGGACCTGGACGGCCGGAAGGAAAATGTCGCTGTGGACAAGCGGGTCCGTGAAGCCGGGCTGAGGCCGACGCGTCAGCGCATTGCGCTGGCCGATCTGCTTTTCGCCAAGGGCGACCGGCATCTGTCGGCCGAGGAACTGCACGAGGAGGCGGTTGCCGCCGGCGTGCCGGTGTCGCTGGCCACCGTCTACAATGCCCTTCACCAGTTTACCCAGGCGGGACTTTTGCGCATCCTCGCCGTCGAAGGCGCGAAAACCTATTTCGACACCAACACCTCCGACCACCACCATTTCTACATCGAAGGCGAAAACCGTATATTCGACATCGACAGCGGTCCGGTGACGGTTGCCAACCTGCCGGAGCCTCCGGAAGGGATGGAGATCGCCAACGTCGACATCGTCGTGAGGCTGCGCCCCAAACGCCGCGAATGACTGGCGAGGCCGGAATCATCTGCCAAGCCAGAATTATCGGCCAGGGATGAAACCCCTCGATCTCGTAATCCGGCTCGAATGGGCGATCGTGGCACTGGCTGCCGTACTTTTCTACGGTTCGACCGGCATCTCCTGGTGGCTCTTCGGCTTGCTTATCCTGGCGCCTGACCTATCGATGTCGGGCTATCTGGCCGGTCCGCGCGTCGGTGCCCTTGCCTACAACGCCTTGCACATCCTGATAGTGCCCGTGCTGCTGCTGCTCGGCGGGCACATGTGGGGCAATACGGCCGCGATGGCGGTTGCGCTGATATGGATCGCCCACATCGCCATCGACCGTGCGCTGGGCTACGGTCTGAAGCTGCCGACCGGCTTCCAGGACACCCATCTCGGCCGTATCGGGCATAAAGCCAGGACCGCGAAAGAGAATCAGTCCTTGACCCGTTCGCCGGGATAGGCGCCCCAGACGACCGACTGGGCAAGCCAGCCGGTGTGGCCGTCGAACGTCATTTCGCACCACTGGCCGTCGCAGGATTTGATCGAACCCATGACGCCAGGTTCGATCATCGCGACCACCCTTGCGTCCTTGTCGGGACTGTTGAGAAGGTTGATCCGGGTGCCCTTGCCACGCTGCCATGGTGCGACGATTGCCGTGCGTCGGCCGGAAAGCAGCGACTGATTGATCCAGCCTTCCGAACCATCGGCATCGCGCACGCGGCGCCATGTGTCGAATTCCTGGATGATCTCCATCGGCAGGCCGGCCTTCATGTACATCCAGTCGACCGAGTAGTTGGCGCCGGGGCCGACGCGCGAGTTGACGCGGCCGGATTTCAGGCTGACGAATCGCGGCAGCGGCAGGCCGCTCGGCCCGAGCGTGACGACGCTCTGGGCAGGTGCAGCCGCACTCTGTGCCGCCGTAAGCGGAGAATAAAGCAGAGCGCCGAAAAATGCTGCACTGAGGGCCAGGCGAAGCGACGCGAAACCAGACACTTTCATTCCTTTCGGCGCTTGCCTCGGCGCCCCTTTTTCTTTGTCTTCGGCGGCACCGCTTGTTACATGGGTAATCGGCACCGCGACCGGCTTTCAGTTTCGCCGGTCTTGGTTAAAGAGGTCTCAACGAGATCGGGTTAGAGCAATTCCAGCAAACCTGTGAAGCGGTTTTGCGTTCGGAATTGCGGCAAATACTCGAGAGGGAAACAATGGCAGGCAAAAAAAGGCCTCTCGTCGTCATCACGCGCAAGCTGCCCGACCCGGTCGAGACCCGCATGCGCGAACTGTTCGACGCAAGGCTGAATGTCGAGGACCGGCCGATGACGCAGCCGGAACTGGTCGCGGCGGTCAAGGAAGCCGACGTTCTGGTGCCGACCATTACCGACAATATCGACGCGGCGCTGATCGCTCAGGCAGGCGACAACCTCAAGCTGATCGCCAATTTTGGCAACGGCGTCGACAAGATCGATGTCGCGGCTGCGGCCAAGAGGGGCATCACCGTCACCAACACGCCGAATGTCCTGACCGAAGACACCGCCGACATGACGATGGCGCTGATGCTGGCGGTGCCGCGGCGGCTCGCGGAAGGCGCCAATGTGCTCACCGGCGACAAGAAATGGGCCGGCTGGTCGCCGACCTGGATGCTAGGCCGGCGCATCTGGGGCAAGCGGCTCGGCATTGTCGGCATGGGGCGGATCGGCACGGCCGTAGCCAGGCGGGCCAAGGCCTTCGGACTGTCGATCCACTATCACAACCGCCACCGCGTGCTGCCGGCCGTGGAAGACGGGCTGGAGGCGACCTATTGGGAAAGCCTCGACCAGATGCTGGCCCGCATGGATATCATCTCGGTCAACTGTCCCTCGACGCCGGCAACCTTCCATCTGCTTTCGGCGCGGCGGCTGGCGCTACTGCAGCCCACCGCCTATGTCGTCAACACCGCGCGCGGCGACATCATCGACGAGGAAGCACTGGTCAAGCTGATCCAGGACGGCAAGATCGCCGGCGCCGGCCTCGATGTCTACGAGCACGAGCCAGCCTTGAACGGCAAGCTGCTGAAGCTCGCGGCCAAGAACAAGGTCGTGCTTTTGCCGCATATGGGCTCGGCGACGCTCGAGGGCCGTATCGACATGGGTGAAAAGGTCATCATCAACATCCGCGCCTTCGTTGACGGCCACCGCCCACCAGACCGCGTGCTGCCGCTCAGGACCTGACACTGTCGCGGTGCAATATCCGTGGCCCACAAACCGTAAGATAAGACTTACGGGAGAGCTTTGCGCATGGTGATCGAGGTCGGCCTGGCATAGCCGTCATGCGCCGTCCGTCCAGTTTCGCGAAAGCCGAGGCGAGCAAAGGCCGCATGGTTTGCGGTCAACTCGATCCGCGTCTGAAGCTCGATGGCGGCCTTGCCGCGGCCGCGGGCAAGGTCTTCGACCGCCTGCATCAGCCGCCGGCCGATGCCTTGTCCCTGGCAGTCCGGTGCCACGGCGAGCTTGCCGACATAGAACTCTGCCACCTTTTCAAGGGCAAAGACGCAGCCGACGATCCGATCGCCCCTGAGCGCCACGAAGCCGGTCTCCCGCCCTGCCTTGTCCCGCAGAGTGTCTGCGGTCAAAAGGTGGGCCGAGGAGGGCGGGTCGATGACGTCGTCCATCGAGGCGAAGGTACGCATGATCAATGCGAGCACATCGTCCCAACGGTCGAAATCGGTCGGGATCCGCCTGATGGAGACTGCTTCGATCCGGCCCAAGAATTCAGCTTCTCTTGTAACGGATGGTGTCGAAGCGCGCCGCCAGCCCATCATAAAGCAGCAGCCGGCCGACCAGCGGTTCGCCCACGCCGGTGATCAGCTTGACCGCCTCCATGGCCTGCAGCGTGCCGATGACGCCGGTCAGCGCGCCAAGCACGCCGACTTCGGCGCAGGACGGCACCAGGCCCGGCGGTGGCGCTTCGGGAAACAGGTCACGATAGCCTGGGTTGGGCTTGCCGTCCTTGCCGTCTTCGAAGGGCTTCAGCACCGTGACCGAGCCATCGAAGCGTCCGACTGCGGCATGCACCAGCGGTTTCCCAGCGCTCGCGCAGGCATCGGCCACGGCGTAGCGCGTTTCGAAATTATCGGAACCGTCGACGACGATGTCATAGCGGGCGACGAGGGCAGGCGCATTGTCCGTGGTCAGCCGGAACGTATGCGGTTCGACTGTGGTATTGGGATTGATGCGGGCGATTGCCGCCTTGGCGCTGTCGGTTTTCAGCAGGCCGACAGTGTCGGTGCCGTGAATGACCTGACGCTGCAGGTTGGAGAGCGAAACGGTGTCGTCATCGACCACGCCGAGTGTGCCGACGCCGGCGGCGGCAAGATATTCAAGCACCGGGGCGCCCAGCCCGCCGGCGCCGATGACCAGCACCCGGGCCTGCTTCAGCCTCTGCTGTCCGGCGCCGCCGATTTCCGGCAGCACGATGTGGCGGGCATAGCGTTCGATCTCGTCTGCGGTCAGGGCGGCAGTGGTCATTGCCTGATCATACAGGCACGGAAAAACCTTGTCAGGGGTCTTCGGTTGGCCCAACCGTCCCATGGTCGACGGTCAGGAATTGCGCGCGGCCCTGGAGACTGGAAAACAGCGCAGCATCGGTTCCTGTCATGAATGCCTGGCAGTTCAGTTCCTCCAGGATGGAAAACAGCGCCGCGCGCCGCCCGCTGTCGAGATGCGCAGCGATCTCGTCGAGCAGCAGGATCGGCGTCATGCCCGACATTTCGCCGGTCAGCCTCGCGTGCGACAGCACGATGCCGACCAGCAGCGCCTTCTGCTCGCCGGTCGAGCAGAGCTCGGCCGGCATCGCCTTGGGGCGGTGCCGAACCACCAGGTCCGAACGGTGCGGGCCGTCGAGCGTGCGCCCGGCGGCGCGATCGCGCTCGCGGCCCTCGGCAAGCGTCCGACGGAAGCGTTCCTCCACATCGACCGCCGGCGCCACGGCAATCTCGGCTTCCAGCTCGCCTGAAAGGCCGATATCGGCCTGCGGAAACGGTCCCGTGTCGGGCAGCCTGTCGATCATGGCGGCCAGCAGGCGCACCATCTCGGCGCGCGCCGCGGCAATCGCCACACCGGTTTCGGCCATCTGCGTCTCGATAGCGTCGAACCAGCGGTCGTCCCGAGAGCTTTCGGTAAGCAGTCGGTTACGACCGCGCATCGCCTTCTCGTAGTCGATCGCACGTTGCCCGTGGCCGGGATCGATCGCCAGCACCAGCCGGTCGAGGAAGCGCCGGCGATCCGCGGCCGGTCCGGTGAATAACGCGTCCATGGCTGGCGTCAGCCAAACCACGCGCAGCCATTCCAGCATGTCCTCGGCCGAACGCGCCGAAGCTCCGTTGATGCGTACCCGCCTGCCGCCTTCGCCGGCGGTGTCACCGCCGGAAATGCCTGTTCCGATCTCGACCTGGCCATCAGGTCCGTCGAGCCGGGCATGCAGCGCAAAGCCGCCGTCGCCGCCCTCGCGCGCGACATCGGCGTAGGGCGCGCGGCGCAAGCCGCGTCCCGGTGTCAAAAAGGAGATCGCTTCGAGGAGATTGGTCTTGCCGGCGCCGTTGTCGCCGGAAAAAACCACGGCACCTGGCGCCAGATCGATCGTCAGCGCCGCATAGTTGCGGAAATTAGTAAGTGTTAGCTTACTTATATGGTTCTGTGCCGGCAACCGCTATCCGCCTATAGAAGTCGCCGTAAATATCGCGCTTGCCGCCGGTCCACAACAGGACCGAAGTGCTGACACTGCGCCGCTACACGCGCATCGGCATCAGCACATAGAGTGCGGTCTCGTCGGCCATGTCGTGGATCAGCGTCGGCGAACCGGCATCCGCCAGCATGAACTTGGCCTCCGTGCCGGTCAGCTGCGCGGCAACGTCGAGCAGGTACTTGGCGTTGAAGCCGATCTCGATCGGATCGGATGAATAGTCAGCGGACAGTTCTTCGGTGGCGCTGCCTGAATCCGGATTGTTGACCGCAAGCGTCACCTGACCCTCGCTGATCGACAGCTTCACCGCGCGACCGCGTTCGGAAGAGATGGTCGAGACACGATCGACGGCGGCGGCAAAGCTCTGGCGGTCGATGATCAGCTTCTTGTCGTTGCCTGTCGGAATGACCCGCTGATAATCGGGGAAGGTGCCGTCGATCAGCTTCGAGGTCAAAACCACGCTGCCGATGGTGAAGCGGATCTTGGTGTCCGACAGTTCGGTGGTCACCGCAACATCCGGATCGTCGACAAGCTTCTGCAGTTCGCTCACCGTCTTGCGCGGAATGATGATGCCCGGCATGCCCTCGGAACCCGCCGGCGCGTCGATCTCGGCGCGCGCCAGGCGATGGCCGTCGGTCGCCACCGAGCGCAGCTTCAGCTTGCCGCCGACCTCATGCGTGTGCAGGTAGATGCCGTTCAGGTAATAGCGTGTCTCCTCGGTGGAGATGGCGAACTGGGTCTTCTCGATCAGGCCTTTCAGGGCAACCGAGTCGAGACGGAAGATATGCGAGAAGGATCCGGCCGAAAGCTCCGGGAAGTCGGATTGCGGCAGGCACTGAAGGCGGAAGCTCGAGCGGCCGGACGTCACCGTCATGGCGTTGCCGTCCTCGTCCGTCTTCAGCATCACCTCGGCGCCATCGGCGAGCTTGCGCACGATGTCGTAGAGCAGATGTGCCGGGACCGTCGTCGCCCCGCCGCGCTCCACCTTGGCGGGCGTCGCTTCGGTCACCTCGAGGTCGAGATCGGTTGCCTTCATTTCAAGGCTGGCGCCTTCGGCGCCGAGCAGCACGTTGGACAGGATCGGTATGGTGTTTCGCCGCTCGACCACACGATGGACGTGGTTGAGCGACTTCAGGAGATTTGACCGTTCCAGGATAACACGCATGACGAAACAGGCTCGCTTGAATGAATGACGGGTCACCAGTGAGCGGCGTCCCGCGAAAGGTCTGAATAGGCTCAGAATCTGCGTAAACTGACAGGAAAAAACCAGCAAACGCAAGCCCGCGCCGCCGGTTCAGGCCGGCTACGCGGGCTTTCTGGGGATAACGCGCCCGAAGTCCGCGAGCCAGTGTCGAAAAACCGAAATCCAGATCGCTTCCAGGCGATGCCACGAGCCCGATGCAGGCCCGGCGCCGCACTGGCAAGCCATTGAATTCCGGCGTTGTTTCGGTTCGGCCCTCCCGGAGGGTCAGGCCTGATCGTTGATCAGCCGCCTCAGAAGCTCAAGTTCCTGCGCCAGCGTGTTGTCGTTGCCGGAAAGGTCCTCGATCTTGCGCACGGCATGCAGCACCGTGGTGTGATCGCGGCCACCGAAACGCCGTCCGATCTCGGGTAGCGAGCGCGGCGTCATCACCTTCGACAGGTACATGGCGACCTGCCGCGGCTTGACGATGGTGCGCGTGCGCCGGTTGGACAGCAATTCGGTCTTCGACACATTGTAGTGACGCGCCACGATGCGCTGGATGTCCTCGATACGGACACGCTTCGGCTCACCTGTGCGATAGATGTGGCCGAGGATTTCGTCGATCCGGTCGATGGTGATCTGCGGCTCGAAGGATTGACGGAACAAAAGCTGATTGAAGGCGCCTTCCAGCTCGCGTCCGCTGCCGGTCACGGTGCGGGCGACGTGATTGAGGATCTCCTCCGAAATGTCGAGGGATGCGTCGTCGCTCCTGGCCGTGGCAAGGCGCAATTTGAGCATGCCGAGGCGCATGGCGAAATCGGGCGCCGACATTTCAAGCGCGACACCGCCATTGAGGCGCGAACGGACCCGCGGTTCGAGCGATTCCAGTTCCGATGGTGGCCGGTCGGCAGCGACGACGACCTGCTTGGCGCTGTCGAGCAGCATGTTGATCAGGTGGCAGAATTCATGCTGGATCGACTTGCCCTGCAGGAACTGCATGTCGTCGATGATGAGCAGGTCGATGTCGCGCAGCTGCTCCTTGAGCGTCAGAGCGTTGTTGTCGCGGATCGCGGTGGCAAAGCGCCACATGAAATACTCGGCCGTGAGATAGACGACGCGCGACTTGGGGTTCTGCTTCAGCGATTCCGCGGCGATGGCCTGTAGCAAATGGGTCTTGCCGAGCCCGACGGTTGCGTGAAGGAAGAGCGGATTGAAGCGCACCGCGCTCGATTGCGATTCCGCCACTGCCTTGGCTGCGGCGAAGGCCACCCGGTTCGACGGCCCCTCGATGAAAGAGCCGAACGTGTAGCGTGGATCGAGCGGTGACCCCAGAACGTTGTGGCGGAATTCGCTCTCGACGGGTGTGCCCGGACGCGGAGTCGATGCGCGCTCCACCCGGCTGGGGCTGACTGTGCCTGCGGCAAGCGCCGTCTGCGTCTGCCGTGTCACCTTGCTGCGTGCCGGCGTTACCTCTGGCTCGGCCTGGGCGCGTCCCTGACGGGTTGCCGTGCGCACGACGATGTCGATCTTGAGAAGATCGGGATCCTCCTGCTTCCACAGTTCGGAGATGAGGTCGAGATAGTGGCCGTTGATCCATGAGCGCAGGAAGGCGGTAGGCACCGAGATGCGGACAATGCCCTTGGAAGCCTCGGCGACTTTCATGCGGCCAAACCAGCTCGAATAGACTTCGGTTCCCAGGCGCGCCTTCAACTGGGTCTTGACCCGGTCGAATTTCTGTTCCGCGTCGCTGGACACCGCCATGTCGTTTGCTCCGATCAAAGTTCCAGGAAATGGGAGGTCGCCCGTAAGTTCCCTTTCGATGCCGCTCTGCATGATCTTTTCCTTGTCCTTCCGTACCTGTTTTCCGCCGGGGATGCGCCTCCTGCATCCGGTTCCGGCGACCTAAGTCTTTGCTACGATGTCCGCTGCCGCCGCCGGCAGGTGAACGTCGCCCATTATCCGTGGGAACCGGTGCCGGCCCATGGAAGCCAGTCCGCGTTGGGTATGTCAGGGCAATACAACACCGTCCGGCGAAAAGAGCGCCGGCGCGCCGTCTACCTGCCATGTCTAGTTACGCCAGTCCCCTACCGTATCGAAAAAGACAAACCAAAGCCGTCCGCGGACTTGATCCGCGTTGCAAATCCCGCCAATTTAAGCTGGCCGATTCAGGCTTGGGTTAAGAGCCAGAGCCCGTCCCTTTCGATAGATCGACACTACCGAAATCGCTGTGGATAGGGCAAGGCCACGTCTAACGGATTTTTAAGGAATCTGGTTAGTGGAGGCGGGTTCGAGTGGCATGCCGCGACGGCACATTTTAACAAAGCCATTGTGATTCAAACCCTTTTCCGGCGAATATGAAAAACCGGGCGCTGACAGAAATATTCTGAAATAATTCGCTTGACAGCGACTTCTCCCCGATCGGGCCAGTCCGGTGTGGACAAGCTGTGGATCACCATCTGTAAGCGTTTGAAAAATATAAGCTATTTTTGACAGCCAAGAATCATTAGGCCGGCGATTTTCAAGCGTGCCGATCAACAGCAGGCATGCATATGCCGGCAAACTATTCCCTATTGTGAAATCCGCATAAGACGCCGTTTCCGGACATTCTTTTTAAGTGCTTGCCGGCAAACGAAAAAACCCGGCACAAACGGCCGGGTTCGAAGAACGTCAGTCTAGGCAAGTAATGTCAGGCCGACAGTACCTTGACCCGCTGAGCCAGTCGCGACACCTTGCGGGACGCCGTGTTCTTGTGAATCACGCCCTTGGTTGCGGCGCGCATCAATTCCGGTTCCGCGATCTTGAAGGCAGCCTGTGCGGCAGCCTTGTCACCGGAGGCAAGCGCCTCTTCGACCTGGCGGATATAGGTGCGGACGCGCGAGCGACGGTTCTTGTTGATCGCTGCGCGGCGGACGATCTTGCGCGTTGCCTTTTTGGCCGAGGATGTATTGGCCATGATGCCTCTCTTCTGATCTGGTCGGCGCATGCGGGATGCCGCAGGGCGCAAAAAACAAACGGGCTGCCACGGGGCCGCCTCGGTTGGTGCGGCTTATAGTTCAGCTTTTCCGGCGCGTCAACGCTGCCTGGCCTTCTTTTTGGCGGCCAACAGCCATCTTCTTCGAAGCCAAGGGATTGGCGTCAGCGGTTGGTGAAATTCGGCTTCCGCTTCTCGGCAAAGGCCGCCATGCCTTCCTTCTGATCGTCCAGTGCAAACAGCGAGTGAAACAGCCGGCGCTCGAACCGCAATCCCTCGGCAAGCGTCGTCTCGAAGGCGCGGTTGACAGCTTCCTTTGCCATCATCACCGATGGCAGCGAGAAAGCGGCGATCTTGGCCGCGGCCTTCAGCGCCTCCTCGACAAGTTCGCCGGCAGGCACGACCCGCGACACCAGGCCAGAACGCTCGGCCTCGGCGGCATCCATCATCCGCCCGGTCAGGCACATGTCCATCGCCTTCGACTTGCCGACGAAGCGGGTCAGCCTTTGTGACCCGCCCATGCCTGGAATGACGCCGAGCGTGATCTCGGGCTGGCCGAACTTGGCCGTGTCGGCGGCGATGATGAAATCGCACATCATCGCCAGCTCGCAACCGCCGCCGAGTGCATAGCCCGCCACCGCCGCGATAATAGGCTTTCGCGCCCGCGTCAGTTCCTCCCAGCCGACGAAGAAGTCTTGGGCGTAGGCGTCCGCATAGGAGATGGACTGCATCTCCTTGATATCGGCGCCCGCCGCGAAAGCCTTTTCGGAACCGGTGATGACCATGGCGCCGATACCGGGATCGGCGCTGAACCCGTTCACGGCTGCCACCACCTCGGTCAGGATCTGGGAGTTCAGCGCGTTGAGCGCCTGCGGCCTGTTCAGCGTGATCAGCCCGACCTTGCCGTGCGTCTCGGTGATGATCGTCTCATAGGTCATGGCTGCTTCTCCTTGCTTACGCTCGTCTAGAGCGGTTCATCGTTTCACGGAAACGCAGAACCGCTCCATCTCCTTGTCTTGATGCAATTTCGGACGGAAAACCGCCCTCGCTTTTCCTGGAATTGCTCTGACTCATCGCTGGCATGTCCGGCAATAAAAGGTCGATCGGCCGCTCTGCACGATACGCTCGATGTGGCCGCCGCAACTGGGCTTGGAGCAGGCCTCGCCTTCGCGGTCGTAGACGGCGAAGGCGTGCTGGAAATAGCCCAGCGACCCATCGGTCTGCATATAGTCCCGCAGTGAGGAACCGCCGGCTGCGATCGCATCCGATATCACCGAACGAATGGCTTGCGCGAGGTGTTCGCTTTGGGCCTGGGCTTTCTTTCCGGGCCTGGCGATCGTGCCCGCCTCGCGCAGCGGCGACAGGCCCGCACGCCACAACGCCTCCGACACATAGATATTGCCGAGCCCGGCGATCAGCCTCTGGTCGAGAAGCGCTGCCTTCAGCGGTGATCTCCGCCCCTTCATCAATGAGGAAAGCAGCGCACCGTCCAATGTGTTGCCCGTAGGCTCGACACCAAGTCCAGCCAGCATCGGATGAACGTCCGGCAGTCCTTCCGCAAACAACATGAAGCCGAAGCGGCGCGGATCATTGAAGATCACGCGCGATCGGGTACCGGCCGGAGACACGACATGGAAGACGACGTGGTCGTGATTGGAGCTCTTCGAGCGGTCGTGCCGGAAGATGCCGGGCATGTCGCTGCCATCGGCCGTCTCGATGCGGAATGAGCCCGACATGCCGAGATGGCAGATCAGCGCGGGGCCGCCTTCCAGGTCCATCGTCAGATACTTGGCCCGGCGGCCGAGTGCCGTGATCGTCTTGCCGGCCAGTCGCTGCGCGAATTTCTCGGGAAATGGAAAGCGCAGATCCGGTCGGCGCGCCTCGACGCGGGCGATGGTGGCGCCTTCCAGAACCGGCTGAAGTCCGCGCCGGACGGTTTCGACCTCCGGTAACTCAGGCATGACCGCCGATCGCCGCATAGAAAGAAGTGCCGTAGCGTCCGGGCGCCAGCCCGAGATGCTCGGCCACGGTTTCGCCGATGTCGGCGAATGTCGTTCTCAGTCCGATGTCGCCGCTCTTGAGACCCGGTCCAGTGCCGATCACCGGAACCCGCTCGCGCGTGTGATCGGTCCCGGCCCAGGTAGGGTCGTTGCCGTGGTCGGCCGTCAGGATGAGAAGATCGCCCTGCCGCAGCCTCGCAAATGCCTCCGGCAGCCGCAGGTCGAAGGCCTCGAGCGCTGCAGCATAGCCCGCGACATCGCGGCGGTGACCGAATTCGGTGTCGAAGTCGACGAAATTGGCGAAGACGAGGTCACCGTCGCCGGCATCATCCATCGCACCCAGCGCTTCGTCGAACATCGCCATGTTGCCTGCCGCCTTGCGCACTTGCGAAATTCCGCGATGGGCGAAGATGTCGCCGATCTTGCCGACGGCGATGACACGGCTGCCACGCGCCGTCAGCCGGTCGAGCAGGGTCGGTTCCGGCGGGGGCACGGCGTAGTCATGACGGTTGTATGTCCGCTCGAAAGTGGCGGTGGTTTCGCCGACGAACGGCCGCGCGATCACCCGTCCGATCCTGAGCGGGTCAACCAGCCTGCGCACCACCTGGCAGAATTCATAAAGCCGATCGAGGCCGAAATGGACTTCATGCGCGGCGATTTGCAGGACCGAGTCGACCGACGTGTAGCAGATCGGCTTGCCGGTCCGGATGTGTTCCTCGCCGAAGCGCTCGATGATTTCGGTGCCCGGCGCATGGCAATTGCCGAGAATGCCCGGCACCTTGCCTTCGCGGATCATCGCCTCGGTCAGTTCGGCCGGAAAGGCGGGAACCGTATCCGAGAAATAGCCCCAGTCGAGGCGCACCGGCAGGCCGGCGATCTCCCAATGGCCCGACGGCGTGTCCTTGCCGCTCGAAACCTCCTGTGCGGCGCCGTGAAAGGCAGTTGGGAGCACATCCGTCCCGCTGCTGGCAAAGCCCAGCCCCGTTGCGGTTTCGGCAGCCTTGCCAAGCCCGAGCGAGGCCATATGGGGGACAAACAGCGGTCCACTGCGAAGCCCTTCGCGATCCGCGCGGCCCTCTGCACAGGCTTCTGCGATGTGCGCGAATGTGTTGGCGCCGGCGTCGCCGTAGCGGTCGGCGTCGGCCGCTCCACCGATGCCGAAGGAGTCCAGAACGAAGAGGAAAGCGCGTGCCATCGAGTTGTTGCCAGTTTGACCGACCAGACATAGGGTTCCGCGACTTCATTGGCAATTCGGAAACCAAACGGCAACGGCTTGGCGTGATAGTCTGGTGCATGTCGCCCAAAAGTGCGCAGCGGTTTTGGGATAACGACATGCACAAACAGAGATGCATGTCGCCCAAAAGTGCGCAGCGGTTTTGGGATAACGACATGCACAAACAGAGATGCATGTCGCCCAACGGTGCGCAGCAGTTTTGGGCTGCGATATACACAAATGCTCCGGGCATGGGCATGAATCGAGGACAACAGACCGTGGTTCCTGTCATGAGGGTTGCGCTGAAGACTTATGCTGCTCTCATGCTGGCGCAGGTCGCGCTCTGGTCAAATCCGGCGCATGCCGACTGGCGCGACGATATCGGCACGTTTCGCATCGGCATCGTTGCCGAGCCAGGCGCCGGCAACTCCGTTCCGGGGCTGGCACTGTTGACCGACGCCTACACCAAGGCCTTGGGCATGAAGGTCGAGTTTGTCGTTGCCCGCAACTATGCCGCGCTGATCGAGGCGCAGGCCAATGCCCGCATCGAATATGCGATCTATTCGGCCACTGCATATGCGACGGCCTCGCAGCGCTGCTTATGTATCGAACCGCTTGTGGCTCCGGTCGATTCAGACGGCGCGATCGGCATCCGCTCGGTTCTGCTGACGCGGGACGGCAAGCTTCCCGACCTTGCGGCGATGGACAGCCATCGTATCGCCATGGCGCCTCCTGACAGCGTCGGCGGTTCTCTCTTGCCATTGGCGGCGTTGGCGGCGGAAGGCCGCAAGATCGCGGAAGATGCACCGTTTCTGGTCCATGCCGATTCGGCCGAGGCGGCCGAGACGATGCTGGTCGACGGCAAAGCCGATGGCCTGTTCGGCTGGGTGGCGGCCGCTACCGACGGCCCGCGAGAACCGTCGGGCACGCAGGCCAGGTTGGAGGCGGCAGGGGTCTCAGTGACGGCGCTTCGGATCGTATGGACGTCGGGCCTGTTGAGATACGGCCCGCATGCGGTCCGCAGCGATCTCGACCCCGAAGCCAAGCGCCGGCTTGCCGTGTTCCTCACCAACCTCAAGTCGACGACGCCCGATATCTACGATCTCCTGGAATCGAAACATTCCGGCGGCTTCGCTCGTGTGGCGCCAAAAGACTACGAGATGGCCGCTGCTATCGTGCGCTTCGTTTCGGACCGTGGGCCGCAGCAGTAGCTGGAGCGGCCTGCGCACGCCTGGCTGCCTCTGTTCAACAGTCGCTGCAAGAGATCGCCACGCTTCTGCGGGGGCGCAGAAAATAGGTTTCGCCCATCTTTATCTGGTTGAAAGCAGAGGTCATTGTAAGCTCGATAACCGGCTTGTAGACGAGATTGCTTTCGACGCGAATGAGAAACGTGTTGGCGACCTTGAGCGACGCTGGGACTGTTGTCTCGGTGGTCGCGGCTGCGCCAGGGCTGGCGACGCCGGCTACCAATTTGCGTGACCACACCACCAGTGCCTGCGTCGCATCGGCCGAGACCTGGATTGCCGTGATGGTGATGGTCGGGTTTGAGCGGTTGTAGGGCTGAAGGGTGACGCTGCCTATCTGCATGATGGCGTCGACATCCGCCTTGAGGACGCTTGTCTGCTGAGTGACGAGATCGGCCACCATGCTGCCGATGCGACTGACCTTCTTGCTGGTCTCGATGGCTTGCGACGCTTCCATTGTGAGGAAATACATGATCAGCAGAATTGGCATGATCAAAGCGAATTCGACCGCCGCGATGCCGCGGCGATCGGACCAGAACAGACTTGCTTTCCGCCAAACTCCCGTAATCATAAGATGTGCCCCCGCACGCATCATGCCCATTGCCCTTTTCTTATACTGCTCGTGCATTCCGCTCAGTTGTCGAACGGTTCGTTCTGCCAGGTCACCGATGCGAAGTGCAGCGTCTTGTTGCCGCCCATCGATTTGGCCAGCAGGTCGGTCATGATCGGCCATTTGTAAAAGACCCGCAGCATGTTCCTCGACTCCGCCGCACCCGCTGTCACTGAAAACGACTGGGTTGCGGTGCCTTTCGTCAATACGACATCGCCGTTCTGGATCTTGAAGCCGGCCGTGGCCGCATCGGCGAACGATGTATATTGGCGAAGATCCACCAGCAGTTGATTGGGACAATCCTGGGAAACGATGATCTGCAGTTTTGTGCAGATCATGTCCCGCAAGTTGGTTCCGGCGACGTCAACCGCCCTCAATTGGCCGGTGCGAAGCTTGCGCGCGACATCGTCGGTGATGTTGGCCATCACTTCCTGCGCGGCAAACGAGATGCAGCTTTCCAGAATGGCGAAGACAAGCAGCGCGAAGGGGACTGAAAGGATCGCGAATTCGATTGCCGTGGCGCCGCGCCGGTCACGAAGAAAGCGGGCGAAAAACCTTGGGCATCTCACTTTGTGGTCGCCTGCGCGGCCGTATCCCTTGCTCATGTCCGATCCTGCCGATCTCTATGCGGTCTCGGAAGGACCATTAACGCAAACCGATTGAGGTCCGGTTTGGATGATCGTTAAAGTCGGGGCAGGCCTCTTAACCGGCCAATAACCGCATCGGCAGCCGATCACGCCACCTATCGGCTGACGCTCATCTCCGCCTCGGAAGACTTCTCCGCTTCGCTCTTGTAGGAGCTTTCGCAATACGGCGTGCAGGACATCGTCTGGATTTCGGCACGCCGATAGATGCGCACCGACGAAGCAGCCTGCCGCACGACGGTTACCTGCTCATCGACGATGGGACTGCCGTCGGTATCGAGCACGACCAGATTG
This sequence comes from Mesorhizobium sp. AD1-1, assembly GCF_020164655.1. Classification (NCBI taxonomy): domain Bacteria; kingdom Pseudomonadati; phylum Pseudomonadota; class Alphaproteobacteria; order Hyphomicrobiales; family Phyllobacteriaceae; genus Mesorhizobium; species Mesorhizobium sp. AD1-1. The sequence continues at coordinate 574,206 of NZ_JAIUGP010000001.1, forward strand.
GTGACGCCGAAACCTTTGCCGGTGAGCACGATCGTCGAAGCGTCCTGCACGGAAGCGTCGGCGATTGCCGGGTTGCCGACCACGATGGTATCTGCGGGACGCGACAGTTTGACGATCTTGGCCTGGTTCATCGTGACCTCGATGCCGGCGCCGGCCATGGCGGGCGCGACGAAGCTCGAGACGGCAAGAAGCGCGGCAATCAGGATTGACGATCTCGGCTGGGCCATTGAGGCGCTCCACGCAGGCGGACTGATCAACGGAACATGAACGAGATTGGTGAACCAACGGTTAAGCCTGCGATGTTGCCAATCCTGCAATGGCCGACAAGGGCGCCCCGCGAGGCGCGGTCCAGTCGGGGCGCAAGCCTGCCAAACCCGGGACTGGAAGGCGCGGCGGTACTTTAGCCCGAAGTTAACCACGCAATATGTTCGAACCGGGAAAGGAATCGGTAAGGCTGTTTCTTAAGCCGATCGAAAGAGCTTCTCCCTAGATTGGCAGCATCCGATCAACCATCACAGAAGTTGACGGAAGTGCTGTAACACGTGGAGTAGGAGCTCTCGAATGTCTAATCTCATCGCACGTTTTGTGAAGGACGAATCCGGCGCGACCGCTATCGAATATGGTCTGATCGCCGCTCTCATCGCGCTCGCCATCATCACTGGCGCCGGCACGCTCGGCAATGCGCTGAATGCCAAGTTCACCAACATTGGCAGCACCCTGAACAACGCGCCGAGCGGCAGCTGATCGGCTTATCGCCGAGCACTTGCATCGCATTTTCTGGAAAGGGCCGCCGCGTGGCGGCCCTTTTTATGCCGCTGCCAATATAGGTCGTCTTTTCGTTCCTGGCCTCATCAATCGTTAATCGAACATATCTTAGTTTGAGCCCAATAAAATCGGACAATAGGCGTGGCGCCGATGCTTGAAGCCCTGATCTTCGTCGTCTTTCCGTTCTGCATGCTGTTTGCCGCGATCTCCGACATGCTGTCGATGACGATCGCCAACCGCGTGCCGGTGCTGCTCGTCGTCGTTTTCGCGCTGGTCGCGCCCCTGACAGGCATGGACTGGGCAGCCTACGGCGGACATTTCGCCGCCGGCGCCCTGGTCTTGGCCGTGACGTTCGGCCTGTTTGCAATGGGCGGCATCGGCGGCGGCGACGCCAAGCTTCTGGCCGCCACCGCGATGTGGATGGGCCTCAATATCAATCTCGTCGAATATCTTGTCGCGTCGACAATCATCGGCGGCCTGCTGACGCTCGCGATCCTCCTCTATCGGAAGTCGCTGCTTGCGGCCGTTACCGGCCAAAATCCGTTTCTGCGCCATTTCGCCGACGAGGCCAAAGGTGTTCCCTATGGCGTCGCGCTCGGCCTTGGCGGGTTGCTGACCTATCCGGATTCGCCTTTGATGCTATGGGCGCTTGCCAGGCTGGCGGCTTGAGTACGACCTTATTTTATTGTCTGTCGGCATTGCAGAACCCTCCGTTCTCAACAGGGTCGGCCCGGCTGTTTTGGCCGGTCCGGCTATAGTCCGGCTAATTTATGTAAACCTTAAATTAATCACGATCGTAAGCATTACATTAACCTTGTTTTGACGATTGCCGCTGCAAAGTCCGGCTTGGCTACGTGGTTTGCCAGGGCAAGGGTTCGGACAGATGCCAGCATCGCGATTGATAATTCTGAGCGTGGCGGTGGCCGCGGCGGGTGGCGCTGGCTATGTTGCGAAGAACATGGTGGCACCGCCACCCCAGGTCGTCGTCGATTCCGCTCCCCAGGCCCCGGCAGTGGCACTCCAGGATGTGCTTGTGCTTTCAGGCGACGTTCCGATGGGCAGCCCGATCCAAAACAACATCGCTTGGCAATCCTGGCCCGCCGATGGCGTCAACGCGAATTTCATCACCCGCACCGCCGAGCCCGAGGCGCTGGACAAGCTGAAGGGTTCCATTGCCCGTGTGGCGATGTATGCCGGAGAGCCGCTGCGGCGCTCCAAGCTGATCGGCGAGGGGCAGAGCTTCATGTCGTCGATCCTGCCTTCCGGCATGCGGGCGGTCGCCACGGCCATCTCGGCCGACACGTCGGCCGGCGGCTTCATTCTTCCCAACGATTTCGTCGACGTCATCATGACCCGCAGGGCCGATGCCGCCAGCGGTGCCGCCGGCTTCAACACCGAGACCATCCTCAAGAACATCCGCGTCCTGGCCATTGACCAGACCATTCAGGAGGACGAGGAAGGCAAGAAGACCAGGGTGGGCCAGACCGCCACGCTGGAACTGACGCCCAAGCAGGCAGAGATTATCACCGTCGCCCAGCAGATGGCGGATCGCCTGACCCTGGCGCTGCGGGCGGTCGCGGACACGCAGGAAAAGAATGTGGGTGAGGCCGACTATCTCGTTTCCGGCAATGGCCGCAGGGGAACGGTGAGGCTGATCAAGTCGGGCGAAGTTTCCGAAGTGGGAGCAAGGAAATGAAGCTAGGTGGCAAACTGCCGGCAATCGTAGCCGCGGCATTCGGCCTGCTGCTCGTCGGAACGAATGTGCAAGGCAGCGTCGTCGAGGCAAAGAACGCGCAGGTCACGGCATCGACGGCCACCCAGCGCGTCAAGCTCGGCCTCAACAAGTCGGTGGTCATCGACCTGCCGAGCGATGCCTATGACATTCTCGTCGCCAACCCGGCGGTTGCCGATGCGGTGACCCGCACCGCAAGGCGCATCTATCTGTTCGGCAAGGCGGTCGGCGAGACGAACATCTTTGTCTTCGGCCCCAATGGCGAGCAGATCGTCAGTCTGGACCTGGCCGTCGAGCGCGACGTTGCCGGCCTTGAGGATTATATCAGGCGCTTCCTGCCGACGTCGGCTGTCAAGGTGGAACTGCTGAACGACAACGTCGTTCTCACAGGAACCGTGGATACCCCCCTGGATGCCAAGCGCGCCGAACAGTTGGCGAACATGTTCGTGTCGGGTGGTGAAGCGACGACGGGACAATATTCGCAGACCGCGGCTGGCGGCTCGGCCCAGAGCGGTGTCGACATCAACAATCCGGACCAGGAGCGCCGCACCAGCCAGATCGTCAACCTGATCCAGATCATTGGCGACGACCAGGTCACGCTGAAGGTCACGGTCGCCGAAGTCAGCCGCTCGGTGATGAAGCAGCTCGGCGTCAACATGGTTGGCAGCGGCGGCAGCAACGGCATTAGTTACGGCGCAATCAGCGACAACTTCACGGGTCTCGGCAAACAGCTGTCGAATTCCGGCTTTCAAATCGGCGCTTCAGGACTGCAGGCTTATGTGAACGCTATGGAGCAGTCCGGGGTGATGAAGACCTTGGCCGAGCCGACCTTGACGGCTGTGTCGGGCGAGAAGGCAACCTTCAAGGTCGGCGGTGAATACAATATGGTCACGGGTGTCTCGGCAAATGTATCGCAAGACAACCAGACCGGCCTGAAGACCTACAGCGTCGAAAAGATCGAGTACGGCATCGGCCTGGAATTCCAGCCGGTTGTGTTGTCTCCCGGCCGCATAAGTTTGAAAGTCAGGACGTCGGTTTCCGAGCCGACAACCGAGGGATCCGTATCGTTCTCCTCAGGCGTGACGAGTCCCGGCATGAATGCCCTGTCGCTGCGCAAGCGCCTTGCCGACACAACGGTGGAATTGCCATCCGGTGGCTCCATGATGATCGCCGGCCTGGTTCGCGACGATGTCAGGCAAGCCGTCAACGGATTGCCTGGATTGACAAAGATCCCGGTGCTTGGCGCGCTCTTCCGCAGCAGGGATTTCGTGCGAAACGAGACCGAGCTCGTCATCATCATCACGCCCTATCTGGTGAAGCCGGTGGCGCGCAACGACCTTGCCAAGCCGGACGACAATTTCAACGCCGCCAGCGATGGCGCCGGCATGTTCCTTGGCCGCGTCAATCGCGTCTACGGCACCATGCAGACCGACAAGCCCAATGGCCGCTACCACGGCGTTGTCGGCTTCATCTACAAGTAAGCGGGGAAGCGGACATGTCTCAGTCAGCATTGAAGGCAAGCACCATCGCCGCAACGACCCGTCTCGGCCGTTCACGGGTCTGCCGGCGAGCCGTTCCTGTCCTGGCGGTTGCGGTGGCGGCGCTGCTCGCCGGCTGCGCCCAGCGCGACAGCATCACGGTCGGCGCCATTCCGGACGATTACCGCACCAACCATCCGATCGTCATCGCCGAGAAGAATCAGAAGATCGACCTGCCTGTCGGCGCCGGTGACCGCGGCATGACCGGCTCCCAGCGCGATACGCTTCTTGGCTTCCTGGATGGCTATGACAGAAGTGCCGCCCCGACGCTGACGATCCAGGTCCCGAGCGGATCGGCCAACGAGGTCGCCGCGACCACGGCGGCCCGCGATTTCGCCCGGCTGGCGGTTGCCAGCGGCATCAAGCGCAATCGGATTGTCGTGACCTCCTATCAGTCCGCCTCCGCCGAAGCCTCTGCCCCGATTCGCGTTGCTTATATCTCGGTGAAAGCCCAGACCGATAAGTGCGGCCGCTGGCCCGAAGATCTTATGGAGACATCGGAGAACAAGCACTATGCCGACTTCGGCTGCTCCTATCAGAACAATCTTGCCGCCCAGATGGCCAATCCCGCCGACCTGCTCGGCCCGCGTAAATCTGCCAATATTGATCCGGCAAATCGTAGCCAAGCCATCGATGTTTACCAAAAGAGAGGCATTTCGGAAGAGTTCCTCGGCAATTCGGAAGTGACGTACTGAGCCGCAAATCTCGGATAGAACAGGCCACGGGAGAGAGCATGACGATGAGCAACCTTGCCTACGACGCCCCGGTGGACGGCAGCGATACCTCGCAGCAGGACATCGCCGCGATGCAGGCGTTGCGGCCGATCCCGCGCATCTCGATCCAGGCATTCTGCGAGACCGAGGGTGTTGCCAACCCGGTCGAGCGCGCCGGCGAGGACCGTCGCATGACGAAGGCGCATCTCAAGGTCCACATGGGCGGTGTTCCCACTGCCATCGAATTCTACCAATCGGCGCCGACGCCCAATCTGATCCTGCTGGAATCGCGCAGCGAGCCCAAGCAATTGCTGGAACAACTCGCCCAGCTTTCGGAATATTGCGATCCGACGTCGAAGGTGGTGGTGATCGGCCACTACAATGATGTCGGCCTCTACCGGGAACTCATCCGCAACGGCATTTCCGAATATGTGATCGCTCCGGTCTCGATGGCCGACATCGTCAGCGTGGTGTCGTCGATTTTCATCGATCCGGAAGCCGAGCCGCTCGGCCGCTCGATCGCCTTCGTCGGCGCCAAGGGCGGTGTCGGCTCCTCGACGATCGCCCACAATGTGGCTTGGGCGATGTCCTCCCTGTTCAAATCCGAAGTGGTCGTCGCCGATCTCGATCTGGCTTTCGGCACCGCCAACATCAATTTCGACCAGGATCCGGCGCAAGGCATCGCCGAGGCGGTGTTTTCACCGGAACGCATCGATGAAGTCTATCTCGACCGGCTGCTGACCCAGTGCGCCGAGCATCTGTCGCTGCTGGCGGCGCCTTCGACGCTCGAACGGGTCTATGATTTCGATCCAGAGGCCTTCGTTCAGCTCATCGACACCGCCCAGCGCAGCGTGCCGCTTCTGGTGCTCGACGTCCCCCATGCCTGGACGGGCTGGACCAAGAACACCTTGGTCAAGGCCGACGAGATCGTCATCACCGCGACACCGGAACTTGCCAATCTGCGCAACACCAAGAACCTCATCGATATGCTCAAGCGGCTTCGTCCCAATGATCCGCCGCCCAAGCTGATCATCAACCAGGCCGGCGTCCCGAAACGCCCGGAGATTTCGCCGGCCGATTTCGCCGAGCCGCTCGGTCTGTCGCCAATGTCGGTCATTGCTTTTGATCCCTTGCTGTTCGGCAATGCTGCCAACAACGGACGCATGCTTGGCGAAATGGATGCCAAGAATCCGATCGTCGCAATGATCAACGAAATGGCGCATGTGCTGACCGGGCGCAGCGAAATCAAGATCAGGAAGAAGGCCGGGCTCGGCAGCCTGCTCGGCAAGCTCTCGCGCAACAAGAAGTGACGCTTCAGCAGTGGAATCGGTAGTCGATCATGTTTGGTAAAAGAGGCAGCGACGACGGCAACCGGTTCACGCCGGAATTTCGCCAGCCAGCACCGGCGCCTGTTGCGCCACCGGCTGCAGGTTCCGTGGACACGGCGGTTCTGACACGGCCCGCGGCGCCAAGCGCGCCTGTCGCGCCGCCGGCGCGCCGTGCGGTCGAGGCACCGCCATTGGCGCCTGAGCCGAAGCGGGCACAGCGCGAAAAAAGCGAAACCTATTACGATACCAAGAGCCAGGTCTTCTCCGCACTCATCGACACCATAGATCTGTCGCAGCTTTCCAAGCTTGATCCTGAAAGTGCGCGCGAGGAAATCCGCGATATCGTCAACGACATCATCGCGATCAAGAACTTCGCAATGACGATCGCCGAGCAGGAAGAGCTGCTCGAGGACATCTGCAACGACGTGCTCGGCTATGGGCCGCTCGAGCCGCTGCTCGCCCGCGACGACATCGCCGACATCATGGTCAACGGCTCCAGGAACGTCTACATCGAGGTCAACGGCAAGGTCGAACAGACCGGCATCCGCTTTCGTGACAACCAGCAGCTCCTCAACATCTGCCAGCGCATCGTCAGCCAGGTTGGCCGCCGCGTCGACGAATCCAGCCCGATCTGCGACGCGCGCCTCCCCGATGGCTCCCGCGTCAACGTCATCGCGCCGCCGCTCTCCATCGATGGCGCCACGCTCACCATCCGCAAATTCAAGAAGGACAAGCTGACGCTCGACCAACTGGTCAAGTTCGGCGCCATCTCGCCGCAGGGCGCCGAAGTTCTCAAGATCATCAGCCGTGTTCGCTGCAACATCGTGATCTCGGGCGGTACCGGTTCGGGCAAGACCACGCTGCTCAATTGCCTGACCAACTATATCGACCGCGAGGAGCGCGTCATCACCTGCGAAGACTCGGCCGAGCTGCAATTGCAGCAGCCGCATGTGGTGCGCCTCGAAACCCGCCCGCCCAATCTGGAGGGCGAGGGTGAGGTGACGATGCGCGACCTGGTCAAGAACTGCCTGCGCATGCGGCCCGAGCGCATCATCGTCGGCGAAGTGCGCGGACCCGAAGTGTTCGATCTTCTGCAGGCGATGAACACCGGCCATGACGGCTCGATGGGCACGATCCACTCGAACAGCCCGCGCGAATGCCTGAACCGCATCGAATCCATGATTGCCATGGGCGGTTATTCGCTGCCGCAGAAGACAGTGCGCGAAATCGTCGTCGGTTCCATCGACGTGATCATCCAGGCAGCGCGCCTGCGCGACGGATCGCGCCGCATCACCCACATCACCGAGGTGATCGGGATGGAAGGCGACGTTATCATCACGCAGGATATCGTCCTCTACAACATCAAGGGTGAGGACGCCAACGGCCGGCTGTTGGGTGAGCACGTATCGACCGGCATCGGCCGTCCGCATTTCTGGGAGCGTGCACGCTATTACGGCGAGGAGCAGCGTCTCGCCATTGCGCTCGAGGCGATGGAGAAACGCGCTGACTGACGTCTGCTGGGGTGTAAGGGTTCGGGCCAATGTTTGGAATTGACGGCACAGTACTGGCGTTTGTCGTGCTCGCCGGCTTCAGCGCCGGCGCCGTCGCTTATGCATTTCTGTTCACCCGGATCAGCAACGAGAAACAGGTCGGCAAGCGGCTCGAAACAATCAGGACCGCCGAGACGGATCGCTCCGTCGTCAAGGCCTCGCGCGACCGCGTGGCGGAAGCCGCCAAGCGGCGCAAATCGGTTCAGGATTCTCTCAACGAACTCGACGCCAAGCAGAAAACCAAGGACAGCCGCGTCAAGAAGCCGCCGCTGAAAGCCCAGCTTCGTCAGGCCGGCCTCAAGACCACCATCGAGCGTTTCTATATATATTCCGCAATATGCGGCATCGTTTTGACAATGGCCGCTTTCGTGGCCGGAGCCCCGCTGATCGCCTTGCCGGGCGTGCTGCTGGCCGGGGGGCTGGGCCTGCCGCGCTGGTTCGTCACGTTTCGCCGCGCCCGCCGGGTCAAGGCATTCCTCAACGAATTTCCAAACGCGCTCGACATCATCGTGCGCGCGGTCAAATCCGGCCTGCCGCTGAACGATGCCGTGCGCCTGATCGCCAACGAATCGCCCGAACCCGTAAAGACCGAGTTTCGCCGCATCGTCGATTCACAGCAGATGGGCCTCTCTATCCCCGACGCGACCTTGCGCATGCCCGAAACCATGCCTTGCACCGAGGCAAGCTTCTTCGGCATCGTTATCCAGATTCAATCGCAAGCCGGCGGCAATCTCTCCGAGGCGCTGGGCAATCTTTCGCGCGTGCTTCGCGATCGCAAGAAGATGAAAGCCAAGGTCGCGGCGCTGTCGATGGAAGCGAAGGCATCCGCCGCGATCATCGGTGCGCTGCCCTTCATCGTCGCCTTTCTCGTCTACCTGTCGAGCCCGGCCTACCTGATGCCGCTGTTCAACACCAGCGTCGGAAACCTGATCCTTGGTTGCTCTGCGGTCTGGATGTCGATCGGCATCCTGGTGATGCGCAAGATGATGAACTTCGAAGTCTAGGATGCTGGCATGACCGAGCAAGTCATCAAGACCCTGACGGATCCGAGCTTCCTGATCGCGATGCTGGTCGCGATAGCGGTGTTTGCGACCGTCTTCACCTTGCTGCCGGCGTTTGGCGGAAACCAGCTCAAGTCACGCATGAAATCCGTTGCGCTGGAGCGCGACGAACTGCGTGCGCAACAGCGCGCCCGGCTTGCGGTCGAGGCCGACCGCCGTCGCAAGGGCTTGCGTGAGGAACAGTCGATCGGCATGCGCAACATCGTCGACCGCCTGGATCTGAGACGCGCGCTCGCCGATGAAGGCACCTTGCAGAAACTCAAGGTGGCCGGTTTTCGTGGACAGAATCCGCTGACGCGGTTTCTTTTCTTTCGTCTCGTGCTTCCTTTTGTCGGTTTCGCGCTGGCCGCAATCTACATCTTCGTGCTCGGAGGACTGCCCGACAAGCCATTGGTCATCAGGCTGTTCGTCTGCATCCTCGTTGCTTACGGCGGCTTCTACGCGCCGGTCATCTACGTCAACAACCGCGCCACCAAGCGCAAGCAGTCGATCCAGATGGCATGGCCGGATGGGCTCGATCTGATGCTGATCTGCGTCGAATCGGGCATGTCGGTGGAAGCAGCATTGCGCAAGGTCGCCGACGAGATCGGCGCGCAATCGGTGGCGCTGGCGGAAGAGTTCATCCTCACCAATGCCGAGCTTTCCTATCTGCCGGAGCGCAAGCAGGCCTACGAGAACCTGGCAAGCCGCACCGGCCTGGATTCGGTCAAGTCGGTGTCGCAGGCGCTCGTCCAGGCCGAGCGTTACGGCACGCCGGTGGCGCATGCACTGCGCGTGCTTGCCGCCGAAAGCCGCGACATGCGCATGAATGCGGCCGAGAAGAAGGCGGCCGCCCTGCCGCCAAAACTCACCGTGCCGATGATCCTGTTTTTCCTGCCGGTGCTTTTCGCCATCATCCTGGGTCCCGCCGGCATTCAGGTCAGCCAACGCGGTATCTTCGGCGATCATGCGGCGCCGGCAACAAACGCCCAGTAGCGGCAAGGCAAATTCCTGCAGTACACTTCAAACGAAGAGGCCGCGCTGCATGCAGCGCGGCCTCTTCGTTGGGGCATCGGAATTGTGGTCTCAGTTGGTTGCGGATTTCGGCTTATCCTGGTCCTTGAGCTGGCTCCAGGCGTTCTGTTGGGCCAGCATCTGCCTGAGATAGGCGACATTTGCCTGCGCCTGTTCGGGCGACAGTTCCTGCGAGGCGATCTTCTCGGCCTCGTCGAACCGGCCTTGCAGGCCGACGACCAGCGCCAGGTTCTGGCGGACCCGGCTGTCCGCATTCGGCTGTTGCGCGGCCGAGCGCATATAGGTTTCGGCGGTGCGCAGATCACCTTCCAGCACATACGACATGCCAAGATTGGAGAGCACGGAAGGCTCGTTCGGCTTGAGGTCGAGCGCCTTGCGGTAAAGCTGGCGCGCATCGTCCTTCTGGCCGGTCTGGTCGAGAATGGCCGCTTCCGCCGACACCAGCCTCCAGTCGGGATATTCCGGTGTCTGAGCGCGACGCACGGCGTCGAGCGCCGCCTCGAACTGGCCATTGGCGGCCAGCGCCTTGCCATAGGAGGCAAGCACGTCACGATCCTTGGGCAAAGCGATGGCGAGTTTGCGCATCACGGCCAGCGACTGGTCGGCGTCGCCATCCATCTGTAGCGCCGCCGCATAGTTCGTCGCTATCCGCTTGTCGTTGGGGTTCTTCGCGTAGGATTGGCCAAGTGCACCGGTGGCATTGTGCAGTTCGCCGGCCGACATGCTTTCAAGCGGTTTGCCGCTGGTGCGTGCGATAGAGCCGGTGGAGAGCTTGTCGGTTCCGCAACCGGCGACGCCCGCCGTCAGCGCCAGCACAAGAGCCATGGTGATGAGCCGTTTTCCCCTGATATTGATCCTGCGGTTGGTCGGCATGGCACCCTAAGCCTCCATTCATGCGCGGCCATTGCGTGGCCGTCTTCCCTCTCGCAGAAATATTCTGTTAACCCTAACGGACGGTTAAGAACGGCGACTCACACGGAGAACATCGCATGCCTGTCGAACTCGTCGGGAAGACATTGCCGGGCGCGTTGCCGGTCCATCTGGTCGCCAGGGACGGTCTGGACGCGGCCGGTCTTGCGCCGGCCGCCATCGCCTGGGCCAGGGCCAACGGCTTTTCCGGCGAGGCAGGCAGGACACTGGTCGTGCCCGGCGAAAACGGGGCGCTCGGCGGCGCCTTGTTCGGTATCGGCGATGGCGAAGGCGCGCTTGCCCTCGGCGCATTGTCGAAAGCCTTGCCGGAAGGCGACTGGCATTTCGCCTTGGCGCCGGCCGAGGCCGAACTCGCGGCGATCGCGCTGCTGCTCGGCGGTTATGTCTTCACCCGCTACGGCAAGAAGCCAGGCAGGGCGCTGCGCTTCGGCCTGGCGGCCGACATCGATGCCGGGCGCGTTCGCCGCATTGTCGATGGCGTCTTCCTGACACGCGATCTGGTCAACACGCCGACCAGCGATATGGGTCCGGAAGATTTGGAGCAGGCGGTGCGGACCCTGGCCGCAAGGCACAAGGCCGAAGTCTCGGTGATCAAGGGTGACGATCTCCTCGACCGGAACTTCCCGATGATCCATGCGGTCGGCCGTGCGTCGACCAGCGCACCGCGCTTGATCGACATGCGATGGGGGCAGCAAGACGCGCCGAAGGTGACGCTGGTCGGCAAGGGCGTCTGCTTCGACACGGGCGGCCTCGACATCAAGCCATCGTCCGGCATGCTGCTGATGAAGAAGGACATGGGCGGTGCCGCCAATGTCCTTGGCCTCGCCTCGATGATCATGGCTGCCGGGCTGAATGTGCGGCTGCGCGTGCTCATTCCCGCGGTGGAAAATTCGATTGCCGGCAACGCCTTCCGGCCTGGCGACGTGCTGGTGAGCCGCAAGGGCATCACTGTCGAGATCGGCAACACGGATGCCGAGGGACGGCTGGTGCTGGCCGACGCGCTGGCGCTGGCCGACGAGGAGGAGCCGCAGCTTCTGGTCGACATGGCGACGCTGACCGGGGCTGCCCGTGTCGCGCTCGGCCCCGATCTGCCACCGTTCTACACCGGCGACGAAACGCTGGCATCCGATCTGGCGGAGGCTTCCGTCGCGACGGAGGATCCGCTGTGGCGCATGCCGCTGTGGCGGCCCTACGATGCAAAACTGTCGTCGAAGATCGCCGACATCAACAATGTCACCACGGACGGTTTCGCCGGCTCGATCACAGCGGCGTTGTTCCTGAAGCGCTTTGTCGAAAAAACCGCGGGCTGGGCGCATTTCGACATCTTCGCTTGGAATCCGGCTGATCGTCCGCATGGCCCCGCCGGCGGCGAGGCACAGGGCATCCGCGCGCTGGAGCGGATCATCGCGAAACGCTATGGCTGACAGTCGCAGGCGAAAGACGGCAATCGCTTTGACTGAAACGGAACCGAAACAATTTGCCGTCATGCTGGCGCGATGTCGATTGCGATGCGCCCGAGCCAGGCCTTGCGACTGTGGCAGCAGGTGATGCTGTCGCAGGTGCGCGACGACGCGCCCGATCTGACCATGCGCCAGACGGCAATCCTGTTCACCATCTATCTCGATCCGCCGCCGCACACCGTGCGCGGGCTCGCCGCCCGGCTCAATGTCACCAAGCCGGTGATCACCCGCGCCCTTGACACGATGGGCGCTTTGAAACTCGTCTCGCGCCATCGCGACGAGCTCGACAAGCGCAATGTTCTGATCAGGCGCACGGTCGAGGGCGCGCTCTTTGTCGAGCGCTTCGGCGATGGTATCATCGCCAAGGCGCTCGAACTGCCGATGTGAGCGACCTTTTCAACAGAGTGCTCGATTTGACTGCCAGGGATGCCCGCCTTCACGCTTTTCGCTCCGACCTTGCCGATGCACGGCTGAAGGGTGAGGTCGCCGCTGACCGCTTCGTCGCCGGCCGGCCGGCGCGGGTCATCGCGTCAGTGGCCGATATGCGCAAGGCGCCGCGGGCGGATGCCGGCGTCAACACGCAAGCCCTGTTCGGCGACGATGTCCTGGTCTTCGATGTCGCTGAAGGCTGGGCCTGGGTCCAGGCCGAACGCGACGGCTATGTCGGCTATGTCGCCGACACGATGCTGGGCAAACGGGACCATACGCCGACGCACATCGTCTGCGTGCCGCGCACCTTCCTCTATCCCGCGCCGGATCTGCGCTTTCCGATCGCCGGACAATTGTCGATGGGATCGACGGTGACAGTGACGGAGGCGGCCGAGACGCGCGGTACGCACTATGCGGTCCTGCCGTCCGGCGAGGCGCTGATCGCAGGTCACCTGCGGCCGCTCAGTGAAGCTGCCTCCGACTATGTCGCGGTTGCCGAGGCGTTTCTAGGAACACCCTATCTCTGGGGTGGCACTTCCGGTTTCGGCATCGACTGTTCGGGGCTGGTGCAACTGGCGATGCGCATGGCCGGCAGAGACGTGCTGCGCGATTCCGACATGCAGGCTGCGGCCCTTGGCGAGCCGCTGGAACCGGGACCTGATTTCTCCGGTTTGCGACGCGGCGATCTGGTGTTCTGGAAGGGCCATGTCGCCGTGATGACCGATGCCGACACGATGATCCACGCCAACGGCCACACCATGCTGGTGTCGCGCGAAGGCCTGAAGGATGCGGTTGATCGCATCGGTTATCTCTATGGTGGCCCGAGAGGGTTCAGGAGGCCGTAGCCTTTCTTCCTTCGCCCCGTTCACGGGGAGAAGGTGCCCGAAGGGCGGATGAGGGACAGCGCCAGCATTGAGAGGTTCGCGCCGCCCCCCACCTGCCTGCCGGCATCCTCTCCCCGTACTGGGGCGAGGAAGCTCACCTCGATCACCTTTTGTTCCGATTTTCCTTGGCGTTCGCGCGCCGTCGCGCTACCTCTGGCGGGTGACAGTTGAGCCGCGCCTTGCCGAACAGAATGCCGCCGTGGCCCTGCCCGAACCATTCCTCAGATGGTTTGGCGAGAAAGGCTGGTCGCCGCGCGCCCATCAGATCGAACTTCTGGCGAAGGCCCAGGCCGGTCAGTCGGTCCTGCTGATCGCGCCGACAGGTGCCGGCAAGACGCTGGCCGGCTTCCTGCCTTCGCTGACCGAACTGGCCAACCGGCCAAAGAGAAAGCCGGGCCAGGCGCGTCGCGGTATCCACACGCTCTACATCTCGCCGCTGAAGGCGCTTGCCGTCGATATCGAGCGCAATCTCGGCAAGCCGGTGGAAGAGATCGGGCTGCCCGTCACCATCGAGACGCGCACCGGCGACACGCCGGCGCACAAGCGCCAGCGCCAGAAGCTGGTGCCGCCCGATATCCTGCTGACCACGCCTGAGCAACTGGCGCTGCTGATTTCGGCCGGCGATGCCAGACGCTTCTTCGAAGATCTGCGCTACGTCGTGCTCGACGAACTGCATTCGCTGGTGACATCGAAACGCGGGCATCTGCTGGCGCTCGGCCTGGCACGGTTGCGCGGCTATGTCCCTGGCCTGCAGACGATCGGCCTGTCGGCCACGGTGGCCGAACCGGACGAGTTGCGGCGCTGGCTGGTCAGCCAGAAGCCACCCAAGGGTTCGACAGGCCATGACATGGCCGAACTGATCGTCGTCACCGGGGGTGCGAAACCGGAGATTTCCATCCTCGACTCCGAAGAGCGCGTGCCATGGGCGGGACATTCGGCGCGCTACGCCACGCCGGAAATCTATCGCGAGATCAAACGCCACAAGACGACCCTGCTGTTCGTCAACACCCGCAGCCAGGCGGAGCTGCTTTTCCAGGAATTGTGGCGGGTCAACGAGGACACCCTGCCGATCGCGCTGCATCACGGCTCGCTCGACGTCGCCCAGCGCCGGCGGGTCGAGAAGGCGATGGGCGAAAACGCGCTGCGCGCCATCGTCGCCACCTCGACGCTCGATCTCGGCATCGACTGGGGCGATGTCGATCTGGTCGTGCATGTCGGCGCGCCAAAGGGGGCGAGCCGGCTGGCACAGCGCATCGGCCGTGCCAATCACCGCATGGACGAGCCGTCCAAGGCGATCCTCATCCCCGCCAACCGCTTTGAGGTGCTGGAATGCCGGGCCGCCCTCGACGCCAACTATCTAGGCGCGCAGGACACGCCTCCGTTGATCAATGGCGGGCTCGATGTGCTGGCCCAGCATGTGCTCGGCTGCGCCTGCGGCGCGCCGTTCCGTGCCGATGACCTGTACGAGGAGGTGCGAACGGCAGCACCCTATGTCAGCCTCGACCGGCCGACATTCGACCGCGTCATCGATTTCGTTGCCACCGGCGGCTATGCGCTCAAGAATTACGAACGCTACGCCCGCATCCGTTTGAACAAGGACGGGTTGTGGCGGGTGTCCAATCCGCGCGTCGCCCAGCAATACAGGCTGAATGTCGGCACCATCATCGAGGTGCCGGCGCTGAATGTTCGATATGTGCAGGCCGGCAGCAAAGGCGCGGCTTCGCGTGGCGGCCGGGTCCTCGGCAAGATCGAGGAGGCCTTCCTCGAAACGTTGACGCATGGCGACACGTTCATGTTCGCCGGCAAGGTGCTGCGCTTCGAGGGCATCCGCGAGAATGAATGCTTCGTGTCGAACGCGCCGGGCAGCGATGCCAAGGTGCCCTATTATGGAGGCGGCAAGTTTCCGCTTTCGACCTATCTCGCCGAACAGGTCCGCATCATGCTCGATGACCCGCAGCGATGGAAAAAGCTGCCCGAGCAGGTCGCCGACTGGCTGCGCTTCCAGGCCGACAAATCGGTGCTGCCCAAGCGCGACGACCTGCTGATCGAGACCTTTCCACGCGGCAATCGCCATTATCTGGTGGCTTACCCGTTCGAGGGCAGGCTGGCGCACCAGACGCTCGGCATGCTGCTCACCCGCCGCCTCGACAGGGCAGGAGCCAGGCCGCTCGGCTTCGTCGCCACCGACTATGCCTTAGCGATATGGTCACTGGGCGACATGGGCGCGATGTTCAAAGCCAGGAAGCCTTCGCTGAGCGCACTTTTCGACCAGGACATGCTGGGCGACGACCTCGAAGCCTGGCTGGCCGACAGCTGGCTTCTCAAGCGCACCTTCCGCAACTGCGCGCTGATTTCCGGATTGATCGAGAAACGCCACCCTGGCCAGGAGAAGAGCGGCCGCCAGGTCACGGTCTCGACCGACCTGATCTATGATGTGCTGCGCAGCCATGAACCGGACCACATCCTGCTGCAGGCCACGCGCGCCGATGCGGCGACCGGCCTGCTCGATGTCAGCAGACTTGCCGACATGCTCTCGCGCATCCAGGGTCGAATCGTGCATAAGGCTCTCGAACAGATATCGCCGCTCGCCGTGCCGATCATGCTCGAGATCGGCAAGATGCCGGTGAACGGCGAAGCCGATGAGACATTGCTGATGGATGCGGCGACGCTGGTCGCAGAGGCCATGGGGCCGGAGATGGTCGAGGAATGAATTTTTCGCTGGCGCGCACATCGCTGATCGCGGAGGCCGACCTTGTCGGCATATCAGGCGAACGCGCCGTCTGCGACCCGCGCGGCGTGCTTTATTTTCCGGATCTGCGGCTTCTGGCCGTGTCCGACCTGCATCTGGAAAAGGGTTCGTCGCTGGCACGCCGCGGCACGCTGATCCCGCCCTACGACACCGGCGCGACCTTGCTGCGATTGCAGGCCGTCATCGCTGACTACCAGCCGTCTATCGTCATCAGCCTGGGCGACAGCTTTCACGATGGCGGTGGCGCCCAGCGCATGCATGCAAGCTTCCGCGAGCGGCTGGAGGCGTTGATATCAGGCCGGCAATGGTTCTGGGTCGCCGGCAATCATGACCCGGAAGCGCCAGCCGACCTGCCTGGCGAGACGGTGCGTGAACTTGCCATCGGCTCGCTGCTGTTCCGGCATGAGCCGTCGAAGCAGCGTGTCGAAGGCGAAATAGCGGGCCATCTGCATCCCTGCGCCCGCATCGTCCAGCAGGGCCGCTCGGTGCGGCGCCGCTGCTTTGCCGGCGACGGCGGCCGCATGATCATGCCGGCCTTCGGCGCCTATACCGGTTCGCTCAACGTTCTCGACCGCGCCTATGCCGGGCTGTTCCGGCTGGACACGCTGATGGCCTATATGCTGGGCGCCCAACGCATCTTTGCCATTTCCGGCTCGATGCTGCGGCCGGGCTAAACAGCCCTACCTGCCGTAATAAAGCGTAACCGTGTGCTTCGCCTCTGCAAAAAACAGCCAGCGCTCGACCAGCATGCCGGCGAACTGGATTGCAGCAGCGAGTACCGACAGCAACGCTGCCAGCGGCCAGGGCAGGGCGAACACAATGGCGAGCAGCCCCAAGGGCAACGCGAAGGCCAGAAGCTGCGTGATCTGGCGCAGCCGCGCGCCATGCTTGCGCGCGATGCGGAAACCCATTTCCTTGAGCAGGTAATTCTCTTCGGTATGCGGCCATTCCAGCGACCGCACCGTACCTCCCGCCAGCCCGGTCGCGGTGTTGGCGGTGGTCGGGATCTCCAGCCGGTCATTGTAGCGCCAGGTCGCCAGCTTCCAGCCCCAGCCGGTCAAGGTCAGCAGCAGGCAAGCCGCCAGCTGCACCTTCGAACCAAGCGCAAAGCCCTGCAGCAGCGCGTTCAGCAGCACGCTGCCGGTCATTGCCGAGAAGATGAGATAGCCGGGCAGGGTGAAGCGGCTATGCCATTGGGCGATCGGCTTCAGCGACGCATAGATCATGCCGGTGGTGCAGACGGTGATGATTGCGCCGATGGTGGCCAGAGATCCGGCGATGCCGACCCAGCCATCGGTCTTGCCGAAGAATATCCAACCGATGCCGAACAGTCCCGCCGGAATGAAGGTGATGACCGAGGCAACACCTTCGCGTGACAGCCATGAACTGCGCCATTGTGAGAACGCCCGCCAGGCGCGTTCGGGTCTGCCGAGGTGGCCGGTCGAGGACAACAACCCGGCCACGATCAGGCCGAGCGCCAGGCCCATGCCGATGAAGCCCAGCCAGAAATCGGGTGGGATGATCTGGAAGCCCCCGAGCATGCCGAGCAGCGCCAGCAGTCCATAGCCGGCACCGGTGGAGGTGGTGAAGAAGACGACGGAGAAAGCTGGATGCATGGGTCAGTTCGAAAGCATGCGGTCGACCCAGCCGAGGAAACCGCCTTCGGCCCGCACCGGTTCCAATGCCGGCGCGGCCACCGATGCGGCGCGCGCGGTGTGGGCGCGCGGCGGCAAATATTTGTTGGTCGGACGATAGCCGAGCTCAGGCATCAGGTCGACGCCGCCACGCTCCGCCACCAGTTGCGAAACAGCCGACAGGGGATCGCCGAGATCGCCGAAATGCCGGGCACTGGTCGGGCAAGCGGCGACGCAGGCCGGCACGCGGTCTTCTTCGGCCAGATTGTCATTGTAGATGCGGTCGACACACAGCGTGCATTTCTTCATCACCCCGACATCGGTGTCGAATTCGCGTGCTCCATAGGGACAGGCCCAACTGCACAATTTGCAGCCGATGCACTTGTCCTCGTCGATCAGCACGATGCCGTCCGAAGCCCGCTTGTAGGAGGCGCCGGTCGGGCAGACGGTGACGCAGGCCGGCGTCTCGCAATGCAGGCAGGAGCGCGGGAAGTTCACCGTCCGTCCGCCCATCTCGGTGGTGTGCTCATAGCTGTGCACGCGGTTGAACCAGACGCCGTCGACATGGCCGCCATAGGGATCGATGTCGGTCAGCGGCGCCATGTGGCCGCCGGTGTTCCATTCCTTGCAGGCGGTGACACAGGCCTGGCAGCCGACGCAGGTATCGAGGTCGATCACAAGGCCGAGTTTCTTGTCGCTTTGACTTGGCAGACAGGTCATTTGGTCGCCTCTCTCGCCCTGCGGAATTCGGCGCCGAAAGTCAGTCTGTCGGGCGAGGGTTCGAAATGCGGCGGCTGCAGGAAACGCTGGAACTGCGGCTCGGTGAACCCGGCTTCTTCGGCTGCGCATTTGACGATGCGCACGCGCAGGTCGAACCACGCAGCCTGGCCCGTCACCGGATCGGAATTCGAATAGCGTTTGCCCTGCGCGTCAGCCGAGGTCTGGTCGCCGATGATATGGTTGAGCAGGAAGCCGCGATTGCTCTCGGCCGCGTCGTCCTTCAGCCCCCAGCTGCCGCGCCTTTTGCCGATGGCGTTCCAGGTCCAGACCGTGCTTTCGTTCACCCCGTCGATCAGCTTGATCTGCCCCTTCACCCTGCCGTTGATGCTTTCGATCCACACCCAGTCGTCATCGACAAGGCCGAGACCGGCTGCCGTCCGGTGATGCACGAACAGCCGGTTCTGGCTGGTGATCTGCCTTAGCCATGCATTCTGCGAACCCCAGGAATGGTACATGTGCATCGGCCGCTGTGTCAGCGCATGCAGCGGATATTTTTCGAGGTCGACGACCGCTTCCTCGAAGGGCATGTGCCAGAACGGCAGCGGGTCCATGTAGGTCTCGATGCGCTGGCGATCGCCTTTCGGCGGCACCACACGGCCATGGCCACGCGCGGCGAGCCTGAAGCGCTGCATAGGCTCCGAGTAGAGCTGGAAAACGATCGGTTCGGCTTTCGGGATAAAACCCATCTGCACTGCGAAGTCGAGATAGGAGCGGTTGGCCATCTTGTAATAGCGCTGGTCGTCCGCGAAATCATGATGCCAGAAGCCGCCATTGTCGATGTAGCGCTGCAACTGGTCCGGGTTGGCCTCACCCCTGCCGGTCGAGGTCCCATCCTTGCCGCGCCAGCCGGCGAGCGGGCCGATGCCGGGCGTGCGCTCATGGTTGACGATGTAGTCGGCATAGTCGCGGTATCTGGCCGAGCCGTCCTCATCGACGAAACCAGGCAGGCCGAGCCGGGCGCCGAGTTCGATCAGCACCGACTGGAACGGCCGGACGTCGCGGTCGGGCTCGATGACGGGATGGCGGATGGCGTCGCCCGGTCCGTCGGCATGACTGATCGGCCGGTCGAGCAGGCTGATGCAGTCGTGGCGCTCGAGATAGGTCGTGTCCGGCAGCACCAGATCGGCGAACGGCACGGTCTCGGAATAATAGGCGTCGGAATAGATGATGAAAGGGATCTTGTAGTTGCCCGCTTCGTCGCTGTCGGTCAGCATCGCCATGGTCTCGACGGTGTTCATCGAGGAATTCCACGCCATGTTCGACATGTACATCATCAGCGTGTCGATCTTGTAGGGATCGCCTGCCCAGGCGTTGCGGATGACGGTGTGCATCAGGCCGTGCGCGGCCAGCGGCGCGTCCCACGAATAGGCCTTGTCGATGCGAAGCGGCGTGCCGGCCTCGTCGACCAGCAAATCGTCCGGCCCGCAGACGAAGCCGAGCGGCATGCCGTCGAGCGGCGTCATCGGCTTGACGGTCTTGCCCGCCGGCTTCGGTCCGGGCGGCGCGGATCGGGGGTAGGGTGGCTTGAAACGGAAACCGCCGGGAACATCCACCGTGCCCAACAGCACCTGAAGGAGATGGATGGCGCGGCAGGTGTGAAAACCGTTCGAATGGGCAGAGATGCCGCGCATGGCGTGCATCGAGACAGGCCGCCCCTTGATCGTCTCGTGGCGGCGCCCGGCCCAGTCGGTCCAGGCGATCGGCAATTCGATCGTCTGTTCGAAGGCGACATGGGCGAGTTCGGCGGCGATCCTGCGGATCGTGTCGGCGGCAATGCCGCAGCGCTCGGCGACCGAGTCCGGTGCGTAACTCTCATCGAGGTAGCGGTCGGCGATCAGCTGGAACACCGGGACGCAGCGGCGCCCGCCGATCGTGAAGCTGCCGGTCAGCGCCGGTTTCGCACCGGCATCGGCGGCGCTGACCGGTGTCTTCGCCACCCTGTCCCAAGCCAGCGGATTGCCGTCGGCGTCGCGCACGAACAGCCCGTCATCGGCGGCACCTGGCTCCTGCACGACGAGAACATGGGCATTGGTGTAGCGCAGCAGATACTCGAGATCGACGCGACCCGCCCTGAGCAATTCGTGGATGAGGGCGAACACGAACAGGCCGTCTGTTCCGGGCCGGATGCCGATCCAGTCATCGGCAATGGCATTGTAGCCGGTGCGGCACGGATTGATCGAGACGACCTTGGCGCCGCGCGCCTTGAGCTTGCCGAGACCGATCTTGATCGGGTTGGAATCGTGATCCTCGGCGACACCGAACAGCATGAAATACCGGGTGTTGTCCCAGTCGGGCTCGCCGAACTCCCAGAACGAACCGCCGATCGTATAGAGGCCGCCGGCCGCCATGTTGACCGAACAGAAGCCGCCATGGGCGGCGAAGTTCGGCGTACCGAACTGGCTCGCCCACCAGCCGGTCAGCGACTGCGACTGGTCGCGGCCGGTGAAGAAGGCGAGTTTCCTGGGGTCGGTCCGGCGGATGTTCGACAGCCGTTCCGAAGCGATCGAGAGCGCCTCTTCCCACTCGATCTCGCGGAACTCGCCGGAGCCGCGCGGGCCGGCGCGCAGCAATGGCTTCTTCAGCCTTGCCGGGCTGTAATGCTGCATGATGCCGGAGCTGCCTTTGCCGCAGATCACGCCGCGATTGACCGGGTGGTCCTTGTTGCCGTTGATGTAGCGGACCTTGCCATCCTTGATGTGTACATCGATTCCGCAGCGGCAGGCGCACATGTAGCAGGTCGTCTTGGCGATGCTGTCGGAAACGGCAGGCGAGGTGTCGACGCCGTCGCCTTCGTAAGGCGCTCGCGTGTCGGCAAGCGGGCGTTGCGATGGCGCCGAATTCGCGCCGCGCGGCGGTCCCTGCATCATGATCCGGTGGCGCCTGTACGGCGCATGGATTTGGCCCGCGTCTTCGGTCCGGGGCCGCGCATATAATGCTCTTCCGGGTGGTAGCGATCACCGGCCAGCCGCCGCCTTATGCCGCGGATCCAATGCGCAAGCAGGGATCTGAAACGCCCGATCATTCTGCTCTCTGCGATCTTTCGGCGAATTTTTTCTAACTTCGCCGGAAAACTTAGAATAAAGCTATCGATCTGTCTAATCAGTTGTTCTTGTAAATTCGATCGATATTGGTTCTTAATACGGACATGACCCTGGATCAGTTGCGGATTTTCGTCGCCGTCGCCGAGCGCGGCCATATGACCAAGGCGGCGGAACTGCTGGGCATTTCGCAGTCGGCGGCATCGGCGGCCATCCGGGCGCTTGAAGAACAGCACGGCGTCCACCTGTTCAACCGCGTCGGCCGCAACATCGAGCTTGCCCAGACCGGCCATCGGTTCCTGCCCGAGGCCAAGGCCGTGCTCGAACGGGCCGCCGCTGCCCGTAATGTGCTGGAGCATGTCTCGCAGACCGTCACCGGCAGCCTCTCGATCGCCGCCAGCCAGACCATCGCCAGCTACTGGCTGCCGCGCCGGCTGGCTTCCTTCCACGAAGCCTATCCGGCCGTCAGGCTGAGCGTCTCCATCGGCAACACCAGGCAGGTCGAGGCCAATGTCCTCGATGGCGCGGCGGATCTGGGCCTGGTCGAAGGCCGCACCGAGTCCGATATCCTGCGCCGCACCAAGGTCGACGTCGACAGGCTGATGCTGGTGGTTGCCAGCGCGCATCCGGAGATCCCCGAAGTCGCGCCCGGCCGCCCTGACATCAAGGGCCTGCGCTGGATTATCCGCGAGGGTGGTTCGGGTACGCGCGAGGTGCTGGAGGATCTGGCACGCCACGAAGGCATTTCGCTCGCCGACCTCCAGATATTCCTGGTGCTGCCGAGCAATGAAGCTATTCGCCAGGCGGTCGAGGCGGGGGCCGGCGCCACCATCATCTCCGAGCTTGTCGCGGCTCGCGCCGTGGCCGAAGGCAGTCTGAGATCGGTGCCGCTCGAACTGCCGAAACGCGACTTCGCCATGATCACCCATCGCGATCGCCAGGCAAGCCTGGCCCAGATGGCGCTTAAGGCGCATCTCGACGGCAAGGCGGATGCCCCGTCGGCGGGCTAGAGTATCAGAGTTTGCGGCTTTGCCGTTGGCTCGGAGGTCTTGGTACTTTGTATCGAGTGGCTGATTGAAACGCCTCACCACGACCTTCCTCCCCAGATGGGCTCGCTAGCGCTGTCCGCCTCGACGCCCAGCCGTCACTCTGGCAATCCGGCGTCCCGCAGCGCGCTTCCCAGAGTCTCCGCGAGCGCTGGCGCACAGCGCACGCCAGCAAATTGGCGGCTGTAGCGGAAGCCCGGCTGAAGCTCGCGCACGCGCGCGGCGGCGGCCCTCGCTTCGTCCAGCCGGCCGAGTTTGGCGAGCGCAGCGGTCAGTTGCACGTAGGTGATGCTGTGTGCCGGATTGGCTTGAACGGACTTGTAGGCTGCGCGACAAGCTTCTTCGTAACGCCCGCGCAGCAAATGGCTCATAGCTTGGGCGTCAAACGCGGCCCAAGCCCACGAATCGAACGGGCTTAGCCGGATACCCTTCTGGCTCCATTCTATCGCGCGTTCTGCTTCGCCGGCCCATCCGAGAACGACGCTGCCAAGAATGTAAGTCAGCGCCGATGACGGGCTAATGGCGAGGGCTGCGTCTAACGCCGTGAATGCAGCGGCGCGATCATGCGCGTCCATGCCGATCGAAAACCCTGCCCATGTCAGAGCGAGTGCATCGTCTTGTCCATGGACAATGGCCAATCGGGCGTGCCGGATCGAAGCCGCACGGTTGAATTCCTGCAGCCCGGCACGAAGGAACAAACAATGATGACACATTGCTGCATTGCCATGCGCAAGGGCATAGGCAGGCTCGAGTGCGATGGCACGCTCAAGAAGCGCCAGTGCTCTCGTAACTTGTTCCGGCATACCTGTATCGACATCAGGCTGGGCTTGAAGCACGAGATCGTATGCGTCGAGACTCTCTGGGCGCTTCCGCCTGACACGTTCAATTTCCGCTTTTCGCAAGCTTGGAGCAATCGCGCCCACCGCTGATAGCGCGATTTCGTCCTGAAGCGCGAAAATGTCCTCCGAACTGCGGTCGTAGCGCTCGGCCCACACGTGCGCGCCGGTCGATGCATCGATCATCTGAGCGGTTACGCGCACACTACCGCCAGCTTTGCGCACGCTGCCTTCGAGGACATATCGTACGCCAAGCTCGCTGCCGACCTGCTTCACGTCCACGGCGCGGCCTTTGTAAGCGAAGGTCGAGTTTCGCGCGATAACGAAAAGCCATTTTATGCGTGCCAGGCCGGTGATGATGTCATCGACCATTCCATCGGCGAAGTACTCCTGTTGCGGATCTCCGCTCAAATTCGAGAACGGCAGGACCGCGACGGAAGGCTTCTCAGGCAAGGTCGGCGCCGACGCGGTGCGGGCGGCTGCAAAACGATCAGGGACATTCGTCGCAACAGCCGGTCCTACATAGCGATAGCCTCGGCGCGGCAGTGTTTCGATCCAGCTCTCAGCATCCGCTGCGTCGGCCAATACCCGGCGCAAGGCCGCGATCTGAACCGTCAGGTTGTTGTCGGCAACCGCCAATTTGCCCCAGCCGGCTTCGACCAGCGCGTCTTTGGATACCGGTACGCCCGCGTTTTGGAGCAGCAAACGCAGAAGCGAAACGGCGCGTTGCCCAAGCATGGTCGGCTCGGCGCCGTGATACAAAATGCCCGCCACCTGATCGAGACGGAACGGGCCAAACTGATAAAGGTCGCCTCCGATTGTCATCCAACGCTTTTAGCAAATTTTTGGGAACGAATTCACGACTTTCCCGGCATCGACGGCCAATGTTGCACAGGTGCTTGCCGGAAGTAAGCACCCAGTCAAAGGAGGATCCTATGAGCGCCAATGCCATTATTCGCATGCCCGACGAGAAGAAGGGGATCATGCTGCGTGGTCAACCTATGGTCTTCCTCGTCACCGGCGAAAACACCAAGCACACGAGCATGTTCGACTGGACGATCCCAGCGGGATTCGCCACCGGACGGCATGTTCACCGTGTGCAGGAAGAGACGTTCTACCTGCTCGAAGGTGAGTGTGCGTGGCATGTCGGCGACAAGACGGTTCGCGCAACGCCCGGAACCTATCTGTTCATTCCACCGGGAGTGCCGCACGACATCACGAATGTCAGTGAGAGACCCGCCCGCGTGCTGATGACCGTCTCTCCGCCTGGCCACGAACGCTACTTCGAAGAACTTGCCAGACTCGCGGCGCAGGGTGCGCCGGACCCAAAAGCCCTCGCTGAGCTGCGGAACCGCTACGATACTGACCAGCTCTCGACTTTGACGACACGCGGGTAGGCATCTGTCACGGCGGCCCCACGGCAGCTTCTGGCCCATTGCGACATATCGCGCTGGCGCACGAGCTTGGTCGCTATCGGCGCAAAGCGGACGTGATCTTCATCGCATCACGCCGAAGGTTATGGGTACACGACCTGGCCTAAAGCGGATCAGTAATCTCTGAAAAGCTGGACCGCTCGAAGAAAGCCTCAGCCGAACTTGCGTTGCGCATCCAGCGCCAGGCCAAGTCCGACCGAGCCGAACATGTCGCCTTCGATGACGGATGCCTGCGGCACCAGCGACAGGATCTCTCGTTTGGCCAGCGGGATCGCGGTCGATCCGCCGGTCAGGAACACCGCGGTGATGTCGGACGGCTTCACCTCAGCGTCCCTGATAGTCTGCCCGACCGTTGCGGTGACCCGCTCGATGTCCCTGGCAATCGTCGCGTCGAGCCCGCTGCGCGTGATTTCGGCGGTGAACTCCGCACCCGGCAGCTTCACAGCGACCTCTGCGGATGACCTGTCGGTCAGGTCTATCTTGGCCTTCTCGACACGTGCGGCCAGCGCGTGTCCGTAGCGGTGTTCGACGACGTGGATGAAACGGTCGACGAGGTCGGCGCGCTCGGCCTCGTAGCGGATCTGGCGCAGATGCGTCATCGCCTTGGCGGTGTAGACCAGGTTGATGCGCTGCCATGTGGCGAGGTCGATGAAATAGCTTGCCGGCAGGTTGCGCTTGCCGTCCTTGGTCGGCGTCAAATAGCCGAGCTGCGGCATGACATGGGCGATGCTCAGCAGCCGATCGAAATCCGTACCGCCGATATGGACGCCCCGGCTGGCCAGGATGTCGTCCTTGCGGTCGAGCGAACGGGAGCGCTGCGGCGAGACCCGCACGATCGAGAAGTCCGACGTGCCGCCGCCCATATCGATGATCAGCGCCAGTTCCTCGCGTGTCACCTTCTGCTCGTAGTCGAGCGCCGCCGCGATCGGCTCGAACTGGAAAGCGATGTGCTTGAAGCCCTGGGCACGTGCGGCGTTCTCGAGTTCGCTTTGCGCCTTCGCGTCGGCCTCGGCATCGTCATCGACGAATTGCACCGGCCGGCCAAGAACGACGGTCTCGACCGTATCGCCGGCATCGGCTTCCAGCCTCTTCTTGAGATGGCCGAGGAACATGCCGACGATCTCCATGAAGCCGATCGACCGCGATTTGATGCGGGTCTTTTCATGGGCCAGCGAACTGCCGAGCACGCTCTTCAGCGAACGCATCAGCCGGCCTTCGATGCTGTCGGTGTAATTGGCGATGGCCTGGCGGCCAAAGCAGGTGCGGTTGTCCTCGAAGTTGAAGAACACGGCACTGGGCAGCGTGACCTGGCCGTTCTCCAGCGCGACGAGGCGCGGCTGCCCGTTGCGGACCACGCCCACGGTGGAGTTCGAAGTGCCGAAGTCGATGCCGCCGAAGGCTGGTCGCATGACAAGTTCCTGCATTTGTCGTCGGCGAGCCGACAGGCGCCATGAGAAATCGCGCGCTGTCCGGGGACGGGCTGCTCTGCCGAACCGAATTGTTTGTGTCTGCCATTTGGCTGGGGAGCGCGGTCTACCGCATGCCTCGGCAAAGGGAAACCACTTTTCGGGGAAAATCCTAATCTCGCCGGAAGATCAGCCTTCCGAGCCAGCCGGTCAGCATGGCCAGCGATATCGCGAAGACGCCGTAGAGGAAGGAATAATTGTGCGCGACACGGAAGATCGACTGCTCGAAACCGGATTTGCGGATTTCGAGCTGGGCCGAGCTTTCCTTGATGAACAGGCCGCTCTTGAACAGGAACGCGCGGGCTTTGTGGGTTCCAACCGGCACATTTGGCGCCAGCCTCACTGTGGCGCGGAAAAGGTTCTGCGACAGGAATTGCACGCCGCCGACATTCTCGCTGTAGAGGCCGGTCGCCGACTTGCGCTCCCGCAGTGCCGCCGTGAACTCCTCGATCGTCGCCGGGCTGTCGCCGGCATCGGCGGGCTGCATGTAGAGGTTGGAGGCGCCGAGCGACAGCTGCTTGTAGCTGTTGGGTTCGGTGATGTCCTGCAGCGGCCGCGTCGTCGCCACCGAATAGGAGACGGGCACGTTTTCGAAGGTCTCAGAGTCCAGATTGACCCAGACGCCGAGCACCCTGTCCTTGCGACGCACCACCACCGGTTTGGGCGGACCTTCGAGCACGACGATGACGTCGTAGCGGCCCTGGCGCGCGACGAGTGGATCCGGGTTTTCCAGCGAACCGAAGATGGTCAGATCGGCCCCGGAAAAACCGGCGGTGATCGAGACGTTGTCGGTGGAGAGACCGATCTGGATGCCTTCGGTCAGCGGGACCTGCGCCTTCGCCGGCACGGCGGCCGCAAGCAGCGACAGGACAATGGCGGTTGCGAATGTGCTGCGAGCCTTCATCAGTTGAGGCCCGCGGCAGACAGCGAATAGAGGTTGGGCGGGGTGACGAAAAGATCGATCGCCAATCGTATCGCCACCGCCAGCACCAGCAGTGCCAGCAAGGCCCTGAGCTGCTCGCCGCGCAGCCTCTGGCCGGCCTTGGCACCGTACTGCGCGCCGGCGACGCCGCCCGCCATCAACAGGAAGGCCAGCACGACATCGACTGTCTGGTTGGTGGTGGCGTGGACCAGCGTCGTATAGGCGGAGGTGAAGATGATCTGGAACAGCGAGGTGCCGATGACGACATTGGTCGGCACTTTCAGCAGATAGATCAGTGCCGGCACCATGATGAAGCCGCCGCCGACGCCCATGATCGACGACAGGAAGCCGATGCCGGCGCCAAGCCCAAGTACGGGGATGACGCTGACGAACAGTTTTGACGCCCTGAACCGCATCTTCAGCGGCAAGCGGTGGATCCAGTTGTGCTGGCCGGATTTCTTCAGCACCGGCGCCGCACCGCTGCGCGTCGCGCGCAGCGCATTGACGCTTTCGACCAGCATCAGCCCGCCGACAGTGCCGAGCAGCACGACGTAGAGCAGCGAGATGAACAGGTCGAGCTGGCCGAGCCTGCGCAGGAAGGCGAAGACGTAGATGCCGCCGGTGGAACCGACAATGCCGCCGGCCAGCAACACCCCGCCGAGCTTGAGGTCGAGCGTACCGCGCTTCATGTGCGAAAGGACGCCGGAGACGGAGGAGGCGATGACCTGGTTGGCGCCAGTGGCGACAGCGATCGCCGGAGGGATGTTGTAGAAGATCAAGAGCGGCGTGATGAGGAAGCCGCCGCCGACGCCGAACATGCCCGACAGGAAACCCACCGCCGCGCCCATGGCCAGCAGGACGAAGATATTGACGGAAATTTCCGCGATCGGGAGATAGATGCCCACCCGTCAGTCTCGATCAGTTCTGCCTGTCGGCGAATGCAACCGTTGCGGGCATCTTGGACCGACAAGCCAATTCGTTCTTGCGCCGGAGGTGCTGCGAAGTCAAACCGCGCTATGCCGCCGAAACAAAAAACATCTCAATCAGTTAACAGGCGAATGTGTGGCAAGGGCGTCGTGGAAGCGACGCCTCTGCCGTTATTTGCGCGCCAGCAGTGCCTTCACCAGGTTTTCGTCGACTTCGCCGGTCGCCGCCATCTTGTTGTCGGTCTGGAAAGCCATGATCGCGGTCTTCGTTTTCTGGCCCATCTTCCCGTCGGCGCCGCCGGCGTCGTAGCCGTTCTTGTTGAGAATGCGCTGGATGTTCTGGACGGCCTTCTTCATGTCGATGCTGGCGGTCGTCTGCGGCGCGCCGTCCTGCCAGGACTCGGGAATGTCGGCCGAGTTGGCTGCCGCATCCAGCGGCTTGGCCTTCCACAGCTCGGTCGCGGCGCGGGCGCGCTCGAGCTGCTCGGGCCGCAGCGCATTGGCGATCTCGTCACGCTTGGCCGCCGCATCCTTGTCGCCGGTCTTGGCGACGAGCGCGAACCATTTGTAGGACTCCTCGAGGTTCTGCTTCATGCCGACGCCCTTGGCGGCGAGGATGCCGAGATTGAACTGGCTGTCCTTGACGCCGACGTCGGCCGCCGCCTGGAACCAGTGCGCGGCCGATTCATTGTCGGTCACGCCGTCAGCCGCCATGGCAAACAGCACGGCCAGATTGTGCATGCCGCTGGCGTTGCCCTGTGCCGCGGAAAGCTGGTACCAGGTCTTCGCCTTCTTGATGTCGCGCGCGACGCCGATGCCCTTTTCGTAGAAATTTCCGATACGGTATTCGGCCGGCGCGAAGCCGAGTTCCGCCGATTTCTCGTACCATTTGGCCGCTGCCGCCATGTCTTCCTTGACGCCGCGCGACTCGGCATAGCGCGAACCGATTTCGAACAGCGCCTTGGCGTCGCCGCTGGCAGCGGCATCACGCAAGGCGGCCGGGCCGGCGTCAGCGGGAATGTCGAATTTTGCCGTCGTCGCCGGCGAAGCGTCCACCGGCGGAACCGCGCCCGTGGTGTCCTTGGCGGTGGTCGGCTCTGTCGCCACAGGGTGGATGCCGGTGTCGGTATCGGTATCGGCAGGTTCGGCGGCGACCGGAACGGTCGAGGCCGGCGCAGGCGAGGCTGTCGTCGTCTCGGACACCGCTGGGTTTGCATCGGCCGATGTAGCCAAGGCGACGGGGGCGGGAACCGGTTCTGCGATCGGCGCGGCACCCATCGACGGCTCGGCGCCTGACGGCATGGCAATCATTCTTTGCGCGGCCATGTCGTCCTTGGTTGCCGGTGCGGATGGCTCGGCCTGTCTGACGGCATGGTCCGGCGCGCTTTCCACTGCCGCGGGCTGCGCGTCCGTCTTTGGCTGGCTCGCGGCATCGAGCGAGGCGGTTTGTACCGGCTGCGAGGCGACGATCGGCGCAACGTCGTTGCTCGCCACCTGGGCCGGATCGGCGAAGAAGGCCTTGCCCAGTTGCAGGGCGCCTAGCGCCAGCAGGATCGCGGTTGTCCCCATCAGGATCGGCTTGCGCCGTGCCTTGAGCAGGTCGCCGATCCGCAGTGCCTTCACCGGTCCGGTCACCGTCGACTGGCGCTTCAGCGCATCGGCCTCGGCGGCCGCGGCCTGCGCCGCGCGCCGGGCAGCGGCGATGAAATCCGATTTCGCGGCATCGGTGTCGCTGGGCTTGGCCGGCTGGCCGCGCTCGTCACGCACGCGCTTCATGATGGCATTGAGGTCAGGTGCGCCGGAGCCGGGCTCCAGCGGCCGGTTGGCCATTTTCGGATCGAGCGGCTCGTCGAGATCGACGCTCGGTATTGGGGCACTCGGCGCTGAGCCGGCCAGTGGCGGGATATCCGCCTCCTTCTTGCCCTTGAAGGCGCGGGCCAGCCCGCCGAACAACGATTTGCGGCCGCCGGCCTGTCCGCCTTTCTCGGCGATCGTGTCCGAACCGAGCGCGGCCATGGCCGCCGCCGCGGCAGCCTCGGCCGGCGTGCGCGTGCCAATACCAATACCGAGGTCGCTACGCATACCCAGGTCGCCGCGTGCACCCGGCTCATTGCGCAGGATGGCGGCGGCACGGCCATCGAGATCTGCCATGTCCCCAGTCAATGGCAGGGGCTGATCGATATCCATCGACGGCGCGTCGACGGCCATTTTGGGTCGGCGCACGCCGCGCCAGTTGCTCGGCTCGGCCGGTGCCGCATCCAGCAATTCGCTCATCGCCTCGACCGGCTCGCCGGGTTCGAGCGAACCCAGCCGGTCGACGATCTTGAGCAACGTATCGTGGATGGCCTCGAACGTTCTCGAATTGCGTTCGTCGGAGCGCCGCGTCAGCGTTTCAAGCGTCTTCAAATCCTGGGCGAGGCCGGAAACCGCGGTCGCATTGGCGCTCGAACCGGCCAGCGATTGCACTGCGTTCTCGGCCGCTTCGCGCGCCGCGCCAAGGATGGAATCGCGGGTTCCTGCGAGCGACTTTTCAATTTCGTTGAGACGCGGGCTGATGTCCTCGAATTCCGGCAGCGGGGTGCTGGGCTTGGAAAGATGAGCCGACAGGCCGGCAACCTGTGCTTCCAGGCTGCGGATCAGCGCCGGATCGATGCCGGCGACCTGTGCGGCCGACGCGTCCAGCCGGCTTGAAATGTCTTCGAGCCGGCTCTCCAGTCCGCGGATCGCCGCTTCGCCCGCGGGATCGGGCACACGCGTTTCAAGGCGCTTGGCGAGCGCCGTAAAGCGGGCATCGATGGCTTCCATGATGCCGACGCTGTCGACCTGCGGCATGCGCTGGTCGAGCCTGTCAGCAACCTCGTCCAGCCTGCGCTCGAGATCGCGGAACAGCATGTTGCCCTGCTCGATGGCGTCACCCTGGCGGCGTTCCATCATGCTCGACAGCACGTCGAAGCGTTGCTCCAGCCCATGAAAGATGTAGTCGGCGTCAGGCATGGCGGGTGCCTGGTCGATCTTGTCGGCGATGAATGCGATCTGCTTGGCCAGGCGCTCCATCGCCTGCTCCGGCAGATTGGCGCGGCCGGCGAGTTCGTCGACCCGGCCCGACAGCGTGCTCAACCGGTCCATGACCGCGTTGCCGGGACGATCCTGCGCCACTTCCTGGATCTGGCCGGCAAGCGAGTCGATCCGTCTCTCTATGCGCTCGAAAGCCTCGTGGTCGAATGAATTGGCTTGCGCGGCGACCGTCGATGCCACGATGGCGCGGGAAATCTCGTCCAGCCGCTCGTCGATCATGCCAAGCGTGTCGCTGCCGCGATTGTCTTGCTGGCTGGCGAAATGGTCGACAGCGCCGGCAAGCGTGCGCACCTTCTCCTCCAGCGAGCGCAGCGACAACGATTCCGGCAAATTGTTGACGGCATTGCTGATCTGCTCGAGCCGGGCGGTGAGAGCAGACAGGCCCGGGTCGTCCGAGCGCTTGCGCTGGTCGGCGTCGACGCGGTCTTCGAACGCCGTCCAGCGGCGATCGAAATCGTCCCAGCGGCGGTCGACCTTCTGCACGCTCTCTTCGCGTGCCAGCGTTTCGAGTGCGGCTTTGACCTGTTCGAGCTCGAGCCGCAGCATGTTGACGCTTCTGTCGTCGCTCTTCTCGGCCAGGGTCTGGATGGCGCCCGAAAGACGCTCGAACTCAAGGCCGAGTTCAGCACTGCCCTTGGCCGAAGCACCGGGCCTTGCGCCTGACTGGAAGGCCCGCTCGATGTCCTTGCGCAGCGCTTCGAATTCCCGCTGCAGGCCTGCGGTCATCTGGTGGCGCAATTCCTCGCGCATGCCGCGCAATTCGCCGGCGATCTTGCCGACCATGGCAACGCCATCCTCCTGGCCGCGCACGCGATCGATATCGCGGGCAATGGCCTGGTAATTCTGCTCGAAAGCGGCGGCTCCCTGCATCGGGCTCTTCGGACGCGACGCGGGCTGCGGGTCCTCATACCAGCGCTGCTGGCCAGAGGGCCGGGCGGCGGGGTAGCGCGCATCGGCACCATATTGGCGGGGATCGGGTTGGCGGAGTTCGGGACGTGCCATCGGATCCTCGCGCGTCCGCTCCAGCCGCTGCTCCAGTGTCTCCAGCGACTGGTTCAACTGATCGAGCGTGGTCTGCGGCCTGCGCTGCCTGCCGGCATTGAGTGTATCGAGATAGGACCGCTTGCTGTTCATCGGTGCGTCCGTCTTTCAGAATGGCTGGCTCGCGGCCAGTTCCCCCAGGTCCCTATCGGAACGAAGGCGACCGGCGGCGATGCCGCGGCGGAAGACGAGCTTCCCGGGCTCTCGCCCGCGCTCCGAAAAACCGTGAAAAATTCGATACAGGATAAACACGGGTAGCCGACGCGCCCACATTTCCCCCAACGTGGTAAACAACGCGTTAACCAAACTTAAGAAATCGAAAGGATGTTGGCTGCCGGCCTGACGGTGCGGCATAAAGGGCGGGGCGCAGAACGCCCTTGCGTCATCCTGCGGCAATCGGTATAGAATTGACGTAAACGTAAAAGGCGCATTGAGCGCATGTTTGCGATTTGTTTGTTGAAACCACGACTGGAAGCAGGCCCCCGCTTCCAGTCAGGCGACGCACGGTCCAGGACCGCGACGCCACCAGACGGGGAAAGCCAGTGACCATGAAGCTTATCTCGGCCGGCGAGACCGCGGCCAATACCAATATGTCTGCCGAAGCCGGCGAGGACCTCGTCCGCATCGGCGAGATGGCGAAGAAATATGGAGTGACGCTGCGCACGCTGCGTTTCTACGAAGACAAGGGCCTGCTCAACCCGCAGCGCGACGGTTCGACCCGTCTCTACACGCGCCGCGACAAGGCCCGCCTCAAGCTGATCCTGCTTGGCCGCAAGGTCGGATTCTCGCTGCGCGACGTCAAGCAGATGATGGATCTCTACGATCCCACCGGTTCAAACACCAAGCAGCTCAAGCTTGCGCTGGACAAGTCGGAAAAGCAGCTTGCCCGCCTGCAGAAGCAACGGGCGCTGATCGACGACGCCATCAACGAGCTCAGCGGCTCGATGTCGGCGGTGCGCCAGATGCTGAGCGAGCGTTCGGCGCCGCAGGCGAGCGCCGCCAGCTGAAGCAATTCCGTCAGGAATTGCGCCAGACACCAAGTCGTCTGCTGATTGTCCGAGTTCTGTCTAGCCGCATGGCCTGCCACGCGGCTTTTCGTTGTCCTGGCCCACTCTTATGGCCTTTCGGCGCTGGCTTGCGCAACGTCGCGCCGCTACGCTCATTGCTCCAGGGGGCGGGGAATCTTGTCGCATCGAGAAAATTGACGTTTACGCAAACGTCAATTTTTGCTATCCCGCTCCCAATATGGGTCCGCATGCCGCCCTGGCTTGTCTTCGGGGCATTCGGACCGGGTTTGCAGGGTGGAGAAAAAGCATGCCGACATACAGGGCTCCGGTCCAGGATACGCTGTTCGTGCTCAACGAGGTTCTGGGTTATCAGCGTTATTCGAACCTTCCCGGATTTGCCGACGCCACGCCCGATGTGCTCGAGGCGATCCTCGCCGAAGGCGCCAAGCTCGCCGAAAACGTCATGCATCCGCTGAACCGTGTCGGCGACATGGAAGGCTGTGTGCGTCACGACGATGGCTCGGTGACCACGCCGAAAGGCTTCAGGGAGGCCTTCGACCAGTACCGCGAGGGCGGCTGGATGGGATTGGCCGCACCCGTCGAGTTCGGCGGCCAGGGCCTGCCCTATGCCGTGCACACCGCCGTCGCCGAATATATGGTCTCGGCCAATATGTCCTTGATGATGTATCCGGGCCTGACGCAGGGCGCGATCGCGGCAATCATCACCCACGGCACCGACGAGCAGAAGGCGACATGGTTGCCGAGGATGATCGAGGGTGCCTGGACCGGCACCATGAACCTGACCGAGCCGCATTGCGGCACGGATCTCGGCCTGTTGCGGACCAAAGCGGTGCCGAACGGCGATGGCACCTATAAGATTTCAGGCCAGAAGATCTTCATCTCGGCCGGCGAACACGACATGTCGGACAACATCGTCCATCTGGTGCTGGCCCGCATCGAGGGTGCGCCGGAAGGCGTCAAGGGCATCTCGCTGTTCATCGTGCCGAAGCTCAAGCTCGACCCGTCGGGCAATCCGGGCAACAGGAACACCGTCTCCTGCGGCTCGATCGAGGAGAAGATGGGCATCCACGGCAATTCGACCTGCGTCATGAACTATGACGAGGCTGAGGGCACGCTGCTCGGCGAGCCCAATGGCGGCCTGAAGGCGATGTTCACGATGATGAACGAGGCGCGCCTCGGTGTCGGCCTGCAGGGGTTGTCGCTGTCGGAGATCGCCTATCAGAACGCTGTCGGCTACGCCAAGGACCGTTTGCAGGGCCGCTCATTGTCTGGGCCGAAGGCGCCGGACAAGAAGGCCGATCCAATCATCGTCCATGCCGACATCCGCCGCAGCCTGATGAGCATGAAAGCCTTCAACGAGGCCGGCCGCGCGCTGGCGCTGTGGACGGCGATCAAGTCCGACATCGCCCACCGCTCCGGCGATGACAAGGATCGCCAGGCCGCCGACGACTACACCGGCCTGATGACGCCGGTGGTCAAGGGCGTGCTCACCGACAAAGGGTTCGACCACGCCGTCATGGCGCAGCAGGTGTTCGGCGGTCACGGTTATATCGAAGAGCACGGCATGAGCCAGTTCGTGCGCGATGCCCGCATCGCCATGATCTATGAAGGCGCCAATGGCATCCAGGCGCTCGACCTCGTCGGCCGCAAGCTTGGTTTGCATGGCGGCCGCGCCGTGCAGGCCTTCTTCAAGGAGGTCGGCGAATTCTGCGAGGAGAACCGCGCTAACGAGAAGATGGCGCCGTTCACCAAGGCGTTGAAGAAAGGT
Source organism: Mesorhizobium sp. AD1-1 (assembly GCF_020164655.1). NCBI lineage: Bacteria > Pseudomonadati > Pseudomonadota > Alphaproteobacteria > Hyphomicrobiales > Phyllobacteriaceae > Mesorhizobium > Mesorhizobium sp. AD1-1. The sequence goes on from NZ_JAIUGP010000001.1 coordinate 609,352, forward strand.
CTCAATGATTTGCAGGCGGCGACCATGTGGCTGGTGCAGAACGGCATGGCCAAGCCCGACAATGCGGGTGCCGCCTCGACCGACTACATGCATCTCTTCGGCCTGGTCGCTCTGGGCTATATGTGGGCTCAGATGGCCAAGGTGGCACTTGGTAAGACGGACGCCAATGGCGCGCAATCTTTCTACGACAACAAGGTCGTGACGGGGCGCTTCTTCATGGAGCGGATCATGCCGGAGACATCGGCGCATCTCGCCCGCATTTCGAGCGGCGCCGACACATTGATGGCACTGCCGGCGGAAGCGTTCTAAGCTCGACCTCACTGGCCTTTCTGTCTGTCGATACGCGGAGGAAATCGTGGCGACAAATCCCGTCGAAGTGCTCTCTTTGCCGAAGCCCGCCTGGGCGGCGGACGAGGTCGGCATGCTCTACGACATGGCGCATCGCTTCATGTCGGAGGAGATCGCGCCGCGCTACGACGAGTTCGAGAAGAACGAGATGGTCGATCGCGAAAGCTGGCTGAAGGCAGGTTCTGCCGGCCTGCTCTGCGCTTCTATGCCGGAGGAATATGGCGGCTCCGGCGGCACCTTCGCGCATGAGAGCGCCATCATCGAGGCCATTGGCCATGTCGGCGTCGACGGGTTCGGCATCGGCCTGCACAATTCGATCGTCGCCCCTTATATCCTCCACTACGGCTCCGAGGAGCAGAAAAAGAAATGGCTGCCGAAGCTGGCGACCGGCGAGCTGATCGGCGCCATCGCCATGACCGAGCCCGGCGCCGGTTCCGATCTGCAGGGCGTCAAGACGCGGGCGCAGAAGGATGGCAACCACTACAAGATCAATGGTTCCAAGACCTTCATCACCAACGGCCAGCTTGCGAACTTCATCATCGTCGTCACCAAGACCGATCCGGAGAAGGGGGCCAAGGGAACCTCGCTGATCGTCGTCGAGACCGACGAGGTGGAAGGTTTTCAGCGCGGCCGTAACCTCGACAAGATCGGGCTCAAGGCCAACGACACGTCGGAGCTGTTCTTCAACGACATGCGCGTGCCGACCTCCAATTTGCTCGGCCACGAGGAAGGGCAGGGCTTCGTCCAGTTGATGCAGCAACTGCCGCAGGAGCGGCTGCAGATCGGCACAGGCGCCATCGCCATGATCGAGCGGGCGCTGGCGCTGACCATCGACTACGTCAAGGAGCGCAAGGCGTTCGGCAAGGCGATCATCGATTTCCAGAACACCCAGTTCAAGCTGGCCGAACTCAAGACCGAGGCCACCATCGGCCGCGTCTTCTACAATGATTGCGTCGCCCGCCACATCGCGGGCGGCCTCGATCCCGTGACAGCGTCGATGGCCAAGTACTGGCTCAGCGACCTGCAGGGAAAAGTCGTCGACGAATGCCTTCAACTGCATGGCGGCTATGGCTACATGAATGAATACCCGATCGCCCGCATGTTCCGCGACGCCCGCGTCCAGCGCATCTACGGCGGCACCAACGAGATCATGAAATTGCTGATCGGACGCTCTCTCTGAAGGCGACATCAGGCAAACCCAAGGAGCAAGCAAATGGCTGAAGCTTATGTCTATGACGCCGTGCGCACACCGCGCGGCAAGGGCAAGAAAGACGGATCGCTGCACGAGGTGCCGGCGGTGCGGCTTGCCGCCAAGACGCTCGAGGCGCTGCGCGACCGCAATGGGCTGGACACTGCAAACGTCGACGACATCATCTTCGGCTGCGTCGATCCGGTCGGCGAGGCGGGTTCGGTCATTCCGCGCGCCGCCGCCTTCGAGGCCGGCTACGACACCAAGGCGCCCGGCATGCAGATCTCACGCTTCTGCGCTTCCGGGCTCGACGCCATCAATTTCGGTGCCGCCAAGATCGCGCAGGGAGCGGACGAGATCGTCATTGCCGGCGGTGTCGAATCGATGTCGCGCGTCGGCATGGGCGCCTCGGGCGGTGCCTGGTTCATGGATCCTTCGGTCGGCCTGCCCGGCTGGTTCGTGCCGCAAGGCATCTCGGCCGACCTGATCGCCACCAAATACGGCTTCAGCAGAGACGACGTCGACGCCTATGCGGTCGAGAGCCAGAAGCGCGCCGCCAAATCCTGGGCGGATGGCCGCTTCAAGAAATCCGTCATCCCGATCAAGGACCAGAACGGCCTGACCATCCTCGACCATGACGAGCATATGCGCCCGTCGACCGACATGCAGTCGCTGGCCTCGCTCAACCCGTCCTTCGTCATGCCCGGCGAAATGGGCGGCTTCGATGCGGTCGCGGTGCAGAAGCATCCCGAAGTGGAAGAGGTCAACCACGTCCATCATGCCGGCAATTCGTCCGGCATCGTCGATGGTGCGGCGGCCGTGCTGCTCGGTTCGAAGAAGGCCGGCAAGGCGATGGGGCTGAAGCCCCGCGCGCGTATCCGCACCTTCGCCAACATCGGCTCCGAGCCGGTGCTGATGCTGACCGGTCCGGTCGACGTCACCGAGAAGCTGTTGAAGCGCGCCAAGATGAAGCTCTCGGACATCGACCTGTTCGAGCTCAACGAAGCCTTCGCTTCGGTGGTGCTGCGCTACATGCAGGCTTTCGACATTCCGCATGACAAGATCAACGTCAATGGCGGTGCCATCGCCATGGGTCATCCGCTCGGCGCCACCGGCGCGATGATCTTCGGCACGGTGCTGGACGAACTCGAGCGGCGCGATCTCAACACCGCTCTGGTGACGCTGTGCATCGGCGCCGGCATGGGCACCGCAACCATCATCGAACGCGTCTGACGGGGAGAGAAACGATGAGCTACACCAATTTCACCCTCGACACCGACGCCGACGGCATTGCGCTGGTCACCTGGGACATGCCCGGCCGTTCGATGAACGTCTTCACCGAAGAGGCGATGCGGGAATTGAACGCCATTGTCGACAAGGTGGCTGGTGACGCCGCCATCAAGGGCGCCGTGATCACCTCCGGCAAGGATACCTTCTCCGGCGGTGCCGATATCTCTTTGCTGCAGAAGATGCTGACGACCTTCGCCGCGGAAAAGGGCAAGGACGCCGAAAAGGCGACCAAGGCGCTGTTCGACAATGCCGGCATGATGACCGGCCTGTTCCGCAAGCTGGAAACTTGCGGAAAGCCGTGGGTGTCGGCGATCAACGGCACCTGCATGGGCGGCGCCTTCGAATTGTCGCTCGCCTGCCACGGCCGTGTCGCCGCCGATAGCGACAAGGTGAAGATGGCGCTTCCCGAGGTGAAGATCGGCATCTTCCCGGGCGCCGGCGGCACCCAGCGCGTGCCGCGGCTGACCGATCAGCAGCAGGCGTTGCAGATGCTGACCTCCGGCCAGACGCTGTCGCCGCAGAAGGCCAAGTCGATGGGCCTGATCCATGAGATCGCCGAGCCGGCCAGGTTGGTCGAGACCGCCAAGGCGATGATCAGGAATGGGCTGAAGCCGGTGGCGCCATGGGACGAGAAAGGTTTCAAGCTGCCCGGCGGCCAGATCTATTCGCCGGCCGGTTTCAATCTGTGGCCGCCGGCCATCGCCATCTTGCGCCGCGAGACCTATGGCAACTATCCGGCCGCCGCCGCGATCCTCAAATGCGTCTATGAAGGCCTGCTGGTGCCGTTCGACACCGCCTTGCGCATCGAGCAGCGCTATTTCACCGAGATCATGCAGACCAGGGAAGCGGCGGCGATGATCCGCTCGTTGTTTGTGTCGCTACAGGAACTGAACAAGGGCGCCCGCCGCCCGGCCGGCGTGCCCGAAACCAAGTTCAAGAAGATCGGCATTCTCGGCGCTGGCTTCATGGGCGCCGGCATCGCCTATGTCACCGCCAAGGCCGGCATCCCGGTGGTGCTGCTCGACCGTGATCTGGAGTCGGCCGCCAAGGGCAAGGCGCATTCCGACAGCCTGGTCTCGGATCAGGTCAAGAAGGGCCGCGCCAAGCCGGAGGACAAGGACAAACTGCTGTCGCTGATCACGCCGACGGCGGACTACGCCGACCTTGCCGGCTGCGATCTGGTGGTCGAGGCGGTGTTCGAGGATTCGGGCGTCAAGAAGAGCGCCACCGAACAGGCGGAAGCCGTGTTGAAGCCATCGGCGATCTTCGCGTCGAACACCTCCACCATCCCGATCTCGTCGCTGGCCAAGAATTCGGCGCGGCCGAAGAATTTCATCGGCATCCATTTCTTCTCGCCGGTCGACAAGATGATGCTGGTCGAGATCATTTTGGGCAAGAAGACCGGCGACAAGGCGCTGGCCACCGCGATCGACTTCGTTCGCGCCATCAAGAAGACGCCGATCGTCGTCAACGACACGCGCAGCTTCTACGTCAACCGCTGCGTGCTGCGCTACATGTCGGAAGCCTACAAGATGCTGATCGAAGGTGTGCCCGCGCCGATGATCGAGAACGCGGCGAAGGCAGCCGGCATGCCGGTCGGCCCCCTGGCACTGACCGACGAAACGGCCATCGACCTTGCCCAGAAGATCATGAAGCAGACCATCAGGGATTTGGGCGACAAGGCGGTCGATCCCAAGCAGATGGCGCTGATCAACACCATGGTCGACGATCACGGCCGCTTCGGCCGCAAGAATGGCAAGGGTTTTTATGATTACCCGGCAAAGCCCGCCAAGAAGAAGCTGTGGCCGGGCCTCAAGGCGCTCTATCCGCAGCTTGCGCCCGAGAAGGTCGATTATGAGGAGCTGCAGCAGCGGCTTCTGGTCACCATCGCGCTGGAAGCGGCACGGGTGATGGAAGAAGGCATCGTCACCGACCCGCGCGAGGCCGATGTCGGCTCGATCCTCGCTTTCGGCTTCGCTCCCTATACCGGCGGTGCGCTGTCCTACATCGACGGCATCGGCGCCAAGGCGTTCGTCAAGATCGCCAGAAACCTGCAGAAGAAATACGGCGCCGAGTTCAAGGCGCCCAAGCTGCTGCTCGACATGGCCGAGAAGGGTGAGAGCTTCTATCAGCGCTTCGATCCCTATGCGAAAGGCGAGACCAGGAAAGCGGCGTGAGTAAGCCTTGCACTGTGGACAAGATGGCGGTCCGGGGTTAGAACAGGGAAGGTATTTTTTCCTGTTCAAAGGAGAGCGACACATGCTCTCGCATGACCGTGTCTGGGCTGCCATTGATGCTCTTGCCGAGCGCTATTCGCTTTCGGCCTCGGGGCTGGCCAAGCGTGCGGGGCTCGATTCCACCGCCTTCAACAAGTCGAAGCGCCTGTCGTCGGATGGCCGGCCGCGCTGGCCCTCGACCGAATCACTGGCAAAGATCATGGAGGCAACGGGCGCTTCCCTCGACGAATTCACCGGTTTGATTGAAGGTCGGGCCGGGGCCAGCCATGCGGCTTCGGTCGCCCGCCGAAGCTCCGTGCCGCTGCTCGGCTTTGCCCAGGCCGGCGCCGGCGGCTTCTTCGACGATGCCGGCTTTCCAGCCGGGCAGGGCTGGGATCTGATCGAACTGCCGACGCAATCGACCGAGAGTTCCTATGCTTTGCAGGTGCAGGGCGATTCCATGCTGCCGCTCTACCGCAATGGCGACGTCCTCATCGTCGAACCGGGCGCCGTTACCCGCAAGGGCGATCGCGTCGTCGTCAAGACCACATCAGGCGAAGTGATGGCCAAGGTGCTCGAGCGCCAGACCGTCAGGTCGATTGCGCTGGTCTCGCTCAATCCCGATCATCCCGACCGCGATATTCCCATGCGCGATGTCGAATGGGTGGCGCGGATTGTCTGGGCAAGCCAATAGGTTAAGCTGGTGCGGCTTCTCCATCACGCGCTGGCGGTTCTGATGGTCCCTGTGATGGCAGCCATCGTCGTCACTGGCGGTCGCACTCTGAAAGGTAGTGAAAGCGTCATCACCGTGGACCAGCTTGATCCGGGCGCCGATGCGATGGCGCAGCAGGCTGCCGGGACGCTGCCCGAGGAGCCGGCCACATCGGCCATCGCAGCTCCGCAGCCGCCGAAGCCGGCGACGCATTCGAGGGCGATCGATCCCGAAATCGTCGCGCCGCCGGAACTGCCCGCCGACGGGCTTGAACGGATCGAGCCGCGCGAGCCGCTGAGCAAACTCGCGCTGGCCGTGCCGCCCAAGCCGAAAATGCCTGACGACTGGAACGGCACAAAGCTGTTCCAGCCGGTTGCGCCGGCCGCCGGCTTGATCGAGGCGAAGGGCTACTCGGTCGCGGTTTCCGGCATCGACATCGTCAGGCAGGACGAGATTTGCAGCGAGGACGGCAAGTCCTGGCCGTGCGGCGTCCGGGCGAGGACAGCGTTTCGCGCCTTCCTGCGCGGCCGCGCGGTGGTCTGCACGGTGCCGCCGCAGGGCGGCCGCGACCTGATCGCAGCCGAGTGCCGGATCGGCAAGCAGGATGTCGGTCAGTGGCTGGTCGAAAATGGCTGGGCGCGCGCCGCCAAGGGCGGCCCCTATGTCGAGGCCGGCGACAAGGCGCGCATGGGCAAGAAGGGCATTTTCGGATCGGCGCCCGATCTGTCGGGCATGCCGGCGATGCCGGCCGCGCCAAGCCCGGCACCTCAGGCGCCGGGTTCGATCCTGGAAGAGGTCGACGGCGTGCTCAAGCCAGCTGACCAGCCAGCGCCCGCTCAATGAGCGCACGCGTCTCGGCAACGCCATAGAGTGCTGCGAACGAGCCGAAGCGCGGGCCGCGCTCCTGGCCGATCAGCACCTGGTAGATCATCTGGAAGAAGGCGCCCGATACGCCGGGGCCGCCTTCCGGGCTCTGCTTGGAATGATCCTGATAGCGCTCGATCCTGCGTGCGACGTTGAGCGAGGCGTTCTGGATCGCTTCGCCGCTGGCGTCGGCGGGCAGCGCGCCAAGTGCTTCGTCGAGGGCTGCCAGCGCTTCGCGCTCGACCTCGTCGGCGGGCCGGAAGGTTTTCGTCGGCTTCACGAAATCGTCGAAATAGCGGATCGCATGGCCGACCAGCCGGTCGAGCTCTGGATGCGTCGCCGGCGTCACGCCTTGCGTATGACGTGAAATGAACCCCCACAGCACATCCTTGTTCTGCGCGTTGGAAGCGCTGACCAGATTGAGCAGCAGAGAGAACGGCACCGGCATGTCGATCGCTGGCGGGTTGCCGTCATGCATATGCCAGACCGGGTTGCCCAGCCGCTCCTTCCAGTCCTGGCGGGGATAGGCGGCGAGGAACGTGTAGTATTCATCCACGGCCCGCGGGATGACGTCGAAATACAGCTTCTTGGCCTGCCGCGGCCGTTGGTACATGTAGAGCCCGAGGCTTTCGGTCGGCGCATAGGTCAGCCACTCGTCGATGGTCAGCCCGTTGCCCTTCGACTTCGAGATCTTCTGGCCATTCTCGTCGAGGAACAGTTCGTAGACGAAATGCTCCGGCGCCCGTCCGCCCAGAATGTTGCAGATACGGTCGTAGACCACCGCATTGGTCTGGTGGTCCTTGCCGAACATTTCGAAATCGACGCCAAGCGCTGCCCAGCGCATGCCGAAATCCGGCTTCCACTGCAGCTTCACGCGGCCGCCGGTGATCGAAAGCGTGGTCTCGGTGCCCTCGTCGTCGAAGGTGATGGTGCCGGCTTTGGCGTCGACATGCTTCATCGGCACGTAAAGCACGCGGCCGCTCTTCGGCGAGATCGGCAGGAACGGGCTGTAGGTCGCCTGCCGCTCGGGCCCGAGCGTCGGCAGCATCACCGCCATGATCTGCTCATAGCGCTCGGCGGCGCGCTTGAGCATCGCGTCGAAACGGCCGGCCTTGTAGTATTGGGTCGCGCTGGCGAACTCGTAGTCGAAGCCGAACGTGTCGAGGAAGCGGCAGAGCATCGCATTGTTGTGGTCGGCGAAGCTCGCATAGTCGCCGCCGAAGGGGTTAGGGACCGACGACAGCGGCTTGTGCAGATGCGGCTCGAGTGCGGCGCGGTCCGGCACGCTGTCGGGTATCTTGCGCATGCCGTCCATATCGTCGGAAAAGCACAGCAGCTTGGTCGCGACCTTGTCCTGCGTCAGGACACGGAAGGCATGGCGCACCATCGAGGTGCGCGCCACCTCGCCGAACGTGCCGATATGCGGCAGGCCGGACGGCCCGTAGCCGGTCTCGAACAGGACTGTTTGCGGAAAGTCGGCGCCTTTGTAGCGCTCGATGATCTTTTTGGCTTCCTCGAACGGCCACGCCTTGCTTTCGGTCGCGGCCGCCAGCAGCTCGGGGTTGAGATCGATGATGTTTGATCCCGCCATGTCACAGTTTTCCAAATCATCTGCCGGCCCGAAGGCGGGCCGCAGCAAGGGTTTTTCAACCGGTCTCTAGGCGTGCAGCGCCGGAGCGTCAACGCGTGCGGCGCTTTTTCCTTGCGGTGCAGAATGGGCGTTCCTAACTTCGAGGCCCGGTTCAAGGAGAAAAAATTGCCGACACCTCATGAAGCCCTGATCTATCTGATGGTCATCACCTCGGCCTCCGACCGCGACATGACCGATGTTGAACTGGCGCGGATCGGCGAGGTCGTCCGCTCCTGGCCGGTGTTCGAGGACTTCAACCACGACAGGCTGGTCGGCGTTGCCCAGGACTGCCAGAAGCGCCTGCACGAAAAGGATGGGCTGGAGGGCGTGCTGGCTGAAGTCGCCGTGGTCTTGCCCGAGCGGCTGCGCGACACCGCCTATGCCGCCGCCTTCGAGGTTGCCGCCGTCGACCTCGAAATGCGCATGGAAGAGGTGCGGGTGCTGCAGCTGATCCGGCGTCAGCTCGATCTCGACACGCTGACGGTTGCTGCCATCGGCCGCGCGGCCAAGGCGCGGCTGCGTACCCTGACCTGAAAGTCCTTGGCTTTAGAAAAAACTGACGGGGAAATAGCGCAGATAAAATTCGGCGAACGTGCCTTTCATCGAAATTTCCTGCAGCGCGTAGTCGATCGCTGCGGCCAGCGCCGGATTGTCAGCCTTGGTGGCGATGGCCATGCCCGTGCCCAGATATTCGGGCGCCAGATAGGGCCCGCCGGCAAAGCGGCAGCAGCCCGCCGCGTCCGAGCCGCCCAGCCAGAAAGCCAGGCGCATGCCGTCGCCGAAGGCGGCGTCGACCTTGCCGGCCTTGAGATCGGCATACAGTTCTTCCGGCCTGTCGAAAGGGACGACCTGGACCGTGTTGAAATAGTCGCGCAGCATGCGCTCATGCGCCGAGCCTGATATCACGCCGACACGCTTGCCGTGCAATTTGTCAAAGACGGGCTCGGTCAGCGCCTTGCCCTTCGGCATGATGAAGCGCGCCGGAAACTGCAGATAGGAGCGTGAGAAGGCGTAGGTCGCGCGCGATTCCGGTGTTGCGGCGATGCCGGCGATGATCGCCTCGCCTTCGCCTTTCTGCAGTGCGCCTTCCAGCTCGGCCCAGGGCAGGGCCTGGATCTGGCATTTTTCGACAATGCCAAGCTCGGCGCAGATGGCGCGTGCCAGATCGATGTGGAAGCCGGACAGCTTTCCCGCACCGTCGAGGAAGTTGAAAGGCGGGAAGTCCGTGGTGGTGAGGAATCTCAGCCGGGGCAGCGTCGAAAGGTCTGGTTTGGGCAGCCGCTCCTTGGCATCCCACAGCACCGGAACCTGAGGCGCCGCGGCGCGCGCACCGTCGGCGAACGACAGCAACCCGATCAGCATCGCAAAGGCGAAGGACCTCCACCGGAACGCCAAGATAAAACTCCGCCACAGTCGTGCTCGCACCGGTTTTGGTACGAAAATGGTACAGGCACAATGGTTTTTGATTTCAACACGCCGATTTCAGGATATGATTTAGCCGGTTTGCAAATCAGCTTCGGTCGCCTCGGTGAGAGGGAGCCACAAAATAAGTATGCGATTTGCAATCCGTGGTCGGTGGCGAAGTGTAAATCAGGCACGCATCATTGGCCGCAATGCACAAGGCAACATGGGGTTGATGTTGCGATGGGTCAGTTCGATCGCACGCTGGAATACATAGACCAACTGCAGCACGCCGCAACGGCGGCGGCGGTCTGCGAAAGGCTGCTGGGCATAACATCGGATTTCGGTCTCACCGCACTGATGGCGGGAACCGTCCCGCAGCCAGGCACGCCGGCCGGCCAGCAAAAGCAGCATGTGCTTCTCTGCGATTGGCCTGGCGAGTGGCTGGAGCGCTATGTCGCGCGCAACTATGTCGATCATGACCCGGTCGTCAGTCATATGAAACAGTTGCAGGCGCCCTTCCAGTGGCACGAAGCGTCCCAAGGCATCCGCATAGACAAGAGCAGCGGCGAGGTGATGGGCGATGCCGGCGCCTTCAAACTGCGCGATGGGTTGGCCTTTCCGCTGATCACGCTCGACGGCCAGATCGTCATGGTGTCGCTGGGCGGCGAGGCCGTGGAATTGTCCGCCGCCGAATTCGGCCAGGTGTCGCTGGTCTCGACCTACGCGGTTGGCCGCGCCATGCAACTCCACACCATGGCGAACAGGACCATCGATCATATCGTGCTGACGCCGCGCGAGCGCGAATGCCTGCAATGGGCCGCCGTCGGCAAGTCCGAATGGGAGATTTCGCAAATCCTCGGCATTTCCGAACACACCTCGGAGAAACATCTTCTTAACGCCAAAAGCAAACTAGGTGCCGTCAACAGGGTGCAGGCCGTCGCGGAAGCGATACGGCGCGGCTACATTAGTTAGGTCGGCCGTGCCGACCTGAAATCCTTGCCTACGCGATCACGCAATTTTCTCATCAAAGCACGGCCGTATCTTCCTCTGAACGCAGGAGACGGCGGAATGCTTTTTTCCCTTACAACCCAGGAATTGATGGAACGTCCCGACCTTTGGGAGGCCGTCCATCGTTTGCGCTACAAGATATTCGTCGAGGAGATGGGGTGGGATGACCTCAGACGCCCCGACGGGCTCGAACTCGACCAGTTCGATCACGACGAGGCGGTCCATCAGATCGTCATCAGGGGCGGTGAAGTGGCGGGTTATCAGAGGATGTTGCCGACGACGCGGCCACATCTGCTGACCGAGGTCTTGACCGATCTTTCCGAAGGAACGCCGCCATCGGGTCCAAACATCTGGGAATTGACCCGCTACGCGGTGGCTCCCGGTTTTCGCGATGGCCGTCGCGGCGTTTCGACCGTCGGCACCGAACTGATTGCCGGTTTCGTCGAGTGGGGGCTGAAGCGCGGCGTCGACAAGGTGATCATCGAGTTCGAGCCGATGTGGGTGCTGCGCGCCTTGCAACTGCATTTCCTGGCGACCCCGCTTGGCTATCAGCGCACCTATGGCAACCAGCAGGTGGTCGCCACCTTACTGACCTTCAACGAGCACACACTCGATGTGGTGCGGTCGCGCCGCAATCATTTTGCTCCCGTGCTGGCCAGGGGATATCCCGACATGCTCGGGCAAAGGCGTGCGTCATGAGATCGGAGACAGTCATGAGCACACATCCGCAACCTGAACTTCGCAACCACACGCTGGTGGTCACCGTGTCGTCGAGTGACGGCCGGCCGGTGCTGGACAGGAGGGCCTATGAAAGCCTGGCAAGGACCTTCCATGAAGCAGCCGACAATGAGGAGGTTCGCGTCGTCGTCTTGCGCGGCCTGGCAGGCTGTTTCTGTCTGGGCGGCGACTTCTCCGAATTCCTCGACGCCACCAAGCACCAGAAACTGATCGCCGCCGTCACCGACCTGTTCCGCACGCTGGCGACGTTTCCAAAGCCCATCCTTGCCTGCGTCGATGGCGATGCCGTCGGTGTCGGCTGCACCATCCTGTTCCATTGCGACATGGTGATCGCGTCCGATGAGAGCACGTTCAGGGTACCGTTCGTCGATTTCGGCCTGGTGCCGGATGCGGCGACCAGCATCCTGGCGCCGCAGAAGCTCGGCTACGCCGGTGCCTTCCGCTTCTTCTGCCTCGGCGACACGCTTCGCGCCGAGGATGCCAGGGCGCTCGGCCTGGTCGCGGAGATCGTGCCGGGAGGCACCGTCGAGGAGGCGGCCCTTGGTCGGGCAAGACAGCTCGTCAAGAAGCCGGTCGCCGCCCTGCTGCAGACGCGCGGCCTGCTGAAGGGGAACACCGAGGCCCTCTGCGACCGCATCGATCAGGAGATCTCGCTTTTCCAGCAGGCGCTGCAGGATGATACGACGCTGCGGCGATTGCAGCGTATCGCCAGGCTGGCGGCTTAAGCATCATGATTGCGTCGCGCGGTTCCTGCCGCGCGACGCAAAAAAGCGTCAATCCTGTTTTCCCAGGAATGACGGCCCTTCGCCGACGATCTTTTTGTCTTCCTTGCCGATGATTTCGAGATCGCGCCCCTCATAGGGCAGAGACAACAGGATGCGCCGCATGACCGCCAGCCGCGCGCGCCGTTTGTCATTGGCCCGTACGATGATCCACGGCGCGAATTCCTTGTGGGTGCGCTCGAACATTGTGTCGCGCACCTTGGTGTAGTCGTCCCACTTGGTGATGCCCGCAACGTCGATGGGCGAAAACTTCCAGCTCTTCAGCGGGCTGTAGCGGCGGTCGTGGAAGCGCTCGAGCTGCGTTTCCCGGCCGATGTTCAGCCAGAATTTGAAGAAGTGAATCCCCTCGTTGGAGATCATCCGCTCGAAATGCGGCGTCTCGTCGAGAAACTGCTCGTGCTGCTGCGGCGTGCAGAAACCCATCACCGGCTCGACGCCGGCGCGATTGTACCAGGAGCGGTCGAAGGTGACGAATTCGCCTGAAGTCGGGAAATGGTCGACATAGCGCTGGTAGTACCATTGCCCCAGTTCGGTCGGGGTCGGTTTGGTCAGCGCCACGTTGCGTGCGGTGCGCGGATTGAGGTACTGGCGCACCACGAAGATCGTGCCGCCCTTGCCGGCGGCGTCGCGGCCCTCGAACAGCGCCATCACCCGTTTGCCGGTCGACTGCAGCCAGGCCTGCGCCTTGACCAACTCGATCTGCAGCTTCTCGAGCGTTTCGTCATACTCATCGCTTTTCATCTTCTTGTCGTAGGGATAGCCGCCGGCAGTCAGCTTGTTGTCCTCGACCCAGTCGGGAAGCACGGGGTTTTCGATATCGAACTCCCGCTCCTTGCCGCCGATCCTGATCTTCAGCGGCCCCGAAGTTGGCGCGGCGGGACTTTCCTTGGCTTTTTTCATCGAGACGAACCCTTTCCAGCTTCGGGACTCATGCTATGGGGAGCCTCCGGAACGGTCTAGTGGAAGTTTTTCCGCCACCGTGGACCGGGTGCGAAGGCATGGGGTGCGGGCCCGCGGGCAGATGGCTGACCTGGACACAGAGCAGAGAGGCATCGCGCAAACCATGGCCGCACGGCTGTGGAACAGCCGCTGGCTGCTTGCGGCCGGCGTTGTCGCGGTCGTCGCCGTTTATGCCTTGGCCGGGATTTCAGCCTATGTCGTCCTCGCGGCGCTGCTGTTGCTATTTGCAGCGGCAATACTGCCGGCCGCCGGCGCGCGCCAATCCACCGGCAGCGGCGCTGCCATCGAGGCCATCGGCCTGCAGCGGCTCTCGGGTGAATATCTGGCCGCCGCCGTCGCCGATCCGCTGATCATCTTCGACCGGGCTGCCACCATCGTCCATGCCAACGCCGCCGCCTTCGCCGCTTTCGGCGGCATCGCGCCAGGCATGTCGCTGTCGCTGAAATTCCGGGCGCCGGAAATGCAGGCTCTGCTGGATGGCGTGCTATCGGGCGACGTCGCCTCCGATGTCGTCGACTACATGGAGAAGCTGCCGGTCGAACGGGCTTACCGGGTGAGCGTGTCCTCGGTCGGTCATGCCACCGATCTCTATGTGCTGGTGTTCAAGGACCAGAGCGAAGCACGCAGGATCGACCGCATGCGCGCCGACTTCATCGCCAATGCCAGCCACGAACTGCGCACCCCGCTTGCCTCCATCGCCGGCTTTATCGAAACGCTGCGCGGGCCAGCCCGCAACGACGCGGCGGCGCGCGACCAGTTTCTGCAGATCATGCAGAGCCAGACCGGCCGCATGGCGCGTCTGATCGACGATTTGTTGTCGCTGTCGCGGCTCGAGATGAAACCCTATCTGAAGCCGGGAACCGAGGTGGACCTGCGCCAGACCGTCGACAGCGTCATCGATTCGCTCGGACCGCTGGCCAGCGAAAACGCCGTTGCCATCGAGCGGCGCTACGCCGATGGACCGCTTCATGTGCCTGGCGATCGCGATGAGCTTTTCCAGGTTTTCGAGAACCTCCTGGAAAACGCCTGCAAATACGGGCAGTCGGGTGGGCGCGTGGTTGTATCCATAGCGCATAGCGATGCCGGATCAGAGCCGGGCATCGACGTGACGATCAGGGACTTTGGCCCTGGCATTCCCGAGGAGCACATTCCGCGCATTACCGAGCGCTTCTACCGCGTCGATGTCGAGACCAGCCGGACCCAGAAAGGCACCGGCCTCGGCCTGTCGATCGTCAAGCATATACTGACGCGCCACAACGCCCGGCTTTCGATCAAGTCCGAAGTCGGCAACGGCGCGGCATTCTCGGTTCATTTGCCGGCGCACTGATACCGCCCTAATTCAAGGGGACTGTTTCTTTTTTCTGTCATCCGGCTAGCGTATCAGCGGGGATTCGAGGAAACGACTCAAAATCAAAACACCCCGTGGGAAGGCATTTTGCCATGCAGTCCGTGCACATCGTCAGCGCTTATGACGAAGAGTTGAAATATCTGTCGAAGCGCATCGCCGCGATGGGTGGCCATGCCGAGCGCATGGTCGAACAGGCGGTCACCGCTCTCGTCAATGCCGACCCGGGCCTTGCCCAGAAGGTCATCCGCGACGATACCGTACTGGACGAGGGCCAGCGCGAAATCGACGACAAGGCGATCATCATCATTGCAAAGCGTCAGCCGATGGCGGCGGATTTGCGCGAGATCGTCGGGACCATCCGCATCTCCGCCGACCTCGAACGGGTTGGCGATCTCGCCAAGAACGTTGCCAAGCGGGTTGTCGCCGTCACCGACGGACGCCAGCCGACCAGCCTGTTCCGCGGCCTCGAGGCTCTGTCCAACCTGGCATTGACCCAGCTCAAGGAAGTGCTCGACGTCTACGCGTCCCGTTCGGTGGAGAAGATCGGCTTCGTGCGCGATCGTGACGACCAGATCGACGCCATGTACACATCGCTGTTTCGCGAATTGCTGACCTACATGATGGAAGATCCGCGCAACATCACGCCCTGCACGCATCTGCTGTTTTGCGCCAAGAACATCGAGCGTATCGGTGATCACGCCACCAACATAGCCGAGACCATCTACTACATCGTCACCGGCGATCAGTTGCCGGCTGAGCGGCCCAAGGGCGACAAGACCGACAAAATCAGCCTTTCCGAGACGCAGCCGGTGAAGTGAACGCCGCCTCTCGAACCCTCACCCGATTTACGATAAGCTTTCCGGGCCTTGCCTCTATCCTCGTGCGTGGATTTGCTCCGGGAGGTCGTGATGGAAAATGTTCGGAACCTGACCCCGGCGCCTGCGCCGATATCCGGCATTATCGCTTGCGGCGTTTACACGGCGGGGCGCCGCATCGCCGACATTCCCATCGAGGAAGCCGGCGAATGGGCAAAAAAATCCGGTCATGTCGTCTGGATCGGCCTGTTGGAGCCCGACCGTAACCTGTTGCTGCGCGTCCAGGCGCAGTTTCACCTGCATGAGCTGGCGATCGAGGATGCCGAGCACCCGCACCAGCGACCGAAGATCGAGCAATATGGCGACGCCTTGTTCATCGTCGCCCGCACCGCGCAGCTGATCGAGGGCCGGGTCACCTTCGGCGAGACCCATTTGTTCGTCGGCTCAGGCTACATAGTCAGCGTCAGGCACGGTCCCTCGACGTCCTATGCCGCCGTTCGTCAGCACTGGGAAAGCTGCCTGCACTCGCTGGCCAAGGGCGAGGATTTCGTCCTCTATGCCATCCTCGATTTCATCGTCGACAATTACATGCCGGTGCTCGAGCAGATCGAGGACGAGGTCGAGGCGATCGAGGACAAGGTTCTGCTGAAGCCGATGACCGCTCCCGACATAGAGCGGCTCTATATGCTGCGCCGCGATCTCCTGCGCCTGCGCAATGCCGCGCTTCCGCTGGTCGAAGTCTGCCGAAGGCTGACCAGCGCCGAGCTGCCGCAGATCCACACCGCCATGCATCCGCTGTTCCGCGACGTCACCGATCACATCCGCACCGTTCAGGAGAAGATCGACAGCCTGCGCGAGGTGCTGGCATTTGCTTTCGAGGCGAGCTTGCTGGTCGGCCAGAGTCAGGAAACGGCCAACACCAAGAAGCTCGCCTCCTGGGCCGCAATCCTGGCGGTGCCGACGGCGCTCGCCGGCATTTACGGCATGAACTTCAGCGACATGCCGGAACTGAAGATGGAATACGGCTATCCGGTGGTTCTGGCCACGATCGCGCTGATCTGCGCGTTTCTGTATTGGCGGTTCAGGAAGAATGGCTGGTTGTGAAGTAGGGCAGTAGGGCAGTAGGGGAGTAAGGCAGTAGGGCAGTAGGGCAGCATTTCGTGAGCGCGACTTTCCGCGCACATACTGCCCTACTGCCTTACTCCCCTATTCCCTTATCTACCTGCTCCGCCGCCGCTCCGATGCCGGCTGGAATGCCACGCGGGCGTGGTACTTGCAGTAGGGACCGGTTTCGGCGGCATCGTTGCCGCAGAAATGGAAGTCCTCTGAAAGCGGATCGCCGTTCGGCCATTTGCAGGTCCGCTCGGTCAGCTCGACCAGCTGCAGATGCCGCGAGATCGGCAGCACGACATTTTCGACCGGGCGGATGTAATGGCGTGCCACGGGTTCGGCGTCGAACTGCGTCTGCAAAGCAGTGGCGCCGACCGATGTCGTGACATGGCGTGCCGTGGTTGCGGCGCGTGATACCGATTTCTGGACAGTCGATCCTTGCGCTGCCTTCTTCTGGCGTGTCGGCGTGGCGGTCGAGCGACCGCGGCCCGACAGTTTCAGCCGATGCACCTTCCCGATGACCGCATTGCGGCTGACCCCTCCAAGCTGCGCAGCAATCTGGCTTGCGCTCAGACCCTCCGACCACAGTTTTCTCAAGAGTTCTACCCGCTCGTCAGTCCAGTTCATGAGACCGCGCTCCTCTAAGCGTGCGGCAATCGGAATCCTTCTCCCGACCCGGCAACATTTGCCAGGGCAGACACCACATATATCTGGTGATTAGGTCCGCCGCACGAAATCTAGTTATTTCTCGACTACAACTACTCTATGCGCTGACTCGGTGACAAGAGTCCCAAGTGCAACACGAATCGGTTTTTTCGGTTTTCCCCAACTTGCCCGGTCGCTTATGAGCCGGCGTCCCGTCGGGGGGCTTGCCGCGCGCCACTACGCGACGTTTTCGTTGACTTCATGGCCGAAAAACAGGATAAGCCGCACAGGCCGCCGCTTTGGCGGCTTTTTTGATTTTCCGGTACCGGAGACGCATATAATGAGCGGTTCGGCGCTTTACGAGACCTTTGCTCGCGCACCCCTGGCCTTTGACCACGGGGAAGGCACATGGCTGATTACCGACAAGGGCGAGCGATATCTCGATTTCGCCGGCGGCATCGCCGTCAATTCGCTGGGCCACAGCCATCCGCACCTGGTCGCCGCACTCACCGAGCAGGCAGCCAAGCTGTGGCATGTCTCCAACCTCTACGAGATCCCCGGGCAGAGCCGGCTTGGCGAACGGCTGGCCGACGCCACCTTCGCCGACAAGGTGTTCTTCACCAATTCCGGCGCCGAGGCGCTGGAATGCGCGATCAAGACGGCGCGGCGCTACCATTTCGTCAAAGGCCATCCCGAGCGCTTCCGCATCATCACCTTCGAAGGCGCCTTCCATGGCCGCACGCTGGCGACCATCGCGGCTGGCGGCCAGTACAAGTATCTCGAGGGCTTCGGCCCCAAGGTCGAAGGTTTCGACCAGGTTGGCTTCGACGACATTGACGCCGCCGAAAAGGCGATCACGCCGGAGACGGCCGCGATCCTGATCGAGCCGGTGCAGGGCGAGGGCGGTATCCGCCCGGTGCCGACGCAGTCGCTGAAGCGGCTCAGGCAATTGTGCGAGCAGCACGGCCTGCTGTTGATCTACGACGAGGTCCAGTGCGGCATCGGCCGCACCGGCAAGCTGTTCGCACATGAATGGTCGGGTGTAACGCCCGACATCATGGCGATTGCCAAGGGTATCGGCGGCGGCTTCCCGATGGGCGCCTGCCTTGCCACGGATGAAGCGGCGGTCGGCATGACCGCCGGCGTGCATGGCACCACGTTCGGCGGCAACCCGCTTGCCATGGCGGTCGGCAACGCCGTGCTCGATGTCGTGCTGGAAGACGGCTTCCTCGAAGATGTCCAGCGCAAGGCGCTGCTGATGAAGCAGGGTCTGGCGTCGGTCGCCGACGAGTTTCCCGAAATCATCGAGGACATCAGGGGTGCCGGGCTGATGCTCGGCCTCAAATGCGCCATGCCCAACACCAAGGTGAACATGGCCTTGCGCGACCAGCACCTGTTGACGGTTCCGGCCGGCGACAACGTCATTCGCCTGTTGCCGCCGCTCACCGTCACCGACGCCGAGATCCATGACGCGCTCAACCGCATCCGCGCCGGCGCCAAGGGCCTGGCGGAGGCGATCGCTTCCGCCGCGGCGAAGTAATCCCGGAATCATTGCTGATGTCAGTTCGCCATTTCACCGATCTTTCCACCGTTTCCGAAGGCGACCTGCGCTTGATGCTGGACGACGCGGTGGTGCGAAAGGCGCGGCTCAAGGCCGGCGAGCGCACCAAACCGCTCGAAGGCAAGGTGCTGGCGATGATCTTCGACAAGCCGTCGACGCGCACGCGCGTCTCCTTCGACGTCGGCATGCGGCAGCTCGGCGGCGAGACCATCATGCTGACCGGCACCGAGATGCAGCTCGGCCGTTCCGAGACCATCGCCGACACCGCCAAGGTGCTGTCGCGCTATGTCGATGCGATCATGATCCGCACCACCTCGCATGAGCGGCTGCTGGAATTGACCGAGAACGCCACCGTGCCGGTGATCAACGGACTGACCGACGATACCCATCCCTGCCAGCTGATGGCCGATATCATGACCTTCGAGGAACATCGCGGTCCGGTAGCCGGCAAGACCATCGCCTGGACCGGCGACGGCAACAATGTGCTGCATTCCCTGCTCGAGGCCTCGGCCCGGTTCCGCTTCAACCTCAACGTCGCCGTTCCCGAAGGCAGCGAGCCGGCGCAGAAGCATATCGATTGGTCGCAGGCGCATGGCGGCAAGCTGCACTTCACCCGCTCGCCCGAGGAAGCCGTCGACCAGGCCGACTGCATCGTCACCGATTGCTGGGTGTCGATGGGCCAGGAGCATCGCGCCCGCGGCCACAATGTGTTCTCGCCCTACCAGGTCAATGCCAAGCTGATGGCGAGAGCCAAGCCGGACGCGCTGTTCATGCATTGCCTGCCGGCGCATCGCGGCGAGGAAGTGACAGACGAGGTTATCGACGGACCGCATTCGGTGGTCTTCGACGAAGCCGAGAACCGGCTCCATGCCCAGAAGGCCGTGCTTGCCTGGTGTCTAGGCGCTTGAAGTGTCTGGGCGCTTGATCCCTGGGAGCTTGATCTGCGGGCGTGTGATGCCTATTTGCGCCGCATCACGCAAATCAAGCGCGTTTCGACGCATGCGCCCCGGAGGGCGGCATCGCCGCGCCCTGGAGCTTTGTCATGTTGGAAACCTATCAAGTGACTGAACATCACCCCAAACTCGGCGAATTCGGCTATGCCGGCGACGATCACGTCGTGCCATTCGAGGTCGGCCCTCTCGACGTGCGCGGCCGCACGGTCCAACTCGGGCCGATGCTGGACGCCATCCTCAGCCGCCACGATTATCCCGAGCCGGTCGCCCGCCTGCTGGCGGAGGCCTGTGTGCTGACCGTGCTGCTCGGCACTTCGCTGAAGTTCGAGGGCAAGTTCATCCTGCAGACCCGCACCGACGGACCCGTCGACATGCTGGTTGCGGATTTTTCCACGCCCTCGGCGCTGCGCGCCTATGCGCGTTTCGATGCCGACCGGCTGGAAGCGCTGGTCGCGGCGGGCGAAACCTCCCAGCAGACGCTGCTCGGCAGTGGCGTGCTGGCGCTGACCATCGACCAGGGCGCCCATACGCAGCGCTATCAGGGTATCGTCCAGCTCGATGGCGAGACCCTGGAAGACGCGGCACGCACCTATTTCCGTCAGTCGGAGCAGATCCCGACGGATATCAGGCTGTCGGTGGCCAAGCTTTTGACGCCCGGTCCCGGCGGCGCCCGCGAGCAATGGCGCGCCGGCGGTATCCTGGCGCAGTTCCTGCCGCAGTCGCCCGAGCGCATGCGCGTCCCGGACCTGCCGGGCGGCGATGGCGATCCGCGTGAGGAGATCCACGATCCGGTCGACAATTCCTGGCAGGAGTTGCTGGCTCTGCTCGGCACCATCGAGCCGACCGAACTCATCGACCCGACGATCGGCGCCGAGCGGCTGCTCTACAGGCTGTTCCACGAGCATGGCGTGCGCGTCTTCGGCGGCGTTCCGGTCGCCGACCAGTGCTCGTGCTCCAGGGACAAGATCCGCGGCATCCTCGAGGGTTTTTCCGCCCAGGAGATCAAGGACAGCACCGAAGACGGCGGCATCCACGTCGCCTGCGAATTCTGTTCGAAGCAATATGATTTCGACCCGGCGGAATTCGCGGCCCAGTAGAGTAGAAACCACGCCTCACCGGTCGCTCCGCGGCCGGTGAGGCGAAATCAATTCACCGTCCGCCGCGTCCCCGGCAAGTCCAGCGAAAACGCCGGAATGGCGATGTCGAACGTCTCGCCCCGCTTGTTGCGCATCGTGTAATGCCCGACCATGATGCCGGACGGTGTCGAGAGCGGGCAACCGGACGTGTACTGGTAACTGTCGCCGGGATTGAGTTCGGGCTGGTCGCCGACCACGCCGGGGCCGCGCACTTCCTCGACCCGGCCGGTGCCGTCGGTGATGTGCCAATAGCGCGACAGAAGCTGCACGAAATCGTCCGACTGATTGTCGATCGTTATCTGATAGCCCCAGACATAGCGGTTCTCAGAGGGATCCGAACGGTCCTCCAGATAGAACGGCCTGACCTGCACTTCGATGTTGCGCGTGACGGCGCTATACATAAGCGGCTCCAAAAAACGGTTCCAGCGGAACTTTCGGCGCTCCGTGCGGTTAGGTCAACCGATCGAAGCCTCCTCTGGCCGACCTCGCGGGCAGGTGCCGACAAAGAATGTCATTTAAGTGACATATGACAATGATGGTGTGCGCGGACTGGTGACGCGCGACTCGGGCGCTCTGCTGAACTGTTGAAACCGGCCATCTTGCGGACCGGTTTTCCTGGAGTGACCGGATCTCGATGCAACTCACTCTCATAGCCGCCACGCTTTCAACCGTCCTCATCCTCTCGAATCTCGCCAGCATCGTGCTCGCCGCGTCGCGTCTGAGACGGCGTCGCACCATTGCGCCGCCGGCCGGCAAGCCGCGGCCGGTGTCGATCGTCGTGCCGTCGCGCGGCGTCGAGCCGTTCACGCAGGAGACGCTGGAGCGCGCCTTCTCGCTCGACTGGCCGCGCTATGAGCTGATTTTCTGCGTCGCCCATGCCGACGATCCGGTGGTCAAATTGATAAACAGGACGATCGTCCGGTTTCCGAAAGTGCCGGCCCGGCTGCTTGTCGGCGACGACCGCATCAGCGCCAATCCGAAACTCAACAATTGCGTCAAGGGCTGGGAAGCGGCGCGGCACGACTGGGTCGTCCTGGCCGATTCCAACGTGCTGATGCCGAGGGACTACATCCAGCACCTGATGGCTGCCTGGCGGCCCGGCACCGGCCTTGTCTGCTCGACGCCGATCGGCTCGCGGCCGGCCGGCTTTTGGGCCGAGGTCGAATGCGCTTTCCTCAACACGCTGCAGGCGCGCTGGCAGTATGCCGGCGAGGCGCTCGGCCTCGGCTTTGCCCAGGGCAAGAGCATGCTCTGGAACAAGCCGATGCTCGACGCCAATGGCGGCATCCGCGCGCTGGCCGCCGAGATCGCCGAGGATGCCGCTGCGACCAAGCTGGTGAACAGTCTCGGCCTGCGCGTCAATCTCGTCGCCGCCCCCTTCGAGCAGCCGCTTGGCCGGCGCTCGTTTGACGAGATCTGGTCGCGTCAGGCCCGTTGGGCGCGCCTGCGCCGCGTCACTTTCCCGCTGTTCTTCGCACCCGAAATCCTGACCGGCGCCGTGGTGCCGCTGGTGCTTGCGTTTCTTGCGGCGGCAAGCGCCGGTTTCAGCCTCTGGGCAACCGCCCTTGCCGTGCTGGCGGCCTTCTATCTTCCGGAGTGCGCCCTGGCCTGGTCCAAGGGCTGGTACCTGTCGCCACGCATGGTCGCCGCGATCATGGCGCGCGACCTGATCCTGCCGGCGATGTGGGGGCGCGGTTGGCTCGGCGGCGCCGTCGACTGGCGCGGCAATGCGATGACCATCGGCACCAAGACGGCCGAGCTGGAAGAGACGCCGTCCGGCGCCTGAAGGCCTCCTACCTGGCCTTCAGCGCCTGCGCGATGTCCTCGAGCAGATCGTCGGCATCCTCCAGGCCAACCGACAGCCTGAGCGTGCCCGGCCCGATGCCGAGCTCGGCGCGCGCCTCGTCGCTGAGATTCTTGTGCGTCGTCGTCGCCGGGTGGGTGATCAGGCTCTTGGCGTCACCGAGATTGTTGGAGATCAGGACGATGTCGAGCGCGTTCTGCAAGGCGAAGGCCGCCTGCTTGCCGCCCTTGACGTCCAGGCAGATCAGCGTCGAGCCGCCCGACATCTGCTTCTTGACGATGTCGGCCTGCGGATGGTCGGCGCGGCCGGGATAGATGACGCGCGCGATTTCCGGCCGTTCGGCCAGAAAATCCGCGATCCGGCCGGCACTTTCCGTCTGCTGGCGTACGCGCAGCGGCAGCGTTTCCAGGCCCTTCAGCAGCGTCCAGGCGTTGAAAGGCGAAAGGCTTGGGCCGGTATGGCGGAAATAATCGTGCAGGTTCTCGTCGATCCACTTCTTGTCCGACAGGATGACGCCGCCGAGGCAGCGCCCCTGGCCGTCTATGTGCTTGGTCGCCGAATAGACGACGATATGGGCGCCGAGCTGCAAGGGCTTCTGCTGCAGGGGCGTGGCGAAGACATTGTCGACGATCAGCCTGGCGCCGATCGAATTGGCAAGCGAAGCGACAGCGGCGATATCGACCACTTCCAGCGTCGGATTGGTCGGGCTTTCCAGGAAGAACAGCTTGGTGTTCGGCTTGACCGCCTTTTCCCAGTTGGCGATGTCGGTGCCGTCGACCAGCGTCGCCTCGATGCCGTATCTCGGCGCCAGCGTCTCGACCACCCAGCGGCAGGAGCCGAACAGCGCACGCGCCGCCACGATATGGTCGCCGGCCTTGGCGCTGCACAGAAGGGCGGCCGTCACCGCGGCCATGCCCGACGCGGTGGCGCGCGCGTCTTCCGCACCTTCCAGCGCGCACATGCGCTTCTCGAACATGTCGACGGTCGGATTGGCGTAGCGCGAATAGATGAAACCCGGCTCTTCGCCCTTGAAACGGGCTTCGGCGGCTTGCGCCGTTTCGTAGACATAGCCTTGGGTGAGATAGATCGCTTCTGACGTTTCGCCGAAACCGGAACGCAGCGTTCCGCTGTGCACGAGTGCCGTCTGAGGCTTCCAGTTGCGCTTCTTGGTGCTCATCGCTTTTCTTCCAGACACAAAAAAACCGGCCGCGAAAGTCGCAACCGGTCCATACGGCCTTGCGGCCCGACGGTCCTTTAGCGACTTGTTTAACGTGGCTGCAAGCCGACCGGCCAAATCACCACGGGATAACGACCCTTTAGACCCGCACCGCGCTTGCGTCAATTGCCGGCTTCATTAAGAGGTTTGTACCAAGCAGGAGTGGAGCCTTGCGGCAGACAGGCATTCTTCCCGACCAGGACATATCGGCGCTGTTCCAGTCCGGCGCGCTGAAGTCGGCGCGTGCGCTCGACACCGACCAGATCCAGCCGGCCAGCCTCGATCTCAGGCTCGGCGACAAGGCCTGGCGGGTGCGCGCCTCCTTCCTGCCCGGCCCCAATCACAAGGTCTCGGAAAAGCTCGACCGGCTGCAGCTGCACGAGATCAATCTGGCCGAGGGCGCGGTGCTGGAGACCGGCTGCGTCTACATCGTGCCCCTGCTTGAAAGCCTGGCGCTGCCGGCGGACATTTCAGCCTCGGCCAATCCGAAGAGTTCGACCGGGCGGCTCGACATCTTCACCCGCGTCATGACCGATCGCGGCCACGAGTTCGACAAGATCGCGGCCGGCTATCATGGCCCGCTCTTTCTGGAAGTCAGCCCGCGCACCTTCCCGATCGTCGTCCGCACCGGGTCGCGCCTGTCGCAGATCCGTTTCCGCACCGGCAATGCGCTGCTCTCCGAAGCCGAGTTGCACGACCTGCATCGCACGCAGATGCTTGTCGCCACCGAGCCGCCGAACATTTCCGGCGGCGGCATCGCGCTGTCGATCGACCTCAACGGCGATCAAAGCGGCTTGGTCGGCTATCGCGGCAAGCATCACACCGGCCTCGTCGATGTCGACAAGCGCGCGGCCCAGGAAGTCGTCGACTTCTGGGAACCGATCCACAAGAGCGGCGCCGGCGAATTGGTGCTCGACCCCGATGAATTCTACATCCTCGTCAGCCAGGAGGCGGTGCATGTGCCGCCGCTCTACGCCGCCGAGATGACGCCCTTCGATCCGCTGGTCGGCGAATTCCGCGTCCATTATGCCGGCTTCTTCGATCCGGGCTTCGGCCATTCCGCATCCGGCGGCACCGGCAGCCGGGCGGTGCTGGAAGTGCGCAGCCATGAAGTGCCGTTCATCCTCGACCACGGCCAGATCGTCGGCCGGCTGGTCTACGAGCATATGCTGAAGCGGCCGCAGGCGCTCTACGGCACCGATCTCGGCTCCAACTACCAGGCGCAGGGCCTGAAGCTGTCCAAGCATTTCCGCGCCGCGCGCTGACCCTCATTGCCCCAAGGCAAAATACTTGCCTGTACCGGCTCGCCATGCTTGGCTGCCTTGCCGCCCGTCAAGCTGGCGGCGTTCAAGGGGAACCAAGAAAATGCGATTTTCGAAATGGGTCATATCGGCGGCGGGCGCTGCCATGCTGGCAATGCTGGCCGGCTCTCCGTCGGTGCAGGCGGCGGAGAAAATCAAGATCGGCACCGAGGGTGCCTATCCGCCGTTCAACACCATCACCGCCGACGGCAAGGTCGAAGGCTTCGACATCGACATCGCCAATGCCCTGTGCGCGCAGATGAAGGTCGAATGCGAGATCGTTACCCAGGACTGGGACGGCATCATTCCCGCTTTGCAGGCCAAGAAATTCGACGCCATCATCGCCTCGATGAGCATCACCGAGGAGCGCAAGAAGCAGGTCGCCTTCACCAACAAATATTATACGACACCGCTGGCTCTGGTGGCGCCGAAGGACACCGATCTCACCTCGACCGAACCGGCGGCCCTTGCCGGCAAGACGGTCGGTGCCCAGGCTTCGACCACGCAGGCCGACTATGCCCAGAATGAATATGGCAAGGCGGGCGCGGAGGCCAAACTCTATCCCACCCAGGAAGAGGCGATCACCGACCTGACCAACGGTCGTCTTGACGCCGTGATCTCGGACAAGTTCGTGCTGATGGACTGGCTGAAGAAAGCAAGCGACGGCTGCTGCAAGCTGGTCGGCGACGTCAAGGGCACCGAGACCCAGGCCGGCATCGCCGTGCGCCTGGACGACACGGCCCTGCGCGACAAGCTCAACGCAGCCATCGACGCGATCGTTGCCGACGGCACCTACAAGAAGATCCAGGCCAAGTATTTCGACTTCGATATTTATTGAGGCAGAGGCGCCTTTTTCCTTCTCCCCTTGTGGGAGAAGGTGTCGCCGGAGGCGACGGATGAGGGGTGTTCCAGGGAACGCCAACGTTTCACTCCGCTGGAACACCCCTCATCCGTCTCGGCGCTAACGCGCCGATCCACCTCCCACTTGGGGAGAAGGAAAAGGCGCGCTCTCAAAGCGCCTTCACAGCCACCTTCACCGGCTGCTCGATCTCGAGCGGGTTGCGCAGCGGCAGGCCGAAATCCCCGGCCTCGATCTCGAAGACATCGCCGGCCTCGGTCGTGATGCCGTCGGCGAAGGACAGCGTCGCCGTGCCGAACATGTGCACATGCACGTCACCCGGCTGGCGAAAAGCCGCGTATTTGAAATGATGATGTTCGAGATTGGCGATGGTGTGCGACATGTTCGCTTCGCCGGACAGGAACGGCTTTTCCCACAGCACCTCGCTGTCGCGCACGATGCGCGAGGTGCCGCGGATGTCGGACGGCAGGTCGCCGATCAGGATCTCCGGCCCGAACGAGGCGTTGCGCAGCTTGGAATGCGCGAGGAACAGATAGTTCACGCGCTCGGTGACGTGGTCGGAAAACTCGTTCGACAGCGTGAAGCCGACGCGGAAAGGTGCGCCGTCGTCGCCGATGACATAGATGCCGGCGACTTCGGGCTCTTCGCCGGCGTCCTTGGCAAAGGCCGGTGACAGGAGTGCGGCGCCTGGCGCCACCGCCATCGTGCCGTTGCCTTTGTAGAACCATTCCGGCTGCACGCCGATCTGGCCTTTCGCCGGCTTGCCGCCCTCCAGCCCCATGCGGAACATCTTCATGGAATCGGTGAGCTGCTCCTCGCCGTCGGCGCTCAGCTTCTTGTGCATGGAATCGCGCGTCGCGGCGGAGCCGAGATGCGTCAGCCCGGTGCCGGTCAGGTGCAGATGCGCCGGATCGGGGTGATTGATCGGCGACAGCAGCCGCCCCTTCTTGTAAGCGGCCTCGAGATCGACCGTCTCGCCAAGCCCCTTGCGTTCGATCAGCGCGACGAGGCCGACGCCGGTGCGGGCGGCCTCCATCGCCAGCGAATAGACGCTGCGGGCGCCATTGATGATCCGGGTCTTGCCGCCATTGCGGGCGACGACGCGGATGGTCTCGGCGTCGTCAAGGATCTGGGAGATCAGCATGATGAATCCTCTCTCATTTGCCTTGGCAGGGCTGCCAAAACGGCAAACCTTGCTCAGCGCGGCCGGGACCTCGTCCATGCCACGGTTTAAATTCTCAGTTCGGATTGCGCTCGCGGGCCTGGTCCCTCAGGGACTTCTGTTACCGGCGGGTTGCCGGCAGCGTCGCGATCGTATGCCTCCTGCTTTCCTCGACCAGAGCAGTTCACCGTTTCACGGAAACGGCGAACCGCTCTAACTCATTGTCTTGGCGCAATTCCGGGCGGAAAACCGTTTCACACTTTTCCTGGAATTGCTCTTAAGTCCGTTCAAGCCTTGTTCTTGTTGTAGACGTCGAAGATCACGGCGCCGAGCAGCACCAGGCCTTTGACCACCTGCTGCCAGTCGACATTGACGCCCATGATCGACATGCCGTTGTTCATCACGCCCATGATGAAGCCGCCGACCACCGCGCCGATGACCTGACCGACGCCGCCCATCGCCGAGGCGCCGCCGATGAAGACGGCGGCGATGACGTCGAGCTCGCTGCCGAGGCCCGCGGCCGGCACCGCCTGTCCCAGTCGCGCCGCGATGATCAGGCCGCCGAGCGCCGACAGCACGCCCATATTGATGAACACCATCAGCGTCAGCCGCTCGGTGTTGATGCCTGACAGCTGCGCGGCCTTGGCATTGCCGCCCATGGCGTAGATACGGCGGCCGATGGTCATGCGCTTGGTGACGAAGACGAACAGCGAGATCAGCACGCCCATGACGAGCAGCACGACCGGCAGGCCTCTGTAGCTGGCGAACTCATAGACCAGGAACAGCGCCAGGGCGCTGGCGACCAGCGTCTTGACGACGAACAGGGCAAAGGGCTCGGCCTCATAGCCATGGCGTTCGCGCTTGCGACGCGTCCTCACCCCGAAATAGGCATAGGCCAGCACGGCGATCAGGCCGAGCACGACTGTCGTCATGTGCAGGGTCACGCCGCTGCCCAGGATGGTCTTGCCGGCCGCGTTCACCACCGGCGGGACGAGCGTCAGCGGGCCGATCACATCAGGGATGAAGCCGGAGCTGAGCATTTTGAAGTCGTCCGGAAGCGGGCCGACCGAAGAGCCGCCGCCGAGCAGCGCCTGGCAGATGCCGCGGAAGATCAGCATGCCAGCCAGCGTCACAATGAAGCTCGGTATCCGGTGATAGGCGATCCAATAGCCTTGCGCGGCGCCGATCAAGCCACCCGCAACCAGGCAGACGATCGAAACCACCAGCGGATTGCTGAGCGGTCCCAGCTGCCAGATGACCATCATGTTTGCCGCCAGCGCGCCGATGAAGCCGGCGACCGACCCGACGCTGAGGTCGATATAGCCCGATACGATCACCAGCAGCATGCCCAGCGCCATCACGATAATGAAGGAGTTCTGCTGCACCAGATTGCTGAGGTTGACCGGTTTGAACAGCGTTCCCGACGTGGTGAACTGGAAGAACAGCATGATGACGATCAGCGCGATAATCAGACCGTATTCGCGCAGGTTCGTCGCCAGCGCCGAGACGGCGATGCGCGGGCGCTGTTCCTCGGCGACATTGCCCTGCGGGGCGGGGGCGGTTTCGGTGCTCATGCTGCTTTTCCTTCTCCCCGGACGATGGCGCGCATTATTTTTTCCTGGCTTGCTTCCGCCGCCGGCATTTCGCCCACCATGCGCCCTTCGTTCATGACGTAGATGCGGTCGGTAATCCCGAGCAATTCCGGCATTTCCGACGAGATGACCACGATCGCCTTACCCTCCGAGGCAAGGCGCGCGATGATCGTGTAGATTTCATACTTGGCGCCGACATCGATGCCGCGTGTCGGCTCGTCCAGGATCAGCACGTCAGGGTCGGCAAACAGCCATTTCGACAGCACCACCTTCTGCTGGTTGCCGCCGGAAAGATTGCCGGTCATCTGATAGACGCTGGACGCACGGATATTGGTCTTCTTGCGATAGTCGTTGGCGACGGCGAGCTCGCGCATGTCGTCGATCACGCTGTGGCGCGACACGCCGCCGAGATTGGCCAGCGTAATGTTGTGCTTGATATGGTCGATGAGGTTGAGGCCGTAGGTCTTGCGGTCCTCGGTGACGTAGGCAATGCCGTGCTGAACCGCCTTGCTTACCGACGAGACATCGACCGGCTTGCCCTTGAGCATCACCTCGCCGGTGATGCGGCGGCCATAGGAGCGGCCGAACAGGCTCATGGCGAATTCGGTGCGCCCGGCGCCCATCAGCCCGGCAATGCCGACCACCTCGCCCTTGCGCACATTGATGTCGATGCCCTTGATCACCTGCCGCTCGGCATGGAGCGGGTGATAGACCGACCAGTTCTTCACCTCGAACACGATCTCGCCGATCTTGGGCTCACGCGGCGGATAGCGGTCGTCGAGCGAACGGCCGACCATCGAGGTGATGATGCGGTCTTCCGAGATATCTTTCTTGGCCAGCGTCTCGATGGTGCGTCCGTCACGGATGACGGTGACCTTGTCGGCGACCCGGTTGATCTCGTTGAGCTTATGCGAGATCAGGATCGAGGTCATGCCTTGCCGCTTGAATTCGAGCAGCAGGTCGAGCAGCGCCTGGCTGTCCTTCTCGCTGAGCGACGCTGTCGGCTCATCGAGGATCAAAAGCTTGACGTCCTTGCTCAGCGCCTTGGCGATTTCGACCAATTGCTGCTTGCCGACGCCGATATTGGTGATCAGTGTCTTGGGGTCCTCCTTGAGGCCCACCTTCTTCAACAGGGCGGCGGTGCGCGCCTCGTTGGCATCCCAGTCGATGACGCCGAATTTCGCGTGCTCGTTGCCGAGGAAGATGTTTTCGGCGATCGACAGCATCGGCACCAGCGCTAGCTCCTGGTGGATGATGACGATACCCTTGTGTTCGCTGTCCTGGATGCCCTTGAACTGGCATTCCTGGCCTTGGAAGATGATCTGGCCGTCATAGGTGCCGGAGGGATAGACGCCCGACAGCACCTTCATCAGCGTCGACTTGCCGGCGCCGTTTTCGCCGACCACGGCGTGGATCTCGCCTTCCTCGACGCTGAGGTTGACGTTCGACAGCGCCTTCACGCCGGGAAACGTCTTGGTGATGTCGCGCATCTCCAAAATCGTCGGGGCCATGGGGACTACCGCTCCTTGAGAGCTCGGCAAACATTGCCGGCGAGGTCGGTGACAATACCGGGCTCGCTGGTGAACGAAAAGGGGCCCTGCGTTGCGCAGGACCCCCTGACTTTGTAACCGGGATTACTTCAGTTCGTCGGCCTTGATGTAGCCGGAGTCGACGACCAGCGCCTGGTAGTTCGACTTGTCGACTTCATGCGGCGTCAGCAGGATCGAGGGAACGACCTTGACGTCGTTGTTGTAGGTCTTTTCATCGAGGCCGTCCGGCTTGCCGCCCGAGAGCACCTTGTCGACGAGCTGGACGGTGGCCTTGGCCAGTTCGCGGGTGTCCTTGAACACGGTCGAGTACTGCTCGCCCGAGATGATCAGCTTGACCGAAGCGGTCTCGGCGTCCTGACCGGTCACGATTGGCCAAGGCTGAGCTTCGGTGCCGTAGCCGACGGCGCGCAGCGAGGCGGTGATGCCGCGCGACAGGCCGTCATAGGGCGACAGAACGCCATCGACGCGGCTGCCGTCCGAATAGTTGGCCGACAGCAGATTGTCCATGCGCGCCTGGGCGGTGGCGGCGAGCCAACGCAGCGTGCCGACCTTGTCCATGCCGGTCTGGCCGGACTTGATCTTGATCGAGCCGTCGTCGATCAGCGGCTGCAGGACGGAGATGGCGCCATTGTAGAAGAAGAAGGCGTTGTTGTCGTCGGGCGAGCCGCCGAACAGTTCGACGTTCCACGGCTTGGTGTTCGGGAAGCGTTCCTTGAGGCCCTTGACCAGCGAATTCGCCTGGATCACGCCGACGCCGAAATTGTCGAAGGTGGTGTAGTAGTCGACATTGGCGGTCTTCTTGATCAGGCGGTCATAGGCGACGACGACGACGCCCGCGTCAGCGGCCTTCTGCAGAGCATCCGACAGGGTGGTGCCGTCGATCGAAGCGATGATCAGCGCCTTCGGGCCTTTGGTGATTTCGTTTTCCAGCTGGCTGAGCTGGTTGGGGATGTCGTCCTGCGCGTATTGCAGGTCGACGGTGTAGCCGAGAGCCTCGAGCTGGGACTTGACGGCGTCGCCGTCATTGATCCAGCGCTGCGAGGTCTTGGTCGGCATCAGCACGCCGACGAGACCCTTGTCGGCTGCGTGCGCCGAGTAGGTCATGGCAGCGATGCCAAGGGCCGCGACGGCGGCCAGTGTCTTGATGATTTTCACTTTAACTCTCCCTGTTTGATGGACGCGGCACCCCGGGGGTCGCGGGCCGCGCAATCGTGCAGAAGCGCCAAGGCACCGCTGCCGTCATATCGATCTCCGGTATCCTCCCATGGCCCCGAGACGCTGATTCAATCGATACGATTTTTCTCGTCGGCGACCGTCACGTCTTGGAACGCGCGGAGGGTGTGGGTCTTTGCCATAACTGTCAAATGCGATCTTTGATGGTTGCTATATCATGGTTGGTATATGTATTGCGGCGTGACGGGCTGACCCCGATGTCGGTCGTACACGAGCAGAAGGCAGGGAAAGCGATGGCGCGGCCAGCGAATCCGACAACAGCTTCAGATGGTCACAGAGAAGCACCGGGCGATGGCGAAACCCTGCTGCGCAGCGGTCTCAGTCTGCGTCACATGCGCATGATCGTCGCGCTCGACGACCATGGCCGGGTCAGCGCGGCAGCCCAGGTTCTGAACATTTCGCAGCCGGCGGCCTCGCGCATGATCGCAGAGATGGAGGCGGTGCTGGAGGTCAGGCTGTGCGAGAGGCTGCCGCGCGGCATCACCTTGACGCCATACGGCAAGGCTTTGGCCAGGCGGGCGCGCTCGATCCTGCTGGAGATGCGCGAGGTCGACCGCGAGATTTCCGAGCTCAAGGCGGGCAAGGGTGGTTCGGTTTTCCTGGGTGCCGTGACCGCGCCGGCAATCGAGCTGGCGGTGCCGGCAATTCGTGAAATCCGCCGCATCTATCCGCGCATCGAGATCACCATGCAGGTCGAGACCTCCAATGTGCTGGCACGCGAACTGATCGCCACGCGCCATGACTTCATCATCGCGCGCATTCCTGACGACTTGAACCCACGGCTGTTCGAATCCCGTGTCATCGGCGTCGAGAAGGCCTGCCTGATCGTGCGCCGTGGCCACCCGCTCACCAGGGGCAGCGTGGTGCGGCTGGAAGACACCGCCGCCTATGACTGGGTCTTCCAGTCTGGCGGCTCGCCCTTGCGCCAGGCGATGGAGAGCAACTTCCTCAACCGCAACATCGCTTTGCCGGACCGTATCCTGAACACCAGTTCGCTGCTCCTGACCCTGGTCATGGTCGCGCAATCCGATGCCATCGCACCGGTCTCTGTCCAGGTGGCGAAATTCATCCAGAACCCTGACGGGCTGGCCGGCGCCATCGACGTCGTCCAGACCGAATTCGACATCGAGGTCAGGCCCTACAGCCTGATCACGGTGAGGAATCGCGCGCTGTCGCCGGCCGCCAAGATGCTGCACGACTTCATTCTGAGGGAAGTGGGATGATGGCTGGATCAGGTAAGCTTCTCCGGCGAAAGCGCCGCCAGGCCGAGGCCAGCGAAAGCGAACTGGGAACATTATTTCCCGCCGATGCGTTCATGATCTTGCAAGGGACGATTTCTTCTGGAGGCTGAACATGCGCAGCTTCGAAATCATCGACCTGCTTTGCGTGATCGAGGCCTGCAAGCACGATCGATCGGTCGGCAATTTCGTGTCCATGGCTGAAGGCGTGGAAGAATTGCGGGTGTTGACCGGCGACTTCGTTTCATCGGATGACGCGGCGGCAAACGCCCTCGCAACGGTGGCGCTGGCGAGAGGCTGCTCGGTTGTGTTCGACGAACAGGCAGGCGCTGAAATGGTTCTGACGCCTTAGGCTGGAGCGGGTAGCGGGAATCGAACCCGCGCGTTCAGCTTGGGAAGCTGACAAGCTACCATTACATCATACCCGCGTGCGCCCTCGTTAGCATGAGGGTTGGCCTTCGGGCAATCGCAAAGCGGTCCGTTTCGGCACGACGCCGTCGTGCTGCGGATCACGGCGCGCCTGCGGCCGTGAATTGCCGGTTTGCCTTCGCGGCCTTGTCGCTGGTGGCGAAACTTGGCCAGTATTTCGAGATGGCCAGCGTCGCAGCAGCACATCGGTGGCAAAGCCCGTTGTACGGGTGCAGTCGGCGAGATTCCAGTCTTCGATGCGGGTCCCGTTTTCGTTGAAGCAGATGCCGTTGCGCCAGTCGCCGACCCGGATACGTTCGGTCGAGAAGTCCGGGAACCGTTGCGGGAAACCGTTGCCCAGTGCACCGGCCAAACCACCGGCGCACAGCAGCGCGATGGCCGTCGCCGAAAAGGCGAAGATAGGCAGCGGTGCGGTATAGGCTCGTTTCTGGCGGAAGGGCTGCTCGATATATTTCCAGGAGAATGCCGCCAGGGCGAAACTGGCCACCGTCATCGCGACAATCGTTGGCACACCGACGGTCTTCAGCGAGAGATAATGGACGAACGAGTTGATTGGCCAGTGGACGAGGTAAAGCGAATAGGAAATGAGGCCGACCCAGACCAGCGGCGCCAACCGAAGCACGCGAGTGGCGACAGGTGCCGGCCTGTCGGCGTTATCCTGGCCAGCGTAGATCAGCAGTGCTGTTCCGATGCAGGGGAATAGGGCATTGTAGCCGGGAAACGGATCGCTGTCCGAAATCATCACAAAGCCAAACGCAATCAGGGCAAAGCCGGCGAGGCCGATCAGTTCCACCGCCAGCCGACCGGCTGGGACCGGAGGCTTCCGCAACATCAGCATGGCGCCCAGCGCCAGCTCCCATATGCGCGTCGGCAAGAGATAGAAGCCTGCCGTCGGTGCCAGCGAGGTTGCTATGACTGCCAGGGCAAAGCTGCCGACGGCCATCGGCAGAAGTACCGTCAGCCAGCGCTTCGAGACGTATCGGTGGATCAGATAAAGCAGGATCGGCGCGAAGATATAATACTGCTCTTCCACCGAAAGCGACCATGTGTGCAGGAGCGGCCGCAGTTCTGCGTCGATGGAGAAATAGTTCGTCGTTCTCCAAAAATAGATATTCGACCAGAAGGTCGCGGCGGCGATCACGCTAAGGCTGAATTCGTGGAGATCCGAAGGCAGAAGGATGAACCAGGCGGCAATGCTCGCGAGCAGGATGACGAAGGTCAGCGCCGGCAGGATGCGCCGGGCGCGGCGCCAGTAGAAGCGGCCGATCGAGAACTGGCCCCGCTCAAGATCATCGAGCAGGCTGCCGCTGATCAGATAGCCCGATATGACGAAGAAGATGTCGACACCGGTGAAGCCGCCAGGAATGGCGGACACGCCGAAATGGAAGAGCACGACGGGCAGCACCGCAACGGCCCGCAGGCCGTCGATGTCGCGCCGGTAGTTCATCCGGCCGGCTCGCGCGCGACCACCATGATCCGTGCGGCCGCACCCGACACGCTCATGCGGCGATGCCTTCGGTCGTGCTGAAAATCCCGGCTCGTCGGTCTCACAGGCTTACCCTCAGGCAGTAATTTTGCTGCGCTGCAACATGGGTGTCAAGGCATATATTGGCTGTCGCGAAATCCGCCAGGAACGCACAGGATCAGGCGCCGGGCAGATAGATTACCGCGTAATCGTCCGAGTAGGCCCGTTTCCAGCCCAACTGGTCGAAGAAGGGAATCCGGCTGTCGTCGGCCGACAGCAGCGCCCAATCTATTGCGTATTTCTTCAGGCGGGCTTCGAGGAGCGGCTTGCCGTCTCCGCGTCCGGTGTCGTTGTCGCTCTTTGTGAAGCCGCCCAGGAACAGCTGGTCCGTCCGTCCGTCGATATAGGTCTTGAACCCGTGGAAAATCAGCGTGCCGCCGAAATTGTAGGAATTCAGCACATTACCGGACAGATGATGGCTTTGCGCGAAGGCCAGCGCCCCGCTGGCCGACGTCTTCGGGCTCGGCGTGACCTGATAGGCGCTGCCGAGCACGGCGATCCCGCCGATCAGCAGAACGGCTGCCGTGCCGCAGATGGCGTAGAACCGTCTGGCTAAGAATCTCTCCAGTCCGTCGCGCTTTTCGGCCAGCCATGCGGTGGCTGAAAGCGAGTGATATTGCTGTGCGACCTCGGCCGCCATCACCAGCGGAATCAGCAGGAAGAACAGATACATGAAGCGCACATGGGCGAGATAGACATGCAGGGTGAAGACGACGAACAAGGCCTTGGCCAAGCCAATTCGCAATCGGGACACCAGCAACCCGAAAAGCGCCAGCAGCATCGCCGCCTCCTGGACAGGACTGTCCGGCTGACTGAACGGTTTCCATTCCATGATCAGCGACACCGCCTCATTGCCGTAGGCCACGGCGAGCGTCGCGAGGATGGCCTGGACGCCGTAGGGGTGGATCAGGCTCACCAGCGGGCAAAGCAGGCCGAACGCGATCCACTTCGCCAGCAGGGACGGTTTCGACAGGCCCGTGCGCGCCAGCAGATCGAGACCGGCGAAAGCCGCGATGACGAAGCTCAAGGTGAAGGTGGCGTGCAGGTTCGCCCATAATACGACCAGCACAAGCAGCCACCAGGGCGGCGCCCGTTCTTCCCTTGCCGCACCGAAGAGGACCGCTGTCCAGATGACGATGATCGGGAAGGTGAAGACATGCGGACGCGCCGTGAAGATCGGGTTGATCAGGAACACCGCCGCGAACGCCAGTGTAATCGCCAGGATCGGTTTCAGCCATGCGCTGAGAAACCACCCCATCAGGAAAACCGTCAGGGAGATCGAGGCGATGATCGCGGTGACGACCCCGTTCCAGCCGCCCGCCCGGTAGGCAAGAGCCAGCAGGACCTGCCCCAGCCATTCCTTGGCAATCCAGGGCTGGCCTGCAAACGTGTAGGAATAGGGATCGACGGCCGGAAATGTCCGGTTAGTCAGGAAATCCAGACCGACCTTCACTTGCCACCAGCTGTCGGGATCCTGCAGGGTGGCGCCTGCCTGGGCACCCAACGCACCCGCCATCGCCAAGGCCGCGAGCAGGCAGAAGATCAGCCTGCTCCGCTCGTTGTATGTCGCGGCCGCCGCACTGGCCTGAGCGTCGTTCATGCTGCGCCCCCTCTAATCGGTTCCGGTGACAGTTGGGTGTTCAAGGTGTTGGATTGGCGGGCTGCCGCCGAGGCTTGTCGGCCACCCGAACTGTGCGGTCGGTGCTGTCGTCCCCACGCCCCACAAACACGAAGCGAGCCGAGCCAAGATAGAAAACAACCGAATAGGCGCAGATTCCCGCGAGGTGGACCAGCGGGTTTTCGACGATGCCTGCTGAACGGGCGGCGATTACGACGGCCAGATTGATGCTGTAGGCGACCAGAAAGACACCCCCATAGCGCAGCGCGGTCCCGGGCTGGAAGCCATCGGCTCTGCTGAAGGTCCATTGGCGGTTGAGGAAGAAGCCGAGGACAAGGCCGGCGGCATAGCCCGTGGCGTTGGCAAGGATGTCGCCCAGACCCAGCGCAAGCCCGGCCAGAATGACCGCGTATCCCAGCGCCGTGTTCAACAGACCGACGGCGCCAAATCGCAGCATCCTCGGGAAGTCAAACGGCAGGCTTGACCACATGCGCAAAATATTGGGCTCCGACAGGTACCTTGGTGAGGAAGCGCTCGAACGGCCTCAGTCTCGCAAGCATCCGAGGAAAGAAAATCCGGTAGACGATCCTCGTATTGGCAAGGCCCGCCTCGGCCATGCGCCCGCGCATCTCGCGCGAATTTATCAAAACCGCGTTTTCGTCGAAGGCACAGTTCCTCACCGCGTGCGTGGTCAGCGGGTTCCAAGGATTGTGTTCGAAGACGAAGAAGCTGCCGCGATAGGCCAGCACCCTGCCGATCTCGGCGAACAGTCCGATCTGCAGGTTCTCGGGGATATGGTGGAAGACGCAGGCCGCGAAGGCCAGGTCGAAGCTGCCGTCGGCAAAGGGAATTGTCTTGCCGTCGAAATGCGTGAAGGCGGCCTGGCCGGGAAAGCGCTTGCTGGCGATGTCGAGCGATTCCCGCGAAGGATCGAGCAAGGTGATCTCCGCGTCGGGAAACGCGTTGCGCATATGGCCGAGCGAATTGCCGACGCCGGCGCCGAAATCCAGTATTCGTCGCGGTTTGACACCGGCCCGCCGCAGCGTCGCGGCGACGTCGTCGATCTTGTACCTGGCGAAGAAATCCGGGTTTTCGCCGCTCAGCCTTATGCTTGCGGCATGCTGCTCCTGATATTCCCGCGCAAACTGGTCGAATTCCGCCTCAAGCACGTGCGGCCCTCTTTGCCATCTCCTGCAGGCGATGGACCGGCAATTCGCCGTCCTCCACCGCCTGGCTGCGCGAAACGATCTCGTTGACGAAGTAGAGCGGCCGCCGCTTTGTCTCCATGTACATGCGCCCGAGATACTCGCCGAAGATTCCAAGCACCATAAGCTGGACGCTGCCGAGGATCAGCACGATCGCGGCGAGGCTGGTCCAGCCGGGCAACACGTTTCCGACCGACCATTCGAGCAGCGTGTAGCCGAGCACGACCAGCCCCAGAAGCCCGAACATCATTCCGAGCAGCGAGGCGAACCGCAAGGGCACGATGGAGAAGCTGGTCATCGCGTCGATCGCCAGGAGAAGCATTTTCTTCAGCGGATAGTGGGTGGTGCCGGCAAAGCGGCGGTGCCGCTCATAGGGGAAAGCCACCTGTCTCAGCCCGATCCAACTCACCATGCCGCGAATGAACCTGTAACGTTCTGGCATCGCGTTCAGATGGTCGAGCGCGCGCCGGTTCATCAGCCGGAAATCACCGGTATTCGGGGCTATGTCGACGTCCACCATCCGGCGCAGCAAGCGATAGAACATGGACGCGGATGCGAGCTTGAACCAGCTTTCGCCATCGCGCGTCAGCCTCTGGCCGTAAACCACATCGAAGCCTTCGTTCATCTTCGTCATCATCGCGCCGAGCAGTTCAGGCGGATCCTGCAGGTCGGCATCGAGAATGAGAATGCGCTGGCCGCGACAGAATTCGAGCCCGGCGCTCAACGCGATCTGGTGGCCGTAATTGCGGGCAAGGTCGATGGCGACGATATGGTCGTCCTTTTCGGCCAGCTGCAGAATGGCCTCGCGCGTACCGTCGGTCGCGCCATCGATGACAAGGACGATCTCGTAGGAAGGGCCTTGTCCAAGGCATGCGGCCGTTACCCGCCGATGCAGTTCGGCCACGCCATCCAGCTCGTTGTAGCATGGGATGACCACCGACAGCATGACGCCGCGTCGCGCGGTGTTTCTCTCCGTCTCCACCAAAGCCTTGCTCCCGCTATTCGATTGGGAATAGCGGCAATTGGTTAGAAAACAGATAAGCCAGCGGGATAGGCCGCAACCGTGGGCCGGCCATCATTTCTGCCGCACGCGGCCACCGCCCGAACCGGCAATTCCATGCGGATGCGGGCGCCTTGCCAGGAGCCGGCCAATATCCGGATGGAGCCATCGTGCAGCAGTGCGATCTGCCGGGCAAGGTTCAATCCCAGGCCCGCGCCGCGCGATTGCGGCCGCAGTCGGTAGAAGGGCTCGAAAACGTTCTCGTGCTCATCGGCTGGAATGCCTGGGCCTTCGTCGCGGATTTCGACGCCGCCGTTTTCATCGATCGCTATGGTGATCGTGCCGGAACCGCCGCCATGATCGATGGCATTGCGCACGAGATTTGCCAGCGCCCGCTCGATCTGCAGCACGTTGATCTCGACATGGACCTTGTTGGCTGGCGGCTCGAAGGCAAGATCGTAGCCTGCTTCGATGGCGAGCGGGGCGAAGTCGGCGGCGACCCGGCCGACAAGATCGCAGAGGTCTATGATCTGGCGCTGGTCCGCCGGGCGGTCGAGCAGCTGGTGGTCGAGCAGCTGTTGCGCAAGATGCGACAGGCGCTCGATGTCATGCAGCAGGCGCGCGCTTTGCGGTTCCTGCTTCAGCAATTCGGCGCGCGTGCGCAGGATGGCGATCGGCGTGCGCAGTTCGTGCGCCGCGTCGGTGAGGAAGCGGTTGTGCCGGTCATAGCCCTGGGCGAGGCGCGCCAGCGTCTGGTTGAAGGCATGCACTAGCGGGGCGATCTCCTGCGGCACATTCTTGACCGGCAGCTGCATCGCACGGGTGCCGATGTCGATGCGCGCGGCCTGCTGGACGGTGTCGACGAGGCCGGCAAACGACCGGCGCACGACGGCTGGCGTCGTCACCAGGGTCGTGGCTCCCATGACGAGGACGATCGGCAGCAGCAGGATGACGATGATGGCCGCGAGAGCGGGAAGCGCCTTCTCCCAGTTCCTGCTGCCGTCCGGGTTCTTGGCGACGTCGATGGTGGCCGAAATGGTGACTTCGAGACCGTCGGTCTCTTCCCGCGACGATCGCGTCGCGGCAATGATCTGAACCGTGCCAGCCTTGGTCGAAACCCTTTCGAGATAGGCCTCCGGCCTCAAATCATCTTCGGAAAATCCGATGGTGGCGTGATCGGCCTGGCCCAGCAGATCGCCAAAATTCCTGGTGTAGACGTCGGGTATGTTGCCGAAGCGGATGCTCTGGCCGTTGTTGTCGCGGATGATGTACCAGACATTTGGGAAACCCTCACGAAACGAACGCAACCCATCGGTCTCATGGACGATCAATTTGCCGTTGCCGTCACGATCGACGGCATCCTTGAGGGCGGCGACGGCAGCCTCGTTGTCGACAAGAAGCCGTGGATCGGCGACCCACAGCGCGGCCGCGCACAGCACGATGAAGACAAGAAGCGTCGCCGCCTGCAGCAGGATCATCCGCCGCACCAGCACCCATTGCAGCGATCGCGCGCGCGGCTTCTTCACGAGGCGGCCCGCAAGAGATAACCGAGGTTGCGGATCGCCCTGATCTCGATGCCGGCAGCGACGTCGTCGAGCTTGCGACGCAGCCGCGAAATGTGCGCATCCAATGCGTTGGAGCCGATCTCGTCGTCGAGAGCATAGACGGCTTCTTCCAGCGCCCCGCGCATGATCGTCCGCCCCGGCCTGCGGATGAGCGTTTCGAGCACCAGCCGCTCGCGCCGCGGCAGTTCCAGCGCCTGGTCCTCGACAAGCGCCTCGCGATGGCGGAAATCATAGGTGAGGCGGCCGACCATCACCTGATTGGCACGCGTGGTGAACGAACGCCGGTGCAAGGCATTGAGCCTGGCGACCAGTTCCACCGTGGCGAACGGTTTGACCATGTAGTCGTCGGCGCCGGCGTCGAGCCCCGCCACGCGATCGTCGAGCCCGCTGAGCGCCGTCAACGCGATCACCGGCACGTCCAGATGCAAGGCCCGCAGGCGCGGGATCAGGCTGAGGCCATCGCCATCCGGCAGACGGCGGTCCAGCACCACCGCGTCATGGTGGCCGAGCCGCGCCACGGCTTCGGCATCCGCCAGTGTCGCGGCATGGTCGACGATGATGTCCTGGCGCTCGAGCGCGGTCTTCAGCACCGAGGCCATTTCCGGCTCGTCCTCGATCAGCAGGATGCGCATGCGCACTCTCCGTCACAGGCAGCCGGCACGCTGTGGCAATTCATTCGCATTCCAGCTTCGGTTGACGAAAATTGGTGATGAACCATCTGCCGCCCGAGGCGCGGGCATAGAACGTATAGAAGCATTCCTGGCGCTCGATATAGCCAGGCGTTTCGGTTTCTTCGTAGACGGTTCCGTGTTTTGTGTGGCGAACTTCGCCGCTGGAGCTTCCGGAAACCGCATTGGTGGATATTTTCCGCCACTGATAGGCCCGCTCGCCCCGGCCGAGATCAACGACGGCGGTCGGCGGCCCGTAGTCCAGAATGACCGATTCGACCGGTTGCCCGATGTAGTTCTTCATGATGTCGGAGGCGCATCCCGTCAGCACCAGCACGATCGCGATGAAGAACGCCTTGGAGATCCACACCAGATGGTTTGCGCTGCGTTTGGACATATCCGATTCCCGTCATCAAGGTCATCCGCGGCACCGAATGCATGTCGCCCAAAAGTGGTCCCGGTTTTGGGACAACGACATGCACAAAACAAAACCTGAAGCGGGCCGCATGATCCGTTTCGATGCGACGCGCTTTAGGGTGTGAAGATTGCATCGGCATTACGCAGGACCTGGCACACAAATGCGGTCTGCCGACACGCGTCGATGACGGTGCGGATGGAGGCAAAGCAATTGCGCGGCCCCGTTGCATCCGGGCGCCGCGCAAGGTCGTTCGAGCAAAATACAAAACAGGTTCGACGGAACCCATGGCCTGCCCTAGAACCGGTAGTTGATGCCGGCCTTCAGTTCATGGCTGCCGATCGTCGCCTTGGATTTGCCCAGGGCGGACGTCGTTTCGACGCCTGGGGTGCGCACATAGTCATATTCGACCTTGGCCGAGAGGCCGCCGGCAAAACCCTGCTCGATGCCGCCGCCGACCAGATAGCCGAGTTTCCACCCGTCGATACCGTTCACCTTGTCGCCCTTGTCGAATTTGGTCATGGCGACGCCGCCGGTTCCAAACAGCAGCGTCTGGTCGAAGCTCAAGCCGGCCTTGGCCTTGGCGGCACCGCGCCATTTTTCCTTGATCTTGCCGCCCCGGACGTCGTGCTCGGCGCCGCCCAGATAGGAGCCCTCGATCTCGGCACCGAGAACCGCTGGACCCATCTGCTGGTTGTAGCCGGCCTGAAAGCCGCCGCTGAGACCATTCCTGCCGGCAAACGGGTTCGGCATCCCGGTGAACGCCGTGCCGCCATGCACGCCGACATAGGCGCCGCTCCACTGGAACGCGGGGGGATCATTGTAGGCGGGCGAAAGGTCGGCGGCCATCGCCGGCCCCAGGAGGCACATGGCAAGGGCACTTGCCGTCAGGATGATCTTTGCTTGAGAGAACACTGCATTACTCCAACACGCGCGCGCATCCGGCAATCGATGCGCAGGTTTCCCGAAGAACTCGACCGTTGAGGCGGTCGGGCTCCGATTTGGTGTCTTTCAGGGATGGTTGCGCGGTCCTGGGACTGGCTTTCGCCAGTTGTGGTAGGGGGTCAGATCCCCCGCGCGGCCAATCGCCTGAAAGACGCCGACCGTCTCGCAGGCGAAAATTGCACGCACATTGCGGGAAATCGAAAAATGAAGGTTTTTCGCTTTGTTTTCAATAAATTAAAGCGATGTTGTTTACGCAAACTTAACAGTCTGGCGCGGGTTTAGTCCGTTTGGCAGCACAAGCCTGCCATGCAATCGCGCGGTGCAGGCCGTTGGCATCCCGCAAAACTCCCGGCTTGAAGCGGACAAGCCAAGTGCGTATGTCTGGCCGACGCCCTCGAGCCTGGGTGCCTCAATCGGGAGACGAGCCTTGTCCGCACTGACGCGCTTTCTTGGCGACTCGCCGCTCAAGGTGATCCTGAAACTGCTGGTGGTGTCTTTCCTCGTCGGCCTGGTCATGAATGCCTTCGGCTGGTCGCCGATGGATGTGCTCTACGGCATCCGGAAGTTCTTCATGGACCTGTGGAATCTCGGCTTCCACGCCATCGACCGCTTCCTCGGCTATATCCTGCTGGGCGCGGCTATCGTCGTGCCGGCCTTCATCCTGCTCAGGCTTGCCAACTACCGGAAGTAGAGCATGATCCCGAAAAGTGGGAACCGGTTTTCTCGGACAAACGGAAACCGTTTGTCCCGAGATCATGCTTGAAGAAC
Source organism: Mesorhizobium sp. AD1-1 (assembly GCF_020164655.1). NCBI lineage: Bacteria > Pseudomonadati > Pseudomonadota > Alphaproteobacteria > Hyphomicrobiales > Phyllobacteriaceae > Mesorhizobium > Mesorhizobium sp. AD1-1. The sequence continues at coordinate 652,154 of NZ_JAIUGP010000001.1, forward strand.
TACCGGGCGTAGCCTGCGGCGACCTCGAACAGGATGGCGTGGCGCGCGGCAAGGGCGGGCACATCGGTGGAATAGCCACCGCCGATGACGCCGCAGACCGGAACGCCCTGCGCGCGAAAATGGCTGATGACCATGTCGTCACGGGCGCGCAGACCGTCATCCGACAGCGACAGCCTGCCAAGCCGGTCATCTGCATGGACGTCGACGCCGGCATTGTAGAACACGATGTCCCAATGCGCCTGGGCGGACAGCTCCGGCAGGATGGCGGCGAGCCTCTCGAGATAGGCAGCGTCACCCGTGCCGTCGGGCAGCGCGACATCGAGGTCGGAGGCGATCTTGCGCACTGGGTAGTTGCGGTCGCCATGCATGGAAAAGGTGAATACGCGCGGGTCATCGGCGAGAATATCCGCCGTGCCGTCGCCCTGGTGCACGTCGAGATCGACGACCAGGATGTTTCGTGCCGCGCCTTCGGCCAGCAGCACCAATGCGGCGACCGCGACATCCGAAGGTGCAGAAGCCCGCGCCTTGCGCGCGCCGCGCATGGTGGCTGCCGCCGGCGGTGTTGCAGGCGATACCGTGGCGCAAGGCCAGCCGCGCCGCCAGCACCGTGCCGCCGGTGGCAAGCTGCGCGCGCAGCGAGACGCGGGGTCCGATCGGAAAACCGATCTCGCGTTCGATCTTTTCGGGCACGCGGCAGTTGATGACCTGGTCGACATAGTCCGCCGCATGGGCAAGCTCCAGCCATGAAGCCGGCGCCGGTTCGGCGGTGCTGAGCGCGTCGGGGCCGGCGAGGCCGCGTGTCCGCAGCGCCTCCATCAGCAGGGGATATTTGCTCATCGGAAAGCGATGGTTGACGGCGAAGCCGGCGTCGTAGTCGGGATGATGGACGATCTGCAGAGGCATGAACTCGTATCCGGCTGGCTCACGCCAGACCGGGATTTCGGTTGGCCGTCAAGGGATAGGTGATTGCGCGGTGGCCGGAAAATGGGGCACATCGACGGTTCCATCAAGCCGCAATCAGCAAGGCAGCAATCCTTGGACAAAGGTGCAACCCCAGCCGACGCCGGATCCCCGATCCTCTCGGGATCGCCGCTTCACTCCGGATCATTTGTCGTCACCAACCGCTCCGTGCTCGCCATCGCGGTGCCGATGACGCTAGCCTATCTGACGACGCCGATGCTCGGCCTGGTCGACACGGCTGTCGTCGGCCAGTTCGGCGATGCCGCCTTGCTCGGCGGCCTGGCTGCCGGCGCACTGATCTTCGACGTCGTCTTCACCTCTTTCAATTTCCTGCGCTCGGGCACCACCGGCCTTGTCGCACAGGCATTTGGGCGTGGCGATGCCCTGGAGGAACAGGCGGTGTTCTGGCGAGCCGTGCTGATCGCGGTTATCGCCGGCATCGTGCTCGCTGCCCTTGCGCCGCTGGTCGCCATCGCCGGGCAAAAATTCATGGGCGCCGAACCGCGCGTCAGCGAGGCGATGGGCGTCTACATCAGGATCAGGCTGCTTGCAGCCCCTTTTTCGCTGATCAACTACGCCATCCTCGGCTACGTGCTGGGGCGCGGCGAGGGCGGGCTTGGACTGGTGCTGCAATTGGTGCTGAACGGCATCAACATCGCGCTGTGCTTCCTGCTTGGGCTGAAACTTGGCTGGGGCGTCGCCGGCGTTGCCTGGGCGACCGTCAGCGGCGAGTTCCTGGCCATGCTGCTCGGCCTGGCCGTCGTGATCCGCCGGTTTCGCGCGGCCCCGCCCTTGCCGCGCCATCGCCTGCTCGACATGACCGCCTTCCTGCGCATGCTGTCGCTCAACCGCGACATCATGATCCGTTCGTTCTCGCTGCTCGCCGCCTTTGCATTGTTCACCCGCCAGGGCGCGCAGTTCGGCACGGTGACGCTGGCCGCCAACGCCGTGCTGATGAATTTCTTCCTCGTCGCCGGCTATTTCCTCGATGGCTTTGCCACCGCCGCCGAACAGCTGGCGGGCCGTGCCGTCGGCGCACGTGCCGCCGCACCGTTCCGCCAGGCCGTGCGGCTGACGCTGTTCTGGGGTTTCGGGCTGGCGGGAGCCGCGACGCTGGTAATGCTGTCTGGTGGCGCCAATCTGGTCGCTCTCGTGACGACATCGGAGGAAGTCCGTTCGGTGGCCGACATCTACCTGCCATGGGCGGCATTCACGGCGCTGAGCGGTGTGCTGGCGTTCCAGATGGATGGCGTCTTCATCGGTGCGACCTGGTCTCGCGACATGCGCAACATGATGCTGCTGTCGTTCCTGGTTTTCGCGGCCGCGCTGCTGACCCTTGCGCCGGCCTTCGGCAACACTGGACTTTGGGCGGCGCTGCACGTCTTCCTGCTGGTGCGAGGCTTCAGCCTGCTGACGATCCTGCGGCTCAGGGTACGGACGGCGTTTTAGACGTGCCCCCGGAAGGCCCTGCGCCGTTCAGGACACCGAACGCCAGCTCTCGCGATAGGAATTTTTTCTTGACTCGGTGATCTCAGCTATGGTACATTTTTGCCCATGGTGCTGATTTGCGCCAATGACCCGCCGCACTGGCGGGTTTTTTGTTTGATGCGCCGTCAGCCAACGCCCGGCGAAAGCTCCGAAGGAACCCTTTGACCCGAGTTCGTTGCACCATCTGCGAGCGGGCCGTCAGCCGCGACCTGCGCTCCTGAGAGCAGTTCAGAGTTGCCTGGACGCCCAGAAGTCGAGGCGGCTGTCGCGCAACTCGCAAATCGACTTCAGCCGTTCTTTTTCGACGAAACGGGCCATTCCGGAAAGAATACGGCCTGGCAGCGAAGGCCCGGCATAGATCATGCCGGTGTAGAGCTGCACCAGATCGGCACCCGCACGGATCTTGTCCAGCGCCGTATCGGCGGAATCGACGCCGCCGACGCCGACGATGGCAAGCTCCGGCCCGAGCAGTTTGCGCATCTTCGCCAGCACGATGGTCGAACGCTCGAACAGCGGCTTGCCGGAGAGCCCCCCGCTCTCGCGCGCGGTGTCGCCGCTGCGCAGTGGCGGCCGGGAGATGGTGGTGTTGGAGACGATGACGCCGTCCACCCGCTTTTCCGTGACTTCGGCGGCGATGTCCTCCAGTTCGGCCTCGACCAGATCCGGCGCGATCTTCAGGAACACCGGCGGCCGGGCGGTTGCCGCGGCGCGCGCGGCCATGACCCGCGACAAGAGCTCGCCAAGCTGCTCACGCGCCTGCATGTTGCGCAGGCCCGGCGTGTTGGGCGAGGAGATGTTGACGGTCAGATAGCTGGCGTATTGCGCAAGCCGGGCGGCGCCGCGCTCATAGTCGCCGATGCGGTCGCTGCTGTCCTTGTTGGCGCCGATGTTGACGCCGACGATGCCGCCACGCCCCTTGCGCGCGGCAAGGCGCTTTTCGGCCGCTGCATGGCCTTCATTGTTGAAGCCCAATCGGTTGATCACCGCATCGTCGGCCGTCAGCCGGAAAATGCGCGGCTTCGGATTGCCGGCCTGCGCCAGCGGCGTGATCGTGCCGACCTCGGCAAAGCCGAAGCCCAGGCCAAGCAGCGCGTCGGGCACTTCGGCGTTCTTGTCATAGCCGGCCGCCATGCCGAGCGGATTGGGGAAATCGAGGCCGCAGATGCTGACCGTCAGCCTGTGGTCGCGGATCGCTGGTGCACCAACCGGAACGCCGCATCGCAAGGCCGCGATCGACAGGCCATGCGCGGTTTCCGGATCGAAGGCGAACAGCAGCTTCTGGCCGAGCCGGTCGAGCACGCTCATTGCCCCTCCAGTGCCGGGAACTGGTGCACACCATCGGAGCCAAGCGGCAGTGGCTGGACCCACAGCACAGCCTTGAGGCCGAGCGGACCATAAAGATGCGGAAACAGCGCACCACCGCGCGAGACCTCGTATCTCAGCGCAGCACCCAGGCTGGCGCCGTCGATGGCGACCAGCAGAAGGTCGGTCTGGCCGGCAAAGTGCTTTGCCGCCGTTTCCTTGACCTGCGCCGCCGTGGAGAAGTGGATGAAGCCGTCTGCGACATCAATCGGCGCGCCGGTGAAGCGGCCATGCGTTTCGGCCTCGCGCCAAAGCGCCTGCGGGGTTATCTTGTAGATAATCTGAGACATGGTTGCGCTATAGAGCAGTTCCAGGAAAAGTGTGAAACGGTTTTCCCGGGAAAAGCGCATAGCGCTTTCCCTTGGGAATTGCTTCAAAAGGTTCCGAACCAGCCATTCGGGAAAGGCCACGCCAAGGGTCTTCCCCATTTCCGGCGCAAACATGCGATATCTGAGGCCTTTGCCATGGAGGACAACATGCGTCTGCAGCACATCTTGATCCCCGCCGCGCTCGTTTCGCTGGTCGCGGCTTCAGCTTATTCGGAAGAAACCGACCGCTACCGGCTGGAAAAGTCGGCCACCGGCTATATCCGCATGGACACCCAGACCGGCGCCATGTCGATCTGCGACGAACGCTCCGGCCAGCTCGTCTGCAAGATGGCGGCCGACGAACGCGCCGCTTTCCAGGACGAGGTCGACCGCTTGCAGACCTCGATGAAGGCGATGGACGAGCGCGTCACCAAGCTCGAGAATTCGCTCTCCGCCCGCCTCGAATCGAAACTGCCGAGCGAAGAGGATTTCAACAAGACGATGGGCTACATGGAGCGCTTCCTGCGCGGCTTCATGGGCATCGTCAGGGATATGGACAAGGACAACGGCGCCCAGCCCAATTCGCAGAAGACCTGAGCGTTTCAACCACGGGAGGCGGCGCACTGGCTTTGCCGCTTGAAAACAGCGCGCAGCCGCTCATAATCGTCCAGTTGAACCCGAAAAGCCAAAAATCATCGGGGATTCGGGGAGGGACATTTGCCGGCAGGCTATTCTTTCGTCATCGCCGACGATCACCCGCTGTTTCGCGGTGCGCTGCGCGAAGCGCTCGCCGGCATCGGCAATGTCGCCGCCATCCATGAAGCCGGCGATTTCGAGAGCGCCAAGGCGCTGGTCGTGGCCAACGAGGACGTCGATCTGGTGCTGCTCGACCTGTCGATGCCGGGCGCCAGCGGCCTCTCCGGCCTGATCTCGCTGCGTGGCATTCATCCGGCGGTGCCGCTGGTCGTGGTGTCGGCGCATGACGATCCGGCGACCATCAGGCGGGCGCTCGACCTCGGCGCTTCCGGCTTCATCTCCAAATCGGCCAGCATGGAAGAGATCCGCAGCGCCGTGCAATCGGTGCTTGCCGGCGATATTGCAGCACCCGTCGGAGTCGATCTCGGCACCGAGCGCGACCCTGAAATATCCGACCTGATCAAGCGGCTGCAGGCGTTGACGCCGCAGCAGACCCGGGTGCTCGGCATGCTGGCCGAGGGCCTGCTCAACAAGCAGATCGCCTATGAACTCGGCGTCTCCGAGGCCACCATCAAGGCGCATGTCTCCGCCATCCTGCAGAAGCTCGGCGTCGACAGCCGCACCCAGGCGGTGATCCTGCTGTCCAAGATCGGCAGCGACCCGCTGCAGCCGGCGGGTTAGACCCCTATTCCGCCGCCGGCGCCAGCGGCCTGACCCTGGCCATCATCGAGCGCAGTACCGCTGGTTTGAGCGGTTTGTTGATCACCGCAATCTCGAGCCCGCCGGCGGCCGTGCGCACCTCGTTGGAGCGGTCGGCGGTGACCAGCACGGCCGGCAGGGTGTCGCCATGGATCGCACGCAGCCTGACGACGAGTTCGAGGCCGGTTTCGCCGTCGAGATGGTAGTCGGCAAGGACGATGTCCGGGCGATGTATCTTCGCGGTCTCCAGATCCTTTGAACCGGACGCGGTGTCGACGTTGCAACCCCAGCCTTCGAGCAGGAGCCGCATGCCTTCGAGGATGCGGGCGTCGTTGTCGATGCACAGCACGTGCAGACCGGCCAGCGAGGCCGTCGCGCGGGCGGGAGCCCTGGCTTCGATCTCGCGTCGTGCCTGCACGGCCGCGACGGGCAGGATAACGGAGAATCGCGTGCCCTTGCCCGGACTGGAAAAGATGCGGATCTCCAGGCGCAACACCCGAGCGATGCGGTCGACGATGGAGAGGCCGAGACCGAGGCCCTCGGCCTCGCGCGCGCCCTCGTCGAGCCGGGTGAACTCGCGAAAGACGGTGTTCAGCTTGTCGCCGGCGATGCCGATGCCGGTGTCGATCACCTGGATCTCGGCCAATTCGCCGCGCCGCCTGACGCCAACCAGGACGCGGCCGTGGCGCGTGTATTTGATGGCGTTGGAGACGAGATTCTGGATCAGGCGGCGCAGCAAATTGCGGTCCGTCGTCACCGTCAACGATGACGGCATGATGGTCAGCTCGAGCTTCTTTTCGGCCGCGAGCGGCCGGAAGTCGTTGCCGATCTGGCGCAGCAATCCGTCGAGGTTGAAGGCGGTGTCATCCGGCTTCATCGCGCCGGCATCGAGGCGGGAGATGTCGAGCACGGCGCCGAGAATGGTCTCGACGGATTCCAGCGAGGATTCGATGTTCACGGCCGCCTTGCCGGCAGGCCCCTTGCCGGCCTTCTCGATCAGCGAGGAGCAATAGAGCCGGGCGGCGTTCAGCGGCTGCAGGATGTCGTGGCCGGCGGCGGCGAGGAAGCGCGTCTTGCCGAGATTGGCCTCCTCGGCCAGCATCTGTGCCTGCGCCAGTTCCTCATTGACCCGGGTCAGCTCGATGGTGCGCGTCTTGACGCGCTGCTCCAGCGATTCATTGGCACGCTTCAGTGCCAGGTCCTGCTCGACGCGACCGGAAATGTCGGCATAGGTGGCGACGATGCCGCCGTCCGGCATCGGGTTGGAACGCAGTTCCAGGATGCGGCCCGAGGTTTTCAGCTCCATCTGCCATGGGCTGACGAAGCTGGTCAGCCGGTTGAGCATGGCCACACGCTGATCGGCAGGGATGTCGCCGCGCTCGGCGAGATGGCGCAGGATGCGGTCGAGCGAGACGCCGACCTGGCCCATCTCGTCGGGCAGGTCGAACAGCGCCCGGTACTGGCGGTTCCAGCAGATCAGGCGGAAATCGCGATCGAAGACGGTGATGCCCTGTTCCATCTGGTCGAGCGCGATCTGCAAGAGGTCGCGGTTGTGCTGCAGCGCCTCGGTGGCGTCGTCGAGCAAGCGGAAGGCATCTCGGGATTCGCGGTCGTGGCGCCGAAACAGCAGCGACAGGATCAGCCGTGCCGAGGAGGAGCCGACGGCGCTGGCCAGCAGCTGCTCGGAAAAGCGGATGACGTCCATGCTCGCCTGTTCGTTGCCGTGCAGCGAGGTTCCGTTGGTCTTTTCGAACGACTGGAAAGAGCGCTCGGTGCGCTCGACGCCGAGATAGCGCCCGATCGTGTCCTTCAGGTCGTTGACGGTGATGGCGGTGCGGAAACGGCGCAGGCTGGGCATCGGGCCGGCATCGCGCGGCACGAAGATCGACGCCTGGATGCGTTCCAGCGGCACCGACGCGCGCGACAGCGAGCCGAGCACGAAAAACACCGCATTGATCGACAGGCTCCATAACACGCCGTGGTTCAGCGGTTCGGCGACGGTGCCGAACAGGGCCTGCGGCCGCAGCGCCTCGAAGCCGAACAGCCCGTGCACGATGATGCCGGTATCGGCCGCGGCAAGCGACGGCAGGAGCAGTGTGTAGCCCCATACGAGGATGCCGGCGACCATGCCGAGTGCCGCACCCCGGCCGTTGGCGCCGCGCCAGATCAGCCCGCCGATCAGGGCGGGGGCGAACTGGGCGATGGCCGCGAACGACATCAGGCCGATCGACGACAGGCGCGCGCTGTTGGTGCTCTCGCGGTAGTAGAGGAAGGCGATGAACAACAGGATGAAGATCGCCCCGCGCCGCACATTGAGGATCAGCGTCGACCAATCCTCGGTCTCGGAGGTCGAGGTCTTGAGCAGGCGGCGCACGAACAGCGGAATGACGAGATCGTTGGAGATCATGATCGACAGCGCCACGCTTTCGACGATCACCATCGCCGTCGCCGCCGACAGGCCGCCGATGAAAGCCGCCATCGCCAGCACATCATGGCCGCTGAACAGGGGCAGCGACAGCACATAGAGATCGCTGCTGGTTCCGGTGCCGACCAGCGACAGGCCGGCGAAGGCGATCGGCAGCACGAACAGGTTGATCGCCACGAGGTAGAGCGGGAACACCCATGTCGCGGTGCGCAGTTCGGCCTCGCCGCGGTTTTCGACGATGGTGACGTAGAACTGCCGCGGCAGCATGATGATGGCAAAGCCGCTGAGGCACGTCAGCACCAGCCAGGTGGCGAGCGAGGTGTTGTAGCTCATCGCCTGCCGGACCTGCGCGTTCTCGGCGAGCTTGTCGAACATGTCGCCTGGGCCGCCGAAGATCAGGAAGGTGACCATCAGGCCGATCGCCAGGAAGGCGGCGAGCTTGACGACGGTTTCGACCGCCACCGCCAGCACCAGCCCGTCCTGGTGTTCGGTGGCGTCGGCGTGACGGGTTCCAAACAGCACCGCGAACAGCGCCAACAGCATGGCGACGACCAGCGAGATGTCGCTGACGAAGGGATCGAACGAAGGCGGCGATCCCGTATAGTGCTCGACCATCAGGCTGACCGAACCGGATATCGCCTTCAACTGCAGCGCGATATAGGGCACCGCGCCGATGGTGGCGATCAGCGTGGCGATCGCCGCGACGGTGAAACTCTTGCCGTAGCGTGCGCCGAGGAAATCCGCGATCGAGGTGATCTTCTCGGTCTTGGCCAGCCGCACGATACGGTTGAGCAGCGGGAAGCCGAAGACGAAGACGAGCACCGGGCCCGTATAGATGCCGAGGAATTCGAGGCCGCGTTCGGAAGAGAGACCGACCGAGCCGAAGAAAGTCCAGGATGTGCAGTAGATCGCGAGGCTGAGCGCATAGATGAAAGGCCGCCCCCGGCTCGGCTCGGAGATGGCCGAGCGGCGGTCGCCGAGGCTGGCGATGGCAAACAGCAGCGTCACATAGGCGACCGCGATGATGACGATGAACAAGCCCTGCACGCTTGGACTTTCCTCCTCTGCCGTCTTTCTATCCGGCTTGCCCGGACGCAACCACAGCTTGGCGTCCGAGTCCATTGCAGAGCTGTGCAGGACGGCTATCAGGGCGGCGCGTCGGTGTCGTTATGGTGAAGATCGCCGCTGAGCGCCGTGGAAAATACGGCCAATGACGACCTCCTCCAAACCCATGCGATAGAGGATGATGTGCTTGCCGTGGACGAACTGACGGGTCCTGCCTTCATAGAGCCGGCCCATACTCGGATAGTCGCCGAGCAACTCAAACACCGCGTCGAGTTCGCGCAGTTACTTTTCGGCCTGAGTGTGGCCGAAGTTTTCGAAGGTGTGTCGGTAAATGTCTTTCAGATCGCGTTCGGCGCGATGCGTTATCCTATGGCGCATGCGGGAGTTCGGCACGCGCTTCCCGAATAATGTCGTCGATCGACTTTTCGCTGACCGGGCTCTCAAAACCTTCGTTGATCGCCGCCTGAATCGCTTTCCGCTTCTCGTCGGGCGAAAGCGCGTCAAACCAAGCGCGCTGCTCCTTTGTTGGAGCCGCCCACGGATAAACATCAATGCTGATGGTTTCGAGCATGTTCATGAGAACATTATAGGCGAAAACGCCTATAATTTCCAGAAATTCAATGCTGGCTTTGCCGTGCCGTCAATGCGGGAAACCTTGCAAAGAGCGATTGATCGCTCGCGTCAACAACCAGGGGCCCATGCCGTGCTCGGCGGCAATCTGGTCCAGCGTGGTCGTTTTGCAGTGATTCGGCGGCATCTGTGTCGATTTGCATCGCGGGGATATGAAATTTCACGCCCTTGTACGCAACGCGTCAAATTCGGCAGAGCTGCCGCCCAAAGTGCCGTAAGGTAAGGAGAAAGCGGTTGTTTTCTCCCTTTTACCCATGTTGCGTCAGGAGGTTTTTGTTATGTTGCCTCAGGTCGATGCCGCAAGGACGGAAACGGCAGCTCGGCCAGTCACGACAAGGAGGGTCGAATGCTGAAAGAATTCCAGGAATTTATTTCCAAGGGCAATGTGATGGACCTTGCGGTCGGCGTCATCATCGGCGCGGCCTTCGGCAAGATCGTCGATTCCCTTGTTAACGATATCATCATGCCGATCGTCGGCGCGATTTTCGGCGGCTTGGACTTCAACAATTATTTCCTTGGCCTCTCCTCGGCCGTCAACGCCACCTCGCTGGCCGACGCCAAGAAGCAAGGCGCGGTCTTTGCCTACGGCAGCTTCATCACTGTCGCGTTGAACTTCCTCATCCTCGCTTTCATCATTTTCCTGATGGTCAAGGCGGTGAACAACATGCGCAAGCGGCTTGAGCGCGAGAAGCCCGCTGCACCGGCCGCTCCGCCGCCCGCCGACGTCGCGCTGCTCACCGAAATTCGCGATCTGCTCGCCAGGCGCTGACCACGGGCAGCATTTGCTGGACCAAAACCCCGGTCGTTGGCGGCCGGGGTTTTCTGTTTTCGCATCTGGTAAGGACCGCTGACGAAAACCGCAGACCAAAAACGGATCCGCCCATGACCCTGATCGACAGCTTGCGCACCGAGGCCCGTGCGGCACCCGAAAGTGGCATTGTCGCCGTCGTCAACTACGGCCGCCTGCGCGAAGGCATGATTCCGCTCTGGGCCGGCGAGGGCGACCTGCCGACGCCAGCCTTCATCACCGATGCCGCGTCGAAGGCGCTGGCCGGCGGCGAGACATTCTACACCTGGCAACGGGGCATCCCCGATCTCAGGCAGGCACTCTCCCGCTACTATGCCAGGCATTTCGGCAAGAATTTTCCGGAGGAAGAATTCATCGTCACCGGCTCCGGCATGCATGCCATCCAGCTGGCGCTCGACGCGCTCGCCGGCGCCGGCGACGAGGTGGTCTACCTGTCGCCGGCCTGGCCGAATTTCGATGCCGCAGCAGGGATAGCGGGAGCCGTTCCAGTCGCGGTCACGCTCGATCATTCCGGCAATGGCTGGTCCTGCGACGTCGAGAAGATCGCCGCTTCGATCACGCCGCGCACAAAGGCGCTGTTCATCAACACGCCGTCGAATCCGACCGGCTGGACCGCCGATCACGAGACCTTGCAGGCGATCCTCGCTCTGGCGCGCGCGAAGAACCTCTGGATCATCGCCGACGAGATCTATTCACTGTTTCACTACGGCCACGGCCGCGCGCCGTCCTTCCTGGACATAGCGTCGGCGGAAGACCGTATCCTGTACGTCAACTCCTTTTCCAAGAATTGGGCGATGACCGGCTGGCGCGTCGGCTGGATCAAGACGCATCCGAGCTTGCAGCAGGTGTTCGAGAACCTGATCCAGTATTCGAGCTCCGGCGTCGCCCAGTTCATGCAGCGCGGTGCGGTCGCCGCCCTTGACGAGGGCGACGCCTTCGTCGCCGAACAGGTGGAGCGGGCGCGCAAGGCGCGCGACCTTGTCTGCGGCATCCTCGGCGCCACCGGCCGCGCTGGGTTTACGGTGCCGCAGGGCGCGTTCTATCTGTTTTTCACAGTCGATGGCATCACCGATTCACGCACTGCTGCCTTCGACATCGTTGACAAGGCCAATGTCGGCCTGGCGCCAGGCACCGCTTTCGGCCCCGGCGGCGAGGCGTTTTTGCGGCTGTGCTTCCACCGCCGTCTCGACCAGATCGAGGAAGCGGCACACCGGCTGGCGAAGTGGATGAAGAACGCCTGAGCCGCTGACGAAGCCCGAATTGAAATCGCTCCGGCGAGCCAGATGGCCGCCGGAGTAGAGTTCCAAACGGCATCAGCCGCCTGACTTGGGCACCAGCAATGGAATGATGCGGTCGCTCTTGGCCACCGAAGGCCGACCTGCCGAACCATAGGGGATGCCGAGCGCATCCCAGGTCTCGACCAGCGCATCCTGCAATTCGGCGATCAGCGCATCGGAATGGAACGGCGTCGGCGTGATGCGCAGCCGCTCGGTCCCGCGCGGCACGGTCGGGTAGTTGATCGGCTGGATGTAGATGCCGTGCACGCCGAGCAGGCGGTCGCTGGCCATCTTGCAGGCCTCGGGATCGCCGACCAGCAGCGGCACGATGTGCGTCGGCGAATCCATCACCGGCAGGCCGGCGGCCGACAGGATGTGTTTGGTTCGGCTCGCCTGCTGCTGCTGGGCGTCACGCTCGGCCTGCGAGCGCTTGAGATGGCGGATCGACGCGGTCGCGGCGGCAGCGATCGCCGGCGGCAGTGCCGTGGTGAAGATGAAGCCCGGCGCATAGGAGCGCACGGCGTCGATCACAGCGCTGGTGCCGGTGATGTAGCCGCCCAGCGTGCCGAATGCCTTGGCCAGCGTGCCTTCGATGATGTCGATGCGGTCGGCCAGGCCTTCGCGCTCGGTGATGCCGCCGCCGCGCGGCCCGTACATACCGACGGCATGGACCTCGTCGATATAGGTCATGGCGTTGTAGCGCTCGGCGAGTTCGACGATCTCTTTGATCGGCGCGATGTCCCCATCCATCGAATAGACGCTTTCGAAGACGATCAGCTTGGCGCGTTCGCGCCCCGCCGCCTGCAAAAGGCTTTCCAGATGCGCCACGTCATTGTGGCGGAAGATCTTCTTTTCGGCGCCGGAACGCCGCACGCCTTCGATCATCGAGGCGTGGTTCAATTCGTCCGAGATGATCAGGCAGTTGGGCAAAAGCTTCGCGATGGTCGAGATCGAGGCTTCGTTGGAGACGAAACCGGAGGTGAAGACCAGTGCCGCTTCCTTGTCGTGCAGGTCGGCAAGCTCCACCTCGAGCTCTACCAGCGGGTTCGAGGTGCCGGAAATGTTGCGGGTGCCGCCGGCGCCCGAACCCATCTTGCCAGCGGTATTCTGGAACGCGGCGATGACGTCGGGATGCTGGCCCATGCCGAGATAGTCGTTGGAGCACCAGACGGTGATTTCCTCGGCGCGGCCATTGGAACGCCAGATGGCGCGCGGGAACTTGCCCGCGATCCGCTCGAGGTCGGCGAAAACGCGGTAGCGACGCTCGGCATGGAGCTGGTCGATCGCTTCCTCGAAGAACCGCTGATAGTTCATGTCGACTTCCCAATTTTTGCGCGGGATCATAATCATTGGCCTGTTGGTCGTCCACCTGGCCTTTTTGGTCAAAATGCCACGCCCCGGACCTGTTCCTAACGACCGCGGATCGTGGCCTATTCCCTTGATGTGGATGAACTTTGTTTCAGGACAATGCCACTGGCCGGCAATGCCGGTTACCAGGGGTCCAATGGCCATGCGGCGGGCTTTCCAGTAGAGCGGGGTTGAGACAGTTTCCGATAAATCTTGGATAAGCGAGGACGCGGATGACAGTTTTGGTGACAGGCGGCGCCGGTTACATCGGCAGCCATATGGTCTGGGAGCTGCTGGATGCCGGCGAAAGCGTGGTCGTTCTCGACCGTCTTTCCACCGGTTTCGAATGGGCGGTGGCGCCGGAGGCCAAGCTGGTCGTCGGCGATGTCGCCGACAAGGAATTGGTCGGCGCGGTCATCAGGGAGAACAAGGTCGACGCGATCATTCATTTCGCCGGCTCGATCGTGGTTCCGGAATCGGTCGCCGACCCGCTCAGCTATTATGAGAACAACACCTCGAAGACGCGCACGCTGATCGAAACCGCGGTGCGCGAAGGCGTGCCCAACTTCATCTTTTCCTCGACCGCCGCCGTCTATGGCGGCGCCGGGCTGGAGCCGGTGCGCGAGGACGCCCGCCTGGCGCCGGAATCGCCCTATGGCCTGTCCAAGCTGATGAGTGAGTGGATGCTGCGCGACGCGTCGATCGCGCATGGCCTGCGCTATACCGCGCTGCGCTACTTCAACGTCGCCGGCGCCGACCCGAAGGGCCGCACCGGCCAGTCGACACCGGGCGCAACCCATCTGATCAAGGTCGCATGCGAGACGGCACTCGGCAAGCGGTCGTTCATGCAGGTGTTCGGCACCGATTATCCGACGCCGGACGGCACCTGCATGCGCGACTACATCCATGTCAGCGACCTGGCGGCGGCGCATCGCCTGGCTTTGCAGCGGCTGCGCGCCGGGGGACAGAGCCTCGTCGCCAATTGCGGCTACAGCCATGGCTATTCGGTGCTCGAGGTCATCGACAGCGTGCGCCGCGCCTTTGGCCATGATTTCGAGGTGAAGATGGGTGATCGCCGCCCTGGCGACGCCGCGGCGGTTGTCGCCAATTCGGATCTCGCCCGCGCCGAGCTCGGCTGGACCCCGCAACGCGACGATCTCGACCAGATCGTTGCCGACGCGCTCGCCTGGGAGCGCATCCTGACCGGCAAGAACTCCGCGCGCGGCTGAGCCGGGTTCTCCCAAGGGCTCGCAAGGCGGGCAGCGAAGCGCTATTGAAGGCGTTCGCGGCAAGGCGCGGAGGCGCGGCGCCGCGAGGAGATTTTGGGGGAATGGCATGAAAATAACGGTGCTCGGGGCCGGTGTCGTCGGTACGGCGGCCGCCTATTATCTGGCCAGCGACGGCCATGAGGTGACGGTTATCGAGCGCCATCCGGCGGCGGCACAAGGCACCAGCCAGTCCAATGCCGGCCTGGTGTCACCGGGTGACGCCACCGCCTGGGCCTCGCCGGCGGCTTTGAAGACTTTCCTGCGCGGGCTCTACAACCATGATCTCGGCATCAAGGTCAGGCTGCGCCTTGATCCCTATTTCCTCGCCTGGAGCCTGCGTTTCCTGCGCCAGTGCACGGTGGCGCGCCTGCGCGCCAACACCGACATCAAGCTCAGGCTCGCGCTCTATTCGCGCGACTGCATCAATGCGCTTTCGGAAGCGACCGGCATCCATTACGACGAGCGCAAGAAGGGCATTCTCTATTTCTTCCGCTCGCAAAAGAGCCTCGACACCGGCACCGACAATTACCGTTATCTTGCCAAGCACGGCCTGCCGATCGAAATCGTCGGCCGCGACCGGCTGGTCGAGCTGGAACCGGGCCTTGCCGGCGTCAAGGACAAGATTGCCGGCGGCGTCTATTCGCCAACCGACCAGACCGGAGATTCCAAGCAGTTTGTCGACAGGCTGGCCGCCTATGCGGCCGAGAAGCTCGGCGTCAAATTCCTGTTCGGCACGACAGTCGAAGGCCTCGACATCGAGGGCGACCGGGTGCGCGCGGTGATGACTTCGGCCGGCCCGGTCGCCGGCGATGCGGTTGTCATCTCGATGGGGCCGGAAAGCGGCCTGCTCGGGCGCCGTTACGGCATCGACCTGCCTGTCTATCCGGTAAAAGGCTATACCGCGACGATTCCCCTGGAGGACGAAAGCAAGGGACCGACCATGGGCGGCGCCGACGAGGACCGGCTGATCGGCTATTCCAGGCTGGGCAACCGCTTGCGGATGTCCTCGACGGCCGAATTCACCGGCTTCGACCGCACTTTCAAGCCCGCCGATTTCAAGACGATCATCAGCACCGGCAAGGATCTTTTCCCGGGTGCCTTCGACGAGAAGAAGGCTGTGTTCTGGGCGGGTCTGCGCCCGATGATGCCGAACTCGGTGCCGGTCATCGGCCAGGCGCGCTACAAGAATCTCTATCTCGACACCGGCCACGGCCACGTCGGCTGGACCATGGCCTGCGGCTCGGGGAAATTCCTTGCCGACCTCGTTTCCGGCCGCAGGCCGGAGATCGACCCGCAGGGGCTGGTCTACGGGGGCTAGTGATGTCGGGACCGCAAGTCGCCATCGACCTTGGCCGCATCGAGCGCAACGCGCGCACCATCGTCGAGCGCTGCGCGCTGTCGGGCATAAAAGTGTTCGGCGTCACCAAGGGCACTTGCGGCATGCCGCAAGTGGCACGCGCCATGCTGCGCGGCGGCGTCGCCGGCATCGCCGAATCGCGTTTCGAGAACATCCGCCGGCTGCGCGACAGCGGCATCAACGCACCGATCATGCTGCTGCGCAGCCCGCCGATGGCGCGGGTCGAGGAGGTGGTGCGCACCGTCGACATCAGCCTGCAATCGGAACTCGCCACCATCCGCGAAATTTCGCGCATCGCCGAGCGCATGGGCCGCGTCCACGACATCATGCTGATGATCGATCTCGGCGATCTCCGCGAAGGCATCTGGCCGAACGACCTGATCCCCACGGTTGAGCAGATCCTGCAGTTCAAGGGCGTGCGCATCGCCGGCATCGGCACCAATCTCGGCTGCTTCGGCGCCATCATGCCGACGCCGGAAAACCTTGGGCAGCTCGTCGCCCATGCCTACAAGACCGAGCGCCTGTCCGGCAAAAGCCTCGACGTGATTTCCGGCGGCGCCTCGTCGTCGCTGCCGCTGCTGCTCGAAGGCAGGCTTCCGGCCGGCATCAACAATCTGCGCGTCGGCGAGGCGATCCTGCAAGGTGGCGTCGAAACCTTCCGCGATGTGCCATGGGCCGAGCTCGAGCCCGATGCCTGCCGGCTGACCAGCGACATTATCGAGGTCAAGCTCAAGCCGTCACGGCCGATCGGCCAATCGGGCTACGACGCCTTCGGCAACCAGCCGGTCTTCCCCGACGAGGGCGACAGGCTGCGCGCCATCGCCAATATCGGCCGCGAGGACGTGCTGGTCGAGGGGCTGACGCCGATCGCCAGGGGGATCCGGGTGCTGGGCGCCTCCAGCGACCATCTGCTTTTGGATGTCGCCGATGCCGACCCGCCGCTGGCCGTCGGCGACCGCGTCGCCTTCCGCATGAGCTATGGCGCCATGCTTTTGGCAATGACCTCGGAATATGTCGAGAAGGCCCCGATGCACGACGTCGAGGATTTTTCCGGCCGCAAGATGGTGCAGATCACGGCCGAACCTGGAGCCGCCGGCATCCTGGCCCGGGAAGGCACCGGCGCGCGGCTGGAGGCGATGAATTTCGACGTCGTCGAATTGGCCGATATCGAGCGGCCGCCATCGGGACTGGTCCGGCTGACCGCCGGCGCCGATCGTCGCGTCGCGCACAAGGCGCTGACCGCGACGGCGCGAGCCACGCATTCCTTCGGCCTGATCTGGATCGATTCCATCGCCGCCCTGATGCCCGAGGACGAGGACGGCATCGACCTGCCGGAAGGTTCGGTCCTGGCGCGCACCCTCGGCCTCGACCACAAGGCGGGCGCGCTGCAGCCGCAGCTGTCGCCGGAGAATGTCGTCATCATCGGCTTGCGCCACGCCGATCCGGCCGAGGCGCGGGTGCTGAAGGATTCGCGCGTCTCCGCCTTCACCATGACCGACATCGACGCCATGGGCATGCGCGACCTGATGCATGAAGCGATCCGTATCGCCACATCAGGCACGCAAGGCTTTCATGTCAGCTATTCGCCGACCGCGACCGAATTCGCCGGCTGGGCTGCGGGCTCCGGTGGGCTGACCGTGCGCGAAACACATCAGGCGATGGAGGCGATCGCGCTCTCCGGCGGCTTGCTGTCGATGGATGTTTCGGGCCTGACGGCGGATCTGGAGCCGCGGATCGGCACCGACGCGGTCAACTTCGTCATGTCTGCCTTCGGCAAACGGATTCTCTGATCAGCCCTGCACTTCCACTGCCGCCCGCCATGCGCTGACATAGTCGACCCAGGCTGGGTCTATAGGCCGTTCTATTCTTTCGCCCTTGCCCTGTGCCATCAGTTGATCGGATGCCAGCAGCGCCGCGCCGATGCTGGTGCCGGTGGCGGCCTCCGACGCAACCACGGCGCGCGCCGTGGCTGCCGCCAGCATGCCGACAAAGAGCCGGTTGCGGGCAAAGGGGCCTTCGACCGTGGTCGGCCCGTCGGCACCGATCAAGTCGAGGCAGGTCGCCGTCATCAGAGCCAGATAGAATGAGATGGCGGCAAAGCGCTGGCCTTTGTTGATGCCGTCGGCGTTGAGCCATGCCGCGGCATGGTGCGGGAACGGCCCCGAACCTTGCTGGGTCGACGGCAGCAGCAGCATCTTTCGCGCCAGCACGGCGCCGACATCATCCTCGGTCCACGGCTCCGGCTGATCCTTTGTCAGCACCGAAAACTCGCGGCCGCCCATGAAGCGCGCCGAGGGAACGGGATCACCGAGCGCGTTGACATTGACCAGCGTGTCGCGCGCGGCATCCAGCGCAATCTGTTTGCCGCCGACCGCCATCGATACCACCCAGGTGCCGGTCGAGACGACGGAGAAAGGCGGCTTGTCGGAGAGAAGATGCGGCAGCAGCGAGGCGTTGGAATCATGCAGGCCGCAGAACACCGGCGTGTGCGGATCCAGTCCGGTTCGCACAGCAACGGTGGGCAGGATCGGGCCGAGGCGATCGCTGGCCGGCCGCACCGGCGCCATCAGGCTCCGCCACTCCAGCCTGTCGACCAGGGATGAAAAATCCGCCGTCCACGGGTTCCACAGATCGGTGTGGCAGCCGAGCGAAGTGACCTCGTTGGCGGCGATGCCGGTCAGGCGCAAGGCCCAGTATTGCGGGTACATCAGCAGCGCCGCGGCCCTGGCGAATTCCGCCGGAAAGCTCTTCTGCTGCCAGAAGAATTGAGCACCGAGATTGAGGCCGAGCGGCAGGCGCGGCGTGCCGGTCTCGGCAAAAGGCGGGCGGATCGCGTCGTAATCCTCGGCCATCCCGTCGGGGCCGTCGAACTCATAGTCGAGCACCGGCAGCACCAGTTCACCC
Organism: Mesorhizobium sp. AD1-1; assembly: GCF_020164655.1. Lineage (NCBI taxonomy): Bacteria > Pseudomonadati > Pseudomonadota > Alphaproteobacteria > Hyphomicrobiales > Phyllobacteriaceae > Mesorhizobium > Mesorhizobium sp. AD1-1. The sequence continues at coordinate 670,748 of NZ_JAIUGP010000001.1, forward strand.
GCCGCGTCGACCAGCACGCCGGTCGCGCCATGGGTGGTGATCGAAATGGCGTCGATACGCTGTTCGCGGTTGAGGCCGGCAAGGCTTTCGAGGATGAATGCCCACAGTGCCTCGACATCGTGATGTGGGTAAGGCGCCTGCCGCACCGGCGCATTCGCCATGCGGCGCAGCGCCACCTCGCTCAACGTGGCGAGGTCGACCAGCGCCACCTTGGCGTTGGTCTTGCCGATGTCGATGACGGCGATGTGGCGCATCGCACTCATGCCATGTGGAACATTGTTTCCAGCTTCACGGCCACCGGCTCGTTGTCCGGCCTGGTCTCCATGATGTCGGCCATGTGGGCCCACCAGCGCTGCATCACCGAATGTCCGGGCAATTCGTCCATGCGGTGGTCGTCTTGCCGCCACAGTACACCGAACAGGATATTGGTCTCCTCGTCGAGATGGATGGAATAATCGGAGACGCCGGCCTGCTTCAGCAGCGCGACCAGCGACGGCCAGATCTCGTCATGACGCTTCTTGTACTCTGCCTTCATGCCGGGCTTCAGCTTCATCTTGAACGCGTATTTCTCGGCCATCAACGCCCTCCGCGCAGCCGCCGCCAGACGATCGGCAAGGCGATGACGATGATCAGCAGCAGGCCGATGAAGATCGACATGACGATGCCCGGCACGTTGAGCAGGCCGAGCCCGAAGGTCACCAGCCCCATGATGAAGGCGGCGAGCACGACGCCCAGAATGCTGCCGGCGCCACCGAGGATACTGACGCCGCCGAGCACCACCATGGTGATGACTTCGAGTTCATAACCCTGTGCGATCGAGGGCCGCGTCGAACCGAGGCGCGAGGTGATCAGCACTGAGGCGATGCCCGACATCAGCCCGGTCAGGCAAAACAGGATGAACTTGGTGCGGCCGACGCGCACGCCGGAAAATTGCGCAGCGACCGGATTGTTGCCGATGGCGAAGACGCGTCGGCCGAAACTCGTGCGGTGCAAGAGGAACCAGTAGACGACAGCCGCGATCAGGAACAGCACCAGCTCGAACGACACCACCCACCAGACATAGCCCTGGCCGAAGAAGGCGAAGCTTGAGGGATAGCCTTTGTAGGCCTGGTCGCCGAGGATGATGAAGGCGATGCCGCGAAACAGGCTCATCGTGCCGATGGTGACGACGATCGAGGGCAGGCCGAGCCTTGTCACCAGCAGACCGTTGAAGGCGCCGCAGCCGAGCCCGACAACGATGCCGATTGCCACCAGCACTGGCGTGCCGGCGCCGGCCTGCACCGCCATGCCCATCATGGTCGACGCCAGCGCAATGATGGCGGCCACCGACAGATCGATCTCGCCCGAGATGATCAGCAGCGCCATGGCGAAGGCGATCAGGCCCTTCTCGGTGAAATTGAAGGTCAGATCGGACAGCGAGTACGGATCGAGGAAATAGGGCGAGGCGAAGCTGTTGATGGCGAAGATGGCGACGGCCACCACGACCAGCAGCGCTTCCCAGGAAAAGATCGCCGAACGCAGCGGCTTGTCGAGCCGGTCGGGAATGTGGCGCGGGGCAGGGATGTCGGTCACGCCTCCACCTTTCTGAGGATGATGCGGCCTTGCTGGCGCTCGCCGCGCGCATTGAGCACGACGGCCAGAATGATTGCGCTGCCCGAAATCGCCATCTGCCAGAAGGGTGAGATGTTGATGACCGGCAGGGCGTTGGAGATGATGCCGAGGAACAGTGCGCCGAGCACCGCGCCGCCGACCGAGCCGATGCCGCCGGCGATCGAGATGCCGCCGATGACGCAGGCGGCGATGATGTTGAGCTCATAGCCATTGGCGACCTCGACCGAGGCGATCACGTAGCGCGAGATCCAGAGATAGCCCGACAGGCCGCCAATCATGCCGGAGATGCAGAAGACGATGAATTTCGTCCGGCCGACATCGATGCCGGCATAGACCGACGCCGTCGGGTTGACGCCGATCGCGTAGATCGAGCGGCCGAGCGCGGTGCGTGTCATCACAACGAAGAACAGCGCAATGACCAGGATGGCGATCCACGACAGCACCGGAATGCCGAGGAAGGCCGCGCGCTGGAAGCCGATGAACTCCGGGCTCATCTTGTCGGCATTGACCCAGGCACCGCCGGACAGGACGAAGGTGGCGCCGCGATAGATGGTCAGCGTGCCCAAAGTCACTACGATCGAGGGGATGTTCAGCCGCCAGACCAAAAGGCCGTTGATGGCGCCGAGCACCAGGCCGACCAGTAGTGCGATGACGATCAGCAACGGGATCGGGATCGCCGGATGCGCGGCGTTCAGCATCGCCACCACCATGCCGGTGAAGCAGAGGTTGGACGCCATCGACAGATCGATCGACCGGGTCAGGATGACCACCATCTGGCCGAGCGCCAGGATCATCAGGATCGAGGTGTCGTTGAACACCTGACGCAGATTGGCCGGATCGGCGAAGGCCGGAAAACGCGTCGAGATCAGCCCGATCAAGACGATGATGGCAGCAGCCAGCCAGATTTCGCGGTATTTGAGGAAAGCCTTCATGCCGCGATCCCTGCTGCCGTCCGAACCAGCGTCTCGGCGTCCAGCTCCTTGTTGTCGTAGACCGCCGCGACAAGCCCCTCGCGCATGACCACGACACGGTCGGACATGCCGAGGATTTCGGGCAGCTCGGACGACACCATGATCACCGACAGGCCTTGCGCCACCAACTCGGCCATGAAGCCGTGCACGGCGGCCTTCGAGCCGATGTCGATGCCCTTGGTCGGCTCGTCCAGGATGATCACCTTGGGCGACGTCGCCAGCCATTTGGCGATGACGATCTTCTGCTGGTTGCCGCCCGACAGTGTGCCGACATCCTGGCTGAGCGAAGAGGCCCTGAGGTCGAGTCGCTCGGTGTAGGAGCGGGCCAGATCGAACTCCTCCGACAGCCGCAGCAGGCCGGACTTCGACGTGCGCTTGAGCGAAGGCAGCGAGACGTTCTGGAAGATCGGCAGGCCGATCACCACGCCTTGCTTGCCGCGTTCTTCCGGTACGTAGACGATGCCGGCATCGATCGAATCCGCAGCCGATTTCGGCGCGATCGTCTTGCCTTCCAGCGTGATCGTGCCGGCTGAGGTGCGGGTGATGCCCGATATCGCCTGCATCACCTCGCTGCGGCCGGCGCCGACAAGGCCGTAAAAGCCGAGGATCTCGCCCTTGTGCAGTTCGAAGCCGATATCGTTGAATTCGGTCGGATGCGACAGGCCGGAAACGGAGAGCACCGGTGCGCCGATCTCGGCCTTGCGCTGCGGGAAGATGTGATCGACCGCGCGGCCGACCATCAGGCGCACGATCTGGCTCTGGCCGGCATCCTTGATCAGGCCTTCGCCGACCATCTCGCCATCGCGGAACACCGTGTAGCGGTCGGCGATACGGTAGATCTCGTCGAACTTGTGGCTGATGAACAGGATCGCCTTGCCATCGCTCTTGAGGAATTCGATCAGCAAAAAGAGCTCCTCGATCTCCTTCATGGAAAGCGCGGCGGTCGGCTCGTCCATGATGACGATCTGCGCGTCGATCGACATGGCACGCGCAACCGCGACCAGATGCTTGTTGGCGATGCCAAGGTCCTTCAGCCGCGCGTCGGCGTCGATATGGCCGGCATGCATGGTGTCCAGCACTTCGCGCGCATTCTTGCGCATCGTGCGCCAGTCGATGGTGCCGAAACGCGTGCGTGGCGCGTGGCCGAGAAAGATGTTTTCGGCCACGCTCAGATCGTCGAACAGCACGGTTTCCTGGTGGATGGCGGTGACGCCATGGCCGAAGGCGGCATGCGCGCTGGGCAGGGTGACGGCCTGGCCGTCTATGCTGATCGTGCCCCCGTCGGGCTGGTAGATGCCGGTCATGATCTTGACCAGCGTCGACTTGCCGGCGCCGTTCTCGCCGATCAGCGCTGTCACCTGGCCCGGATAGAGCGACAGGCTGACATTGTGCAACGCGCGCACGCCGGGAAAGCTCTTGGAGATGCCGGACAGCGTCAAGCGTGGAGCCGGGGCCGGAGGCCGCTCCTTCACCGCGCCGTGTTGGGCTGTCGTGTCCATAGTCGTATCAAGCCCTGAAACAAGGTTCGTTTAAAGCCGCGGCGGGACGTGAGCCCCGCCGCGTCAGCTCTAGAGAACTCCAGATCAATAGATCTTGGAGAACTTTTCGATGTTCGACTTGTCGAACTGGAAGGGCGGAGCCATTGCAGCCGAGTTGGTGTCGTCGAGTGTGACCTTGCCGACGCGGCCGATCGACAGCGTGGCGCCGGGCTTGGCCTCTTCCTTCTTCACCGCCAGATCATGGGCGAGGTAGACGGCCGAGTAGCCGAGGTCGATCGGGTTCCACAGGGCAACCGCCTGGCTGGAACCGTTGTCGATGAACTTCTTGAACTCGGACGGCAGTGCGAGACCGGTGACATTGACCTTGCCGATCAGGTTCTCGTCGGTGACGACCTGGGCGGCGGCAACGACGCCGACGGTGGTCGGCGCGATGATCGCCTTCAGGTTCGGATAGGACTTCAACAGGCCCTTGGCTTCGTCGGTGCTCTTGGCCGAATCGTCATCGCCGTAGACGGTGGCGACGAGTTTGATCTTGGGGAACTTCTCCGGCAGGATCTTCTTGGCCGCGTCGATCCAGGCGTTCTGGTTGGTCGCGGTCGAGGAGGCCGACAGGATGGCGACCTCGCCGCCTTCCGGCAGGTGGTCGGCGGCGAGCTTGATGATGGTCTCGCCGATCAGGCCGGTGTCGGACGGGTTGAGGTGAAGCTGGCGACCTTCCTTGGCGACGCCCGAATCCCACGAGATGACAGTGATGCCGCGTTCCATGGCCTTCTTCAGCACCGGCACCAGAGCGTCGGCGTCATTGGCCGAAATGGCGATGGCGTTGACCTTCTGCGCGATCAGCGAATTGACCACTTCGATCTGCGCTTCGGCGGTCGCCTTGGTCGGGCCGGTGTAGATGATGTCGACATCGCCGAGTTCCTTGGCCGCCTCTTCGGCGCCCTTGTTGGCGGCATCGAAGAAGCCGTTGCCGAGCGACTTCACCACCAGCGCGATCTTGACGTTTTCGGCGTAGGCGGCATTCACGAACATGGCGGCTGAGAATGCAGCCGTCACCATCAATTTCTTCAAGAAGCTCATCGAATTTCCTCCCTTGAGCGTTGCATTCCATCGCCGCTGCGAGCGCGAGTTGGCCTCAGGCCTGCAGTGAAGATTCTTCCTTGTTGGTTGCGGATGTGCGGGCGACGATCAGCGTCACGCCGGCGGTCTCCAGCATCTTGGCTTCACGATCCTCGATGCCATCATCGGTGATGACGGTGGCGATGCGCGACAGGCCGCACAGGATGAGGCTGGAGCGTTTGCGGAATTTCGAGGAATCGACCAGCACCACCAACTCGTCGGCCTGGTCGATCAGTTTCTGCTCCGCCTGGATCAAGAGCGGATCGCCCTCCATCAGGCCGAGCGGCCCCAGACCCTGCGCACCCATGAACATGCGGCGCGCATAGAAATTGCGCGTCACGTCGTTGTCGAAGGGCGACAGGATGATGTTCTGCTCGCGATAAATGGTGCCGCCCGACAGCATCACCGTATTCTTGGAGTGCTTGAGCAGGTGCTCGGCGATGGGGAACGAATTGGTGAAGATCGGCATGCGGCGGCCGGTCAGGAAATGCACCATCTGGAAGGTGGTGGTGCCGCCATTGATGATGATCGGTTCGCCGTCGTTGCACAGCTCGACCGCTTCACGCGCAATCGCCCGCTTCTGCGAGGCGTTGATGGTTTCGTTGACGGAAAAGGGCCGGCCGGCCAGCCCGATGAACTGCGGCGGCGAGATTGCCTCGGCGCCGCCGCGCACGCGGCGCAGGCGCTTCTGGACGTGGAGAGCCGCGATATCGCGCCGGATCGTCGCCTCGGAGGACTCCGTCAGGTCGACCATCTCCTGCACCGTCACCACAGGCTTTTCCTGGACGGCGGACAGAATGATCCTGTGGCGCTCTTTTTCGTGCATGGTTCCTCCCTGCCCGGGCATCTAGGCACCCAAAACGCGCAGTGTCAATCATTTCCGATCATATAATTTCATTGTGCAGTGCAATATGATCGATATTGATCGTTTGTGATTGACAAGCCAACCGCTTCCGTGGAAATTCGGGGCCAAATGGCCGCGCCTTTTGCGTGCCTTCGGGAGGATTTCTTATGCTCGACAAGCGCACCGGCGCGCGCCTCGCCAATCTGTGGGACGAGGCCAAGGCTCACGCCATGAGCGGGCCGGAACTTCTGGTCTACCGTTCGAACACACTTGGTTCCGACAAGCGGGTCACCAACTATGGCGGCGGCAACACGTCGTCGAAGATCTGGCAGAAAGACCCGCTCACCGGCGAGGATGTCGAAGTGCTGTGGGTCAAGGGATCGGGCGGCGACAGCGCCTCGATCAAGCTGGACGGCTTTGCCACGCTCTACATGGACAAGCTGCGCGCGCTCAAAGGCCTCTATCGCGGCGTCGAGCACGAAGACGAGATGGTCGGCTTCCTGCCGCACTGCACCTTCAACCTCAATCCGCGCGCGGCCTCGATCGACACGCCGTTGCATGCCTACGTGCCGAAGCCTTTTGTCGACCACATGCATCCCGATGCCATCATCGCCATTGCCGCGGCAAAGGATTCGAAGGCGCTGACGAAAGAAATCTTCGGCGACGCCATCGGCTGGCTGCCGTGGAAGCGCCCTGGCTTCGAACTTGGCCTGTGGCTGGAGAAATTCTGCCTCGAACATCCGGCTGCCAAGGGCGTCATCCTGGAAAGCCACGGCCTGTTCACCTGGGGCGACACCCCCAGGGAATGCTACGAGACGACGATCTCGGTGATCAACCAGGCGATCGAATGGTTCGAGCGCCGCTCCGAGGGTGTCGCTATCTTCGGCGGTGAAGCGGCCAAGTCGCTCGACGCCACTGAGCGCCGTGCCATCGCGGCCAAACTGATGCCGAGGATTCGCGGCCTGATCTCGGAAAGGAGCCACAAAACAGGCCATTTCGACGATTCCACTGCTGTGCTCGAATTCGTCAACTCCAGGGATCTGCGACCGCTGGCGGCACTCGGCACCTCATGCCCCGACCATTTCCTGCGCACCAAGATCCGCCCGCTGGTCATCGAATTCGATCCGGCAAAGCCCGATGTCGATGCCGTCATCGCGCGTCTTGCCGACGACATCGCCGAATATCGCGTTGGCTACCAGGCCTATTACGACAGCTGCAAGCATCCGGACTCGCCCGCCATCCGCGATCCCAATGCCGTCGTCTACCTGATGCCCGGCGTCGGCATGTTCACCTTCGCCGGCGACAAGGCGACGGCGCGCATCTCGGGCGAATTCTATGTCAACGCCATCAACGTCATGCGCGGCGCCTCCACCGTGTCGTCCTATGTCGGCCTGCCTGCACAGGAAGCCTTCGACATCGAGTACTGGCTGCTCGAAGACCTGAAGCTGCAGCGTATGCCGAAGCCGAAGTCGCTTGCCGGCCAGATCGCCCTGGTCACGGGTGGCGCCGGCGGCATCGGCCGCGCCACGGCCAACCGCCTGCTGCGCGAAGGCGCCTGCGTGGTGCTGGCCGACATCGACGAGACAGCGCTGGCCAGCGCCAATGACGAACTGGCGAAAGTCTACGGCAGGGACTTCGTGCGGCCGGTGCTGATCAATGTCACCTCGGAGGAGCAGGTCATTTCGGGCTTTGCCGAGACAGCGGTCGAGTTCGGCGGCATCGACATTCTGGTATCGAATGCAGGGCTGGCCTCCTCGGCGCCGATCGAGGAGACGACGCTGGCGCTGTGGAACAAGAACATGGACATCCTGTCGACCGGTTATTTCCTGGTCTCGCGGGAAGCGTTCCGGCTGTTCCGCGCGCAGAAGATTGGCGGCAACGTCGTCTTCGTCGCCTCCAAGAACGGCCTTGCCGCATCGCCGAACGCCGCCGCCTATTGCACCGCCAAGGCTGCCGAGATCCATCTCGCCCGCTGCCTGGCGCTGGAGGGCGCGGAGGCGCAGATCAGGGTCAATGTCGTCAACCCGGACGCGGTGCTGCGCGGCTCGAAGATCTGGACCGGCGAGTGGAAGGAACAGCGCGCCGCCGCCTACAAGATGTCGACCGACGATCTGGAGGAGCACTATCGCTCGCGTTCGATGCTGAAGCGCTCGGTCTTCCCGGAAGACATCGCAGAGGCGATCTATTTCCTGGCGTCCGACATGTCGGCCAAGTCGACCGGCAACATCATCAATGTCGACGCGGGCAACGCCCAGTCGTTCACGCGCTGAGCGGAGGGGACGATGGAACACATCATCTCCGCCGACCTCGTCGACAAGGACAACGCCGCGCGCAAGGCAAACCTCGAGCGCGACTACGCCTCGCTCGGCGAGCGGCTCGACCGTCGCGGCATCGCCATCGACGCTATCAGAGACAAGGTCGAGAAATTCGCGGTGGCGATCCCGTCCTGGGGCGTCGGCACCGGCGGCACGCGCTTTGCCCGCTTTCCCGGTGCCGGCGAGCCACGCGATATTTTCGACAAGATCGAGGATTGCGCCGTCATCCAGCAATTGACGCAGGCGACGCCGACCGTTTCCCTGCACATTCCGTGGGACAAGGCCGATCCGAACCGGCTGAAGCAAGCGGCCTCGCGCTTTGGCCTCGGCTTCGACGCCATGAACTCCAACACCTTTTCCGACGCCAAGGACCAGAAGCTCTCCTACAAATTCGGCTCGCTGTCGCATGCCGACGCCGGCACGCGCCGGCAAGCGGTCGAGCACAATCTCGAATGCATCGAGATCGGCAAGACGCTCGGCTCCAAGGCGCTGACGGTGTGGATCGGCGACGGTTCGAACTTTCCCGGCCAGGTCAATTTCGCCAAGGCATTCGAGCGCTATCTCGACGCCATGAAAGAGGTCTACGCCGGACTGCCCGCCGACTGGAAGCTGTTCAGCGAGCACAAGATGTACGAGCCGGCCTTCTATTCCACCGTCGTGCAGGACTGGGGCACCAACTACATGATCGCGCAGGAGCTGGGCGACAAGGCGTTCTGTCTCGTCGACCTCGGCCACCATGCGCCAAACGTCAACATCGAGATGATCGTGTCGCGGCTGATCCAGTTCAAAAAACTCGGCGGCTTCCACTTCAACGATTCGAAATATGGCGACGACGATCTCGACGCCGGTTCGATCGATCCTTACCGGCTGTTTCTCGTCTTCAACGAACTGGTCGATGCCGAACTTTCCGGCGCCGAGGGGTTCGACCCGGCCCACATGCTCGACCAGAGCCACAACGTCACCGATCCGATCGAAAGCCTGATGCTGTCGGCGGTCGAGGTGCAGCGCGCCTATGCGCAGGCGCTGCTGGTCGACCGCAAGGCGTTGGAAGGTTTTCAGGATAGCAATGACGCGCTGATGGCGACGCAGACGCTGAAAGCGGCCTACCGCACCGATGTCGAGCCGATCCTCGCCATGGCGCGGCTGAAGACCGGCGGCGCCATCGACCCGGTCGCCGCCTATCGAGCGGCGGGTTACCGCGCCAAGGTTGCAGCGGAACGCCCTGCAGTCGCTGGCGGTTCGGGCGGCATTGTCTGAGGCCGAGCCGGCCCCCTCATCCGGCCGCTTTGCGGCCACCGCCCTCCGGGCGTTCGTTGTTCGAAAGCCAAGCAGTTGGCTTTTCGCCCGCTGCGCGGACCACGCCTCACCCCCGCAGGGAGAAGAGACTGGTGTCAGCGCTGACACCTCCTCTCCCCTCGGGGAGAGGTCGGGTTGCCCCGAATTGCCCTTCGCAATTCGGATGGCAATCCGGGTGAGGGGGCTCTTTCTCGTGCTCCCTTAATTGTTAGTGGACTCGATCCGTCCAACACGGTCTTCTAGGCATCCCCCCGCCCGGAGAACCGCCATGCCTCTCAACCGTCGGACACTGATCGCCGCCAGTCTTTCCATCACCTTTGTCCTGGCGCCGTTGACGAGTGTCTTCGCCGCCTCGCCGGCGCCGGCCAAGGGCGAGCACGGCATGGTGGTGACGGCCCAGCATCTGGCGTCCGAAGTCGGCATCGAGGTGTTGAAGAAGGGCGGCAATGCTGTCGACGCGGCGGTTGCCGTCGGCTATGCGCTCGCCGTCGTCTACCCCAATGCCGGCAATATCGGCGGCGGCGGCTTCATGACCATCCGCTTCAAGGACGGCAAATCGACCTTTCTCGATTTCCGCGAGCGGGCGCCGCTGGCGGCGACAAAAACCATGTATCTCGACAAGGACGGCAACCCGGTGAAGGGCGCCAGCCTCGACGGCTATCTCGCCGTCGGCGTACCGGGCTCTGTGGCTGGCTTCGAGATGGCCCGTGAAAAATACGGCAAATTGTCCCGCCAGGATCTGATGGCGCCGGCAATCGGCTACGCCAAGGACGGGTTCATCCTCAACCAGGGCGACGCTGCCTCGTTTGCCGGCAGTGCCGACAGGCTGGCGAAGGACCCCGCGGCCGCCGCCATATTCCTGAAACCCGACGGCAAGCCCTATGGCATCGGCGAGCGGCTGGTCCAGCCCGACCTCGCCGCCTCGCTCGCCGCCATTTCCGAAAAGGGTACGGATGCCTTCTATAAAGGCGCCATCGCTGACGCCATCATCAAGGCGAGCGGCGCCAAGGGCGGCATTCTCGCCAAGCCGGATTTCGAGCAATATGCGGTGCGTGAGCTCAAGCCCGTGACCTGTACCTATCGCGGCTACGAGATCACCTCCTCGCCGCCGCCCAGCTCCGGCGGCATCATCATCTGCGAAATCCTCAACGTGCTGGAGGGCTATCCGCTGTCCTATCTCGGCGCAGGTTCCGCCGAGACGGTCCACGTCATGGTCGAGGCGATGCGCTACGCCTATGTCGACCGCAATTCAGCGCTTGGCGATCCTGATTTCGTCGATAACCCGGTCTCGAAATTGCTTGATAAGGCCTATGCCAAGGATATCCGCGACAAGATCGACCCGTTCCGGGCCGGCGTGTCGCAGGATTTGATGCCGAAGGGCTTTGGCGAGAGCAAGGAGACGACGCATTATTCGATCATCGACGATGCGGGCAATGCGGTCGCGGTCACCTACACGTTGAACGGTTCCTTTGGAGCCGGCGTCGTCGCCGACGGCACCGGCATCCTGCTCAACAACGAAATGGACGATTTCACCCAGAAACCCGGCGTGCCCAACCTCTATGGCCTGGTCCAGGGGGAGGCCAACGCCATCCAGCCGAAGAAGACGCCGCTGTCGTCGATGAGCCCGACCGTGGTCGCCAAGGACGGCAAGCCGTTCATGGTCATCGGCAGCCCCGGCGGCTCCCGCATCATCACCATCACGCTGGAAGCGATCGTCAATGTCATCGACCACGGCATGAACATCCAGGAGGCGATCGACGCGCCGCGCATCCACCATCAATGGCTGCCCGACAAGGTGTATGTCGAGCCGTTCGGCCTGTCGCCGGACACAGAAAAGCTGCTGGCCGGCATGGGATATCACCTCGATCTCGCCGACCAGACCTGGGGTCAGGCCGCCGGCATCCTGGTCGGCGGCAAGAGCCTGGCGGAAATCGAGAAAGGCGGCGGCGCGCGCTACAACGGCGCCATCGACAGCCGCGCGGCCTCTGGCGAGGCGCTCGGATACTGACAGCTCGGAGGAAAAGCTTGGAGCAGCGTGGCGATTCGGGTTGATCGCCCGCTGCTCAAGTGGATCGGCTCACACCGACTTGACCGTCACAAGACCAGCGTGAGGGTGGACGCAACCAGCATCAAGGCGGCAATGCCGACGAACAGCGCATAGATGCGCGGCCGGTCGAGCAGCAGCGCATTTCCGGAGATCCAGGCGGATGTGGCGCCGCCAAGCGCGAAGAGGAAGCCGTTGCGGTGCCCGAAGACCATCGATGCGGCCATCAGCCCGCCGATGATCAGCGCACCGAACACGATGATCACGGCAACGGCATATCTCTCGAAATCATTGCCGCTTCCCATGCTCGGGCCGATTGCGTTCAAGGTTGGCAGGTCGTCCGGATCGAAAGGGTTCGTCGACCCGTATTCGTCTTGACCGGCAGGCTCTCGCATCATTCGTTCTCCGTATAGCGGCAACAAATCATCAAGCCTTGCCGAGTGCAACCCGATCACGCTGCCTTGATGCGTTCGACCGGTCCTTGACGTCTTCAGGTGGCGGCTTGCTGCCGGCTTTTGGTTCTTGGCCGTCTTTGGTCTCTCAGGCAATCCAGGAAACGGCTGCCCAAAGGCGACCGTAGCTCCCTCTATCATGGAATGCATTCGTGGAGGAAAAATGATGCGAAGCGCGGATTGGGCTTCGCAAACCGTGATTCGGACGGTGACGTCGCACAGGATTGTTGTACGGGCGAATCGCCTTGCGGCCAGTGGGCGTCTGCGCTTGGCATGCGGTCGCGTGAAAGTTGACTGGGCAGGCATCTTAAATGTTGACTAGTACACTCATGTTTCATAGTCACCGGGCAGTGGTCACTGGAGACCAACCCCCGAAAAGCAGGGCCGGCCGCATTGCAGAGAGACCAAGAGCCCCAGTCGAGAGCCGCGCCCGATCATTTGCGCAGCCGAATGACCCGGCGCCAGGCGCTCGGGCTTTTTTCGCTGCCGTTCGCCGGCATGAGGTCCTCCACGGCTGAAGCCCGTCCGTTGCGCATCGTCTGCCTGGATGACGGGTTGACCGAGACCTTGCTCATGCTCGGTGTCAGCCCGGTCGCCATTGCCGATCGGGAGGTCTGGGAGAAATGGGTGGTCGAGCCGCGGCTGCCGCCCGACGTCGCCGATCTCGGCACGCTGCTCGAGCCCAATCTCGAATTCCTGCAGCAGCTCAGGCCCGACATCATCCTGTCCATGCCGTATCTCGACGGCATCAAGCCGCTGCTCGAACGCGTGGCTCCAGTGACGACGATCGGGCTCTATACCGAGGCCGGGCAGCCCTATCGGCGCGCGCTCGAGGCGACGCGCCAGCTCGCCGGGCTTGTCGGCAAGGAAAGCGAAGGCGAGGCGCTGATCGCGGCGACAGACGCGTATCTTTTGGAGGTTCGCCAGCAGCTGGCGCCGCTTTCGGCACGGCCGATCTATGTCGTCAGCTTCCTGGACCCGCGCAATGTGCGCGTCTACGGCGCAAAGAGCCTGTTTCAGGAGGTGTTCGACCGCATCGGGCTCAGCAACGCGTGGACGGCCGAGACCAACTATTGGGGGTTTTCGACCGTCGGCATCGACGGGCTGGCGACATCCAGCGATGCGCGCCTCGCCTATCTCGAACCCTTGCCTGAGGGCGCCGGCGGCACGCTGACCGAAAGTCCGGTCTGGAATGCCATGCCCTTCGTGCGCAACCGCTCGATCATGCGCCTTCCTGCCGTCCTGATGTTTGGCGCGCTTCCATCCGCGAGCCGTTTTGCTCGGGTCCTGGCATCGGCGATGACCGCGGAGGCCGCCCATGGCTGAGGATGCTGCCATTGCCCAAAGGGGGAAGCCTGCGTCGGCCGGCCGGGCCCCCGTGTGGAGCTTTTCCAGCAATCAGCCGGTAGGCGCGATCCTGCTTTGCGCGGTGCTGCTCGCGGCTGCGGCAGCGGCAACCGTCTCGAACCTCACCGTGCAACTGCCATCGGCGCTCTGGCTCCAATCGCTCGCCGCTCCCGACATCGCTGACATGCGGCAGGTGCTCGTCCACTATGCCTTCCTGCCCCGTCTTGCGATCAGCCTTTTGTGCGGTGCGGCGCTCGGGCTTGCCGGAACTGTCCTGCAGCAGGTTCTGCGCAACCCGCTCGCCTCGCCTGAAACCGTTGGCGTCTCGGCCGGCGCCTATCTGGCGCTGGCACTGGCGACGCTTCTGTCACCGTCCCTGCTTGCCTTCGGCCGCGAATGGGTGGCGCTGGCCGGCGCATTGATGGCCCTTGCCGCCGTCATCGCTCTGTCCTGGCACAAGGGCCTGTCGCCGCTTTCGGTGGTGCTGGCGGGGCTTGTGGTCAGCCTCTATGCCGGCGCCATCGGTGCCGCTCTCATCGTGCTGCGGCATGAATGGCTGGCCAGCCTGTTCATTTGGGGCGCCGGTTCGCTCGGCCAGCAGGATTGGTCGACGACGCTGTGGCTTTTGCCACGCATCGGCGCAGCGGCGCTGGCGATCTTATTTATGGTGCGGCCCCTGACCCTGCTTGGCCTCGACGATGAAGGCGCGCGCAGCCTTGGCGTGCCGCTCGGCGCCTATCGCTTCGCCGGACTGGCGGCCGCCGTCGCGCTGATCGCCTTTGTCGTTGCCGCTGTCGGCGTCATCGGTTTCGTCGGCCTGGCCGCGGCGACGCTCGCGCGCATCGGCGGTGCCCGGCGGCTGGGCCAACAACTGGTGATGGCACCGCTGATCGGCGGCGCGTTGCTGTGGGCCACCGATCAAGGCGTGCAGATCGCCACCGGGCCGCAAGGCGACCTGCTGCCGACCGGAGCGATCACAGCACTTCTCGGTGCGCCGCTGCTGCTCTGGCTGCTGCCGCGCCTTGCGCTTGGCTCGGAAGCCCCGACCTTGATGGCCGTGCGCCTGCCGCGCGCAAGCCGGCCCGGCCTTGTTCTGATGGCACTCGGCCTGGCTCTGCTTCTGCTGCTCGGGCTGGCCCTGCTCTATGGACCGGGTCCGCATGGCTGGACCTTCGCCTTCGGCGACGAGCTGCAGCCTTTGCTGTCGTGGCGGTGGCCTCGCGTGCTTGCCGCGCTGAGTGCCGGGGCGATGCTGGCGCTTGCCGGGCTGATGATGCAGCGGCTGACCGGCAATCCGATGGCCAGCCCCGAAGTGCTGGGCATCAGTGCCGGTGCCGCCCTTGGCATGATGGTGGCGCTGTTTGCGCTCGTCGATGCCGGGCGCCCGGTTCAGACGGCGGCGGCAACGATCGGCGCCTTCGCCACTTTGCTGGTGACGCTGGCGATCGGCCGTCGTGCCACCTATGCGCCGGAGCGGCTGCTGCTTGCCGGCGTTGCCCTGACGGCCTTGTTCGACGCGCTGATCCTGGTGCTCACCGCGACCGGCGATCCTCGCGCCATGCTGCTGCTCAACTGGCTGACCGGTTCGACCTATGGCGTCGATGTCGGTGACGCCCTGCTGACCGGTGGTATCGCGGTCTGCCTCTTCGCGCTCGCGCCTTTCTTCGTGCGCTGGCTCGACATCCTGCCGCTCGGCTCCGCCGCCGTTCAGGGCCTTGGCATCAACCTGAAGAGGGCGCGGCTTCTCGTGCTGCTGGCCGTCGCGGCACTCACCGCGGCTTCGACGCTGATCGTCGGTCCGCTGACCTTCATCGGCCTTATGGCGCCGCATCTTGCTCGTCGCCTTGGCCTTTCCCGTGCGCTGCCGCAGGCCATTGGCGCGGTGCTCGCCGGCGCGCTGATCATGGTCGCCGCCGACTGGGTGGGCCGGATCGCCATCTTCCCGCGCCAGATCCCGGCCGGTCTCGTCGCCACGTTGATCGGCGGCCCGGTGCTGATGTGGCTGCTGCGCCGCCGCTGACCGTTTTGCCCCTGGAGATATCCATGTCCAAGATATCCATGTCCAACGCGACGCCAGCCCTGATCGCCAACACGGCGGTCCACGATCTTGTTCCGGCGCAGGGCGGCGCGCCCTGGCGGATATTCCTGCATGTGCCGTCCGGGCCGGTGCCCGAGGCCGGCTGGCCGGTCCTCTACATGACCGACGGCAACGCCGTCATCGGCACGGCGGTCGACGCCATGCGCGCGCAGGCCTTCTATCCCACGGGCACCAATGTCGGCTGGGGCGTCATCGTCGCCATCGGCTATCCCGTCGACGGCGCCTATGATCCGCTGCGCCGCTCATGGGATCTCGGCCCGCCGCCAGGCAAGACCTACCCGCCCTTCTACGAGGGCACGTCCGAAGTCCGGACCGGTGGGGCAGGGAAATTCCTTGCTTTCATCGAGGATGAGCTGAAGCCGTGGGTCGCCAGCCGGGTCACGGTCGATGCCAGCCGCCAGGCGCTTTACGGCCATTCTTTCGGTGGCCTGTTTGCGCTCTACGCCCTGTTCACGCGGCCTTCTTCCTTTCAGACCTGGATCGCGGCGAGCCCCGCCATCTATTGGGAAGAGCGTGCCATCGACCGCTTTCTCGAAGCCTTCGAGGCCGCCATTCCCGATGGTTTGGCGGCGACCATGATCCTGTCGGCCGGCGAGTACGAGACCGAGAAGCTGGCGCCGTTCCAGATTGGCGCCGAGGACGAGGAAAAGCGCCTGAAGCAGAAAAAGGTGACACGCACCGACGCATTCGCGCGGGCAATGGCGCAGCGTCTTGACGCTCTCCCGGGCGTGCGCGCCAGTTTCGAACTGCATGCCGGCGAGAACCACATGTCGATCCTGCCGGTCACCGTCAATCGCGCGGTGCAGGCGGCGTTTGCGGTGAGGAGGGACACCGCCCTTTGCTGAACGCCGCAGCAAGACGGTCGGCGCTGTCATTCCTGTGAAGGGGAGGCGCTCAATCGGCGGTAGGAGACGCCGCCGAAGTTTGCCGTCACAAAATCCGTGACGGACATCTTGCGCTTGCCTCCGTCGCTGCAGGCGTAAACCGGCCAACCGGCATCGCTGCATTCGCTGGCAGCGCAGATGCGCGCCAGGCAGTTGCCGATAGTCAGCCGGAAGCCGCCCTTGCCGGCGAAGCCTTGCAACAGGCTGCCGTCCGCCGAGCGCCATGTCCGCGCACGGAATTCCGCCCGCAAAAGCAGTGGTTCGAGAGGGACCGCAAGGTTGTTTTCGCCGGCACGCCCTGCGAGCTGCAGACGGAAGCGCGCCATTGCGGTCGCGTATGCAGTCACAAGATCGGCTTGGCGAAAATAGGCGGTTGCCAGGCTTGGGCGGTCAAGCAGATGAGACGTCCACTCGCCTGCCCCTACCGGCCTCACCAGGGCAACAAAGGCAAGAAAGGCGAAGCAAGCTCGTGACATTTCCAGCAGCCATATCTGTCTCGGCGTGCCGGTTTGCCCCCCGGTTGCCCTCCCATAACATCCCGCCAATCGGCGCCCGGCGCAAGCCGCTTGCTAAGGCAGTTCAGAAGGCCGCCGAGCAAGGGATCCTGGAGCCGAAGACGGTGACCCGCATCGACGAACCTGTGCGGGCGATCGCGAGAGGGTGGCGGTGTTTGCGGCAAGGGATCTTGACCAGCCCAGGGTTTCCTAGCCGATGCGAGCCGGCGGCAGCTCGAACAAAGTGGCGCCGTTCTCCCGGCCGCGCTCGACATAGCCGATGACGCCGAACCATCTTGCGACATCCGGCCCCTGGAGCCAACTGCGCGAATGGATGGCGAGATTGCCGGCGAGCGCCTGGATATGCCTGATATGCCGCTTGCAGAAACGGACGGTCGTGGCCCGGAAGAAGTCCTCCCGTGCGGCGAACAGCGTGTCGGCGGCGTCGCTGTTCTCATGCCAGGCGATGATCGCCACGGCCTTGTCACCCTCGACAAGCGCGTGCGCGCGGCCCTCCTTCAAATTCATCATAAGGTTGTCGTAGGCGATCTTGCTGTCCTTGCCGGCAGCGACGTATTCGTCCGACATCCGCTTGGACAGACCGCGAAAGACATCCTCCAGATCCCCAAGCGTTGCTGCGCGTGCTCTCATTTCACCTCCTGCAGCCCCAACGGGCAGTTTGCCCTAGGGTTGAGGGGTGGCCAAGCAAATTAAATCCGCCGGCGGGCTAATGTGCGCAAAGTGATTCCACTTGGCGATGCAGGCGGCGACGCCACGGGGGTGCCCAGAACGGACCAGGAGGGGATGGTGCCAGAGGCGGAATCGAATTGTTAGCTATCTATTTGAATTTAATTATAAAAAGTCAGTGAGGATATTGATAAATACCCACAAAATTACCCAATCCAAAATCATACCGATGGTTCGGTTCCGTTATCCACAGAAAATTGCTTTGCATGATGCGATAGATGCTATCATTTTGCCACCTCTTGCAATCGGATTTCATCATCTCGCCTCGGCCTCCACGATACGGGATTCTCAATCCACCGATTGATATCCGACTCCCGCCATCCGGCACCGTTGACACTGATCCTGATCTGAGCCGGAAATGTGCCTTCGGCGATCTTGCGATACATGGTTGAGCGGGACAGGCCTGTCCGGGCAAGGACAGTTCTGCTGCGGATGATACGGTCGGGTTCTGGCATGGCTGGCCTGCCTCCTGCTGGATGCTTCTGATATCTGGTGGGCAGGCATAATGGGGAACCGCAGCCGCGCAATACGGGTTTGCCGCCGTATCGTAAGTTGACGTGTTATCGGCGGCAAATCGGATGGGTCAGATTCCGATGCCCTTGCCTCGGCCGAGCCCGATGCCGTGGTTAAAGGCGAGTTCCACACCCAGACGCCGGCCGGATTCGACATGGATGCCGAGCGCCTTCTTATGATTGGCAAGCAGGGATTCAAGTTGAGGGTCGCGTTCAAGGCTCTTGGCCATATCGGACATGGCCGAGCGCGTCGACCTGTAGCCGGACATGTCGCCGGCCTGATATTGGTCGTGGCTTGTCCGATCGAGCTTTTGCCAGCGTTCCACGAACCGGTCAGCGCGGCGGCCGGGATCGATGTCCATCCCAGTGCGGATTTCCGTTTCAAGCTGGAGAGCAAGCACGATACGGCTGACGCGGCCGGCCCCCGCCTCACGGACAAGTTCTGGATTTTTCACATAGGCCGCTTCGGCATCGCGCCAGCCATGCGGCCGCACCTTCTCGAAAGCGCTACGGGCATCCCTCAATTCGCGCATCTGCTCGGGACTGCCGTGCCCGTCTGCATTTCCAGTACTGAGGATCGCGTCGAGCGCGCGCGCGTGACGCACAAGCGCCTTCGTGCGAGCACTGCGCAACGCCGCTTCCGCGTCCACCGGCACAGTCGTGTCGCGCGGCGCTCCAGTGGCGACATTTTCTCTGCCGGGCGTAGGGCCTGGATCTCCGATCCGCACCCCAACATCTTCCCTTTCCGGTCTTCGCCCACCTTCCAGCATGGGTTCGCCGTCTCCGGGCGAGCGCAATCCGTCCAGCAGCTCGCCGATCCTGTCGCGCAGCTTCTCCGGAACGATCCGGCGCACGATCTCGACGACGCGCTCGCGGAACGTGATGCCGCGCCGTTCGGCATAGCTCCGCGCCGGGTCGACCTGCTCGTAATCCGATGCCATGTCTTTGGCGCGGTCGCGTGACAGCGTACGGTCCAGCTGGTCCCGCGTGCTGAAGTCGTCGCCGCCATAATGCAGGTCCATGCCGTCTCGATGCCGCGACAGTGCGACGTAGCTGCCATGCGCGTCCATGCCCGGCGTGGCGAGCACATGGGTCCGGTCGACGGTCACCCCTTGAGCCTTGTGAATGGTCGCGGCATAGCCGTGGTCGATGTGCGCGTAGTCTTTCAGGTCGAAGCGAACCGACCTGCCGTCATCGGTGCGCACGGTCATGCTCTGTCTGCTGACTTCCTCCACGATGCCCAGCGTGCCGTTCTTGACGCCAAGCCCGCGCTCGTTGCGCAGGAACATGACCCGGTCGCCGCTGGCGAAGTTTCTTGGGCCGCGTTCGACAGTCACCTGAACCTCGTCGCCGAGATCGCCGGCAGCGCGCATTCGCTCGCGCGCTGCCTGGTTCAGCGCACGTACCTCGTCGTTTGTGTGGGTGAGAATAATCCGGCTTGCGTCGGGCTGTGCCCGCCGGTCGCGATCCCAGCGCTCGACGAGTTCACCTCGCGCGTCGTCGCGCGTCGCGGCCTGATGCACCATGCCTTGCGCATCGTAGGCGCTGATCGCAGCATTGATCCTGCCGGTTGCCAGATCGCGCGTGGCATCACGCTGCCAGTCCTGGCGCTGCCGGCGCACCTGGCCGATTTCGACGCCGCCGTGTCGCTCGTGAATCGATCGGAATGCAGCACCGGCTTCGATCGCCTGCAACTGCTGCGGATCGCCGACGAGGACGACTTTTGCGCCAACGTTGGCGGCATGGGAAAGCACGCGCTCCAACTGGCGCGTGCCGACCATGCCGGCCTCATCGATCACCAGGACATCGCGCGTGGTGAGCAGATCCCTGCCCTGTCCCCAGCTATGCTCCATGCTGGCGATGGTGCGTGACGGGATGCCTGATCCGCCTTCCAGATTCTCGGCGGCAATGCCGGAGAGTGCGGCGCCTCGGACCTCGTAACCCGCCGCTGCCCATGCCTGGCGCGCGACGCCCAGCATGGCGCTCTTGCCCGTTCCGGCAAAGCCGACAATGACACCAAGACCGCGACCATCGGTGATGTGATCCAGTGCATCGACCTGCTCTCCCGAAAGGACAAGCCCGCGTTGCGCAGCCCGCGCCAGAGCTGCCTCGCGATGTTCGTCACTCACCGTGTGTCGCTCGTCCAAATCGATACGCTCTGCCGCGCGGTGAAGGCGCTGTTCGGTCTCGATCATCTGCCTTGTGGTGAACCGGTCTTCGCCGCGTCCGTCCTTGCCGAGTTCGACCAGATCGGGTGCGTTGCTGATGGCTGCCACCATCTCGTTGAACTGCTCCATTCCATCGCTGTGGCGGTGCGAGAACTTCGCCATGTCTTTTCGGGTGAACGTCGACTGCTGATGCGTGATGGCGTCGAGCGCCAGGTGAGGATCCGCAATGATGCGCGCACCATTGTTGCGCGCGATCTCGCGATGCAGTTCGGCGCGATCTGCTTCAATGCCGCCAGCGTCAAGGCCACTGCCCTCGATGCGTTGAGCCGGTGCACCAATCTGCGTTTGCGGCTCCAGTGAAATGCCCTGCGCTTCCAGACTGCGATGATCGATGCGGGCGTCGATGTCGAGTTCGGCCAGGCGTTCATTGGCCAGTTCCGCCCATCGCTCGCGCCAGCGCTCAACCAGCTGGGTAGCATTCCAGTCTCGAACCTTTGACCCGAAACCGTTCTCATCGGCGGACCGCATGGTGAGCATGACATGGGCATGCGGTTTTGGACTGCCATCTTCGGCCCTGTCCCAATGCACATTGAGATCGGCGACCATGCCCCGGCTGACAAACTCGACTTGTACAAAGTCGCGCGCCAGTTCGATGCCTTGCGCCTGGCTGAGTTCGCGCGGGAGCGCAAACTCGACTTCGCGGGCAAGCTGCGCGTCCTTGCGGACCTCGAAACCCTCGACATCGTTCCACAGCCTCTCGCGGTCGCGCCAGGCCTCCGGCGCACTCTCCGGCAGCATCACCTCGGAATGGACGACGCCGCGTTTGGCTGAAAAATCGTGGCTGCGTTCGATGCGCTCGTCACGCAATCGCGAGGCCGAGCGATACGCGGCCGACGCGACAGCACTGCTCCCTGCCTTGCGGCCAATGACCTTGACGTGAAGATGATAGATCGCCATCGCGACCAGATCATTTGCACGTCAAAGCGCACGTCGGCACGACGTATAAGCGCGCCCTCCCTCGAAAAATTCTCGGGATGGACCAGCCCGTCCCGGGCTGTCTCGGCAACCTTAAAGCCTTCCGGCGGACGCTCAATTATCATCCAGAGATCGACAATTGATGGAGACAGCCATGCGTAAACCACGAGACTTCGACGCCGAACTGAAGGCGCTGGAAGACAAAGCGCGCGAGCTCAAGACGCGAAAGGTGCAGCAGCTTGGCGAACTGGTGATCGCCACCGGTGCCGATGAGCTCAGCCCGGGTGAACTGGCTGGTGCACTGGTCGCAATCGCTGAGACGACAGACACGGCAAAGCGTGAGGCATGGGCCAAGCGTGGAGTGATGTTTTTCGAAAGCAGGTCACGGCGAACTGCTCCGGCATCTCAGCGCAACGTTCGCGGTGCTCAAACGCAATCGGGCAGCCCACAATCGCCGGCAGGCGGTACGGGCTCGCAATGACATGCGCACCTGGCAGGTCGAGCGACGCCAGCGCACCCGACATCTGATCGAACTCGGTGGGCTCGTCGTCAAGGCAGGCATCGTCGAGCTCATCAATGACGATCGCGCTACGATCTACGGCGCGCTGCTGTGGATCGCCGAGAAGCTTCAGCGCCACGAAGGCGAGCATGCGCAGGACTTGTGGGCCGCGAAGGGAAAGCAGGCGTTTGATGCGGAACGGCATGAAGAGCGAGAGAATCAGGGAACGTAGGCGCGAGTAACGGGCGGCGAAGCCCCAAACAGCGAAGCTCCGCCCGCGTTGCGCAAGCCGTCGACGCTGCGTTTAACGATGTCGCATGGCTCGATTGGGAAAGGGACCAATGCCGGGAAGCAGACATATGTTCGCGTTCAAAACAGGGAGTAGGTTCGGATCTCGTCAAGCGCCGTTGGATCGCCCCGGTTTGAGAGATGGCTGCCGCCAACGGTAGACGTTTTCTAGAACGTCCGGGCGGCGCGTCGATTTTTCGATCGAGGAGACACGGCAACTCGCTTATCATCCATGCCATGGACATAATCACACCTGCAGCACGGTCGGCCATGATGGGCCGCATCAAAGGCAAGGACACGAAGCCCGAGATGGCTGTTCGCAAGCTGGCCCATGCAATGGGCTATCGCTTCCGGCTCCACCGCCGCGATCTGCCGGGAAAGCCCGACGTCGTCTTTCCGTTACGAAATACAGTCGTTTTCGTCCATGGTTGCTTCTGGCACCGCCACGAAGGGTGCAAGTTCTGCTATACTCCCAAGTCAAACATTGAATTCTGGCAAGGAAAGTTTAATGCTAACGTCGCCCGCGATGAACGCGTGCGACGGGAGCTTCAGGACTTGGGGTGGAAGGTAGCAATCGTATGGGAATGCGAGGTCCGTGATCTGCCTGGCTTGAAGTCGAAGCTCCAGGCATATTTGGAATCATGACCGCATCCGACCATCAGCTGATTCGCCGAAACAAGCTCGTTCGCCTGCAGACCGGGGCGACCCCGCGCGCACTCGAAATCTGCTCGGGTTGCGGGGGGCTATCACTCGGACTGAAGACTGCCGGCTTCGAACTTTCCGCGCACATCGAACTCGATGCTGAAGCCGCGCGAAGCTATGCGTTTAATTTCGGCGGCGACCGCGAGCCTGGTGACGCCTGGTCGAAGCCGCGCGATATGGAAGATGTAACGGCCGCGAAGCTGGTCAAGGATCTGGGGTTCGAAACATCAGCTTCAGAGTCCTTTGACGTTCTTGCCGCCGGCCTGCCGTGCCAAGCGTTCGCGCGAATTGGGCGCTCCAAGCTACGCTCGATTGCCGGCCACGAAGACGCGTTTCAGAAAGACCCGCGCGCTTCGCTCTACCGCCGCTTCCTCAAATTCGTCGAAGACACGCAGCCGCTGATCATTCTCATCGAAAATGTGCCGGACATTCTGAATTTCGGTGGTCACAACGTGCCCGAGGAAATCTGCGAGACCCTCGAATTGTCGGGATATCGCACCGGTTACACAATCCTCAACGCGGCGTACTACGGCGTACCCCAGGTCCGGGAGCGTCTCTTCATCGTCGCACTCGCCGATGTCCTGGGCAAAGCACCGAAATTTCCGGAACCGCTGCACTTCCTCGATCTGCCGCGCGGGTACGAAGGCTCTCGTCGTGTAGCCCTTAAGCATGTTGACCCCGGAAGCCACCGCTTCCACGAAATTCATATCCCCTCGGCGGACCTGGCCGACGCCGTCGGCGCGAAAGCCGCGCTCGATGACCTGCCGAGGATCAAGGAACACGCCAGCAATCCTGCCGTCATAAGACGCCGCAAGCTCTCGGAAGTTCTGCCCTATCGGGAGCTGGCTACCGGCCCGTCGGCGTATGCGCTGAAAATGCGGAACTGGCCCGGCTTCGAAACCGCAGATGGGGCCAACGGCCACCTCATTCGCCTAACCCCGCGTGACTTCCCGATCTTCGCGGGCATGAAGCACGGCGCCGACTATCCGCAGGCACGAGCGCTTGCTGAACAGATGTTCCAGGACGCGCTGATGGCGCAAGGGCTGACGCACATCAGCAAGGAGTCAAACGCCTACAGGGATCTGCGTGCGCAGGTGGTCCCGCCGTATGATCCGGAGAAGTTTCCGAACAAGTGGTGGAAGCTTGATCCGTCGAAGCCCTCTCGCACATTGACCGCGCACATGGGGAAGGACACCTACTCGCATATTCACTACGACAGCACGCAGAAGCGGACTGTCTCAGTGCGCGAAGCAGCACGGCTCCAGTCGTTTCCAGACGGTTTCGTCTTTGCCGGCGCGATGAATGCTGCCTTCCGTCAGATCGGCAATGCCGTCCCGCCGCTACTCGGCCTCGCAGTTGCCCGTGTCCTCAAAGAGCAGCTGACCAGTCGAACCGGCAAGAATAAAGAGGCTTCTGACCGGCAGGCGGCGTGACATGTCGCCTGAACGCATCATCGAGATTACCCCGGAAGCACCGGCCCTCATCACGTCGCTGAGAGGCCTGGGTTACTCGCCTGAAACGGCGCTCGCCGATCTGATCGACAACAGCATCACCGCGCAGGCTCGCTCCGTCGAGATTGACCTCCAATGGAATGACGGAACGCCAGTCGTCGCAATTCTGGACGACGGCAAAGGCATAGATGAAAAGCGCCTCGCCCAGGCACTGAAACTCGGCGGACAGGGGCCCGACACTCCCCGTGGGGCATCCGACCTCGGCCGGTTCGGCATGGGGCTCAAGACCGCCTCTCTCTCGCAGTGTCGTCGAATGACCGTCATCACCAAGGCCGACGCGACCCTTAGTGCCGTCATACTTGATGTCGACACGATCGCCACGCGTGGCTGGATCGCGATCGTACCCGATCCGCTTCCGACACATCCGTTCGTGGCGGAACTCGCGCAGCGCCCGACCGGCACCCTCATCATCTGGGACCGGATCGACGAACTGAGCGGTCTCGCGGGGCTCCAGAAAGAAGCTTTCTATCTGCGTATCGAAGAAATCAGGGCGCATCTCGGCATGATCTTTCACCGCTTCATCGGCGGTGATGCGTCGCGCCTTTCAATCACGCTCAACAGACGCGCAATCAAGGCGTGGGACCCCTTCCAGACAACACACCCTTCAACGCAGGAGATGCCCTCCGAACGCATTCGCCACGCGGGGACGTCGTTCACTGTCAAACCCTATGTGCTTCCTCACCGCGACCGCTTCGAAAACGATCGGGACTATGAACTCGCAGGCGGCCCTGGTGGCTGGGGCGCACGGCAGGGCTTTTACGTTTATCGCGGCAAGCGCCTGCTTGTCGCAGGAAGCTGGCTGGGTCTCGGCGGCGTTCGAATCTGGACGCGCGACGAAGCGAGCCGCCTCGCTCGCATCGAAGTCGACCTGCCCACCGGGCTTGATCGCGACTGGCGAATTGATGTGCGCAAGTCCCAGGCGCGTCCACCCGGAGCACTACGTGCCCGACTGACTGCCATCGCAGGACGCTCCCGCGAAGAAGCTCGAGAAGTGTTCGCTTTCCGCGGCCATGGTCCCCATCATCGCGGCGCGCGCCACGACGTACCCGCAGTCTGGCTGGCTGTGCCGAGTGCCAAAGGCATTCAGTACCGCATCAATCGGGATCATCCCGTTGTTGCCGCATGTCGTGCGGCCGCGACCGGCGGATTGCGCCCGCTTAACGCCGTACTGTCGATCATCGAGCGCAGCGTTCCCGTGGAACGCATCTGGCTCGACGTGTCGGAATCTGAAGGCGCCGAAGTCCCTGCTCTTGACGCAGAAGATATTGCTCAGCTGACTGAGCCGCTCGTCGAACTCGGCAAGGCTCTGCCTGCCAGCATGACGACAGACCAGCGCATCGATGCACTTCTGCTCAATCTTCCGGGAGACCTGACACAGCTGCGAACGGAACTGACAAGAAGACTGGGGGGTCGGCATGGCTGATGTTGTCGAGGCTCTCGCTCTGAGAGCGCGGAAAATTCTGCAGATTCAAAGGGACGTCGGCGACGAGATCACGCGCGAAAGCATCGCGAAGATCATCGGCCTGGATGCGCCCATCTTCAGCCTGACCACGAAGCAGATCATCTCCCCCGAACAGCTTGAGGCGGCAACGCGCCTGCTCTGGACTATCTTTGTCACCGAACAAGGGCCAGCGCTCTCGCTGATCGACACATTACGACCGGCCGCCTGGTATGTTGGCGAGCGACGCCAGCCGGGAGATTTCATGCGGCGCTACCTTAACAAGCTTGAGGAAGACGGATGGCCAGAAGAATCCATTCTGCAGCTTCAGGACAGCACTGCGAGAATTCTTGAAGTAATGGACGATCCCAAGCGGCCCGGCAGCTGGGACTGGCGCGGTCTTGTCGTGGGTGACGTGCAATCAGGAAAGACGGCTAGCTATGCTGGCGTCGTAAACCGCGCTGCAGATGCTGGCTACCGGATCATCATCGTCCTCGCCGGCATGCATAAGATTCTGCGCCTGCAGACGCAGAAGCGCTTCGACAATGACTTTCTGGGTTACGATACCAATCCGAAAACCCGACAGCCCCACCAGCCCATGCGCATCATCGGCGTCGGTAATTTCAACTCGCAGCTGACAGTCGACAGCCTGACGATGGCTGACCCGAACGGAGACTTCAGCCAGCGCATCGCCGACCAGCTGAGCTTCTCTCCCGTCAACCAGCCTTGCGTGTTCGTCGTCAAGAAGAACGCAAAGGTGCTGGAAAACCTCAACGGTTGGATTTCGCGTCTGCCCGGGCCTGCGAAAGCTGCCCCAGTGCTCGTCATCGACGATGAATCCGACCAGGCGTCAGTCGATACGGGCGACCAGCCGCTCCTGGAGGACGGGACGTTTAAGGAAGAATACGAGCCCAAACGGGTCAACGGTGAAATCCGTCGCCTGCTGATGTCCTTCGAGCGCCGCGTCTACGTGGGTTACACGGCGACCCCGTTTGCAAACATTTTCATCCATGACGAACGATCGGCGAAGAATTTCGGCCCCGACCTCTTCCCCTCGACCTTCATCGTTTCGCTCACGCCGCCCGATGACTATTTCGGCCCAGCCGCGGTTTTCGGTACAAACGATGATGCGGACAATCTTGGTCTGCCTCTGGTCCGGCCGCTTGAGCAGACCGAAGAAAACTGGATACCGGAAACGCACAACAAGACGCTCAAGCCTCTGTTCAACGGCCAGGATGTCATTCCGAGAAGCCTGGAGCGGGCAATCGACGCCTTCCTGCTCACCTGCGCGGCACGCGCCGCCAGAGGGCAGGAAACCGAACACAACTCGATGCTTGTGCATGTGTCGCGGTACGTCGACGTTCATTCCGAGGTTCACCGACAGGTAGAAAAGTACCTGTTCGAAACGCGCGCCATGATTTCCAACGGCGACCGCGAAACACTCCAGCGCCTCAAGTCGGTGTGGCAACTCGACTACCTGCCGACGACCGAAAAAGTCAGAACAACGGTCTACGGGCGTAATACCTTGCCCGTGACCTGGGAACAGGTTCTGACTGAGCTTCCTGAAAGCACGGACAAGATCCAGGTCATCACGGCCAACGGCAAGACGAAGGCCGACATTGACTATGATGCCTACAAGAAAACTGGTTACTCCGTCATCGCCGTCGGCGGTGACAAGCTTTCTCGGGGACTTACGCTCGAAGGGCTCTCAGTCAGCTATTTCCTGCGCATTTCGCGCCAATATGACAGCCTTCTGCAGATGGGGCGCTGGTTCGGCTATCGCCGCGGGTTCGCCGATCTGTGTCGGCTCTTTACGAGCGCAGACATGGAAGACTGGTTCCGATACGTAGCGACCGCGCAGAAGGAACTGCGGGGCCAGTTCTATGAGATGTCCATCACGAACGCGACGCCGAAGCAGTTCGGCCTCAAGGTCGCGGTGCATGACATTCTCGAAGTCACCGCGAAGAACAAGCAGCGTCACGCCGAACTTCACCAGAGTAGCTACGCCGGTGAGGGCAAGGTTCAGACGGTTATGTTCCAGGACGCAACGACCATTGAGCGTAACGCCTCTGTGACCGATGACTTCCTCGTCGCACTAGGTTCCGGAATGGAAAATCCACGCCGTCCGGGACCGGGTAACAAGACGGCCTCGGGCACACTGTGGACGGGCATTTCGGGCCAGGACATTGCTGCCTACCTTAGAAACCTGACTTTCCCCCCGGAAAGCCACCAAGTCGACGGCAAGAAGCTGGCGAGCTACATTAGCGATCAGCTGGCGATGAACCCCGCCGAGCTTACAGACTGGAGTGTCTACCTCGCCACTGGCGATCAAGAGCCCGTTGATCTCGGTGACCGCCGCATCAAGTGTATCCTGCGTTCACCCCGGGAATCCAGAAACGGCAAGCCTATGCCCGGCGACCGTTTCATCATCGGAACCGCCCTCAGCCCGCTCGATCAGGCCATCGATCTTACCGATGAGGAATTCGATTCTGCGTTGACTATGACCAACAACGAACGGCTGACACGCACCAAGCTGCCGACGGATGTCCCCTCTGGCGAATTCATCCGCAAAGCCCGCGGTGCGCGGCCGCAGAACGGCCTACTGATCATCTATCCCATCGATCCCGTAATGGCAGAGGTCGAAAAGACCCAACGCCCAGTAATCAGCGTTGTTGTCAGCTTCCCGGATAGTGATGCGGCCGACAAACGCGTTTATCTGATCAACAGTGTCCGTCAGCGCGAGGTCTCATGACCGACTGGCTTGTCGCACTGAATAAAGCCTGGGATACGCTCGCAAAAAGCCCGCCAGTCTCACGTCAGTATCGTTCCAAACTGATCTCGACTGAGGTTCCTCTCGATGTCCTGGCCGCAATGCGAGCTACCGACAATGCACCGTGTCTGATGCTGCAGACGGAACTGAGCCAGGACGCGCTCTTCGAACTAGGCGGAATGCGCCTCAGCCTCGTACCCGACACGACTGGCATATTCCTGGTGCTTTCGCTCGAAGACAGTTCCAGACGCGATCTATTCGCAACAATCTGTGCCGACGTGGTCAGTGCTGCAGCACTGGCAAACCGCGCTGACGCACTGGATCAATTTCTCGCACGCCTGGACGCCTGGCGACAGTTCCTCCGAGATCGACGCGACGGTCTCTCAAGATCCGAAACCGTTGGCCTGATCGGAGAACTCATCATTCTCGGTCGGATACTCACATCCCATGCTAACGGCCTCTCGACCTGGCAAGCGCCCAATGATGGATTGCATGACTTCGTAGACGAAGGCCATGCTCTGGAAATCAAGACGGGGCTCGGACCTTCATCGACGATTACAATTTCCGCTCTGGACCAGCTTGATGTCTCCGGCCTCAGCCGCCTCGATCTCATGCATGTCAGGCTGATTGAGACCCCGGAAGGAAAGCCCCTCCGGGATTTCATGTCCGATGTCTCAGCCCGGCTGCCGAATGATACAGGGCGCCGTGCCTTCGAAAATGCGCTTCTCAGTCGTGGCCTGATGCCCGATGACAATGTTGCACGCGCCGTGCCCAAGGTTCAGCTTCGCGCTATCGACAGTTACCAGGTCCAGGAGACCTTCCCACGCTTGGTCCGTGCAAATCTCCCGGTCGCCATTACCGACGCCACCTACTCGCTCGAAGTGCGAGCCATCGCAGGCTTTGCCACCGATACGGCCCTCGTCCTTGAAGCGTTTGTTCAAGGAGACCCGTCATGACAGATGACGTAGTAGCGGCATTCTCACAAGAAATCGCCGCCGAGGTCGAAGAAGGCCTCACGACCGACGCACCCTTCTCCCAGGAGGTATTCACTCGCCTCGTCCTTGAACGACTGGAAGATGCCGGACACCTGGAATCGACGTTTCCGCTCTACCAGGAAGGCCGCGTTAGAAACGCGCTCTATCGGATCGATGGCTACGCCTTTGACGAAGAGCGTTCGCGCCTTGACCTGTTCACGACCATTTACAGTGGTGAGCTTCCGGCAGCGAAGCTGTCGACTGCCGATGTGACAAAGGCCATCGAGCGCGCGCTTCGTTTCGCCAATGCGTGTGTTAACGGCTTGGCAAAGGACTTGGAGCCGTCAAACACAGACGCAAGCGATCTGGCCCGCCTGATCGAAACGCAGGCTAAGGACTTGGCCGTCATTCGCGTGGTCCTGCTCACCGATTGCATCGTCGGCAGTCTGGCCGGCTCAACGCAGTGGCGGGATCGCGAAGTCCTGTTCGAGGCATATGATATCGTCAGGCTTCAGCGCGTCCTCGGTGAAGGCGAAACGCGGGCCGATATCACGGTAGACCTTGTGGCACTTACCGGCGACGGCGTTTCCTGTCTCCATGTGCCCAGCCATGACGGCGGCTATGACGCGTACCTTGCAGTTCTACCCGGTGAGGCCCTTTCAAAAATCTACGAGCGCTACGGTGTGCGCCTGCTCGAACTCAACGTCCGGGCATTTCTCGGCCTTCAGGGCAGGAAGAGCGTCAACGCCGAGCTGCGCCGCACGATCGTCGAACAGCCGTCCATGTTCCTCGCCTTCAATAACGGGATCGTGGCAACAGTCGATGATCTCGAACTCGCCGACAACGGCGCTGGCGGAACAGAAATCACATCCTTGAGGGGACTTCAGATCGTGAATGGCGGCCAGACGACGGCGTCCCTTCACCGCGCGCGCCGCAAGGAAAGTCTCAGCCTCGACAACGTCTCGGTTCCCATCAAGATTATTAAGGTGGGCGGTGCCGACCTCGGCGAAATGGTATCCTCCATTTCCCGGGCCGCCAACCGCCAGAACACCGTGCAACTCGCCGATTTCTCGGCAAACGATCCTTTTCACCAGAACATCGAGACGATCGCCAACAATACGTGGCTCGATGATGGCAAAGGCCGCTGGTTCTACGAGAGGGCTCGCGGCTCCTACATCGCAGCCGAACAGAAAGCGGCCTACCGCAAAACGGAACAGCAGGCCTTCCGCATGCAAACGCCCAAGAACAGGCGTCTCAGCAAGCTGGACGTCGCCCGCTATCTCGCCGCCTGGGATGGACTTCCATACCGGGTCTGCCTTGGTGGCCAGAAGAACTTCCAGCACTTCATGCAGCTACTCAAAGATGAGCCTCAGAGGCCTATCGGCGACGCATGGTTCAAAAGGCTGGTTGCACTGGCGGTACTCTATCGCGCGACCGAGAAGAAGGTCCGAAGCATGAAGTTTCCGGCCTACGGAGCGCAGATCACAGCCTATGTCGTGGCCGGTCTCTCCCACAGAGCCGGGGGCAGGGTCGACTTCAACCGCCTCTGGTCTCGCCAAGCCATCAGCCCGGAGTTGGAACAGCTCATTGAAACCTGGGCCCCGCAAATGGATATCGCCATGCGCGCGTCCGCCGGTCAGAAGAACCCCAGCGAGTGGTACAAGAAGAACGAATGCTGGCAGGAAATTCAGAACCAGCTTCCGCCTCTCGGCGACCCGCTTCCTCCAGAGCTGTCCTATGCCGCGGTGAGCGCTGAAGATGGTTCTATGGTTGCGCCCGTGGGCACGACGCATTCCGTCGCGGACTATGACCGCATAGCTCTGTGCATGAAGCTCAACGGTGCGATCTGGCTCGACGTGGCGGAGAAAGGTCAGAAGGCCGGTGTGGTACACTACCGCGTGGCCGCGATCTGCCGCACACTTGCCAGCTATGCGGCTGGCGGCTGGGGACAGAAGCCATCACCGAAGCAGGCAAAGCCGGCACTTGAAGCTGCGTTCGCTGTCGACCGCGCGGGGGTCGTAGCAACCGGCCTTATCGAGCGGGCCGCTGAAGCCAGTTAGGCTTCTTTGGAAATTCCTCTTCGAGCCATGCCTTGACGGCGGGCAGGCTGCCTCGGCCATTCCTTCGCAACAGCTCCACGATGTCCTTGGCAGATAGGATCAGGATCGGGTGCTGATCTTCCTTGATCTCCTTGTAAGCCTGGAGATCAACGCATGACGTGGTTACCAGAACACCGAACTGCCGGTGCCTCAGACGGGAAATCAGCCGGGACATGTCCTTTACCCCCACAGCGGTCGGCGGCGAGTAACACTTCGCCTCAAGGGCGAAGTCCATAAGGATACCGCTCTGACCGGTACCGACACGCAGCTGGCCTACAGCATCTCGACCTCCGTCACGCGATGGTCGCGTTACGTCTAGGCCCGCGATGTCTGGAATCATCAGTCGCGCAAGTGCAGCGGCACAATGTTCGAAGGCGTGGGGACGGTCCTTGAAATGCTCGCGGACAGCGCCGATCAACGCTTGGCCGTCCTTGTCGTCCGGCAGCTGCTCCGCCCGCGAACGGTACTCCATGGTATGACCCGCGATCAGTGCCTTGCGCTTGCCTGTCTTGCGCCATGTCTTCCAGGCATCGGGAGCAAGCCCGTGATTCGGCTGTTTCGCAACTATGCTGTCGATCCATGCGCGCGACATCTGTGCCGCATCGAGAACCGTGAAACGCGCCCGATAATTTTGGAATCTACTGCCCTTGACGTTGCGCCAGATCGCGACCAGTTCCTCAGAGGCATCAAGATCGCTGGCGCCGGGCACCGCCAATCCGAGAAATCTGACATCGCGCGATACGCCTACGCCTGAAAAAAGGAAGATAGGCGGGACAACGCCTCGTCCTTCGGCGCCCGAGCGAGAATCTTCGAAGATCGTCTTCAGGATCAGGTTGCCGTCGCGCCCGGTGTCGTGCAGGTCGCGCCCCGGCTTCTTATTATCGCCGTAGTAGGTAAAGATGCCCGTCTCGGCATCAAGATCGTCAGGCCAGTCCGCATCGTTCATGCTCGTCATCAGCACGAGCATCTCCAGCTTGCCCTTCACCTTGCCGCGGTAGCGAAAACCGCCCTGACTGTCGACGCGCATGAGCGTAGGTAGCGGATCATCGCCCGCATTGCCTTTGCGGCCGCCCTGGTAGATTGCGTCTACATGCAGATCGGAACTGGATAGCTGATCAACTGGAACGACTTTCACGATTCCCCCTGAAGCGATTTTGGGGGCATTTGCTGCTGAAGTCGAGACGAAGGCCTTGTTGTATTTTCATAACCACTAATGGCGTTTGCTTCGGACGGGCTCTCGTGAACGGAGGCCTTCAATATCCGCCATCCGGCGTCCATCCCTGGCGTGTTGGCGGCGCAGACCTGGAACACTGCCTGAAAGCGTCGTTGGACAACGGAGGACTGCGTGGCCGCAGCGCTCAACGGTCTGGATCAGCAAGAGCCAGTTACAACTCCATCGCTCCACAATGAGGCGCTCTTGCGCGAACACGAGCTGCCTATCATTGAGCGGCAGCTCAGCAGCAGCACAACCACCCAGGTCTGAAATAGGCGCGTTGCCCGTCGGAAGCTTGGGGGCCGCAAACAGTCTGACCGCTTCTGGAGTTGGTAACGCGAATAGCGGAACTTCAAACTGATATGACCAAGATCTTGGATTGGCCAGAGCAGCCTTTAGATAGCGCCTCGACACTAAGTAACCCTACTTCGCTTAGCAACCGATGACGGGCGTTCTGCGAAGCAACCACCAAAGGCGGCTTAGCATATTTTAGACGCCTAGTTTCAATAAGGCGGCATCTAGAACAATGAGCAATTGGGCCGAACTGGCTTCCAGGTCGTCGTTACTTAACGCTACCATATGTTCGGCCCACGCCATTTTCGCATGTGTCTGTACGTCCCCATCCACACAGCTACTATAAAAAATCTGCCATGACGGTTCGATGAGTTCGCTCAGCTTGAGGTCTTCCTCGGCGAGGCGATTGCCAAGGGTATTGCTGAGGAGACCCTTCTTAGGTCGATCAACAAGCCAATTGTTTGCTTTTGCCTCGGCCCAGCGAGACGCTGGCCACATCTCTTCAAAACAAATCGGAAGGTCAACCCCCAATTCGCGCGCAGCTGCAAGATGGCTGGGGACTGGCAGTTGAGTCAAACTCACAAACTTCCAGTTTGCCTGTTCTTCGGCGAATTTTTTGACCGTACGTTCACCTTCTGCATCGGCGTCAACAATCCCAAGGGCTCTAACGCGCTTATCTACAGGCATGTGCTTGGTTCGATATTCCCAAGATCGGAGCATATTCGTCACGTAGTTAGCTCCGGCTCGAGCAGGAGGCTCGGCAACAAATATCAGCGCTGCCTTGGTGGGCCTGAACCTTGCAAGGAGAGCCTTGAAAACCAGATATTCAGTTCCCCCTTCAACGAAGAGCGTGGGCAGGTTATCAGTGTTGAGGGCAGATAATTTATTCCTGAGATCTTCAGACTGGGAAGACGCCTCGGCTAATGCATCTTGAGCCGCTTGAATATGTGGCGCAATAATTGCCATTGCGCCCATGGACTCGTCCAACGATACACTAGCGTCTGCCGCTGAATTGGCTTTAGTTCCAACTGTCGGAGCGGTGTGAGAAATGTGGTAGGCAGTGCACATGCCCGCGTTATCATCATACAAGTGCATGTTGTAGAAGATCGGAGAATGCGTAGTCAAAATCACTTGGGAGAACTCATCCTGGGCAAGCTTCTTGAATGAATCTGCCAAGGCCTGGGCTCTGCGGAACTCTAAATTGTTCTCTGGTTCCTCATAGGCCCAGATGAAGGTCGGTGACAGCCCAGAAGCTTCTCTACTTTTCTCGGCAATGAATTTAAGGATCAACGGAATGTAGCGCGCTTTGATCCCGTCGCCGCGACTGTCGAGTGAAATCGACTTTTCACCGTTTAGGAAATCCAAGCTTTCAAAAATCGACGTGAGGTCGTTTGGGAGCCTGAGCTTTGAACTGTCTTTAAGCTCAAGGGAGATACTTTCCAGAAGGCCCGAAACTGCGTTGCCGATCACGGTCTCAAACTGTCCGCTGCTCTCTCTAACGACGCTTTCAGACGCTTGTGCGATCACTTCAAAAATTCGCCCGCGAAGACTCCGGAAAAAATCGGCTCCGCGTACCGCCGGAACATATTCGAATTGTATTCGGTTAAGGAGTGGAGGAACCCGCGACCGGGTCGAAAGTTCGAACAGCTCCTCAATATAACCACTGCCACGCTTTTTCTTCAGGAAGCGAATGCCTTGCATTTCTGCGCGAGATTGCAAGCCATCCGCCCGCCATCGCTTTCGCCACAAGACCTGCTCGCCATTGTTCTCCCTATAGGATTCTGGGAGTTCCAGTCGTAACTCCACAGCGATTTCGGGCGCCTTTTTCGCTCGTGGCTCAGTGTAACGATTGAAGTCATTCGCAAAACTGAATTGCGTGTTTGGATTAGTTTGGCCATTGAAAAAAAGGTTTAGCGCGCGAAGAACATTGGACTTTCCACTGTCATTGTCTCCGACGATGACCGTCAGGTCCGTCGGATTCATATCGAGTTCTGCGATTGATCGAAAATTTTCGATCTTTATTCGACGTATCTTTGGCATTCGCCCCCCCCCAACAAACCAGACTGTGCGGGCATTCCAAATTCTATGTTTCAGTTAAGCCCCCACCTGCAATAGCACAGCCAGAGCAGGCGTAAACGCTTATGAGAGCGTCAGTTTTACCTTCTTTCCCAATAACACTGTCAGATCACGGTCAATCAGCACTCTTTTCCTCAACCTAGTGATAATCTTTTCGATATCCTCGAGCTTTCCATGCCGATAGCTCGACATGATGCAGCACTTGTCAGTGCGCGTCGCTTTGACAACGACATAGCGCCACGTCCGATCCGCTGACAGCAGCAATGCCAACGTCTGTTTCCCATTGCATGGGTTCTTTATCGCGCTGACGCGCAGGACGGCACGTCGTCGTGTGGCCGTCCTTGCAGCATCGGGCTGGTGAGGCCAGATGGAGCGTCTGGTGTAACTGTGCGATGTCAGCTTTGGGCGAACGATAGGTAGGGCCTCACCGGCCGAGATCAGGCGCAAAGTTGCCGTTCGCTCCGGCGCTGTTTAAGGGCGCGCGAGCGAGCGGGGGCCCAATTTTCGTCCACCCGAAGAACTGCAATCCTGCCAATGTCGGTCCAACGGCATGTTCTAACAAGGATGAGTCCGGAGTCGGTTTCTGCCGAAATCGGCAACTTCCCGGCAAACGATACTGCGTTCGCGGTCCAATCACTTAAAATCCAAGCTCATTTCCACCAAACGACGAATGGCCTCTGATCGAGTAGGCAAGTCCGGTTGTTTGCGACGCCATTCGTCAATCCTGCTCAGCAAGTCTCCTGAGAGGCGCAACTCGAAACGTTCATTTTTTATTTCCGATGGGTTCGGCGTATTTGACAATGTGAATATCCGTAATGTACGGTATGTACGTAAGAGTGGTCACCACTTGCAGCCGAACGACGTGCTCGAACACGTCGCCCGGCTTGACCACAACTCAAGCTGTCTGGAGCTCGGATCATGGCTGATTCCGACAATACCACGACTTTGCCTTTCGTCATCGGTCAGCAGGGCGATGATCCTGATGGCCCGGCACGGCAAGCCATAGATCACGCTTTGAGCCTGTGGAACGAGTGGCAACAAGCTCGATATGCCTCGTTGGTATTGTGTCGGGTGCAGCAGCGTTTGGAGGCACGAATGATGGCCAATACCGGAATTCCGGTATTGACCTCAGGCGAATCCTTGTCATGGCGGATTCCGGTGGCCGCGTCGGAGGCGAGCGCGGAATATGCGGTGGCTCGCGAGGCAGAGGTGTTTGCCATGACCGAGGCACTCAGATTTCAGGATGCTATCCCCAGCATTGCGGCTCTGTCGCTCGCTGGGATCATCGCAAAGCTGGAAATGATTGTTGGCGCCGACCGGGACATCGGCGATCCGACGGATTTCCCATGGCCGCACATTGCGTCCGTATTGCGCGACCTGAAGGCACTTGTGGGCGAGCTGCCAGCCTATCGACCTGACCGCGCCATTACCCGTGCGGAAGTGGAGCGGCATTGGAAAGAGGCCGCGAAACTCGTTGCGGCTTTGGAAGTAGAAGAACTCTGAAAATCAGTAAGTTGGCTTCCATCGTGACCGACGTTTCAAGTGCCGCGTCCATTCTGGCGAGGGCATGGCCGTTCTCGTTTGATGGGTCGCCGGATTAAGCAGGATGCCTAGGGCACGACGAGCGCGATTGAGATTGACTTGGCTAGCCCAAGAGCCCCGAGCCCAAACTCTAGGTTGCCGCTAAGTGAATAGCTTTAGTGATTATGCCGACGGTGATCACGCCAGCCCGGAAACAGCGGCCCTGCCGCGCAACGCGGACAAAACTAACGGCCCACCTTGAGTGCGTCTAGTAAATCTCCCCACTCCTGCATCAGCGTCACCCGCTGCTCCCAATAGGTCGCGCGGTTGTAGGTCCGCCGGATGGCGTTCTTGTCCTGGTGCGCCAGGACAGCTTCAATCACGTCTGGATCGTAGTCGCGGGCGTTGAGGATGGTGCTGGCGGTCACCCGGAAACCATGTGCGGTCACTTCGTCCTTTCCGTAGCCCATACGTCGTAGCGCAGCGTTCATGGCGTTCTCGGAAAGCGGCCGTTTTGTGGAGCGGATCGAAGGAAAGACTAGGCCGCCGTCCTCTGAAAGCTGCCAGACCTCTTCCAAGACCGAAAGCGCCTGTTTGGACAGTGGCACGTCGTGCGGAGCACGCATCTTCATGCGCTCGGCCGGAATATGCCAGACGGCCTTCTTTCGGTCGAACTCGTCGCGCGTGGCGCCCCGTACTTCGCCGGGGCGGACACAGGTGAGGGCAAGAAACTGGAGGGCGGCTTTGATGGTTGGCCAGCCGTCGTATT
Organism: Mesorhizobium sp. AD1-1; assembly: GCF_020164655.1. Classification (NCBI taxonomy): domain Bacteria; kingdom Pseudomonadati; phylum Pseudomonadota; class Alphaproteobacteria; order Hyphomicrobiales; family Phyllobacteriaceae; genus Mesorhizobium; species Mesorhizobium sp. AD1-1. The sequence goes on from NZ_JAIUGP010000001.1 coordinate 708,278, forward strand.
CGTCGACCGTCATCAGGAGCTTGCCGAACTTCTTTTCATCGGTGATAGCGGCACGACCGTTGACTTTCGGCGGCTGGAGAGCGCCCCGGAGGTGTAGGGTTGGGTCGGCCTCTGCCCGTAAGGTGACAATGGCCAAGCGGAAGACGCTGCCTATTACGCCGCGTAAACGCCGCGCTGTCTCTCTTCGACCACTCCTTTCGATCTTCTGGAGGAGTTGGAAAATTTCGGCTGGAGTGATCTCGTTGATGGGGCGCTTGGCGAGTGGGCCGGCTAGATCTCCCAGGAGCCATTTGGTTTTGGTGATGGTAGCCGCCGCAGCGTCCCGTTCCTCCATCCGCGTGACATACTCCTCCGCGACCAAGGCGAAGGTGGTGCGTGCTTCCGTGATGGCGGCAGTCTTCTCCTCTTTGCGTTTGGTGGAGGGGTTGATGCCGGCGATCAACAGCCTCTTGGCGTCGTCGCGCTTTCCTCTCGCGTCGAGAAGTGACACCAGCGGGTATTTTCCAAAGGAGAGGATATTTTCCTTCTCCAGGTAGCGGTACCGCAGTTGCCAGAGTTTGGAGCCGTTGTTCCGGACGAGGAGATAAAGCCCGTCGCCATCAGCAAGACGAAACGGCTTGTCTTTAGGCTTAGCGTTCTTGCAGGCGAAGTCGGAGAGAGACATGGGTAACGGACCTCCCGGGTAATGGGTAACGCCTAAATCGTTACCCACAAACCGATGCGTTGCAACGGTACGCGGTGGGTCACCATAAACCGCCAAACTAGGCTAAGTCATTGATTTCTATCGAATGGTGAGACGTCGTGGGAAGCGATGGGAAAGTGAAATGGTGCCCAGAGGCGGATTCGAACCACCGACACGCGGATTTTCAGTCCGCTGCTCTACCAACTGAGCTATCTGGGCCTGTTCCGGCAAACGAAAACTCGCAGGCCGGAATTCATCGAGGCGCCGTGGGCGCCCCTTGAAAGCGCGTGGGTTATAGCACGGGAATTCGGCCTGTCCAGCGCCTAGGTGGCGATTTCAGGCAGGAAAAGCGATGCCGTGCGGTGCCCCGGTTTCCATGCTGCTTGCAGGCCGGAATGGCGCACGGCATGGCACGATCCGGCCTTCGCCATTCTTGTCCGTGCCGCTATTGCAGGCTGAAACGCCGTGACATGTCTTTTAGCCGGCGGTCGAGGCGCAGCAATGCTCGCGGCACTGGGCGCCCGCAAGTCGCCATCGCCTATCTGGCGCCGGTCACGCCGCGGCGAAAATCGGAAGGCGACATGCCGGCGAGCTTGCGGAACGACTTGTTGAAGGCGCTGAGCGAGCCGAAACCCGAATCCATGGCGACACGCAGCACATTGGCGTCCTGATGCATCAAAAGCGCCTGCGCATAGCTCAGCCGCAACAGGCTCACATACTCGTTGAGCGTCATGCCGGTGGATTTCTTGAACAGGCTCATGGCGTATTTGGGATGGATGTCGGCCGCCGCGGCGATGTTCACGCAATCGATGTCATAGAGGAAGTTTTCGGCGATGAAATCGCACATGCGTCCGACATTCCGCGACGATTGCTGGTCGAAGGGGCTGCCTGTTTCCTGGTCGGTCGGAGTTGCGGATACCAGCCGATAGGGCTCGAACCGCACTCGCTCCAGCCGCAGCAGCAATTCGTTGACGGCATGTTCGGCCTTGGCCTGGTCGCCGGACCGGGCGTAGCGGTTCCAGCGCTCGAAATTATGGTTGTCGGACTGGTCGGTGGCTGATGTCACCAGTGTTGCGCCCGTCATCAGCCGGTGCCTTATATCCGTGGGCAGGTGCAGCCGGAAGAAATGCACCAGCGGCAGATGCGCTCCGGCATAGATGGCGTCGTCGGACAAATCGTCCATCTGGTGCGGCAGGCCACCCCAGAACAGGCACATCTCGCCGGCCGAAAGCGAAATCTCGTGGTCGTTCATGCGGTAATGCACGCTGCCGCGCACGATGAAATTAACCTCGACTTGGGCGTGCCAATGCGGCTTGAGCATCACCAACGGATTGGTGTGAAACATCTGCAGGAGCAGCGGCAGGCCTTCCACGCTGCTGGCCCCAGGCTGGTAGAACGGCCGTTCAGGCATCTTACTTTCCGCCAATTTCATATTCCCTTTGACGGCGACAGGCCTTGCCCGGTGCATAGTCTAGCCACGCTCACAGTGAGAGAGCAAATGAAATGGGAGGATTTCAATGCGCATCACAATGACCTGCGCCGCGCTCGCGCTTGCCCTGGGCTCAGCCCCGGCCTTCGCGCAATCCGGCGAAATCACCATCTGGAGCTGGAATGTCGCGGCTTCATCGCTGAAAGCGACCATTGCCGGCTTCAACAAGCAATTTCCCGACGTCAAGGTCACGGTCCAGGATCTCGGCAACCAGCCGACTTACGACAAGTCGATCGCCGGCTGCGCCGCCGGCGGCGTCGGGCTGCCTGATGTCGTCACCATCGAGAACGGCGAGGCCGAGAATTACTGGAGCCAGTTCCCCGACTGCTTCGTCGACCTGCATACGCTCGGTTACACAGCCGACGACCAGAAAAAATTCCCCGATTTCAAGCGCACCGAGTTGGAAGTGGGCGACAAGGCCTACGCGATGCCGTGGGATTCCGGCCCGGTGGCCGCCTTTTATCGCCGCGACTTCTACGAAAAGGCCGGCGTCGATCCGGCTTCGATCAAGACCTGGGACGATTTCATCGCCGCCGGCAAGAAAATCCAGTCCGCCAATCCTGGCGTCTCGATGACCAATGCCGATTTCAACGGCGACTCGGAATTCTTCCGCATGATCTCCAACGAACAGGGCTGCGCCTATTTCTCCGAGGACGGACAATCGATCACGGTCAACCAGCCCAAATGCGTCGATGCCATGACCAAGGTCAAGGAGATGAAGGACGCCGGCATCATCTCGTCGGCCGACTGGGGCACCAAGATCACCAACAACACCGCCGGCACCGTCGCCACCCAGATCTATGGCGGCTGGTATGAGGGCACCATTCGCACCGAATCTGCCGGCGAAAACGGCAAATGGGGCGTCTATCTGATGCCGAGCCTCACCGCCGACGGGCCGCGCGCCGCCAATCTCGGCGGGTCCTCGCTGGCCATCACCTCGGCTTCCAAGAACAAGGAGGCTGCCTACGCCTATCTGAAATACACGCTCGGAACCAATGAAGGCCAGATCACGATGCTGAAGGAGTTCGGCCTGGTACCGTCCCTGGTCTCGGCGCTCGACGATCCCTATGTCGCGCAAGGCTTGTCTTACTGGGGCGGCCAGGCGGTATGGAAGGACATTCTCGGCACCTTGCCGAAAGTTGTTCCGAGCCGCGGCACGCAGTTCCAGAGCGACGCCGAAATCATCGTCCGCGCCGTGCAGACCAAGTATCTGGCCGGCGGCTATCCGGACGCCAAGGCGGCGCTCGACGATGCCGCAAGCCAGATCGCGGCGGCGACCGGACTGCCCGTCAAATCTTGATCACCGCTTCTCCTTCTCCCCTTGTGGGAGAAGGTGGATCGGCGCGATAGCGCCGAGACGGATGACGGGTGCTCCAGCGGAGTGAGACGTTTGCGTTCCCCGGAACACCCCCTCATCCGTCGCCTTCGGCGACACCTTCTCCCACAAGGGGAGAAGGGAAGACCCAGGCGACGGCGTGAAACAACAAGCGGTAGAAGGAGGAGCAAGATGCGCAATCGTAACGCCACGGCCTATCGCTTCCTCACGCCCTATCTGCTGATCTTCGCGATCTTCTGGGTGTGGCCGATCATCAGCTCCTTCATGATTTCCTTCCAGGCGACGCGCACCGTGCCGTGGCGGTTCGCGCCGAGCTTCAACTGGGGCCGGTTGATCGGCGATCCGGCCTTCTTCAACGCCCTGAAGAACACGCTGCTCATCCTGGTCATCCAGGTGCCGGTGATGATCTCGCTGGCGCTCGTCATGGCGGTGCTGTTGAACTCGCCGCTCTTGAAGGCGCGTGGCCTCTACCGCTTCGCCTTCTTCGCCCCGGTCGTGGTCGGCGAGGTTGCCTATTCGGCGGTGTTCCGGCTGATGTTCAACCTCGATTTCGGCATCATCAACAAGCTCCTGAACAGCGTCGGCCTGCCCAAGATCGACTGGTTCTCCAACGTCGCGCCGGCGATGGCGCTGATCATGATCGCGGTGACCTGGCGCTGGGCCGGTTACAACGCCATCATCCTGCTCGCCGGCATGCAGTCCATTCCCGAAGACGTCTACGAGGCGGCGACGCTCGACCGCGTCAGCAAGCTCAAGCAGTTCTTCTACATCACGCTGCCGCTGCTGAAGCCGGTCATCGTGTTCTGTCTCGTGCTGTCGATCATCGGCACCATGCAGCTGTTCACCGAGCCCTTCCTGATCACCGAGCGCGGCGGGCCGGGCGGCGGCACGGAGACGCTTGGCCTGCTGCTTTACCGCCAGGGCTTTCGGTCGCTCAACTTCGGCTACGCCTCGGCCGTCGCCTACACCATGGCCGGGCTGGCGATCGCCATCACGCTGGCGCAGCTGTGGCTGACGAGGGAACCGAAATGAGTTCGCGCTCCTCCGCCAGGCTGGGACGCAGCATCGCTCTGCATCTGTTCCTGACGCCGCTGGCGCTGATCTGGCTGTTTCCGCTGTGGATGATGGTGGTGTTCTCGACCATGCCCGACAACGGCATCTTCAGCCCCGGCATCGAGCTTTTGCCGCACGGCAATTTCATCGACAATTTCAACAATCTGCAGCGCGACACGAACTTCGTCGGCGCCATCGGCATTTCGGTCTCGGTGGCGGTGACCTACACCATCCTGTCGGTGCTGCTGACGTCGATGGCCGGCTGGGCGCTGGCCCGATACCAGTTCTTCGGCAAGGGCGCGGTTGTCGCCATCATACTGGGCACCATAACGCTGCCCTATGCGGTCGTGCTGATCCCGCAGTTCATCATGGTGGCGCGCGACTTCAAGCTCGCCAACACCTGGGTGGCGCTGATCGTTCCGCCGCTGTTCAATTCGCTCGGCGTGCTGTTCATGCGGCAGAGTTTTTCGATGATGCCGGACGACCTCTTCGATGCGGCGCGCGTCGAGGGCGTGAAGGAGTGGCGCATCTTCCTCTTTGTCGCGCTGCCTTTGGCGCGGCCGATGCTGGCCGCACTCGCCATCATCCTGTTCCTCGCCTCCTGGAACAATTATCTGTGGCCGCTTTTGATCAACAGCCAGCCTGGTTCGATGACGGCGCCGGTGGCGCTCGGCACGCTGATCGGCCTCACCAAGGTGTCATGGGGCGGCATCATGGCGGGCGCCGTAATGCTGACGGTGCCGATGCTGGTCGTCTTCGTGCTGCTGCAGCGCCATTTCATCGCCGGCATTGCCGCCGGCGCGGTCAAGTAAGGGGCAGCATGGCAACGGTCACGCTCACCAATGTCGTCAAGCGCTTCGGCGTCTTCGAGGTTGTCCATGGCGCCAGCATGGACATCAAGGACGGCGAGTTCGTCGTCTTCGTCGGCCCCTCCGGCTGCGGAAAATCGACGCTGCTCAGGATGATCGCCGGGCTCGAGGACATCAGCGGCGGCGAAATCGCCATCGACGGCAAGGTGGTCAATGATGTCGAGGCGGCCGACCGCGGCATCGCCATGGTGTTCCAGTCCTACGCGCTGTATCCGCATATGAGCGTCGAACAGAACCTCTCTTTCGGCCTGCGCATGACCGGCAATCCAAAAGCCGACACCGAACGGCGGGTGAAACGGGCGGCCGAGATCCTGCGCATCAGCGAACTGATGGACAGACGCCCGAAAAAACTCTCAGGCGGTCAGCGCCAGCGCGTCGCCATCGGCCGCGCCATCGTGCGCGAACCGCAGGTGTTCCTGTTCGATGAGCCGCTCTCCAATCTGGACGCCGAATTGCGCGTCCAGATGCGCGTCGAGATCTCCCGGCTCCACAAGGAACTGGGCACGACAATGATCTATGTCACCCACGACCAGACCGAGGCGATGACGCTCGCCGACAGGATCGTCGTGATGCGCGCCGGCCATATCGAGCAGATCGGCCGGCCACTCGATCTCTACGACAACCCCGACAATCAGTTCGTCGCCGGCTTTGTCGGCTCGCCGAAGATGAATTTCATCAAAGGCCGGGTTGTCGGGCACGATGCACCTGGCGTCGTGGTCGAACTGGCGGGCCAGGAGAAGACCCGCATCACGCAACCGCTGACTGGCACTGCGCCCGAAATAGGCAGCCCAAAAATCGGCAGCAAGGTCATTGTCGGTGTGCGGCCCGAACATTTCGGCAATGCCGGAGAAGGCGACGCCGACCTTGTGGTTGCCATCGACGTGATCGAGCACCTGGGCGGCACAAGTTTCCTCTATGCCAGAACGGCCAACGGTGACGACGTGGTGATCCAGCGCGACGCGGCAAAGGTCCCTGACACGTCCGAGATCACCGTTTCCATCCGCAAATCCTACCTGTTCGACGAAAAAGGACTGCGGCTGCGCTGACCGCCAGCCCTTTCCAGCCTTCAAGGAGAATGACAATGACCGCAACCACGCCCATTCGCTGGGGCATTCTCGGCCCGGGCAGCATCGCCCAGTCCTTTGCCGGTGGCGTGGCCGCTTCGGACACCGGCAAGCTGGTCGCCATCGGCGCACGCAATCCCGCCAAGCCGGGGCTTGCCGAGCGTTTTCCCGGTGCCCGTATCCTCGACGGCTACGACGCGCTGCTCGCCGACCCCGACATCGACGCCGTCTACATTTCGATACCGCATCCAGGCCATGCGCAATGGGCGATCAAGGCGGCCGAGGCCGGAAAGCATGTGCTGTGCGAAAAGCCGCTGGCGCTGACCGCCTTCGAGGCCGACGCCATGATGCATGCCGCGCGCAAGGCCGGCACATTCCTCGGCGAAGCCTTCATGTACCGGTTGCACCCGCAGACCAAGAAGCTGGTGGATCTGATCAGGTCCGGCGTCATCGGCGAGATCAGGATGATCAAGTCGAGCTTCGGTTTCGCCATGCCGGGCTTCATGCCGCAGCACCGGCTCTATGCCAACGATCTCGCCGGCGGCGGTATTCTCGATGTCGGCGGCTATCCCGTCTCGATGGTCCGGCTGATTGCCGGTGCGGCCGTCGGAAAGCCCTTCAGCGAGCCAGACAAGGTGGTCGGCACCGCCCATCTGGGCCAGTCCGGCGTCGACGAATGGGCCTCCGCGCTGCTGCATTTCCCCGGTGGCATTGTCGCTGAAGTCTCCTGCAGCATCTCGCTCAGCCAGGACAATGTCCTGCGCATCCTGGGCACTAAGGGCCGCATCGAAGTGCCGGACTTCTGGTTCGCCGGCGGCAACCGCGATGTCGGTCTCGGCCGGATAGACGTCATCGCCTCCGATGGTACGCGCCAGACCATCAGCGTCGACGAGAAGCGCCATGTGTATTCCTTCGAGGTCGACGCAGCCGGCGAGGCGATCCTCGCCGGCGGCCAAGAATTCGCCTGGCCGGGCATGGCGTGGGCGGAAAGCCTCGGCACCTTGCGTGTGCTGGACAAATGGCGGGCGGCAGCCGGCCTCGAATACGGGATCGAGAAGGCCGAGCAACGCACCAACACCATCTCCGGCCGGCCGCTGCTGTCCGGCGGCACGGCGGTCGCCAAGCGCACCATTCCTGGCCTGTCGAAACCGGCATCGGTGGTGGCGCTCGGCTTCGAGGATTTCCGTACGTTTTCCTCAGGTTCGATCCTGCTCGATGCCTTTTTCGAGGCCGGCGGCAATCTCTTCGATACCGGCTATGTCTATGGCGGCGGCTATACCGAGAAGCTGCTTGGCGAATGGTTGAAAAACCGTGGCGTGCGCGCGCAATCGGTGGTCATCGCCAAGGGCGCGCACTCGCCGCTGTGCTATCCCGATGTGATCGGCAAGCAGCTCGACCAGACGCTCGAACGCCTGCAGACCGATCATGTCGATGTCTACTTCATGCACCGCGACAATCCGGATGTGCCGGTCGGCGAATTCGTCGATGCGATGGATCGCGAGGTCAAGGCCGGCCGCATCCGCGGCCCGTTCGGCGGTTCGAACTGGACGATGGAACGCATGGATGAGGCAACTGCCTACGCCGAACGCACCGGCAAGCAAAAGCCCGGTGCGCTGTCCAACAATTTCTCGCTGGCCGAAATGCTGGAGCCGATCTGGGCTGGCTGCGTCACGTCCTCCACGGATGTCTGGAAGGCCTGGCTGACATCCAGGCAGATGCCGAATTTCGCCTGGTCGAGCCAGGGGCGCGGCTTCTTCACCGATCGGGCGGGTCGCGACAAGCAAGACAATGAGGAGCTGGTGCGGGTCTGGTACTCCGAGCGGAATTTCGGCCGCCGCGACCGGGCGATCGAACTTGCCGCGAGACTGGGTAAGAGCCCGATCCATATTGCGCTGGCCTATGTGCTCGCTCAGCCCTTCCCCTCCATCCCGCTGATCGGGCCACGCACGTTGGATGAACTGGACGACAGCCTGCGCGCTCTCGACATCACGCTTTCGCAAGCCGATCTCGAATGGCTGGACGGCGGCAGCCTGCGCGCTGCCTAGTTGGCTGCCTGTTTAACCGTGGCGGCGTCAGGCCTCGTCATCGAACGCCCTGACGCCGCGCCTGGCCGGAGTCCGCAAATTCGCGTACATGCCTGTGGTGCGGAACTGGCTCGGTGTGATGCCGTAGCAGCGGCGGAAGACCTTTGAAAAATAGTTCGCTTCCTCGAAGCCGCATAGGATGGCGACCTCCTTCACCGGCAAAAAATCCGCTTTGGTCAGCAGCTTCGCCGCGCGTTGCAGGCGCTGCTGCAGCACGAACTCGGCCGGAGGCAGGCCTTCGCTCTCGGCGAGACAGCGTGAGAAATGGGCTCGGCTGAGGCCGCTGATCTGGACCAGGTCCGCCACCGGCAGCGGCTTGTCGAGATTGGCGTTGATGTGATCGATGACCGGCTGCATGGCGCTTAGTTTTTCGGCGAAGGCATGGGAACCGAAGACATCGTCATAGAGCGCCATCGCAGCCTCGTAGGCTATCGCGGAAGCAGCACCCGGCGAAGCGGCGCCTTTGATCAGGCGCAAGCTGCAATCGGCAAGATGATCGATTGTCGCCGGCTGCAGCCGAAATACAGGACCCGAGACGCTGAGGATCGACTTGTGGATGCGCAGCGCTTCCTCGCCGTTCATCGAAATCCAGAAATATTCCCAGCGCTCATCTCCAGCCAGCCAGTAGCGGTGGTTGTGCGGCACCAGCACCAGCAATGTGTCGTTCTTCTGCAAGCGGTAGTTGCGGTTTTCGTAGCGCAGCCGGCCAGTCCCGCTGATCGTGTGCTGGAGCACGGTGAACGGTGTCTGACCGCGCTTGCGGCCGTCCCAGTCGTAGATTTCGTCCTCGCGCACTTCGTAGCCCGTGCTCGTCGGCATGGCGTGCAGGCGCTGGCGGCCGCGCGGCAGCGAGATCGTGCGCATGGACTGTCCGTGTTCTATCAAATCATGCAGCACAAAATTACCCCTGAAAGCATAATCCTTCTCTGGTCGCGCTCGCGAATAAGCGCATAATCCCCATCGAAAAGCGAGAGAGATCCGCAGTCAAGGAGCGGACAGGGAGGTTGGCGAGCCGGATTCCGGCTTGTCCTGCATACATGTCGCGGCATGTGGCTACAGCCTCCATTGTCATTCCTTGCCTGCAATTCGAAATGGAATGAGGTGCGGCTGATGAGTTTCAAAATCGCTATCATCGGTGCCGGCAGCGTCGGCTTCACCAAGAAATTGTTCACCGACATCCTGTGCGTGCCCGAATTCAAGGACATCGAATTCGCGCTGACCGACGTCAGCGAGCACAATCTTCAGATGATCAAGGCGATCCTCGATAGGATCGTCGAGGCGAACAGGTTGCCGACCAGGGTGACGGCGACCACAGACCGCCGCAAGGCGCTCGAAGGCGCTCGCTACGTCATCAGCTGCGTGCGGGTCGGCGGCCTCGAAGCCTACGCCGACGATATCCGCATTCCCTTGAAATACGGCATCGACCAGTGCGTCGGCGATACGATCTGCGCTGGCGGCATTCTCTATGGCCAGCGCAACATTCCGGTGATCCTGGATTTCTGCAAGGACATACGCGAGGTCGCCGAGACGAACGTCAAATTCCTGAACTACGCCAACCCGATGGCGATGAACACCTGGGCGGCGATCGAATACGGCAAGGTCGACACTGTCGGGCTCTGTCACGGCGTCCAGCACGGCGCCGAACAGATCGCCGAGGTGCTTGGCGCGAAGTCCACGCAGGAGCTCGACTATGTCTGTTCCGGCATCAACCACCAGACCTGGTTCATCGACCTGCGCCTCAACGGCCGCCCCATTGGCAAGGATGAACTGGTGGCCGCTTTCGAGGCGCATCCGGTCTATTCCAGGCAGGAGAAGCTGCGCATCGACGTCCTGAAGCGCTTCGGCGTCTATTCGACCGAAAGCAACGGCCATCTTTCCGAATATCTGCCCTGGTACCGCAAGCGTCCCGACGAGATCACGCGCTGGATCGATATGTCCGACTGGATTCACGGCGAGACCGGCGGCTATCTCCGCTACTCCACCGAAACCCGCAACTGGTTCGAGACGGAATATCCGCAGTTCCTCGAAGCGGCGTCCAAGCCGATCGACCGCGAGAAACGCTCCAACGAGCATGCCAGCCACATATTGGAGGCGCTGGAGACCAACCGGATCTATCGCGGCCACTTCAACGTCAAGAACAATGGGGTGATCACCAACCTGCCGCAGGATGCCATCATCGAGTCGCCGGGCTTCGTCGACCGTTTCGGCATCAACATGGCCGCCGGCATCACGTTGCCGGAGGCCTGCGCCGCCACCTGCATCGCTTCGATCAACGTCCAGCGCATGTCGGTGCATGCCGCGATATCGGGCGACATCGATCTTCTGAAGCTCGCCGTGCTGCATGACCCGTTGGTCGGCGCGGTTTCGACGCCGGAGGAGGTTTGGCAGATGGTCGACGAAATGGTCGTCGCCCAGGCAGCCTGGCTGCCGCAATACGCCCATGCGGTTCCGGCCGCCAGGGAGCGGCTGTCGACATCCAAGGTGAAGACCCGCGAGTGGGCGGGCGCCGCACGGCGCAGCGTTCGCTCGATCGAGGAATTGCGCGCCGAAAAAGCCGCGCTGAAGCAAGCCGGCTGAAACGGGCCGGCTGAAACGGGCCGGCTGGAAATTCATGCGGTGATGGTGGATCCATGGGAGGCGGATCCACTGCCACGAAGCCGTTTGAATTCGAGGAGAGGCGGAGCGGGTGCAAACGCTCCGGACCAACAAGAGGGAGAGAGACAGTGAGGAATTTACGCAATATCGGCTTTGCTGCCGGACTGGCGCTGAGCGTCTCGGTCTCGGCACTCAGTGCATACGCTTCCGAGCCGACGGTTCCGCCGGCGCCGACACCGTTTCCCGCCGAAGGCAAGATCAATTATGTCGCGCGCGACTCCATTCTGGAGTTCAAGGCGCTTCCCGAATATCACGAGCCCGACTGGGTCACCGAGAAATACGTCAAGACCGGCAAGCTGCCGCCGGTGAAAGACAGGCTGCCGAAGGAGCCGCTGGTCTTCAAGACGGGCAATATGCAAGACGGCATCGGCGTCTATGGCGATACGATGCGCCACGTCATCGGAGGGCGGCCGGAAGGCTGGAACTACGGCGCCGGTCAGACGCAAGGCTGGGGCGGCATCGACATCGGCCTCTCCGAATGCCTGACGCGCACCGCCCCGCTGTTCCAAGTCGAGGCCAAGGACACCGAGCCGCTGCCGAACCTGGCCAGGAGCTGGGATTGGTCGAGCGATGGCCACAAGCTGACCATGCACCTCATCGAAGGCGCGAAGTGGTCGGACGGCGTGCCGTTCAATGCCGACGACGTCATGTTCTACTGGGACGACGAGGTCGTCGATCCCAACGTCTCGCCGCTGAACGGCGCCACGCCGGAAACCTTCGGCGTCGGCACGACGTTGAAGAAGATCGACGACTACACCGTCGAATGGACCTTCAAGGACGCCTTCCCGAAGCAGTACCTGTATGCCATGGCCTACGGCACCTTCTGTCCTGGTCCCGCGCACATCCTGAAGCCGCAGCATCCGAAATATTCGAAGAACACCTACGATCAGTTCAAGAATGCCTTCCCGCCGGAATTCATGAACATGCCGGTGATGGGCGGCTGGGTCCCGGTCGAATACCGGCCGGACGACATCATCGTCATGCGCCGCAATCCCTATTACTGGAAGGTCGACGAAAAGGGCAATCAACTGCCCTATCTCAACGAATTGCACTACAAGCTGTCGACCTGGGCCGATCGCGACGTCCAGGCGGTGGCCGGCGCGGCTGATTTTTCCAATCTGGAGCAGCCGGAAAACTTCGTCGCCTCGCTGAAGCGTGCGGCGGAGGCGAACGCGCCTGCCCGTCTTGCTTTCGGCCCGCGGCTCATCGGCTACAATCTGCGCTTTAATTTTTCCGCCAATGGCTGGGGCAATCCGGACGAACGCGGCCAGGCGATCCGCGAGCTGAACCGCAACGAGGATTTCCGCAAGGCCGTCACCATGGCGCTCGACCGCAAGGCGCTCGGCGACTCGCTGGTCAAGGGGCCGTTCACCGCCATCTATCCCGGCGGCTTGTCGTCAGGAACCAGCTTCTACGACCGCAATTCGACGGTCTACTACCCCTTCGACCTCGATGGCGCCAAGGCTGAACTCGCCAAGGCCGGCCTCAAGGATACGGACGGCGACGGCTTCGTGAATTTCCCTTCCGGCACCGCCGGCGGCAAGAATGTCGAGATCGTGATGCTGGTCAATAACGACTACACGACCGACAAAAGCCTTGCCGAAGGCGTCGTCGCCCAGATGGAAAAGCTCGGGCTGCGGGTCGTGCTCAACGGCCTCAACGGCACCCAGCGGGACGCTTCGCAATACTCCGGCCGCTTCGATTGGCTGGTCCGGCGCAACGAACAGGAACTGACCTCGGTGGTGCAGAACACCGTGCAGCTTGCCCCTGTCGGCCCGCGCACCAGCTGGGACCATCGTGCGCCGGAAAATGGCGAGGTCGATGTGATGCCGTTCGAAAAGGACCTCGTCGACATCGTCAACAAGTTCGTCTCCACGCAGGACAATGACCAGCGCGCCAGCTTGATGAAACAATTCCAGAAGATCTCGACGGAGCACGTCTACAATGTCGGCCTGACGGAATATCCCGGCGCGCTGATCGTCAACAAGCGCTTCTCGAACATTCCGCAGGGCACGCCGATCTTCATGTTCAACTGGGCCGAGGATTCGATCATCCGCGAACGGGTGTTTGTCGCCGCAGACAAGCAGGCGAAATATGAATTGTTCCCCGATGAGCTGCCCGGCAAACCCGGAGAGAAGGGGCTGATGAATTAGGTTTACCTCCCTGACTGAGAGACCTCCGGCCCCGCCGCTGGCGCGGCCGGACAAACCAACCTCCGGACGCAACCAAGGGCGCGATCGGCGAGACAAGGAAACGAACCGTCCATGCTGCGATTCCTGCTCACGCGCATAGCGTCGGCAATCCCGGTCCTCGCCATCTTGAGCCTGGCCACCTTTGCCATCATCCAGGCGCCGCCGGGTGACTATGCCGACTACATCCGCTCGCAGGCGATCAACCAGGGTGGAGCTTCCTTTGCCGAGGCCGACGCGCAGGCAAAGGCCTATCGCATCGAGCATGGCCTCGATAAGCCGCTGCCCGTGCAGTATCTCAACTGGATCGTCGGCATCGTCACCCGCGGCGATTTCGGCTACAGCCTCTACTACAACAAACCGGTCGCCGATGTGGTCGGAGAGCGCCTGCCGCGCACGCTCCTTCTGGCGCTGGTCTGCCATCTGCTGGCCTCGGTGCTGGGCATCACATTCGGCATATGGGCGGCGACAAGGCAATACACCTGGATCGACTCGACACTGTCGGCCATCTCCTTCCTCGGCATGACGGTGCCGCGCTTCCTGATGGCGCTGATCATCGTCTATCTCCTGGTCTTCCAGTTCAACGTGTCTGAGATCGGCTCATTCTTCTCGCCGCAATATGGTGGTGCGCCGTGGTCGTGGGCCAAATTCGTCGACCTCGTCAAACATGTCTGGCCGGTGGTGGCGATCGCCACTTTCGGCGGCCTCGCCTACAATATGCGCGTCATGCGCGGCAATCTGCTCGATACGCTGAACGCGCAATATGTCGAGACGGCAAGGGCCAAGGGGCTGACGGGTGCTGCCGTCGTCATGCGCCACGCCGTGCCCAACGCGCTGCATCCGCTCATCATGTATCAGGGCGTGGTGCTGCCCTATATGCTGACCGGCGAGATCGAGACGGCGATCATCTTCGCACTGCCGACCGTCGGCCCGGCGATCGTCGGCTCCATGGCTGTCGGCGACGTCTATGTCACTGCCACCTTCATGATGGTCCTGTCGGCGACGCTCATCGTCGGCAACATCATCGCCGACATGCTGCTCGTGCTGCTCGATCCGCGCGTGCGCCAGTTCGGGGAGCGTTGAGATGCTGGCGCGCGATCCATCCCCTCCACCGCTGCCTGCCGAAGGGCCCATCGTCGCCAAACCGGCGCATGGCAACGAAAGCTACATGGCGCTTGTCTGGCGCCGGCTGAAGCGCTCCTGGACCGGCATGGCCGGGCTCTGGCTCGTCGTGCTGCTGCTGGTGATGGCCGTATTAGCCGAATTCATCGCGCCAATGGACCCGAAGGTCACGGATGTCGGCTTCGCTCCGCCGCAGGTGCCAAGCTTCCATGACAGAGACGGCGGTTTCACCGCACGGCCGAGGGTCTATGCGCTGGCCGATTCGGCGGACCTCGATCCGGTCACTTTCCAGCCCGTCGTCGGCCCCGACTATGATCATCCTAGGCTGCTCGGTTTCTTCGTGCATGGCGCGCCCTACAAGCTGTTTGGGCTGCTGCCGGCGGACCGGCATCTGTTCGGCTCGCTGGACGGCCAGCCGGTGCATTTCCTGGGCACCGACAAGTTCGGCCGTGACGTGCTGTCGCGCGCCATCCACGGCTCGCGCGTCTCGCTGATGATCGCCCTGACGGTCGTCTTCATCATCACCGTCATCGGCACCACCGTCGGCATGGTTTCCGGCTATTTCGGCGGCAGGTTCGATGTCTGGATGCAGCGCTTCGTCGAACTGGTGCTCGCCTTCCCGCAGCTGCCGCTCTATCTGGCGCTGACGACACTGATCCCGGTCACCGCTCCCACCAACGTCTTCCTCGCTTTCGTCATCATCGTCATGTCGGCCTTGGGCTGGGCGCAGATGTCGCGCGAAGTGCGCGGCAAGACGCTGGCGCTGGCGCGGATCGAGTATGTGCGCGCCGCCATGGCGGTCGGCGCCACCGACCGGCGCATCATTATGCAGCACATCTTCCCCAATGTGATGAGCCATGTGATCGTCGCCGTGACGCTGGCGATCCCGACCGTGGTGCTGCTCGAATCCTTCCTCGGTTTCCTCGGCTTCGCCGTCAAGCCGCCGCTGATCTCGTGGGGCCTGATGCTGCAGGACACCGCGACCTATTCCGTCATTGGCACCTATCCCTGGATCCTGTCGCCGGTCGGTTTCGTGCTGGTCACTGTCTTTGCCTTCAACGCGCTGGGCGACGGCCTGCGTGACGCCGTCGACCCTTATTGAGGTGGCACAAATGGCCGTCGCGCTCGCCGAATCCTTCGCACCGATCGTCCGTCACGACCATGACGGACGCCAGGACCAGCCGATCATCGATGCTCGCAACGTCGCCGTGGCCTTCAAGGTGGAGCATGGCGTCGTCGAAGCGGTCAAGGACATCTCGTTCCAGCTCTATCGCGGCGAGACGATCGCCATCGTCGGCGAATCCGGTTCGGGCAAGTCGGTGACGGCGCGCACCGTCATGGGCCTGCTGTCGCGGCGCGCCACGGTGTCGCCCGGCTCGAGCGTCTGTTATGACGGGCAAAACATCCTGAAATTTCCCGAGAGCGCCCGGCGCAAGCTGCGCGGCAACCGCATCTCGATGATCTTCCAGGAGCCGATGAGTTCGCTGAACCCGATCTATACGGTCGGCAGCCAGATCGTCGAGGCGATCCGGGTGCATCGTAAGGTCAGCCGCAAACAGGCTTGGGCGCGAGCGCTCGAACTTCTGCAGCACGTGCAGATTCCCGATCCTGCCGCGCGGCTCAGACAATACCCGCATCAGCTCTCGGGCGGGCAACGCCAGCGGGTGATGATCGCCATGGCGCTGGCCAACAATCCCGACGTGCTGATCGCCGATGAGCCGACCACGGCGCTCGATGTCACCGTCCAGGCGCAGATCCTGAACCTGATCCGCAGCCTGCAGAAAGAGCTGCGCATGGCGGTGATCCTGATCACCCACGATCTCACCGTGGTGCGCCAGTTCTCCGACTACGTCTATGTCATGCAGCATGGCGAAATGTGCGAGCACAACGTCACCGAACGGCTGTTCGCCGACCCGCGGCATCCCTATACGAGGCGGCTGCTGGCTTCAGAGCCGCATGGGCAGCCGAAGCCGCTGCCGGAGGGCTGTGGCACCATTCTCGAGGCCAGCGGCGTGCGCGTCTCATTCATGCTGCGCCACGGCACCTTTCTGAAACCCGACTGGCGCGAATTGGTCGCCGTCGACGATCTCAGCCTGAAACTCTGTCGTCATGAGACGCTGGGGCTGGTCGGCGAGTCCGGCTCCGGCAAGACCACCTTCGGCCAGGCCCTGCTCCGGTTGATCGACGCCAAGCGCGGCGAGATCCGTTTCGACGGCAAGCCGATCCACGGCCTGTCGCGGGCCGAGATGCGGCCGTTGCGCTCGCGCATGCAGATCGTCTTCCAGGATCCGTTCTCCTCGCTCAACCCGCGCATGACGATCGGCCAGATCGTCGAGGAAGGGCTGATCGTCAACAGCATAGGGGCGACGCGGCGCGAGCGGGTCGAACGGGTGCGGGACGCGCTGGTCAGCGCCGGCATGCCGGGCGATATTCTGTCGCGGTTTCCGCACGAATTCTCCGGCGGCCAGCGACAACGGATCGCGATCGCCCGCGCCATAGCGCTCGAACCAGAATTCATCCTGCTCGACGAGCCGACATCGGCGCTGGACCTCTCCGTCCAGGCGCAGATCATCGACCTCCTGCGCAAGCTGCAGGACGAGCGCGGTCTCAGCTACCTCTTCATCTCGCACGACCTCAAGGTGGTGCGCGCGCTATGCCATCGCGTGATCGTCATGCAGAACGGCAAGATCGTCGAGCAGGGCCCCGTCGACGACATCCTGTCCAATCCCAAGACCGCTTACACCGAACGGCTCGTCAGGGCCGCTTTCGATGTGGCCTGAACATATGCCGGAGGTTAGCATGGCAAGAAATCCCAAGATCACGTTCATCGGCGCCGGCTCGACGGTGTTCATGAAGAACATTGTCGGCGACGTGCTGCAGCGCCCGTCGCTGTCCGGCGCAACGATCGCGCTGATGGACATCAATCCGCAGCGGCTGGAAGAGAGCGCCATTGTCGTCAACAAGCTGATCGCGACGCTTGGCGTCAAGGCGAAGACCGAGACCCATTCGGATCAGCGCAAGGCGCTGGCCGGCGCGGATTTCGTCGTCGTCGCCTTCCAGATCGGCGGCTACGAGCCCTGCACCGTCACTGACTTCGAGGTGCCGAAGAAATACGGCCTGCGCCAGACGATCGCCGACACGCTCGGCGTCGGCGGCATCATGCGGGGCTTAAGGACCGTGCCGCATCTGTGGAAGGTGTGCGAAGACATGCTCGCCGTCTGCCCGCAGGCGATCATGCTGCAATATGTCAACCCGATGGCGATCAACACCTGGGCGATAGCAGAGAAATACCCTGCGATCAGGCAGGTCGGCCTCTGCCATTCGGTGCAGGGCACGGCGATGGAGCTGGCTGAAGACCTCGACCTTCCCTACGAAGAGATCCGCTATCGCTCGGCCGGCATCAACCACATGGCGTTCTATCTGAAGTTCGAGCATCGCCAGCCGGACGGTTCCTACCGCGACCTCTACCCAGATCTCGTGCGCGCCTATCGCGAAGGCCGCGCGCCCAAGCCCGGTTGGAACCCGCGCTGTCCCAACAAGGTGCGCTACGAGATGCTGACCAGGCTCGGCTATTTCGTTACCGAGAGCTCGGAACATTTCGCCGAATACACACCCTATTTCATTAAGGACGGCCGCCCGGACCTGATTGAGAAGTACGGCATCCCGCTTGATGAATATCCCAAGCGCTGCATCGAACAGATCGAGCGCTGGAAGGGGCAGGCTGAAGCCTATCGCTCGGCCGATCGCATCGAGGTAGAGCAGTCCCGGGAATATGCCTCCTCGATCATGAATTCGGTCTGGACCGGCGAGCCGTCGGTGATCTACGGCAATGTCCGCAACAATGGCTGCATCACCTCGCTGCCCCGCGATTGCGCCGCCGAAGTGCCGTGCCTGGTCGATGCCTCCGGCATCCAGCCGACCTATATAGGCGACCTGCCGCCGCAATTGACCGCGCTGATCCGCACCAACATCAACGTGCAGGAACTGACGGTGCGGGCTCTGATGACCGAGAACCGCGAGCACATCTACCACGCGGCGATGATGGATCCGCACACCGCGGCCGAACTCGATCTCGACCAGATCTGGTCACTGGTCGATGATCTCTTGGCCGCTCACGGCGACTGGCTGCCGGGCTGGGCGCGGGTGGCGCGCAAGACCGAGGCCGCCTGACGACCTCATTTCGGAGCGTCGGGATCCGTCTCTTCCTCGTCATCGCGGGCCTTGATGACATAGGCGCCCTTCAGCCAGCGATTGAGGTCGATGTCCTTGCAGCGCGTCGAGCAGAACGGAAAGCTGTCGCGCGCCGAGGGCTTGCCGCATTCGGGACAGGGGCGCTTTGGGCGCAAGGGCGTGACTTTGGGATCGGAATTCACAGCCGGGTTCCCGCCAGCCAGCCGCCATGCACCTTGAAGCCTTCGCCGCTCAGCAGCGCGATGGTCTCATAGAGCGGCAGCCCGACGATGTTGGTGTAGGAGCCGACCAGCTTGACGACGAAGGCGCCGGCGAGGCCCTGGACGGCGTAGCCGCCCGCCTTGCCGCGCCATTCGCCCGAGGCGATATAGGCGTCGATCTCTTCGCGCGGCAGCCGCTTGAAACGCACCCGCGTCTCGACCAGGCGCTGGCGCAGCTTGCCACCCGGGGTGATAAGGCAGATGCCGGAATAGACCCGATGCGAACGGCCCGACAACAGCCCGAGACAGTTGGCAGCGTCGTCGAGGGTTTCTGCCTTGGGCAGGATGCGCCGCCCGACGGCAACCACCGTGTCGGCGGCCAGCACGAAACCCGGCGCATAGTCGGCTTCGGTCTTCAGTGAGGCGAACGCCTTCTCGGCCTTTTCCTTCGACAGGCGCTTGGCCAGCGAGCGTGGATGCTCGGCACGCAGCGGCGTTTCGTCGATATCGGCCGGCAGCACGCGGTCCGGCTCGATCCCGGCCTGCTGCAAGAGCTCGATTCGGCGCGGCGAACCCGAGGCAAGCACCAGCTTCTGCAAAATGCTCATCGCGGACCAGTCGGGCTTTGCTTACTTGAAACGATAGGTGATGCGGCCCTTGGTCAGGTCGTATGGCGTCATCTCGACCAGAACCTTGTCGCCGGTCAGCACGCGGATGCGGTTCTTGCGCATGCGGCCGGCCGTATGGGCGATGATTTCGTGTTCGTTTTCGAGCTTTACCCGGAACATCGCGTTCGGCAACAATTCCGTCACGACACCCGGAAACTCGAGGACTTCTTCCTTCGGCATTCGATACCTTTGCTTGGATGGTAGTTCCAGCACCCTGGCCGGAATTTCGGCGGAACCTATATGATAATCGTCCGCTTGTGAACACGCTTAATCCGTCGCGTTTTTTGCCTCTGGAAGCAAGAAACGTCGGCCTATGCGCACCTTCAGCCGCTCGCGGACGTCCCGGTACGCTGCCATGATCTGTTCGCGCGTGCCACCGGCGTCGGTCGGGTCCGGCGTCGGCCAATATTCGACCTCGACGGCGAGCGAGCGGGTGAGTTCGAGTGCGGCGTGGTGCGCTTCGGGTGCCAGCGTGACGATGAGGTCGAAATAGTCGTCCTCGAGATCGTCCATCGTCCTTGGGTGGCGCTCGCCCAGCGTGAGATCTTCTTCGGCCAGCACCGCATCGACGAACGGATCGCGCTCGCCGGCGCGAACGCCGGCCGAAGCGACAAAGACGGTGGCGGGCAGCATCCGGCGCGCCAGCTGCTCCGCCATTGGCGAGCGCACGGCATTCATGCCGCACAGGAACAGGATCGAACGGGGCAGGGCGCCGGGCGACAGGGCTAGCCCCGCCAGTGCAGCACGCAGACCAGCGTGAACAGCCGGCGCGCCGTGTCGAAGTCGATGTCGATCTTGCCGGACAGCCGGTCCATCAACGTCTGCGAACCTTCATTGTGCAGGCCGCGGCGGCCCATGTCGATCGCCTCGATATGGCTCGGCGTCGAGGAACGGATGGCGTCGTAGTAGCTTTCGCAGATCATGTAGTAATCCTTGACGATGCGCCGGAGCGGCGTCAGCGACAGGATATGGGTGACGACGGCGGTGCCATCCTCGCGCGCAACGGCAAACACCAGGCGCTGCTCGGCCAGCGACAGTTTCAGCCGGTAAGGGCCGTCGCCGCTGTCATTGACGGGCTGGAAACTGTTCTCCTCGATCAGGTCGAAGATCGCCACCGCGCGTTCATGCTCGACATCCGGCGTTGACCGGCCGATCGATTCATCGAGTTCGACATCGATCAGCCTGGCGCGGGTTTGATCGGGGCCAGACATCGCCGCCTACATGTTCAACCGTATGGCGACGGAGCGTCCATGCGCGTCAAGACCCTCCGCCTTGGCCAGCGCAATCGCCGCCGGCGCCAAGATACGCAACTGCTCCGGTCCAAGCTTGAGGATCGACGTGCGCTTGACGAAATCGAGCACGGACAGGCCGGACGAGAAACGCGCCGAGCGCGCCGTCGGCAGCACATGGTTGGAGCCGCCGACATAGTCGCCGATGGCTTCCGGCGTGTGGCGGCCGAGAAAGACCGCACCGGCATTGCGCATCCGCGACAGGAAGTCCTCGGCGTCGTCGATGGCCAGTTCGACATGTTCGGCGGCGATGCGATCGACCAGCGGCAGCGCGGCGTCGATGGTCGACACCTGGATCACGGCACCAAAATCGCGCCAGCTCGCCGCTGCCGTTTCAGCGCGTGGCAGGCTCTGCAACTGGCGCTCGACCGCCTGTTCGACCGCGATGCCGAAAGCCGGATCGTCGGTGACCAGGATCGACTGTGCCGAAGCGTCGTGTTCGGCCTGGGCCAGCAGGTCGGCAGCGATCCAGTTCGGATCGTTGCTGCCGTCGGCCACGACAAGCACTTCCGACGGCCCGGCGATCATGTCGATGCCGACGGTGCCGAAAACCTGGCGCTTGGCTGCCGCGACATAGGCATTGCCCGGGCCGACGATCTTGGCGACCGGCCGGATTGTCTCGGTGCCATAGGCGAGGGCGGCGATCGCCTGCGCGCCGCCGACGCGGTAGATTTCGGAAACGCCTGATATGTCCGCTGCCACCAGCACCAGCGGATTGATGATGCCGCCCGGCGCAGGCACGACCATGACGATGCGCTCGACGCCGGCCACTCTGGCCGGCACGGCGTTCATCAGCACCGAGCTCGGATAGCTCGCCGTACCGCCCGGCACATAGAGCCCGACGGCCTCGATCGCCGTCCAACGCCAGCCGAGCTCGACGCCGGCGGCATCTGTATAGCGATCGTCCTTCGGCCGCTGCCGTTCATGATGCGAGCGGATGCGGTCGCGCGCGAACTCCAGCGCCTCGATCGTCTTTGGGTCGGCCGTTTCGTAGGCGGTTGCGATGTCTTCCTTAGACACGGCAATGCCGAGGCCGGTCAAATCGGCGCGATCGAATTTCCGCGTATAGTCGATCAGTGCCGCGTCGCCCTCGGCGCGCACGCGCGCGATGATGTCGCGCACCGCGGCATCGACATCGGCGGAGACCTCCCGCTTGGTCGTGAGGAAGGCGGCGAAACGTTGCTCGAAATCGGCATCGGACTGACGAAGCGTGATGGCCATCGGACGCTCAGGCCTTGTGGATGGGGCGCGAGGTGGCTTCCCACGCCCCGCCGATGTCGGCAAGACGGGCCTCGATGCACTCGACGTCGAGCATGATCGCACCGCCGCCCGAGAAGATCAGCTCGACGATGCCGGCCGGCTTGCTGATCTCGATGAAGCTGATCGCCAGCAGCGACAGGACTTCGGCAGGCTTGTCGCGGTCAATACCGCTGGTCTTGGCGCCGAGCACGCGGTCGAAATGCAGCACGGCCTGCCGTCGCTCATTATGCTGGCGAAAAAGGCCGGATTTTGCCTCCCAGACGAAACGGTTCATGGTCAGCAGGAAACGCTTGGCCGCGGGTAGGAATTCGAGGTCGCTGACTTTCAGCACGGCATCCTGGACATGAGCCGAAACGATGCTCAGATCCTGGTCGTCGAGCGCGATAAGCTTAAGGGCGGTCATACGGATTTCGCACCTGAAGGTTGATTGTTCAGCCTTCTGTTAGGCGGTCTTGGCGATCGGTGCAACCGCACCAGCAGCTGCAGCTCTGCGCTGCCCCTCATCGCCCTGCCGGGCACTTCTCCCCGGATAGTGACGGGGAGAAGGACGCTGCCGCGAAGGATTTCGCCAATCTCCTGCGTTGCTAGAGAGGAGCCGAGGTCGCGGGCTACGCCGAAATCCGTTCGATCACCGCGCCGCAGTTGGACAGCTTTTCTTCCAGCCGCTCGAAGCCGCGATCGAGGTGGTAGACGCGGTTGACCGTGGTCTCGCCTTCCGCCGCCAGGCCGGCGATGACCAGCGAGACAGAGGCGCGAAGATCGGTCGCCATGACCGGCGCGCCCTTCAGCTTCGGCACGCCGTCGACGATCGCCGTCTGGCCCGAAAGCGTGATGTGAGCGCCGAGCCGCGCCAGTTCCTGCACATGCATGAAGCGGTTCTCGAAGATCGTCTCGGTGATGCGCGACTTACCCTTGGCCATGGTCATCAGGCCCATGAACTGCGCCTGCAAATCGGTCGGGAAGGCCGGGAAGGGTGCTGTCGTCACGTCGACCGGCGAAATGCCGGCGCCGTTGCGCCTCACCCGGATGCCGGAATTGGTCGGCGTGATCTCCGCACCCGTCTGGGCGATCACGTCCAGTGCGGTCTGCAGCAGGTCCGCACGCGCGCCTTCGAGCACGACGTCGCCGCCGGTCATGGCGACGGCCATCGCATAGGTGCCGGTCTCGATGCGGTCGGGAATGACGCGCACGCGCGCACCGGAGAGCGATTCGACGCCGTCGATGGCAATGGTTGGCGTGCCGGCGCCGGAAATCTTCGCGCCCATGGCGTTGAGGCACTCGGCCAGATTGACGATCTCGGGCTCGCAGGCGGCATTTTCCAGCACCGTCTCGCCCTTGGCGAGTGCCGCGGCCATCATCAGCACATGGGTGGCGCCGACCGAGACCTTCGGGAAGATATAGCGGTTGCCGACAAGGCGGCCATTCCGGGTCTTGGCGATGACATAGCCGGTGTCGACGTCGATATCAGCGCCCAGCGCCTGGAGGCCCTCGAGGAACAGATCGACCGGCCGCGTGCCGATGGCGCAACCGCCCGGCAGCGACACTTTTGCTTCGCCCATGCGGGCCAGCAGCGGGCCGATCACCCAGAACGAGGCGCGCATCTTCGACACCAGCTCGTAGGGCGCTGTGGTGTCGACGATGTTGCGGGCGGAGAAGTTGATGGTGCGCGAATAGCCCTCATTCTGCTTCTCGCGGCGGCCATTGACCGAATAATCGACGCCGTGATTGCCCAGGATGCGGATCAGCTGCTCGACATCGGCCAGATGCGGCACGTTTTCCAGCGTCAGTGTGTCGTCGGTCAAAAGCGAGGCGATCATCAAAGGCAGCGCCGCGTTTTTCGCGCCCGAGATCGGAATGCTTCCGGAGAGCTTGTTGCCCCCGACAATTCTGATGCGATCCATGGAAGAACGTCCCTCTCGGCCAAAAAAGGGCCGGTTCAATCGTTTGAGTAGCGGCCCGTCTAGACCATTGGCCAATCTGGTTCAAGAAATAGGATTTCGCCCACCCCAGGCCAAGAGTGACCTATTTGAGTTAATCTTTTTGTATTTTCTTCGATGCAGCGAGCCCGTCCGGACGCAGGTCGGCCTCGCCGGTCCGCCGCGAGCGCGACTGCGCCTTGCGCTTCTGCAGATTGGCGCGCAATTGCTCGGCGAGCCGATCCTTGCGGATTGTTGCGCTGCTTTTCGGTGGACCATCCTTTTTCACTGGAATTGTCTTGTCGTCCATCGCCCATCCCGCCGGCGACCCACCAGCTTGCTGTTCAGGGATAGCCAACATTGTGGCACTGCCATGTCATTAAAAGCCATCCGGCAAAGCCTTTCACAGAAGCGTTGCACTTGGCCTTGCGCTTGCCGGTTCGATATGGCAGAAGCCCCGCCATCAGCGGCTGCGGTAGCTCAGTGGTAGAGCACTCCCTTGGTAAGGGAGAGGTCGAGAGTTCAATCCTCTCTCGCAGCACCAGTTTCCAGCATCCCTGTTGCCGCACGATCGTCCTCTGCATTTGCGAGGGCGAGGCGGGTACATGGGATGGCGCGGCCCTCGTGCTGGCGGACCCGATCAGCGGTTCATTGCTTCAGAAAATGGCTGCCACAGGCAAATCCAGCCGAAGCGCATTTCGGCAAGACACGATTCATTAACCAAGATGCTATTCATCGACATGACGTATTGTGGCATGGATGCCCGTCTTCGCCGGTCAGACCCATGCTTGTCAGGAAGAGGGCCGAAAGGCTCCTGATCTGGGCGGAAATCTAAATCGCCCGAAACAAAAGAACGTGCAAGGCATGAACGTGAGCGAAAACGTGCAAAACGCCCCCGGTGCTTCCCGTCTTTGGACCCTGCCTGCCATCATCGCAGCGTTCCTTTGCCTGTGCGCTACCGGCGCGTTCGCGGAGACGCGTGCTTTGAGGATTCAACATCTCCATACGGGCGAGAAGGCTGAAATCGTCTTCAAGCGCAATGGGCGCTATGATCCGGCGGGATTGAAGAAGATCAATCTCATGCTGCGCGACTGGCGTCGCAACGAACCGACGAAGATGGATCCGCGCCTGCTCGATCTTGTCTGGCAGGCCTATCGCGCCAGCGGCTCGACAGCCTATATCCATGTGGTCAGCGCCTATCGTTCGCCGGCGACGAACGCCATGCTGCGCAGCCGCTCGAAGGGCGTGGCCCGGGAGAGCCAACACATGGTTGGCCGCGCGATGGATTTCTTCCTGCCGGATGTGCCGCTGAAGAAGCTGCGCGACATCGGCCTCAAAATGCAGGGCGGCGGCGTGGGTTATTACCCCACCTCCGGTTCGCCTTTCATACACATGGATGTCGGCAATGTGCGGCATTGGCCGGGCATCAGCCGCCAGGAACTCGCCAGGGTATTTCCGAACGGCAACACACTGCATGTGCCGAGCGACGGCAAACCGCTGCCCGGCTATGAGCAGGCGTTTGCCGCCTACAAATCGCGCAAGGGCGCCGGCACGCCCAACATCGAGCTGGCAAGCGTCGACGGCGGCCAACGCAGGCCGCGTGGCCTGCTGGCGACGCTCTTGGGCGGGGGCGGCGCAGACGAGTCCGACGATGTCGCGGAAGCGGTGCCGGCGCCACGCAAACCGGCGAGGTCCGTCGAACCCAGACCGGCCGGACAGGGTATCGCTATCGTGCCGCCGCAGGATGCCCAGCGGGCGGACATCCAGATTGCTGCCAGCGATCCAGGCGAAGAACCGCTTGCCGGGCAGAAGGGGAAGACGCCTGAAGCGATCGTCATGGCGATGGCGCCGGGCTCAGTGCCGCTGCCGGCCTTCGCACCGCGCGCCGAGTTCACGGCACCCGTTCCCACCCCGGAAACCGCACCGTTGGCAATCGCCGGCGCGTCCACGGCGCAGGCCGAGCTGGCCGTTGCCAAGCCGGACGCCGCGAATGCCGATGCCGCTGCCACGAGCGTCGCGCCGGACATGATGGCGCTCAACGTCCCATTGCCGACATGGCGGCCGGAAAGCCAGTCAAGCCCGACGCGCCAGCTGGAAGCAGCCAAATCTGGCGATGCCATCGGTGTCTTGCTGGCCATGCATCACCCCGACGACGGGCTGGCCGGCGAGCGGATCGCGGCGCCGGCGTCAAAGCCAGAAGATCGCGTCAGGACGAACCCCAAGGCCGATCGTGTCCAGCGGCGCCCCGATTCCGAGGCAGATCGCGCTATTGCCGGTGGGGCCGCATCAACAGGGGCGCCCATGATTGCCGCCAAATTCATCCGCACGGCGCCGGAGCATGTCTATCTCGATGGATTCCAACCGCGGGGACGGACGTCCGATCACCGCCGCTTCACCGGCTCCGCGGTGAAATTCCTGCCCATCGCCAGTTTCAAATAGAGGGCGAAAGCACCGTTCGATCCAGTGTCGAAATGTGTTGCGCCATATCGATGGCCGGGGCGGTCACGGGATTCGCAATGCCGAACCCTTCCGCGCTATAACACTTGGCGAGCAGCGCGCTACTGCAGCGGGCAGTCGGCTCGTTGCTGTCGGCCGCCATCCGTTGCCTTTCGAGCAGATCGCCCCGCGAACTTGCCAGGATCGTGGTGGCGGCGCAAACGTGCACGAGGCATATTTGGCCCCGCCGGCCGCAACCGGCGGGACTAAGCCACAGGCCGCCCAGCGGGCGAGTTCTGCGAAAAGGATCACGCCTGGTGAATCACCAATTCGCTGGTCATGGGAATTCCTCTAAGGGCGCCAAGCACCATGTTGTGCGAGATCGCGCGTTCATGAATTTTCTCCAGATCGGCGCGGGGCGCCGAAGAACACACGGTTGCGCTGAGGTGCAGGGACACGTAGCAATGCCGGGCGTCCACGGGCGCCGTGAGCCCATCAAGTCCGTCGAACTCGCCACGCGGGTCGAACACGCCTTCCGCGATGAAATCGACCGAACGAAGATCGACCCCCGCATGCGCTGCCAGCATCGGATAATCCGAGCCGGCGCACACAGCCGCCGCGGCAAAGATCTGCTCCCAGGGAAAGACGGCGGTCGGCGAATTGTCCTTGAGGCTCGCCGGTCGCTCCAGTAGCGGTGTTGTGTAAGGATCGCCTGATTGCGGGTCGAAGCGGTAGCGGGCACGATAGGTGCCACGCACCGCGTCACCGTGTTTCTTTAGCACGGACACGATATCTTTGACTGTGCTGACGGTTTCTCCGAAGACTACTGGCATCTTTACCTCCCTATAAAATGAGAATTCCACTCCCTATTCCGGTCCGCGGATGCCGACGACGGTTGCCGCGGCCTGGCCCCAATCCCGACAATGTGCTGACAAGGCTCGCGCTACTTGGCAGGCGCGGCAGCCTGAGCGTCGCCGCCGAGATCCTTCTTGAAGGTCTCAAAGTCGACCTGCATGCCGTTGAAGATCGTGCTCCAGTGCCGTGACAGAGCGGCGATAGCGACGGCCTCTTCGATCTCGTCCTCCGTTGCGCCCGCCTGTTTTGCGCTCTCGGTGTCTTCCCAGATGCAATACTGGCAGGGAATTTGTGCGGAGACGGCGAGCGAGATCAGAGCCTTGACCTTCGGCGGCAGGGCGGTTTCGCTGGAGAACTGCAGAGCCTTCACCTCTGCCCAGGCGCCCGGCAGCGCTGCTTTTGAAACCTGATGGAGAAAGGTCGGCACCGAGCCGAGCGTCCGCTCGACGTCCTTATAGGTGGCGTCGACCTCAGCCTGACCGGCCCAGCCTAAGCCTGATGACAACAATGTGGCGCAGACGACAGTCGATGCGAACGCCGTGTGAAGGAGGCGGCGCGAGCGGCTGGGCCCGAGCTCGCCGTGGTGTGCGATGGAAGCAACATGGGGAACTGCGAAGGCGAACATGATCTCTCTCCTCTTTGGAACCATTTGCGTCCGGGCCAGATGATGCCCGCGTGCTGTAAGGAGTCACGGACGGGAGAAAAAGTTCGATCAGTCGTCGTCGATTCTAGGCGGACGCGGCGAAAGATGAAGATGCAAGCGTCGGGCCTTGCCGTCTCGCTGAAAGATCACCAGGACGACACCCGGCGGGCAGTGGAAAGGGTCTTCCGGCGGATTGACGAATAGTCCCTCGATCACAGTGACCTGGCTGGCGCTGAGAATGCGCTGCGGTTCCAGGCGGACGCCGGCTTCCGTGTCGGCGTCGACTTCCCAGGCAAGGAATGAGCGACCCAGCACTGGTTTGCTCGTCCCGCGGACAAGATGCAGGTCCTCTGCAAAGTGCCCAAGGAAGCGGTCACGCTCGCCATGCTGGTTGAGCCCATTGAAAATTTCGGAGTAGAATCGCTGGCGCTCGCGAGACTGCGAGCGAGCCTCTGCGTCGGCAAGGCCCGCCGTTTCCAGCAGCATCTCGGCAAGCTTGCGTTTGGCTTGCGACAAACGACTGCGAACCGTCCCAATCGGGACACCCAGAATGGCGGCCAGTTCCTCGTAAGACTGATAGCTTCCGAAATAGCGCAACATGGCGGTAGCCTGCAGCGGCTCGGGAAGCTTGCGTAGCGCGTCCCAAACCCATTCGCGAAGCGCGACTTTCTCCAGCCGCTCCTCAATGCTTGCGCCTTCGTCTGGGCGGTCTGGAATGTCGGCGGTCAAGATCTCGCGTCGTCTTCGACGCAATTGTTGCAGGCAACAGCGGTGCAACACAGTGCGAAGCCAGCCACCGACGGCTTGCGGATCCTTGAGTTCGCCGATGCGCCTCAGCGCGATCAGGAAAGTCTCATGCACAGCATCTTCGGCGTCCGACCCATAGCCGAGCATGTTCAGCGCTATCGCATAGAGCCGTGCGCGATGACGTTCCAGCAGCAGGCCGAGGCAACCACAATCGCCGCCCCGAGCGGCAAGGGCCAGTTCGGCATCACTCGGCACGATATGAGTTTCGTAGCCCATGGACTTAAGATGCATCAACTGGCGAAAAGTTCGAATGCCAGTTCAGCTTCGTCACGATCCGTGTTCGGCGGGCACCAGTTCACCAATGACGCTTTGATCGGGTTTTGGATTGAGGTTATGACCCTCACTTCACGTCCGTAACAACCGGCCCCGAAACGGGGTCCGTGAGAACCAGGCTCGCCGCCAAGATACTCAAGCGAGATCGAAAGTGCATATGGCAGTGAGCAAGGATTGGATTCCGGCGGATGCGGGCGATCTACGCGGCTAGATTTAATCCTGTAAAACTTTTTCCAGATTTGACACCATTTCACAAAATTGTAAGATAATCATCTTCCGTCAGCGATAGGCGATGACCATGTCGATCCGCGAAGAACTGGCCAACACGACCGTGGCGTTCACCTCCGCGGAAGAGAAGATCGTCCAGGTCCTGCTCGCCGATTACCCGATGTCGGGGCTGGGCACCGCAACCCGGCTGGCACGGCGCGCCGGCGTCAGCGACCCGAGCGTGACGCGGCTGATGACCAAGCTTGGCTATGTCGGCTTTGCCGATTTCCAGGCACGCCTGCTCACCGAAGTCGAATCCAGGCTGCATTCGCCGCTTTTGATGATGGAGGCCAAGCGTCCGGGCGGCTCCAGCGAAGGCACCGCACTTGCCTATTTCCATTCGGTTTCCGACAGCCTGGAGCGTACGCGCACGGCTGTGCCGGTGCAGGCCTACACGCGCGCCGTCAACATGCTGCTCGAGAGCAAGGGCCAGGTCGTGCTGCTGGGCGGCCGGTTCAGCCGGCATATCGCCTCGATGCTGGCCGGCTATCTCCTGCAGTTCCGCTCCGGCGTGCGCGACATCGGTTCGTTGAGTCCCGCCGATTTCGACCTGTTGATCGACCTTGGCAAGCGCGACCTCCTCGTCGTGTTCGATTACCGGCGCTACCAGTCGGACGTGGTGAGCTTTGCCCAGCAGGCCAAGGAGCGCGGCGTCTCCATCCTGCTGTTCACCGATGTCTGGCTGTCGCCGATATCTGACATCGCGGACCTGACCATGGTCGCGGCGATCGACGCCAACTCGCCGTTCGACACGCTGGCGACGGCCGTTGCCCAGATGGAAACCGTCTTTGCCCACGCGCTGGAGGGCCATGGCGCCGGGGTGCGCAAGCGCATCGAGGACATCGAGAAAATCCGCAGCGCCAACGCGGTCACGCTCGATACCGTCCTATCGTCATCGGCCGACGACGCCGCCAAATCCAAAGCCACAAGGAAATAGTGTCGTTGCGCTCAGTGCAGCGATGCAAAGCGCCGCGACGCAGAAAAGGAAGCGACAATGCCCGACAACCAGACCATCATCGACGCCGTGCAGGCTGAGATCGAGACCGATCGCGACTGGTTGATCGGCCTGACCCGCGACATGGTCCGCATCCCTTCGGTCAACCCCAAATTCGAGCCCAATCCGGCGATCAACCGCGAGGCGGATGTCCAGGCGCTGCTCGAACCGATCCTCAAGCAGGACGGGTTCAGGACAGAGCAATGGGATGCCTTGCCCGGGCGGCCCAATCTGGTCGGCGAATGGGCGGGAGACGAGAGCCGCAGCCTGATCCTGTGCGGCCATATCGACGTCGTGCCGGTCGGCGCGATGAAGGACTGGTCGGTCGATCCGTTCGGCGGCGAAATCACCAATGGCCGGCTCTATGGCCGCGGTGCCGTCGACATGAAGGGCGGCGTCGCCGCTTGCATCGCCGCCGCGCGCGCGATCCGCAAGGCGGGCATCACGCTGCAGGGCCGGCTCGCCATCCACTCGGTCGTCGATGAGGAAGCCGGCGGCTTCGGCGCCATGGACGCGGTGAAGAAGGGCAAGCTCGCCAAGGCGGTGCTGGTCGCCGAACCGACCTGGGGCGATGTCCTGCCGGTCGAAGGCGGGCTGGAATGGGCGCGGGTGACGATCCGTGGCCGCAACGCCCATTCGGCGCTGCGCTACAACGAGATCTATCCGCAGCGCCACGACAAGGACCGGCTGGAGCCGGGCGTCAATGCGATCGAGATCGCCGCCCGCTTCATTGCCGCCGTGCGCCAGTATGAGCTGGACCGGACGCGAGCAAAATCCCATCCACTGCTGCCGCTCGGCATGAACACCATCAACATCGGCGTCATGCATGGCGGCACCGGCCTTGGCGAACACGGCCTGCCGACCGTCATGACCAACCCGGCCATCATTCCCGATGTCGCGGTGCTCGATCTCGACATGAAATTCCTGCCCGACGAGAATTCGGCCGACTACCGCCGCGATTTCGAGGCGTTCGTCCACCATTTCGCGCAGACCGATGCGTGGCTGCGCGACAACCCGCCTGCGATCCAATGGGAGCTCGGCGGGCTGCATTTTCCGCCGATGAACACGCCGGTCGACCATCCGCTGGTGAGATCGCTGATGAAGCGCAAGGCCATGGTCGGCAAGGCGCCGCAGGCGCGTGGCTTCGTCGCCGTGTGCGATGCCGCGCACTATGCCGGCGCCGGCGTCGACGGTGTCATCTTCGGCCCGTCAGGCGACGGCTTTCACGGTTCCGACGAATATGTCGAGGTCGAATCGGTGGTCGAGACCGCCAAGGTGATCGCGGCGTCCGTCATCGATTGGTGCGGCATCCGCAGAGGCGGAGCCGCCGCTCCGAGCCGATCAGGCCGGGCGCTTCAGGCGTCCGGCGACGGCGCCCCATGAAGCCTTGATCATGCCGACCAGGCCGCTCGGGTAGGCCAGCATCACGCCGATGATCAGCACCGCCGTGATCATCGGCCGCCACGCGCCGAAATCGGCCATCCATTCGGCGAAGATCGTCAGCACGAAAGAGGCGATGATGGCGCCGTAAATAGTGCTGGTGCCGCCAAGCAGCACCATCGACAGGATGATGGTCGCAAGGCTCATGCCGAAGACGTCGATCGAGGCATTGCGCTGGTAGGCGGCGTAGAAGGCGCCGGCGATGCCGGTGAAGAAGGCGCTCGCGGCAAGCGTCAGCATGCGCTGGCGCACAATCGAGACGCCGCGGCTGATGGCGTATTCCTCATTGTCGCGCAAGGCGACGATGCTGGCCCCGGTGCGTGAGCGCACGAACACGCGCAGGAACAGGGTACTCGCCACCAGCAGCGCCAGCGCGATGTAGAAATAGGCTGATTTGCCGTCACGGACCATGTTGTGGTCGAAGACGTATAGCCCGGGAATGCGCACCAACCCTTGCGTGCCGCCGGTGATGGCGGACTGGCTGATGATCACCTGCATCACCAGCTGCGCGAAGCCGAAAGTGACCAGGATGATGTAGATGCCCTTCAGCCGCAGGATCGGGATGGTCACCAGGATCGCCGCCAGGGTGGCGATGACACCGCTGGCAAACAGCGCGATCCACGGATCGAATTCGGCCAGCTTGGTCAGCAGGCTGTAGGCATAGACGCCGATGCCGAACAGCGCCAGATGGCCGAAATTGAAGACGCCGCCATAGCCGAGGCTGAGGTCCCAGTTCGAGGCGACGATCGCATAGATGAAGGCCATGATCAGGATGTGGCGGGCATAGGTGTCGCCGAAGATCAGCGGCAGCAGTGCCAGAAAGGCGAAGCCGAGCACGAAGCCGATGGCCTCCTGCTTCCACGGCGTGCGGCCGGGAGCGATCGGGGTTGCCGCCTCTGTGTGGCTAAGGGTGATCGGCGATGTCGTGTCGGTCATGCTAGGCCTCGGGAGCGGCTGGCAAAGATGCCCTCGGGGCGCATCATCAGGGTCAGGATCAGCACGCCGAACAGCAGCGCCGGCGTCCAGTACAGGCCGAAATAATAGCTGCAGGCGGCCTCGAAGAAGCCGATCAGATAGGCGGCGAAGATCGGTCCCGAGATGCTCGATATGCCGCCGAAGACGACGACGATCAGCGCCTTGAGCAGCGGGTCGCTGCCCATCACCGGCGACATGAAACGATAGCCGCCCATGAAGATGCCGGCGAGGCCTGCAAGCGACGCGGCAATGGCGAAGGCCAGCCCATAGAGCGCGGTGACGTTCAGCCCGACCAGATGGCTGGCATCTTCGTTCTGCGCCACGGCGCGCAGCGCCAGCCCGAGCCGCGTGCGGTTGAGGAACATCCAAAGTGCGGCCAGGATCAGCGGCGTGATGACGATGATGGCGATCTGGTGCAGGGAGACGCCGACGCCGCCGACGGTGGTGTTGCCGGTGATCAGCGCCGGGATCTGCTTCGAGCGCGGTCCCCAGATGGTCAGCGCGCCGTTCTCGATCAGCGACCCGGCTGCCAGCGTGGTGATGACGACGACCAGCACGATGTTGGGTCGGCCGATCAGCGGCCGCACGACACTCGCCTGCAGGATCCAGCCGACGCCGGCCATGACGACGACGGCGATGGGAAAGGCGACCGCCGCCGGCAGGCCGAGTTCGACCAGCTGCCAGGCGATGTAGGCGCCCAGCATCATGAACACGCCATGGCTGAAATTGAACACGCCGATCGTCGTCCAGACCAGAGCCAGCCCGACCGCCATCATGGCGTAGAGCGAGCCCTGGAACAGGCCGCCGAACAGGATTTCCGCCAATGCGCTCATCTTCGGATTTTCCTAATGGCCAAAATACATCGACATGATCTCGCCGTGGTCGAGGCTTTCGCCCGGCTTGATCTCGGTCGCAACGGCGCCATGGTTGACGAGGTAGAGTTGCTGCGTCAGCTCCAGCAGGAATTCGATGTCCTGCTCGACGACGATGAGCGGTACGCCGCCGTGCGAAATGTCCATCACGGAGGCGCAGAGCTCGTCCTTGATCTTGGGCGCCAGCCCCAGCGTCGGCTCGTCGAGGATCAGCAGGCGCGGATGGCTCATCAGCGCCGTGCCGATCGACACCATCTGGCGCTCGCCGCCCGACAGCGTGCGCACGCGCTGGCGCCAGCGTTCCGCCAGTTTCGGGAACAGCTTGACCACCTTTTCGCGGTTTTCCGCCTCATGCGGCCGGGCCCGCGGCGAATAGGCGCCGAGCGCCATGCAGTCGGCGATCGAGAGATCGGGAAACAGCCGGTTGCCTTGCGGCACATGGATCAGGCCGGCGCCGACGATGGCGCGTGCGCTGTGGCCGACAATGTCTTGCCCGTCGAACAGGATGCGGCCGCTCTTCGGCTGCAGAAGCCCGGAGATCGCACGCAGCAGCGTCGTCTTGCCATGGCCGTTGGGGCCGAACAGGCCGACATTGCCGAAGCGGCCGGCCTCCAGCGAGATGTCGTGCAGCACGGTGACGCGGCCATAGCCGGCGGTGACGCCTTCGACGCTGAGGAGGGGATTCACGCCGCCGACCTCCTCGTGCCGAGATAGGCCTCGATGACGTGCGGATCGGCGATCACGCCTGCCGGATCGCCGGCGGCCAGGACGCGGCCATTGTTGAGCACCAGCAGATGCTGCGAAAGGCTCATCAGGAAAGTCAGCACGTGCTCGATCAACAGGATGGTGATGCCGCGTTCGGCGGTGCGGCGGATCAGGCCGATCGACGTCTCGATCTCGGGTTTGGTCAGGCTCGATGCCGGCTCGTCGAGCAAGAGCATGCGTGGCTGCATGGCGATCGCCGTGGCAAGCATCAGGCATTTGCGCTCGAACACGGACAATTCGCCGGCAAGCCGGCCGAACGACTGGGATCCCAGGCCGACGAACTCCAGCGCCTCGGCGGCGGCATTGCGGGCCGTGGCCGCTGTCTTTTCCTGCTTGCCGTAGCTGGCGCCGATCAGCGCGTTCTCGAACACGGTCAGCCCGTCGAAGCTGGTCTCGCGCTGAAAGGTCCGGGCAAGGCCGAGGCGCGCGATGGCGTGTCCCGATTTGCCGTTTATGGCAATGCCGTCAAAGCGGATGTTGCCCCGGTCGGGCCCGAACGGGATGCCGGTGATGATGTTGAACAGGGTGCTCTTGCCGCTGCCGTTCGGGCCGGCGATGCCGAAGGTCTCGCCGGCCTCGACCTTGAACGACACGCCATCGACGGCCTTCAGCGAACCGAAGGCCTTCGACACGTCGTCCAGTTCAAGCAGGGCCATTCCCTACTTCATCCAGGGCTGGAGCTTGAAGGCGCCGGTGGCATATTTCTCCGGCGAGATCAGCGTGCGCTGGCCATCCCAGATCTGGAAGAAGGTGATCGGAATATAGTCGTCGCCCTGCGTGGCAAGGTGGGTGGCGGGATCGAATTTCAGCCGCCCTTCCGCGACCTGCTTGTCCGTCTCCGACAGCGCCTTCATGATCGCCGCATGGTCGGATGCGCCCCCGACCTTCTTGACCGCATCGAAATAGACATTGGTCATTTCGTAGAGGCCGACGCCGTAGGTGCCGCTCTCGACGCCGTATTTTGCCTTGAACTTGGCTGCCACCTCATCGGCGCGCGGGTTCTTCGGCGTCGTCAGCGCGCCGCCGAGCAGGTTGTAGATGACGCCATCCGATTTCTTGCCGGTCAGCTCGACGAATTCCGGAACGCTCGGCGCGTATTGCAGGAAGACGAGGCTCTTGGTCGGCTGCTCGAGGAACTGGTTGAGGAACGACGCCGAATTGCCCGGCAGATAGTCGGTGTTGATGACGACATCGGGAACGTTCTCGCGCACCTTGGCGAGGATCGAACGCCAGTCGGTCACTTCGCCGAAGGGTACGATCTCGTCGACGGTGATGGTCCAGCCCTTGTCCTTGAAGGTCTTCTTCATGCCTTCGGAGATGGTCTTCGAATAGGCGTTGTCGGACGAGATGATGGCGACCTTCTTGGTCGGCAGGGTGATCTTGCCGTCGGCCGCGAGCTTCTCGACGAACAGGGTGACGTCGGTGTTGTAGGCGTCGAAGGAAGGCGTCAGCGACCAGCAGCACATGTATTTGTCGGGGCTCGGCGCGATGATGTCCCTGGTCTGCTGCGAGGTGGCCGCCAGCATGTAGGGCATTTCCGCCTCGGCCATGTTGTCGATCTCGAAATTGGTCAGGCTGGCATAGCCGGTCAGCATGAAGTGCACGCCCGGATCGCCAAGCAGGCGTTCGACGGCGCTGGTGACGTTGCCGGCGGACTGATCCTTGACGTCGCCGACCACCAGTTCGAACGTATCTCCGGCAACGCCGCCGGCTGCGTTCGCTTCGTCGATGGCCATCTGCACGCCGCGCTGGAATTCCTGGCCGTCCGCCGCGGCAGGGCCGGTGAGCGGCGCAAGCAGGCCGATCTTGACGACGTCGGCAAAGGCGGGGGCGGCTGATGCGGCAAACATGCCGATCAACGTCGTGCTCATCAGCATATGGCGGATTCGACTTGCGGCGGATTTGGGCTTCATCGTGCTGTTCCCTGTTTTCCTCCCGTTCATCGGGAGTTGGATAATTGACAATCTACGCATAATTGTTCTTATTTGAAAAGGATTTTTCAACGCAACCTGGCCGGGAACAAGGTTCCCGCAAAGGTATGGAAGCCGTGGCGCTTTGCTGCGCAACTGCATTAAAACAGGGCAATTCCCGACGGAGCGGACAATGACGATCTCGCAGAAGACCCTTGAAACCAGCCACGGCAAGATCGCGGTGCGTGAGACCAGCGGCCAGGGAACCGCTGTCATGCTGATCCACGGCAATTCATCTTCCAGTGCCGTTTTCCGCAACCAGTTGGACGGCCCGTTGGGCGAGCAATATCACCTCATCGCTCCCGACCTGCCCGGCCATGGAGCGTCCGGCGATGCGATCGATCCAGAGCGTTCCTATAGCATGGAAGGTTATGCCGATGCCACGACCGAAGTGCTCGGGCTGCTCGGCATCGACAAGGCCATCGTCTTCGGCTGGTCGCTCGGCGGCCATATCGGGCTTGAGATGATCGACCGCTTTCCCGGCCTGCTTGGCTTGATGATCACCGGCACGCCGCCTGTCTCGCCCGAGCAGGTCGGCAGCGGATTCAAGCCGAGCCCGCATATGCATCTCGCCGGGCAGGAGACCTTCACCGGCGCCGACGTGGAGGCCTATGCGCGCAGCACTTGCGGCGAGCCGTTCGAGCCGTTTCTCATCGACACGGTGGCGCGCACCGATGGACGGGCGCGGCGCCTGATGTTCGAAAAGTTCGCGGCCGGCACCGGCCGGAACCAGCGCGAGATCGTGGCCGGCAAGACGCCGCCGATCGCCGTTCTGAACGGCATCGACGAGCCATTCGTCAACACCGATTTCGTCTCGGCTGTGAAATTCTCCAATCTATGGGAAGGCAAGGCGCATCTGCTCGACAAATCCGGCCACGCGCCGTTCTGGGATTCGCCGGATCGCTTCAATCCGGTCCTCGCCCGCTTCCTGGCAAGCGTCGACATAGCGTAGGTCCGTCGGAAACCGGCGCCACGGACCCGCCTTCGCGTTGGGTGGGTGACAATCACGCGCATCTGTCGTATATTGACATAAAGATATCCTTATGTGACATGAAAAGGCCTGTCGCCAAAGGGATAAAAAATGTCGCAGAATTCTGCCTCGCTGGACGCATTGTTCGGCCCCGTCGCGGCAAAACCGGACGGCTCGGAAGTGCTTGCCGCGCTGACAGCGGCGGCACGCGAGCGCATTCTCATCCTCGACGGCGCCATGGGCACGCAGATCCAGGGCCTCGGGTTTAACGAGGACCAATTCCGCGGCGAGGCTTTCGCCGGCTGCGCCTGCCATCAGCAGGGCAACAACGATCTCCTGATCCTGACCCAGCCCGGGGCGATCGAGGAGATCCATTATCAATACGCCATCGCAGGCGCCGACATCCTGGAGACCAATACTTTCTCCTCGACCTCGATCGCCCAGGCCGACTACGGCATGGAAGATGCCGTCTATGCGCTGAACCGCGATGGCGCGCGGCTGGTCAGGCGCGCCGCTGTTCGGGCCGAGCAGCAGGACGGCAAGCGAAGGTTTGTCGCCGGAGCGCTCGGGCCGACCAACCGCACCGCCTCGATGTCACCCGACGTCAACAATCCCGGCTATCGCGCCGTGACCTTCGACGATTTGCGCCTCGCCTATGGCGAGCAGCTGCGCGGGTTGATCGATGGCGGCGCCGACATCATCCTGATCGAGACCATCTTCGACACGCTGAACGCCAAGGCGGCGATCTTCGCGGCGGAAGAGATCTTCATCGAGAAGGGCGTGCGCCTGCCCGTGATGATTTCGGGCACCATCACGGACCTCTCCGGCCGCACGCTGTCGGGCCAGACGCCGACCGCCTTCTGGCATTCGGTGCGCCATGCCAACCCCTTCACCATCGGCCTCAACTGCGCGCTCGGCGCCAACGCCATGCGAGCGCATCTGGCCGAAATATCCGGTGTCGCCGACACCTTTGTCTGCGCTTATCCGAATGCCGGCCTGCCCAACGAATTCGGCCGGTATGACGAAAGCCCGGACTTCATGGCCGCCCAGATCGAGGATTTCGCGCGTGAGGGACTGGTCAATGTCGTCGGCGGCTGCTGCGGCTCGACGCCGGAGCACATCCGCGCCATCGCCGAGGCGGTGCGGAAGTATCCGCCGCGCGCCATTCCGGACATTGAGCCCAGGATGCGCCTGTCCGGGCTGGAGCCATTCACGCTCACCGACGAGATCCCCTTCGTCAATGTCGGCGAGCGAACCAATGTCACCGGCTCGGCCAAGTTCCGGAAACTGATCACGGCGGGCGACTATGTCGCCGCGCTCGACGTCGCCCGCGACCAGGTCGCCAACGGCGCGCAGATCATCGACATCAACATGGACGAGGGTCTGATCGATTCGAAGAAGGCCATGGTCGAATACCTCAACCTGATCGCCGCCGAGCCGGACATCGCCCGCGTTCCTGTCATGGTCGACAGTTCGAAATGGGAGATCATCGAAGCCGGCTTGAAATGCGTGCAGGGCAAGCCGCTGGTCAACTCCATCTCGATGAAGGAGGGCGAAGAAGCCTTCCTGCATCATGCCAGGCTGGTCCGCGCCTATGGCGCCGCCGTCGTCGTTATGGCCTTCGACGAGGACGGCCAGGCCGACACCAAGGCGCGCAAGGTCGAGATCTGCACCCGCGCCTACAAGCTCCTCACCGAGCAGGCCGGCTTCCCGCCCGAGGACATCGTCTTCGATCCCAATGTCTTCGCCATCGCCACCGGCATCGAGGAGCACGACAATTACGGCGTCGACTTCATCGAGGCGGCCGGCGAGATCACCGCCACGCTGCCGCATGTCCACATTTCCGGCGGCGTGTCGAACCTGTCTTTCTCGTTCCGTGGCAACGAGCCGGTGCGCGAGGCCATGCATGCCGTATTCCTTTACCATGCCATCCAGCGCGGCATGGACATGGGCATCGTCAATGCCGGCCAGCTCGCCGTCTACGATACGATCGAGCCTGATCTGCGCGAGGCCTGCGAGGATGTCGTGCTCAACCGCGCGCCCAAGGCCGGCGGCACCGCCACCGAACGCATGCTGGAGATCGCCGAACGCTTCAAGGGCACGGCCGGCAAGGAAGCGCAGGAGCGCGATCTCGTCTGGCGCGAATGGACTGTCGAACAGCGGATCAGCCATGCGCTGGTCAACGGCATCACCGAATTCATCGACGCCGACACCGAGGAAGCACGGCTTGCCGCCGAGCGGCCGCTGCATGTCATCGAAGGTCCGCTGATGGCCGGCATGAACGTCGTCGGCGATCTGTTCGGCGCGGGAAAGATGTTCCTGCCGCAAGTGGTGAAGTCGGCGCGGGTGATGAAGCAGGCGGTGGCTGGACTGCTGCCGCACATGGAAGCCGAGAAGCTGGCAAACGCCGCCAACGGCATCGACAATGGCGAACGCAAAACGGCCGGAAAAATCCTGATGGCGACGGTCAAGGGCGATGTCCATGACATCGGCAAGAACATCGTCGGCGTGGTTCTCGCCTGCAACAATTACGAGATCATCGATCTCGGCGTCATGGTGCCGGCGGCCAGGATCCTGCAGACGGCGCGCGAGCAAAATGTCGATATCATCGGCCTGTCCGGCCTGATTACGCCGTCGCTGGACGAGATGGCGCACATGGCCGCCGAGATGGAGCGTGAAGGCTTCGAAATTCCGCTGCTGATCGGCGGCGCGACGACCAGCCGCGTGCACACGGCGGTGAAGATCCACCCGCGCTACAGCAAGGGGCAGACGGTCTATGTCACCGACGCCAGCCGCGCGGTCGGCGTGGTCTCATCCTTGCTGTCCAACGAGAGCAAGGATGGCTTTGTCGATACGGTGCGCGCCGAATACAAGAAGGTCGCCGATGCGCATGCCCGCTCGGAAGCCGACAAGCAGCGTTTGCCGCTGGCCAAGGCGAGGGCCAATGCGCATCGGATAGACTGGTCTGAATATGAGCCGCCGAAGCCGTCCTTCACAGGCGTGAAGGTGTTCGAGAACTGGGACTTGACCGAGCTCGCGCGCTACATCGATTGGACGCCGTTCTTCCAGACCTGGGAGCTGAAGGGCCGCTATCCCAAAATACTCGAAGACGAGGCGCAAGGCGCCGCCGCGCGCCAGCTGTTCGAGGATGCGCAGGCGATGCTGAACAAGATCATCGCCGAGAAATGGTTCGCGCCGCGCGGCGTCATCGGCTTCTGGCCGGCCAACGCCGTCGGCGACGACATCAGGCTGTTTACGGACGAGAAGCGGTCGCAGGAACTGGCGACGTTCTTCACCTTGCGCCAGCAACTGACCAAGCGCGACGGCAAGGCCAATGTTGCCCTGTCGGA
The DNA here is from genome assembly GCF_020164655.1 of Mesorhizobium sp. AD1-1. Taxonomy (NCBI): domain Bacteria; kingdom Pseudomonadati; phylum Pseudomonadota; class Alphaproteobacteria; order Hyphomicrobiales; family Phyllobacteriaceae; genus Mesorhizobium; species Mesorhizobium sp. AD1-1. Next base: position 748,962 of record NZ_JAIUGP010000001.1, read on the forward strand.
TTTCGTCGCGCCGGCGGAGTGCGGCAAGGCCGATTACATCGGCGGCTTCATCGTCACCGCCGGCATCGAGGAGGTGGCGATCGCCGAACGCTTCGAACGCGCCAACGACGACTATTCCTCGATCATGGTCAAGGCGCTGGCCGACCGCTTCGCCGAAGCCTTTGCCGAGCGCATGCATGAGAAGGTGCGCAAGGAATTCTGGGGCTACGCGTCAGACGAATCGTTGGCGCCGGACGAGCTGATCGGCGAACCCTATCGCGGCATCCGACCGGCGCCCGGCTATCCGGCTCAGCCCGACCATACGGAGAAGGCGACTTTGTTCCGGCTGCTCGATGGCGAAGGCAATGCCGGCGTGAGACTGACCGAAAGCTATGCGATGTGGCCGGGTTCATCCGTCTCGGGGATCTATCTGGCGCATCCCGAAAGCTATTATTTCGGCGTCGCCAAGGTCGAACGCGACCAGGTCGAGGATTATGCGCGCCGCAAGGCGATGCCGTTGACCGAGGCCGAGCGCTGGCTTGGCCCCATCCTCAACTACGTGCCGGCACACTATGCCGAGGCGGCTGAATAGCCGATGCCGGCGCGCCTGACGGAAGCGACAGGCGAATGCCGATCGCTTCTCCAGTGTCATCCTGGCCCGCTTCGATTCCTGTGGGCTATTGCATGGCCGACGGGTTCATCCACAGCAGCTCCCAGACGTTGCCGTCCGGATCTTCGATGTGGCGGTTGAACATGAAACCAAGATCCTGCGCCGGGTTGGGATCGGCGCGACCGCCTGCCGCCACGCCCTTCTCGATTACGACATTGACCTCGTCCTTGCTGTCGACGGTGAGTGCGATCAACATCTGGCTGTCCCGCTTGGGGTCGCCGATCGGGCGCGCTGTGAACTGGCTGTAATGCTGGTGCGTCAGCAACATGACCCCGATCGAGTCTGAGAACATGATCGAGCTGGACTGGTCGCTCGAGAACTGCGGGTTCAGCGTGCCCCCGATCGCGAGATAGAACTTGGTCGCCGCCTGCAGATCGCGTACCGGTAGATTGAGGAAGATCATTTTGGTCATCGGTCTAAGCCTTGCTGCCGTTGATGGGTACTAGCCAGTCTAGTACTGTAACTATGGCTACCATGCGGGAACGGTACCGTCTAGTACCGGTTGAGAGGCGCTATGAAAATTGATGGTGAGACCAGGTCGGCTCGCAAGGATCGTGAAATCATTGAAGCGGCTACGGCCGCCTTCATCGCCAAGGGCTATGATGGAACCAGCATGGAAGAGATCGCCACCAAAGCAGGCGCATCCAAGCAGACTGTCTACAAGCATTTCACGGACAAGGAGACGCTTTTCGGCGAAGTCGTCGAGTCCACCGCCAGCCAGACCAACGATGTCGTCGAGTCCGTGACGATGCTGCTTTCCGAGGCGAAATTCATGGAGGGTGGGCTACAGCAGCTTGCCCGACGCATGACAACGACGCTGATGGACGAAGAGCTGCTGAAGCTGCGGCGTCTGATTATCGCCAACGCGGATCGGATGCCGCAGCTTGGCCGGAGCTGGTATGAAAAAGGTTTTGAACGCATGCTTGCCTCGGTGGCATCATGCTTTCAAAAGCTTACCAGTCGAGGCCTGTTGCAGACCAGCGATCCCCGTCTGGCGGCCAGCCATCTCTTCGGAATGCTTCTCTGGATCCCAATGAACGAAGCCATGTTCACCGGAAGCAACCCGCGTTCGAAGGCGGACCTCGAGCGGCACGCCGATGCTTCGGTCGAAGCATTCCTTGCCGCCTATGGGGCGCGGCCGAAATAGTCGCGCGCCGCTCCACCAGCGATGCTTATTGTGGTCGATTGTCCGTCCACGCCAGCGTCTTTTGCTTAAGGCCGGTGGCGGAGTCGGTTTAGGCACAGGATGCTCGCTTACGATCCAAGGCTGCGATAAACCCAGGGCAGCCGTCTTTGCAGCTGGAGCGTCAAATGACCGTACTCACCCGACGCGGGCTTTTGAAAACGGCAGCGATTGCCGGCGCAGGCGGGGTCGGGCTTTCGGCCATGGGCCGGCTTGGTGGCTGGGCCGCTGCCACGCCTGAGCCGGTGGTTTTGCAGACGGCAAAGATCCAGGCGAAGCTGATGGATATCGGCCAGACCAGGGATGTGCTGACCTATGGCAACGCCGGAATGCCGCCCGTGCTCAGAATGAAAAAAGGCCAGCCCTTCGCTGCACGCCTTGTCAACGCGATCGACGATCCGACGACGATCCACTGGCACGGTATTCGCGTTCCAAACAAGATGGACGGCGTGCCGTTCCTGGTCCAGCCCTACGTCTACACCGGCGATCATTTCGACTACGCCTTCACGCCGCCCGATGCCGGCACCTTCTGGTACCACCCGCATTGCAACACGCTGGAGCAGATGGGCCATGGCCTGACGGGCGTGATCGTGGTCGAAAACCCAAGCGATCCGAAATTCGACGCCGAAATCGTCCTCAATTTGCGCGACTGGCGCCTCGGCGACGACGGTCAGTTCATCGACCAGTTCCGGCCGCGCGATGCCGCAAGAACCGGCACTTACGGCACGGTGCGCACCGCAAACTGGCTCGACCAGCCGCAATATGACACGCCGGCCGGAGGGCTGGTGCGGCTCAGGGTCGCCATCACCGACGTGACGCGCATCTACGCTTTTCGCGTCGACGGTGCGGAGGCGAGTGTCATGGCGCTCGACGGCAATCCGGTGCCTGAGCGTTTTTCGCCCGATGCCTTGCTGCTTGGACCCGGCCAGCGCATGGAGCTGGCCATACGCATGCCCGACGAGGAAGGCGCGATCGTCAGCTTGAGGGACGTCAGAGGCACCAAGCCAAAAATCCTGGCAACCCTGCGCGCGACAGGAAACTCCCTCAAACGGGACATTCGCGATGTTGCTCCACTGGAGCTCAATCCGGTGGCGGAAGTGGATCTCGCCAGTGCCAGGCATATTTCCCTGGCGCTCAGCGCCACGGCGGAAAATGTCCCGAGCGATGGCATCTGCGGCTCGCTGGGCTACAGTTTCTGGGCCATCAACAAAGTGCCGTGGCCCGGCGACACCAAGGATCCGACCGCGCCGCTGGCCGAATTGAAGCTTGGCCAAAGCTACGTCATCGACATGGAGAACCTGACGCCGCAATCCCATCCGATGCATCTGCACGGCATGAGCTTCAAGGTGCTGTCGTCCTCGACGCGCCAGGTTCAGCCTGTCATTTCCGACACCTATCTCATCCAGCCCAACGAGAAGGTTCAGCTCGGTTTCGTCGCCGACAATCCCGGCGACTGGCTGCTGCACTGCCACATCATCGAGCACCAGAAATCGGGAATGACGAGCTACGTCAGGGTGGTGTGAAGCCGCGTCAGCCTGCGCGTGGCGTCTGGACCGTCACTTGCGCAATTGAGCCTCGATCTCGTCGAGCACTTTGTCCTTGCCGATGCCGGTGAGGAAGGCAAGGCCCTTGATGACCGGCTTGGTCACCGAAGCGGAGATCGGGGTGGTTGCGACGATGAAGTCGACATTGTCGGCCAGTCCGGGCACTTCGGTGGCCTTTGCCTGCTGGGCATTGAAGGTGAGGCCACGTTTCTTCATTTCCTCGGTGACGGCGACATTGACCGCGGTCGAGGTGGCGATGCCCGTGCCGCAGGCGAAGAGAATGGTTTTCTGTCTGGACATCTCTGCTTCTCTCCTTGGTTATCAGCCGAGTACGGCTCGCACGTCTTCGAGGGTTCTGGCCGACCTCAAATCATCCAAGGCTTGCGGGTTCTGGATGGTGGCCATGACGGCCTGCAGCGCCTCAATCTGCTTGTCCTTGTCGTTGATGGCAAGCAGGAAAACGAAGCCGACCGGCAGCATCTCGTCGGGATCCTCCATGTTGGCGAAGGTCACCGGTTGCTTCAATGTGCCCATCGCGATGCCAGGCTTCAGCACATGCTCCGGATCGGTGTGCGGCACCGCGACATTGTCGGAGCGTTCCAGCGGCAGTCCTGTCGGGATGGTCAATTCGCGGCGCACGACCGCGTCGGCATAGGAGCTTTTGACATAGCCAAGTGTCTCCAGCCGGCCCGCCAGGATGCGGATGATCTCCTCATTGGTCGAGGCATCGGATCCGAGCACGATCGCGTCGGGATCCAGAAGCTGCATGAGGCCGTCGGACATTCTTTGCTCCGTCGATGAAATCGTGCGCCCCGAGGAGGGCGCACGATCGGGCTCCGTCGATGAAATCGGGCGCCCGAGGAGGGCGCACGATCGGTTTGAAGGGTGGACCCTATCAGGTTCAGGCCGTCTCTTCGGCCGGCTCGTCCTCGGCGCCCGCAGCCCGCTCCCAGCCGAGCGGATTGCGGCGGTAGAGGACAAACAATGCCGCGATGACCACCGCGATCACGATGATGCCGACAAGTCCAAGCCCCTGGATCGCCTCGATGACCACGTAAGGCACCCACAGGAAGCCGTCGACCACCGAGGTGATCTGCAGCGCATCCGCCGGCAGCTTGAAGCCCGATGCGACGGCAGCACTTGTGAACAGCGGCGCCAGCGCGTTGGCGACGTAGAAGCCGATGGCCAGCGTCACCGTGCCGATCACCACCATGCGGAACACGTTGCCTTTGACCAGCGGCGCGGTCATGGCGACGATGAAGGGAATGACCGCAAGGTCGGCGAACAGGATGACGCGGTTGCCCGGCAGGATGATGGACAGGATGATCGCGATCGGCACCAGGATCAGCGACGACGAGATCGCGGCCGGATGGCCGATCAGGATCGCGGAATCGAGGCCAACAAGAAGCTCGCGATCGCCCGTGCGCTTGCGCACGAATGCCTGGGCTGCGTCGGAAACCGGCAGCAGGCCTTCCATCAGGATCTTGACCATGCGCGGCAGCAGCAGCATCACCGCGGCCAGCGTCATGCCGGTGCCCAGAACCTTGGCCAGCACCACGCTGAGATCACCCGCATTGTAGAAGGCGATCGCACCAAGCACGAGGCCGATAATGAGGCCCATCACGACAGGTTCGCCGAACACGCCGAACCTGCGCTCGATCGTATCGGTGTTGATGTTGATGCGGTTGATCCCGGGAATGCGGTCCATGATCCAGTTGAGCACAATGGCGATCGGCAGGATCTGCGCCGAGGCGAGATGCGGCACGGAGATGCCGGGCACGCCGTAGAACTGCTGCACCGCGCGCGCCGACCAGTCGGCGAACAACAGCGAGAGTGCTGCGACAAGTGCTGCGACCGCGATGCCATAGGCCAGGTTGTCGGTTGCGGCGACGACCAGCGAGCCGACAAAGGCGAAGTGCCAGAAGTTCCAGACGTCGACATTGAGCGTGCGCGTCATGCGTGTCAGCAACAGCACGATGTTGACGAGGATGCCGACCGGAATGACCCAAAGGCCGACCGATGAGCCGAAGGCGATCGCGGCCGCGGAGGGCCAGCCGACATCGATGATGTCGCGATGGATGCCGGTGTTGGTGACGATGGCCTTGGCGACGTCGCCAATCGACGTGAACATGAGGCCAAGCACCAGATTGATGCCGATGAAGGCGACGCCGATGGTGACGGCGGCGCGAAAAGCCTTGCTGACCTTGGCGCCCAGAACCACGGCGATGACGAAAATGACAATTGGCAGCAGGATCGTCGGGCCAAGCGTATCGATGGCCCCTTTTAGGCCCGCGAGAACAGTATCCATTTTTCCTCCCCTGGAGCCGCGAGCCTTCGCTCGACGCCTCGCAATGATGCTCCATCCAGCCTTTGACGCCGTGGCGCAAAGACACTCCCCAATTTGCCCAGAGGCGAATGCTTCCCGACTGTCGCGTCGGTGAACATTTGCCTTTGTTGACAAACGAATGTTTTATTGGGGTTGTCCGCTGCAATGTCAATTGGTTGGGCTTCGGCGAATCGAGCCCCGGCGGACGTGCCTTCCGAGACGATTTCGTGGGAAATTGCCGGTCGCGACCGGGTTTCGTTGGCAAATAGAACCCATTCCCTGCTATCCGACCCCAAATCACGAAGCTGTGGACATTCCTGCATGACCAACGTCGCCCTGACCGGGCTTGCCCGTGATCTCGCCAAGCGTGCCGCCGAGAACCGCCCGGTGCGCATCGGTGTCATCGGTTCGGGCGAAATGGGCACCGATCTGGTCACGCAGGGCATGCTGATGCCGGGCATTTCGGTCTGCGCCGTCTCGACGCGCCGCCCGCACACCGCGCGCGACGCTATCCGCATCGCCTATGGCGACGAAGCCATGGCGGTCGAAGCCGACACCGCCTCGAAAGTCACCGCGGCAATCGAGGCGGGAAAAATCGCCGTCACATCCAACGAGATGCTGGTCACCAATCCGCTGATCGACGTCGTCATCGACGCCACCGGCAAGCCGGGCGTCGCCGCCGATTTCGACCTCATGGCGATGGAGCACGGCAAGCATCTGGTGATGATGAACGTCGAGGCCGACGTCACCATCGGCTGCTATCTCAAGCAGCAGGCCGACCGGCTTGGCGTCGTCTATTCGGTGGGTGCGGGCGACGAGCCGTCGAGCTGCATGGAACTGATCGAGTTTGCGTCGGCGCTCGGGCTGACCATCGTGTCGGCCGGCAAGGGCAAGAACAACCCGCTCAACCACGATGCCGTACCGGACGATTATCGCGCCGAAGCGATCCGCCGCAACATGAACCCGCGCATGCTGGTCGAGTTCGTCGACGGCTCCAAGACCATGGTCGAGATGTGCGCCATCGCCAACGCCACCGGGCTGGTGCCGGACGTCCCCGGCATGCACGGCCCCAAGGCCGATCGCGACGACCTCGCCAAGGTGCTCATCCCGCGCGAGGATGGCGGTCTGCTCACGAAGAAAGGCGTCGTCGACTACACGGTCGGCAAGGGCGTCGCGCCCGGCGTCTTCGTCATCGTCGAGGCGACGCATCCGCGCATCATCGAGCGCATGGACGATCTACATATCGGCCACGGCCCCTATTACAGCCTGTTCCGGCCTTATCATCTGACGTCGCTGGAAGTGCCGCTGACCGCAGCCCGCATCGTGCTTTTCGGCAAGCCCGACATGGTGCCGTTGCCGCGGCCCGTGGCCGAAGTCTGCGCCGTTGCCAAGCGCGACCTAGTCGCCGGCGAGACCTTCGATGCGATCGGCGAGACTTGTTACCGCTCCTGGACGATGACCGTCGGCGAAGCCCGCGCCCAGCGCGCCGTGCCGGTCGGCCTGCTCGAGGGCGGCAAGGTGCTGAAACCGGTCACGAAAGGCGAATTGCTGACGGCGGATAATGCGTCGCCCGACCAGACGACGAGGCTGTTCGCCTTGCGCCGGCTGCAGGATGAGATGCTGTACGGGACAAGCTGAGGATTTATCTCCCCAGTTCGACCGACCGCAGCCGCGCAGCCTCCACCGCTTGCGTCAGCAGATTGGTCAGCCGGTCCTCGCCCATCAGAACGGCCAGCGCCGCGGCCGTCGTGCCGTTGGGGCTGGTGACCTGCTGGCGCAGCACGCCCGGTTCCTCGCCGCTTTCGGCGGCGAGCGAGGCGGCGCCATAGACGGTCTGCATGGCGAGCAGCTTGGCGGTCGCCGTCGGCAGACCGGCCTTCTCGGCGGCAACCGTCAGCGCTTCGATGAAATGGAAGATATAGGCCGGTCCCGATCCGGACACGGCGGTCACCGCATCCATCAGGCCCTCATCGTCGATGGTGGCCACTTCGCCGCTCGCCGACAAAAGGTCGGCGACGAAACGCTTGGTGTCATCGGACACGAGCTTGTTGGAGAACACCACCATCATGCCCTTGCCGATCGCCGCGGGCGTGTTGGGCATGCAGCGCACGATCGGCGCGCGATTGCCGAGAATTTCCTCGAAGGTGGCGGCAGGCGTGCCGGCGGCGATGCTGACGAAGGTGGTGCGGCCGTCGCCGAAGCGCTTGTAACCAGCGGTGACGTCGCGGATCACCTGCGGCTTCACCGCGATGACGACGAGATCGGGCAGGGCATCGGCCGGTATGCTACCGGCATCGGCTGATGTCGCGCAGCCCAGCGTTGCCGCGCGATTGCGCAGATCGGCATTGGGCTCGACCACGAAAACCGCCGACGGCGCGAGCTTGCCGGATTTCAGCCAGCCCGAGAGCATGGCGTAGCCCATATTGCCGCAGCCGGCGAGAACAAGCCTGATCGTCATCGAAAGCCCTCCAAAGGAAGGCCTTCACATAGACGCTGGCGCTTCCCTGGGGAAGCCCCATCAGGATCGCGAGCCGCGATCGGGATCGCGCACCGCGATTGGCCGCAGCGACACTTGCCTGAGGCCGAGCACGCCGAGCACGAAGAACAGCCAGACCGGGTCGCCGCGATGGAAGAAGAAGCTTTCGAGGAAAGCGTTAAGCGCCGTGAACAGCACCACCATCATGAAGAAGTCGCCGAGAAAGATGTTTTCCCTGCGCAACGGAATGCGCATGTAGTCGCGCAGCGGCGCGATGAGGAAGGTGTAGACCGCCACGCATAGTGCCGGAATGCCCATCAGCACGGCGATGTCGAGATAGCCGTCATGGCCGTGCACGATGGTTCTGATGTCCCACGGCCGGTCGAAGGGCTGGTCCTGGTTGAGCAAGAGCGGCGTGCCCCAGAAGCTCTCATAGCCGTAGCCGGTCCATGGCTTCTTCGCCAGCATGCTGCCGGCGAACTCCCACAGCGTCGTGCGGCCGGTATAGGTCATGCCGGGGAAATAGATCGCCGCCAGATGTTTCACAGGCGGCAGGAAGACGATGCCCAGCGTGCCGACAGCCGTGGCGATGATGGCCAGCGCAAACAGGATCGGCGTGCCGAGCCGCATGCCTATCAGGCTCGGGAACATGACGATCAGGATCGAGAACGGCACCAGGCCGGCTGTCGTCTTGGAGCCGGTGTGCAGCATGAAGATCATCGCCGCGAAGAAGATCCCGGCGCCCCAGTAGCGCTGCCCGCGCCGGTAGAGATAGAGGCCTGCGAAGCTGAGGCAGGCCATGACCGGCCCGGCAATGTTCTTGTGGGTGAACACGCCGCGCCACAGTCCGGCATGTTCGGGCTCCTGCGAGTCGGCTGTGTGCATCGCCTCGTGCGGAAACACGATGAGGCCGAGATAGGAAAGGCCCATGACCACGACGGCGGTGAAGATGATCACCTTCGAGAAGGCTTCGGCGTCGCGCGGCAGCACCAGGATCGTCGCCATCGTCAGGATGCCGATCAGCGTGAAGGAGGCGGCGCGCATGGCCGAAGGCGGATCGGTCGACAGGATCACCGAGAGGAAAAAGAAGCCCAGCATCAACACCCAGGATGGGCTCAGCAGCGAGCGCACCACGCGCGGATCGGCAAAGGCCATCAGCGAGAAGATCGACATGGCGCCGAGCGAACCGAAGCCAAGCTGGTTGACGATGTCGCCGCCTTGACCGGTGAGTTCGGCGCCGCCCGGCTGGAACGGCCGGAACGACACCATGATGACGGTGAACAGCAGCGCGGCAATGGCGGTGGCCACGCCTTCGCGCGTGAACGCGTCGCTGAGCGGCGCGCGCTCAGTTTTTCTCAGGCTGGCGGTATTGCTCATTGGCATATCCGAATTCGGCCAGCACGCGGCCCAGCGCCACATGGACGGGGTAAATGGCGATCGCCGGCGATCGGGTCCGCGCCAGCCGGATCAGGCCGCGAAACGGCGAGGCGGCAAGCAGTGCCAGGCTCTTCAGCAACACTTTGGCGCCGGCCATTGGCGTGCCGGCGCGCTTCTTCTTTTCGACCAGTGTCGAGATGACGCCGTTGCGCAGGCTGCGGGCGCGGATCCAGTCGGCTTCGATACGCCGCGCCGGAACGGTTTCCAGCACCTTGGCCTCGGCGCACCAGCCCAGCACAAAGCCCTTTTGCACCGACCGGCTGAGAAAGTCGGAATCGCCGCCGCCCATGAAATTGAATCTGAGATCGAGAAAGGGCGGACCCATGGCGATCAGCACGTTGCGCCCGACCAGAAGATTGCCCGACGAATAGAGCGCCGGCACGCGTCCGGTTTCCCGGTAAGGCGGCGCGAACACCGGATGCTCTGCCCATCGCGCATGGGCGGGGTCGGCAAACACGGGCACCTGCGGGCCGCCGACAATGTCGGCGCCGAGCGTTTCGGCAGCCAGGCACATCCGTTCCAGCCACTGCGGATCGGCGATCTCGTCGTCGTCGATGACCAGCAGATGCCTGAAGTTCGGGAATTGCAGGATGGCTGTCTGCCAGCCGGCATTGTAGGCGCTGCAATTGCCGCGCTCATGCGCGATGATCACCAGGCCCGGCATTTCGCCCCGCTCGAACAGCGGCAGCGCCGCCTTGGCGCCGGCCCGCGCCTCGGCTTCGTTCTCCATGACGATCACGGCAAAGCGTCTGCCGGTTTGCTGCGCGCGCAGCGACGCCAGCGTTTCCAGCACCTGCTCGGGACGCTTGAAGGTCGGCAAGGTGACGACGGCTTCGACGGCCTCGACGTCAAGCCGCGGCGTGCGTCCCGCGACCGATACCGAACCGTCCGATGGCAAAGGGATCATCCGTGTCCAGCCACATGGTGAGTTGGGCTCTGGTAGCACCACGGTTGATAAGGTTTCGTTAATCACCTTGTACGGAGAAGCCCGCCAGGCAGCGGCTTTCGGCCGTCGAATGTGCAGGCTTAATCAAGGGTTCACCGCACTTTGCTACCGGCTACACCACTGGATAGGTAAGATGCATCTGCTGTTCGCCACATCGATCGTGCCCGACGGCGCTCTCGCCTCGGGCTACGAGATCGCCAACGCTGCGATCATCGCTGCCTTGCGGCGCGCTGGCGCGCGCGTCACCGTCATCGGCTTTACCTGGCCGGGAAAACCCGCGGACGACCCCGAAAACACCGTGGTGCTGGGTGCGATCGACGTGCGCACGGAAAATGCCTCCGCGCGGCAAAAGCTGGCCTGGGTCGGCAAGGCGCTGCTTTCGGGCCTCACCTTCGCGTCGGTCAAGCTGCGCGCCGTGTCCGACAGCGATGTTCTCGCTGCCATTGAGCGTGCCGGACCGTTTGACGGCTATGTCTTGAATTCCGTGCAGTTCGCCGGCGCCTTCGAAAAGCTGTTCGCTGAGCGGCCTTCGATCTTCGTTGCCCACAATGTCGAGCATCTTTCGGCGCGGGAGAATGCCGCTGCCGCCGACGGTCTCTTCCAGCGCCTGCTGTTTCGCCGCGAGGCGAGGCTGCTCAAGACCGTCGAAGAGCGTCTCTGCCGCCGGGCGCGCTTCGTCTTCACCCTGGCCGAGGAAGACCGCGCCGCACTCGGTGTCGCCTCCGACAACCGCTCGGCGGTGCTGCCGCTGGTGACCGGTGCCCAGGCGCCAACCCTGAAAAGCCCGCGCCGCACCAATTGCGACGCCGCCCTGATCGGCACCTGGACCTGGCAGCCGAACCGCATCGGCCTCGATTGGTTCCTGGGCAAGGTCGTGCCGCATCTGCGGCCCGATTTCCGCATCCGCATTGCGGGCCACATGCCTTCGGGCGTCGCGTCGAAGCACCCGGGTGTCGAATTTGTCGGCCGCGTGCCCGACGCGCAAGCTTTCGTGCGCGGTGCTGCCGTCATCCCGCTGATCAGCACCGCCGGCAGCGGCGTCCAGTTGAAGACAATCGAAACCTTCGAGCTCGGCCTGCCTTCGGTCGCCACCAGCCGTTCGCTGCGCGGCATCGACCACCGTCCGGCCAATTGCGTCGTCACCGACGATCCCGTTGCCTTCGCCAGGGCTCTCGAGGCTGCAGCGGCCGACATCCGCGACGTTGACGGCAGCGCGTTCCGGGGCTCGCAGGTCAAGGCGCTCGACGCTGCCATCCGGCTCGGCCTCGAAAAGCTCGCACCTCTCAGGCAGGAGGCGTTTGCATGAACATGCATTCCGCCCGCGCCGCGTTCGGGCTCGACACGCTGAAGACGATCCTTGGCATCCCGGTGGTTGCGGTCCGCTGGAACGATGCCATCGCCCTGCTGAACCGGTTGATTGCCGAGCGGCGCTTCACCAAGGTCAGTTTCCTCAACGCCCACAACGCCAACATCGCCTATACCGACCCGGTGTTCGCCGAAGCACTCGATGATTTCCTCATCCTGCCCGACGGCATCGGCATCGATCTGGCGGCGAGGCTCCTCTACGGGGCGCCGTTTCCCGACAATCTCAATGGTACCGATTTCGTCCCGGCCTTCCTGCAGGCCTCGACGACGCCGCTGACCGTCGGGCTGCTCGGCGCGACGCGCGTCAACGCAGAAGCGGCGTCGGTCAAGCTGGCGGCACTGGCCGTGCAGCACCGGTTCGTGGTGATCCATGACGGCTATTTCCCCCCTTCGCAGGAGCAGGAAATCGTCGACCGGATTGCCGCGCTTCGGCCCGACGTGCTGCTCGTGGCCATGGGCGTGCCGCGCCAGGAATTGTGGATCGAACGCCATATCGACGCGCGCCATTGCACGCTGCCGATCGCCGTCGGCGCGTTGCTTGATTTCCTGAGCGGCGCGGTGCCCCGCGCGCCCTTGTGGATGCGCCGGCTGCGGCTCGAATGGCTGTTCCGGTTGGCTGTCGAGCCGGGCCGCCTGTGGCGCCGCTATGTGGTCGGCAACCCGCTGTTCCTGCTGCGCGTCGTCAGGCAGAAATTCTCGCTTGCGCCCGAAGCCGCGGGAGATATCAAATGAACAGCAGGTTCGTGCCAGGTGCCGCTGTCGAGCCAAGCCCGCTTCGGCAGACACCGACGGCGGCAATCGTGACGGCAAGCTATGCGCCCGATTTCGAGCGCTGTCGCCTGCTGTGCGAGACACTTGATCGCCACGTTTCCGGCGCGGCGCACCATTACATCCTGGTCGAGCATCGCGATGTCAGTCTGTTTCGCCAATTGGAGACCGGCCGCCGCACGGTGGTCGACGAGCGGGAATTGCTGCCGCGCTGGCTGCACGCCTTCGACGACCCGCTCAGCCTGTTTCGCCGGCGCGTCTGGCTCAGCCTGAAGACGCAGCCGCTGCGCGGCTGGCATGTGCAGCAGTTGCGCCGCATCGCCATCTCGGCGCATGCATCTCAAGACGTGCTCATCTTCTGTGATTCCGATGTTGCGTTCCTGAAACCTTTCGACTGCAGCGCCTTCTGGCGCGACGGCAAGGTGCGCCTGTTCCGCCGCGACGCTGTGCTGGCGGACGAAGGTCATGAGGAGCATCGCATCTGGTCGCGCAATGCGGGATCGGCACTCGGCATCGACCCGTCCCGGACGTCGATCCATGACTACATCTCGACGCTGATCGCCTGGCGGCGCGACACCGTGCTGGCCATGTGCGGCGAGATCGAGAAGGTCCATGGCCGCAACTGGGTCGAGGTCGTCGGTTCGGCGCGCAAATTCTCCGAATGCATGATCTACGGCCGCTATGTCGACGATCTGCTGGACGGAGCCGGCCACTTCCACGGTTCCGAAGAGTTCTGCCGCGTGCACTGGACCGGCGAAGCGCTTTCGGATGACGAGTTCCGCCGCTTCGTTGCCGCCATGGCGCCGGAGCAGGTGGCGATCGGCATGCAATCCTTCATCGGCACCGATATCGGCCGCATCCGCCGTCTGATTGGGCTGGATTAGATCATCCCGAAAAGCGGAAACCGGTTTTCTCGGACAACGATTTCCGTTTGTCCAGAAGTCATGTACAAATGAGAAAGTCCTAGACGGGTTTGGCCGGCCTGCGCATCGCCGAATAGGTGAGCAGCGTCGAGGCGAGATACAGAAGCAGGAAGACGACATTGAGCGACAGCACCAGCTTCGGCGTGTCGAGGATGGTCGTCAGCACATAAGTCAGCAACAGCGCCTTCAATCCGGCGAGCAGGCCGAGATTGAGCGCCCGCACCAGCGTTTGGCCGCGTGCGAACAAAAGCTCGGCCTGGTATTCGACCAGATTGCGCAATCCCGGCACGCAGATTGCCAGCACCACCAGCGGGGCGGCCTCGGCGACATTCTTGCCGAGCGCATTGGGGAAGAAATGCAGCACGATGCCGAGCGTCAAGAGCGCCAGCGTCGACACCGCGAAAACGCCGCCTTCGATGCCGCTCTTGACCGCCAGCCGTGACAACAGTTCCGGCGCGCGCATCATGCGCTGCACCAGCATCATCGAGAAGGTGCGGATCGGAATGGCCGTCAGGTCTACCAGCCGCATGATGATGGCGTAGATGCCGGCCAGATGCGGGCCGCCGATCGCCAGCACCAGCAGCTTGTCGAACTCCATCTGCAGGTAGAACAGCACTTCGGCGCCGGCCACATAGATGGAATCGGCCAATCGCCGAAGATACAGCTCGACGCGCAGCCGCAGCCTCTGGCGCGGGTAGAAGAAGCCGAAGGCAATCAGCAGCGAGGCGGCATTGGCGCCGATATAGAACCAGGACCATATCCAGACGCTGTGTTGCGCTGAGAACATGAACAGCACCGCGCCGAGCGCCCGCAGCGCGGTCGCCAGGATGGCCAGCAGCGCGGCACGGCCGAACTTGCCCAGGCCGTTGTTGACGATCAGCGCCACCTCCACCGGCCGCCACAACAGCGCCTCGGCAAAGACGATTGCGGCAAACACCGACAGCGGCACGGTGTCGGCGAAGAAAAGCAGATAGACGCCGAACGAGGCCACGGCCAGCAGCGGCAGCGACAGCACGCCGAGCAGCAGGAAGCCGGCGGAAAAGGTGCCGATCAGATTGGGGCGGATGGTGGCGGTGCGGTAAAGCGCCGAGATGAACCCGAAGGCGAGGATGCGCGACAGCATGACGCCGGCCGCCGACGCCGTGGCGAACATGCCGAATTCGGATATCGACAGCGTGTTGGCCAGCGCGATGAAATAGGCCAGCGAAAACACCAGTCGCCCACCGGCACCGCTGATCGCTGAGAAATAGTCGCGAAGCAGCCCCCGTCGTTCGGCCAAAAAGCTGCCGATCCGGGCGAGGGGCCGCCTTTGCGGTATGTCACTGGCCTGCGTCATGTCTCAAGGAGAGCCTAGGCCGGAAAACTTAACGTGCCGTTCTGGCGGCTGGGCTTGTGTCGAAAATAGATGCAACCGAAACGAGAAACCGACGCTTCGGCGCGGGAAAATTAACCTTTTGTTTTCCATGCCTGTTTAGCGTGGCTTAACGAATGGCCAATCTCCGTTCGCAGGTCGCCAAGGGTAAAGTTCCAGACGATGGTCGACAGGGAAAACCGCGAAGACTGGAAGCGCGAGCGCTCGTTGCTGGCGCTGGGCCAGGCTGTGCGTGGCGACGAACCCGACGCGTCGCTGGTCTCGATCGGCGACCGGGCAGACCCGTCATGGCGCGAGGACGCCGCCACGCGTCATCGCCTCGCCCGCTCGCAGCGCGAGGCGCGCAACCCGAAACTGTCGGGGGATCCGGTCGCGGCCGACGGGGATCATGAGCAAGCTTACCGCGCGCAAACCACGCCACGGACACAGCCCGGTGCCGCCGAAACCGCTGGCGCACGTCGCGCCGATCATACATCGGAACCTTACGCTGCAGGCGACGCGTCGTTATCCCGAAACGACGGCACGGACAGCCAGCAGTGGAAGCCGCTGATCGATCCGATGCAGGTCGTGCGCGGTGTCGGCAAGTCGAAGCTGCTGATCGTGACGACGACACTGCTGGGCGCCGCGCTCGGCATCACCATCGCGCTGTCGACGCCGAAGAAATATGAGGCCACCACCGAACTGATCGTCGACCCGCGCGACCTGAAGCTCACCGACCGCGATCTCACCCAGTCGGTCGTCGCTTCCGACGCCACGCTGGCCATCGTCGAGAACCAGGTCCGGGTGCTGACATCAGGCACTGTTCTCAACAAGGTCGTCGACAAGCTCAATCTGGTCAACGACCCGGAATTCAATGGGCAAGGCGGCGGCCTCAGTGTCATGTCGCTCATTCGCTCCATCCTGTCCCGCAATGATGGGCCGGGGGGTGTCGACGACAACCGTCGCCGCGCGCTTGCTGTCGGCAATCTGGCTGAGAGCCTTTCGGTCGAGCGCGGCGGCAAGACCTTCGTCATCACCGTCAGCGCCACCACGCAGAATGGCGAAAAATCGGCCCTCATCGCCAACACGATGACGGATGTCTTCCTGCAGACTTTCGGCCAGATACAGTCGGACACCGCAGGCCGCGCCACCGACGAACTGACGGCCAGGCTTGACGAGTTGCGCAAGGGCGTCGAGGCAGCCGAGCGCAAGGTCGAGGATTTCAGGGCCACGCACGATCTCGTTGACGCGCAGGGCCATCTCATCAGCGACGACGAGATGCTGAAACTCAACGAGCAGCTGTCGGTCGCGCGCGCCCGGACCCTGGAACTCAACGCCCGGGCGGCCTCGGCGCGTTCGGTCGACGTCAATTCGGTTCTCACCGGTACCTTGCCGGAGGAGATCAACTCCAACACGATGAGCGATCTGCGTTCGCAATATGCGTCGCTCAAGCAGGAAGCTGACCGCGCCGCCATCCGGCTCGGCCCGCGTCACCCCGAACTCCAGGCGATCAATGCCCAGATTGCCGGCGCACGCGACCGCATCGCCTCGGAGCTGCGCCGCATCGGCTCGTCGCTGCAGGTCGACCTCAAGCGCGCCGTCCAGCTCGAACAGGATCTTGCCTCTCGCCTGGCGCAGCTGAAGGTCCGCAGCGGCGACGTCAACAGCGACCTCGTGTCGATGCGCGAACTGGAGCGCGAGGCGACCGCCAAGCGTTCCGTCTACGAACAGTACCTGCTGCGCGCCAAGGAGACCGGCGAGCAGAAGGACATCAACACCGCCAACATCAATGTGATCTCGAAGGCCTTCGCGCCGCTTGAGCCGAACGGGCCGTCGCGGGTCGTGGTCGCGCTCGCCGGCCTGTTGCTGGGTTTCGCCTCCGGCATTGGCCTCGGAGCCATGCGTGGCGCCTATGAGAGCCTGCGTGACACCGCCAATTCGCGCTCGCGTCGCGACCATGGCGCGGACGAACGCCGGACGCCTTACGAAGACAAGGCATATCGGGCAGCGCCGCCGCCGGCGCCGCCATTACCACCAGCGCCGCAGCCATCGACACCCCCGCCTGCATCACCACCGCCGGCCGCGCCACCGCCTGTCCAGCAAGCCGAGGTCTCGCCGGCCGAAGGTCCCGGCCGGATCGGTGCCTTGCTGTCGAGGCTGCACAAGTCCGTCTCGCGCAGGCCATCCCGGGAGGAGCCGTTCGATACCATCGAATGGGCCTCTGCCGAAAACGGGGAGCCAACGCAGGATCCGCAATACCGCGCCTATCCCCGGCCGGCGCCGGCCTTCGAGCCCCGGCAGGCGGTCGCGACAGCATATCCGGCACCACCTTTCCAGCCCGGCGGCCATCCGCAGCAGACGGCGCAGCCGCCACTGCCGCCTCCCATGATGACGCAGCGGCCATATTCCGGGCCGCAGCTCTATCCCTACGCGCAGCCATTGGGCTACGCGCAGCAGCCGGGCTATCCCTATCCGCAATCGATGCCGGCCGCCAATGCCGGGCAGCAGCCCGATCCGGCTCAGCCCGCTTCCGAGTCCTATCCACAGCCGCCCGTCGCGCAGCAGCAGGCGCCTCAGCCTCATCAGCGATCGGCGGAGCCGTCGCGGGCCGTGGAGGATGCCGAGCAGCAAGCGCCAATCGAGGAAATCCGCGCCAGCCTGCGCGAATTCCGCGAAGCGGTTCGCGAACTGACCGAGAGCCGCACGCGCCGCCGCTACTTCTGAGCCACAAAAATCTGCGCGGTGCCGTACAAAAACATGCCGGTTTCGCGTAAACGGCATGGGACGGCGCTTTGGCGGGATTGCATGTTGGATTTTTCGTGAAGATGCCACGCTGTGAAAGATCGAAAAGCGGGTCGCTTCCGGA